>JBNKHH010000021.1:0-105510 GCA_050290245.1 Silicimonas sp.
AGGTCACGTATTTCGGGCGAAAGTTGGCCATGGCGGCAGCTCCTGCAAGTCTGTTGTCCTGACCGAGCTTAGCCGTGCGGATTTGGCAGAATGTGCTGCAATGCGCGGGCGTGCGGCAGAAGGCGCTCAAGTTTGCGGGACCCGCAGCAGGAGTTTCCGAACGTCTGTTTCTGCCGCCGCGCCCGGCCCGAAGGAGGAATGAGGAACGTCAGAGGGCGTTGGTCGCCATGTCATGAGCGGACCTGACATTGCAGGTCGGACCTTCGCGCAGGTCGCAGTGACGGGCCGGTTTGAGCCCAACGCGGAAATTTATGCTAAGGTCACTTCAAGCCCGACATCTGAAGCAGGCGTTAGTGAAAATGTCCGAACTGGATACTCAATGGATCGACATACCCGACGACCGCATGAAGCGGTTCGAGGCGATGTTTCGATGGAACCAAGACACTTCCCACTACTATGATGGTGCGCGGCTCGGTCCAGGACTCGATGTTCTGGATTTCGGCTGCGGTCCGGGGCACCAGGCGATCGAGTTCGTCAAACGAACCTCACCCGACGGGCACATTTTTGCAGCTGACGTTAACGAAGGATTCTTGGCAAGTGCGCGTCGAAAAGCGGATGAGTCGGGGGTTGCCGACCGCATCACCACACTCCTTCTGACCGATGAAAGTCTCCCATTACCAACGGAAAGCGTGCACAGGGTCATCGTACGCAACACCCTCATTCACGTACCGGCACCCAAGGCGAATTTGGCCGAGTTTCGACGTATACTGCGCGCGGACGGATTGCTCCACATGATTGAAGGAGACCGGCGTCTGATGGCGCTCGAACCGCTTGCTCCGAATGACTGGAACGATCTCGTAGACGCGGCGTCTTGGGCCTGGAAACAACCAATGATCGGACGGCAACTTTATGCCCTTGCCAGCAGCGCCGGCTATTCCGACATCGAAGTGCGGGTCACCGCGACGGCGGATACGACAGGAAGGCTCATGGGTATGATCCGAACGATTGGTGACTATGCAATCGAGGGAGGAATGTCACCGGTCCGCGTTGAGGCACTTCTGAACATTCTCGACCGCGCCATAGCAAACGGGACATACATGGCGGTGTCCCCACAATTCATCGTCACCGCAAGGACGCAAAACTGAATTGCTCACTTCTGCTTTGTCCGCTCATCGGCCCTCGACACGCACCGCGCTCAAGGGCCGCTCTGGGACAGAACTGCTTGACGTTCGGGCCAGTATTGCGTGACGGCGGCCCGCTCCGCCACACCCGTTCCCGAGACACGTTTGTCCCGCCGGTCTCGGGCGTGAAACCAGCGGGATTACAAGCTGTTGCAGGGGGCGGTGCCGTATCAGTTCAACGCGGCAAGCACGGCTTGGGTGATGGTCTCCGTCCGGTCTCGTCCCGGCACGGTGCCGATGCCGCGCGCGGTCACCGCCTCGATGGCCGACATCACCGCTGCCGCAGCCTCACGCTCGCTCAGATGGTCGAGCATCATGGCCCCGGCCCAGATCGTGGCGATCGGGTTTGCAATGCCGAGATGGGCGATGTCGGGGGCCGAGCCGTGGACCGGCTCGAACATCGAAGGCGCGCTGCGATCGGGGTTGATGTTGGCCGCGGCGGCAAAGCCCAATCCGCCCTGAATCGCCGCCCCGAGATCGGTGAGGATGTCGCCAAAGAGGTTGGAAGCGACGACCACATCAAGGCTCTCCGGCGCCATGACCATGCGCGCCGCGATGGCGTCGATATGGTACTGCGTCACCTCGACATCGGGATAATCCGCCGCCACCTCTCGCGTGACCTCATCCCAGAAGACCATCGAGTGTTTCTGGGCGTTGGACTTGGTGACCGAGGCCAGCTTCTTGCGCCGCGCGCGCGCCTGTTCGAAGCCGAAGCGCAGGATCCGCTCGACCCCGGTGCGGGTGAAGATCGAGGTTTCCACCGCGACCTCATCCGCCGTGCCCTGGTGCACCCGGCCACCGGCGCCAGAATATTCGCCTTCGGTATTCTCGCGGATGCAGAGGATATCGAACCCCTCGGCACGCAGCGGCCCCTGGACCCCCGGCAACAGCCGGTGCGGGCGGATATTTGCATATTGCGTGAACTGCTTGCGGATCGGCAGCAACAGCCCGTGCAGCGAGACCGCATCCGGCACCTCGGCGGGCCAGCCGACGGCGCCGAGCAGGATCGCATCGAAAGCACGCAGCGTTTCGATCCCGTCGGGCGGCATCATCGCCCCCGTCTCGCGGTAATAGGCGCACGACCAGGGAAACTCCGTCCCTTCAAGGGCGAAACCTCCCCGCTCTGCCGCTGCCTGCAAGACCTGCCAGGCCGCTTCTGTTACGTCTTTGCCGATGCCGTCACCGGGGATGAGCGCGATTCTGTGGCTGTTCACGGGGGAGCCTCCTTGACTTCGTAATGCGCGGCGCGCGCGGTCGGTTTCAGTCGGTCACGACGACATAGATCTTGCGCACGGTCTCGATGGTGCGCCAGACGCCCACGAAACCGGGCTTCATCACAAAGCTGTCGCCGGCGCGGTAAGTTTTGGTTTCGCCTCCAGTCTCCTCGATCTCGATCACGCCTGACAGGATGTGACAGAACTCGAAGGTGGTGCCTTTGATCGAGTGGGTCACGCCGGGGGTCGCCTCCCAGACCCCGGTCTGCACCTTGTCGTCCCTGGAGGCGTCCTGCGCCCAGGTTTTGAAAGCGGGATCGCCGGAAATCAGCCGCTCGGGCAGGGGCAGCGCGTCTTTCGGGGCGAAACTGGGGGTGGTGTCGATGGTGATCAGATTGGACATGGGTTTTCCTGTCAGTAGCCAAGATTGCGATTGACGAGCCCGATCAGGGGTTCGCCGGTCCGGTGACGTCGGATGTTCTCTGACACCGCTTGCGCAGCCGTCTCCGGCTGGGTGACAGATGCGATATGCGGAGTGACCATCACTTTGGGATGACACCAGAGCGGATGATCCTGCGGCAGCGGTTCAGGATCGGTGACATCCAGCATCGCGGCGCCGAGATGCCCGCTGTCCAGTGCCTCGATCAGCGCCGCCTGGTCGAGCTGCGGCCCCCGCCCCACATGCAAGAGCCGCGCGCCGGCGGGCAACTGGGCAAAGAGGTGCTGATCGAGCATGCCGCGCGTCTGTCCGGTCAGCGGCAACAGGCAGACCAGAATATCCGTTTGCGCCAGAAAGGCCGGCAACTGCTCGGCACCGTGAAAACGGCTGACGCCGTTGATCTGCTTTTCGCTGCGGCTCCACCCGGCCAAGGGGAATCCGAATGGCCTCAACCGTTCGATGGCCGCCTGTGCCAGCGTGCCGAGACCAAGGAAACCGACCCGGCATTCTGTGGCCTGCCGTGCGGGCAGGGCCTGCCAGAACTGGCGGCGCTGCTGGTGCAGGTAGCCGGGAATGTCGCGGTGCAGAGCCAGAACGCCAAGCGCGACATACTCCTGCATCATGCGGATGATGCCGTCCTCGACCATGCGCACCAGTTTCACTTGGGACGGCACGACTTCGGCATTGAACTGATCGACCCCCGCACCGATCGAGAACAGCACCTCAAGATTGTGGTAGCGAGCAATGTCCTCCGGCACGGTCCAGGTGATGAGATAGCGGATCCTCTCAGGGGCCACCTCGTCGTCGCGTTGGAAAACTTCCAGATCAGGCAGCGTATTTGCAAAAACCTCGCGGAACACTGCGCCGCGCACCGGATCGGAATTGAACAGGAATGCCATTATTATGCAGCCAGCCGGGTGCCGAGCGCCTCGATCATGCGCCGGCAGGCGACCAACTCGCCGATCTCGATGAATTCGTCGGGTCGATGCGCTCGCCCGATCTCGCCCGGGCCGCAGATGATCGCCTCGACTCCGGCCTGCTGGAACAGACCGGCCTCGGTGCCGTAGCTGACCGCGCTGAGCGGGTCCTGCCCGGTGAGGTCTGCAAGCAGCCCCGCCAGATCGCTGTTGCGCGCCGTGGCCAGCGCGGGATAGGTACTCAGCTCCTGCCAGGACACCTCGAATCCGCTGTCGCGCAGGGCCATGAGCCGGGCCTTGATCGGCTCCAGAAGGGCGGCGGGCGAGACGCCCGCCACGGCGCGCGCCTCGATATCGGCGGTGCAGCGATCGGGGATGATGTTGACCGATTGGCCGCCGGAAATGACCCCGACCTGTAGCGAGGAATAGGGCGGTGCGAAGGTCTCATTGAGGGGACCGCCCGTGAGCGTCTGGCCATGGGCCACGGCATGTGTGATGACATCGGCCATGGCATGCACGGCATTCAGCCCCAGATCGGGGCGCGAGGAATGGCCGGAGCGCCCGGTCACCTCCATCCGCGCGGCCATCTTGCCCTTGTGCGCCAGCACCGGCTGCATCCCGCTCGGCTCTCCGATGATCGCGCCGAGGGGTGGCTCGCAAAGCTCCGGCAGGGCGGCCAGCATATGCGGCACGCCGCGGCATCCGGCCTCTTCGTCATAGGAAAATGCAAGGTGGATCGGGCGCGCCAAAGGCATCGCCGCCAGATCCGGCAGCACGGCCAGGGCGCAGGCGAGATATCCCTTCATATCGGTGCTGCCACGGCCATAGAGCCGGTCGCCCTCGCGGCGCAGCACGAAAGGATCCGAGCTCCATCCCGGCTCGCCGGCCGGCACGACATCCATGTGCCCCGAGAGGACATAGCCCCGGTGCGCGCGCGGGCCGATGGTCGCAAAAAGGTTGGACCGATCGCCCTCGGGCCCGGAAAGAATCGCCACCTCAGCCCCGGCTGCCCGACAATACTCGGCAATCCATTCGACAATCGCCCCATTCGGAGTGCCTACGACAGAGGGAAAGGCGATCAGCTTGGCGAGGATCTCTTCTACAGTCATGGTAGCCCCTCTGTGCGTACGATGTGGCGGACAGGACCACCCTAACTTTCGGCAGAGGCATTCGATGCTGAATCGCCCCGTGTTCTGGCCGAAAATTTTGGAATGGCACTGCCGGCCGGTGAAAAGTGCTGGCCGTCTGGACCCAGGCAAACCCCGCGACCAGGTCGCTACCGAGGTGGATTTGCTGCGCCCGGTGCAAATGGCCGCAGTGCGAAATGCTGCTTCCATTTCGACATCTCTGATCTCCTTCTCGTCAAAGATCAGCAGACGGCAATTCATAGCCTGCGTCAGTGCCCGATTTTCGGGGGGAGCTCACATCTTTCAGTGCACGAATCAGGGCCGCAGTCCTGACACACGGTGCCAATCCTGCCATCTGGTCGCGAGAAAGGTTCTCCGCACCAATGTTGCGCTACTTTTTGAACATCGGCGGCCTGGCATCCAGCCATTGGCCGCCGTTCCTAGCAGACGCCACGGCAGCGTGTACGGCGGCCATTGATCGCACGCCATCCTCGGCCTTGGGCAAGCCATCGCGTGTTTCGCCGCGTATTGCATCAGCCAGGTCACAGTAGATGTTGGCCACCGCCAACGGGAAGCCTTCGGGGTGTGCAATCGCCACGCGAGACAGGCGCATGGCATCAGAATGGAGCCCGCTTTCACCCTTCTCGATGATCTGGGTACGTCCGCCCACTGGCGTGTAGACAAGCTGGTTCGGTTGCTCGGATGCCCACCTGAGACCGCCCGTTTCCCCAAATACCTGAATATCGAATCCGTGTTGCCGGCCGATGGCCACAGAGGAGGTCCAGAGGCGCCCGACCGTGCCCCCTGACATGCGGAAATTGACCATCGCGTCGTCTTCGAGTTCGCGGCTTGGTATGGTCGAGGCGAAATCGGCGGACAGGGTTTCTACCTGGTCGTTGCAGATGAAACTCGCCATGTGCAAGGCATGAATGCCGCAGTCGGCAAACTGACCGGAGACACCTGCCATGGCCGGATCATAGCGCCACCGTACACGGGGGTTCTCGGCATCGCGTGCATCGCCATGGTGCCCGTGGCTGAAATTCGTCACCACAAGCCGGACTTTTCCAACCTCGCCTGCCGCGACCATGGCGCGGGCTTGCCGGACCATCGGGTAGGCGGAATAACAGTAGTTCACGGCACAGATGCGACCGGAGCTTTCCGCGATCCGAACGATCGCTTCGCCCTCTTCGACGGTCATTGTCATGGGCTTTTCGCAGAGCACGTTGAAGCCGGCTTCGAGAAAGGCCTTGGTAATTTCGAAATGGGTGGAATTGGGAGTTGCAACGGTTACAAGGTCAATCCTGTCGTCGCGATCCTTTTCACCGACGAGCATCTCTTGCCAATTCCCATATGCGCGGTCATCGGCGATTCCGAGGTGTTGCGCATATGCTCGCCCGGCTTCGGGTCTGTGGTCCAGCGCGCCAGCGGCAAATTCAAAAAGCCCGTCAGCCAAGGCCCCCAGTCGATGTGCCGGCCCGATCTGGCTGCCCTCGCCGCCGCCGATCATGCCCCATTTAAGCTTTGTCATTCCTCTATTCCCTGTCTGAAGCCAAATCTTCCGAGGTCTTCACTGTTGTTCCCGGTATCTCGCGCGACACTGGATCACACCCTGGATCGCAAATCTGAAACATTGCGCGCAAGCCTTCACGACTGCCGTTGAGCAAAAGTCTCCTCACACCCGAAAAGCCACCTCACTCTTCGCCGGATTGCAAACCATTCCTTGCTCTTGCATCGTGGTTGTGAACTTCAATTCTGATTGCCGGACCCGGTCCTGCAATTGATTGAAAATTTCAACAGCCCAACGTTCGGCGCAAACGATGCTTTCGAATTGGGAGCACGCTGCTGGGAAATGGGTCCGAGAGCGACGTCGCCGGCAACACCGCCGAACAGGTCGAGGCGCAAAAAAATGAGCCAAGGACAGTGACAAGGCCTATGCAATCATGATGAATGTCGATCGGTATGATGGCTGGACTACTGAAGATGGCGCCTGGTCGGGAATCGGATGGCCGCTGATTTCCGGAGACGGAAAGGTTCGCGCGCCGCACACCGAGTGGAAATCTTCGCGATTCAGACAACGGAAGGAAGTTTGATGACGGCACTGTTGGATGCGATCCGCGGCAATCGGTTCATCGTGTTCGGGCGAGCAGGCATGGACATGTTTGCTTCGCCCCAAGGCGTCAAGGCTGAAGAGGCTGAAACGTTCGAAAGCGGCCTTGGGGGCTCCTCGGCGAATATCTGCGCCGGTCTGTGCAAATTGGGTGGCGTTTCGGCGCTGGTGACGTCCGTTTCGGACGATGCTGTCGGCAGATTCTGCCTGAACCAGCTGCGCGGCTATGGTGTCGACACCGAGTATTGCCGTCCGGTCGGCGGCGAATACCGGACTTCACTTGCCGTTTATGAAAGCACGATGGATGATTTCCAGCTGGTGATCTATCGCAACGGCGCGGTCGATTTTCAGGTCACCGAAGAAGACGTGAACCGCGTCCGGTATGAGGATTGGGCTGCATTGGTCACCGCAGGCACAGTGTTTGCTGCGGAACCGTCGCGCAGCGCAACGTTCCGCGCGTTTGAAAACGCCAGGGCCGCCGGGTTGCCGGTAATCTTCGATATTGATTATCGGCCGTATTCCTGGCCATCCGCCAAGGTTGCGTCCGAGGTGTTGACCCGCGCGGGCGAAGCTTCGGACATGATCGTCGGCAATGACGAGGAGTTCGGCTTCATGGCCGGCGGGGTCGAAAAAGGACTGGACAAGGCGCGCGAACTTGCCGCTGGCGGACGACTGGTCATTTACAAGATGGGCGCGGAAGGCGCGGTCACCTTTTTTGAAGGGCAAGAGATCCGCACCGGCATCTACCCGGTTACCGCCGTAAAGCCCAACGGTGCCGGAGATGCCTTCATGTCAGGACTTCTTGCTGGAATCGCCAGCGAGCAAACCCTGGGTGACGCGGTGCTGCAGGGTTCCGCCTGCGCGGCAATTGTCGTGTCAAAGCCCGGCTGTGCTCCGTCCATGCCAAACACCGTGCAACTTGGCGAATTTCTGCGAAATCATCCTGGCCCGACGGAGGTCTGACCGTTGCATATTGCCCCCTATGACAACCAGAACAAACCAATCGTGGATGCCGGTAACCCGACTGTCCCACTCAATTATTTCAACATTGTCAAACTGAAGCGTGGCGATGCGTTCGAATACCAGGTTCCGGGCTTCGAGACGTGCATTGTGCCAGCGACCGGTACAATAGATGTCGACGTCGGGGGAACGGCTTTTGCGGCACTTGGCAACCGTGGAGAGGATGTTTGGGACGGTGAGCCTGAGGGAGTGTATGTCCCCACGGGCGCTCGGACCACGATGGTCTGCACATCCGGCTCCGCGGAGGTGTTCGTCGCCGGTGCGCGATATGACAAGGTGCTCGATCCCTTTGAGGTACGTGCCGGCGATATTGACCTTGTGCAGTACGGATCGGATGACACGAAGACGCATCGCAAGATCAAGCATATTCTGGGCCAGAAACAGCATGGCAGGGTTGGGCGTCTCTTGGTCAGCGAGCTGTTCACCGTCGGCGCCGGTGGCTGGTCTGGTTTTCCCAGCCACAAACACGATACAGACCGCCTTCCCGTCGAGACGCGGCATGACGAAACCTACAACTTTCGGTTCAAGCCGAACTGGGGGTCGGGTGTGCAGATGCTGCAACGCACGGACAACGAGCCGGGCGACGCATATCACATCGTGGATGGGTCCACGATCTGTCTCGACAATGGCTATCACCCGTGCTGCGTCTTGCCGGGCTATGAAATGTACTATTTCACAATCCTTGGCGGGCTGAGCCAGCGGCCGCTGGTGCAGTATTTCCAACCCACTCACGCCTATCAGATCGAAACCATCCCTGGCATCAAAGACATGATTGCGAAATTCAAATGACGCTGGCTACTCTTTCGGACGTCCTGCGACCGGCTCTGCACGAAGGTTATGCGGTGGCGGGTTTGGTCACACTTGGCTGGGAGGACATGTGTGCCTATGTGGCAGCGGCCGAGGCTGAAGGTGTGCCGGTGATACTTCAGGCCGGGCCGTCCTGCCGCGCGCACACGCCGCTTCCGATCCTTGGCAAGATGTTCCGCCACCTGGCCGAGGGCGCAAGCGTGCCGGTGGTGGCGCACCTTGATCACGGCTACACAGCCGAAGAATGCCGCGAAGCGCTGGAGAGCGGTTTTACCTCGCTGATGTTCGACGGATCGAAGAAGCCGTTGCAGCAGAACATTGATGAGACCGCCGCAATTGCAGAAATGGCTCACGCGGCCGGCATTTCCTGCGAAGGTGAGATCGGTTTTGTCGGTTATTCCGGCGGCGCAGCTAGCGCCGGCACTGACCCGGACGAAGCGCGCAGATTTGCCGCCGAAACAGGGGTCGATGCGATGGCAATTTCAGTTGGCAACGTTCACCTTCAACAGGGGTCAGGTGAAGGCCTGGACGAAGTTCGCATCCGTGCGATCGAGGCGGTCACAGATATTCCACTCGTCATCCATGGTGGTTCTGGCGTCCCACCAGCACAAAGGCAGGCGCTGTCTCGTGGCTCGAATATCTGCAAGTTCAACATCGGCACCGAATTGCGCATGGCGTTTGGCGCTGCCTTGCGCACGGCTGTGGATGCGGACCCCGAACGATTTGACAGAATTCAGATCCTGGAAGACACGCATGAACCGCTGGTCGAGGCGACACGGCAGGTGCTTCGCATGTTTGCCAGAAGTTGACTTTGCACCCGCGCAGCCTCGGGGCGTGAGTTCAGGTAATGGTTTTGAAAAGGCACCCACGTGTCGGCCCTTCAAGATTGATGCCTGAAAGGCTGGCCATGTGCCAGGCCAGAGCCTGATTTGAGCTGATCATCGGCAGATCGAGTTCGGCTTCCAGTTCGGGGATAACATCAAGAGTGCGCAGGTTGGTGCAGGACAGGAATATTCCGTCGAGCTTTTCCCGTGCGGCCAGCTCGACCGAGGCCGCGTAGATTGAGGATGGCGATATGCGGGCCACGCGGGATTCGACCTCCTCGCCAAAGGATAGGGTAGCCGGAACAACCAGGCCTTCGTTTTCAAAGGCAGCGCGAATGGGATTGGCAACAGAGTCGATATACGGCGACACGATGCCGATCTTTGTCAATCCAAGCGCGCGCATTGCCGCGACAGATGCCGTCAAAGGATCAGTGACAGCACGGGTGCGTGTGCTCGCCTGGACAAGCTCGCGCACGCGCGAGGCACCGATCAAAGCCGTGCCCGACGTGCAGCCATATGCGACGACATCAAAATGCACTGCCGGGGGGAGCAAGGCTGCTGCGGCGGGCAGTGCGGATTCCATGGCCATGATGGTGTCCGGTGTCAGCTCGGCACCTGATGGCACGCGAGTAACGTGAATCCGTGCCTGCTGCGGCGCGAATGCGCGGCGCATGTCCTCTTCGATTGTCTCGTCGACCTGAAGGGCGATCAGTCCGAGGCGCGGGATCGGGTCGTCGACGAGCGTATATCGAACGTTGGACATCACTTGATCACCGGCAATTCGGCTGGTGCGCGTGGCGAAAGCAATTCGGCACCATTTTCGCGCAGCACGATGTTTTCCTCGTGGACCAGATATGTTCCGGTCCTCACGACTGCGCCAGGTTCAAGAGTGAGAACCATACCTTCCCTGAGTGGTGTCTTGTCGAGGGGCGTAAATGACGGCCATTCAGTCAAAGTGATTCCAAGACCATGGCCAAGGCGACCGCCGCCTGGTTCGGCACCGCGCTTTGAAAGCCCATCGCAGAGCAGTCTGTGCACGTCGCAGGCAAGCATGCCGGGACGCAGTGATTGAAGAACATCTTCCGTCGCCAGCCAGAGCGCCCTGTGCACACGTGCTGCGACATCAGATGCCGCGCCAATGGCGAAATTCCGGTCAAAGTCGCAGAAATATCCGTCGCGAACTGCGCCGGTGTCCAGCATCAACACGTCGCCTTTGCCTAGCGGTCGACCGTCGGCGGGTGAGATGACGTCGCCATAGCCGTCAGGCCCCGAGCTGCCGGCAACATAGCTGACCCAATCCGCACCTTCCTGGAGACATGCGATCTGAAAGTCGCGGAACACGGCATCGAGAAAGCGGCCGGATTCGGCAAACTCAGGCACGCGCTCGAATGCGCGGGCGGCAACGGAACAGATCTCTCGGATCTTTTCTATCTCTGCCTCGGATTTGATCTCGCGCACATGCTGGACACAAGCCGTGGCGTCGACTATCGCGCGCGGCCGGACGCGGTCCTGGACCAGTGCATAGTCTGCCAACGGCATGCGCAGATGCGTTTCCAGCCCCTGGGGCACGCCGATAATGCCCTTCTGGGGAACGATCTCGCAAAGGGTATCCGACAAAAGGCTGACGCCATCATCCCGCGGATCGGGAGCATCCCATGTGCGGATATCCGTCAGCCATGTGCGGCTCATCAGGTCAACCCCGATAGAGGGAATGACGGCCACCGGTTGCCCGGAGGCCGGGACGACGACGAACCAGGGACGCGCGGGGCTTTCCCAGAACCGCGTCAGAAATCCCGTGACGTAGAAAACGTCGGCCGCCGATGTCAGGAGCAGCGCATCATGGCCGGCCTGGGCCATCTCTGCCTGAAGCCGCGCCGTGCGAGAACGGTATTCGTCGGCGGGGAAGATCATCGAGGCCTCAGCCATCTTCGGGTCCCTCGCTGAGAATGGCCAGCACGCGGGCATCCGGTCCAAGCGGCAGTCCCGCAAGAAGTGCAGCCAGCCCCGCCGCGCCGGAGGGCGTTGTAGCTAGCCCCAGATCAGCGAGTGTTGCGACCGCCGATGTCGCCTCGGCTTCGGAGATGGTCACGAAGGAATCTGCATCGCGGGCAAGGCCGTTCAATGCGATCAACGACGGCGTTTTACAGTCGAGGCGACCCATGGACGACACGGGACCTTCGGTATCTACGACGTGGCCTGCGACTATGCTTTCCCGAAGGGCGGGTGCGGCATCCGGTTCGACAACAATAATCTGCGGGGCATTACCCCAGGCACGGCGCGCCAAAGCGGCGACAGCGGCGGCCAGTCCGCCGACCCCCGCCTGGAGCAGGACGTGCGTCGGCGGGGAGTCGATCCTGTTCACGACCTCGACCGCAAGCTGGAGATACCCTTCCATCACGCGATAGGGCATCTCGGTATAGCCGGGCCACGAACTATCAGAGAGAAGTGTCCATCCGTTCCTTTGCGCCGCATCTTCGGCTGCTGTCATGCTGTCTTCGTAGGTGGACCCCGCGCGGACAACTGTAGCCCCCTTGGCTGACAATCGGTCGGCGAAGGCGTCAGGCACGGTTTCTGAGAGATAGATGACGGCATTCGCGCCAAAGATTTTGGCGCCCGCCGCAACGGACAAGCCATGATTCCCAGCGCTAGCAGTGACATAGGTGCGTCCACTGAGGGCCTCGGCCCAGGTCCCTTTCTGGACCTCGGAAGCCGCGCGGGCGATGGCATGGGCTGCGCCCAAGGCCTTGAAGCTGCCAAGACCCATTCGCGCTCTTTCGTCCTTGACGTAGACCTTGGCTGTTCCGATCAGAGCGGCCAAAGCCGGCACTGTCAGAAGCGGTGTCTCCCTATGCGCCGGACACAGCTCCAACAATGCCCCGACCCCGCTGGCATCGTCGCACGGCAAAGGGGCATCCAGCTTTATCCCGGTCCCGCGCCAAGGGTTTTGAACCACATGAGGCATGTGTCACGCTCCTGGTTTTCGATGCTCCTGAGCATGCGCTCCAGTTGAATTCAAAGGACCGCAGTCGGGCTGCTTTCCAGTTTGTCGACCCGTTCTCCGATGTGATCCTCGGTGATGATGAAAGGCGGGGCAAGCAGGATATGGTCGCCCTTCCGATCGTCGATTGTATCGCGCATCAGGGTGCCAGTCTAATCGGCAGAACGCTTGCCGATACGCACTCCGTTCTCAATTCCGGCGGAGGGATAGAGGACGACCTCGTCTCCGGGGTCCAGCCCGCCAAGAACCTCGGCTTCAATGCCATTGTCGTGTCCAATATTGACCGACCGCAGGATGGCACGGCCGTTCTGTTCGACGAAAGCGGCCCAGCCGTCTCGGTCGCGGAACAATGCACTGGTCGGAACAATCGTGGCTTGGTCCGTTTCCCAGACAACGATCCGGACGTCGACGCGATAGCCATGTCCCAGTGAAGTGCGCGCCTCTGGGTCGCCCGTGAAGGCGATGGTCACCGGTACGCGCTGTTCTTCGACGCCAAGGGCGGAGTACTTGGTTTGCCCAAAGGGATCGATGCGCTTGATCTCTGCCTCCAAAGATTGGGGACCGCCCCAATTTTCGACAATGACGCGGTCTCCGACGTCGACCTGCACAGCATCGCTGGACAGGAGATCGACAACGATCTCCAACTGGCTGGAAATATCGCCGATTTCCATGACCGGAGCGCCGGCGGGCAGGGTGGTTTCACTTTGCTGAAAGATCCGGAGGATCCGCCCATCGGCGGGCGAATATAGCGGGATGTCTTGGTTCGCCACGGCTCCGATTGCCGAAGCAAGGGCATGATCTTCGAAACCTATCAGGTTGGCACGCGCATTGGTAAGGTCGGCCTCGCGCATGGCGATTGCAGCCTCGGCGGTGTCGACGCCCGCATCGGCGACACGGAAAGTCTGGTTTGCGCGTTCCAGCGCGGCGTCGCTGGTCAGCTGACTGTCAGCCAGCCGCTCGGCGCGGGTCAGCTCCGATTGGGCCAGGTCACGGTGCGCGATGGCGGCGTTGAGGTCCGCCTTTGCAACGCGAAGGGCAGCTTCGGCAGCGGTGACAGCGGCCAACGCCTGTTCACGTGTTCGGACGTCCAGAGCGGCCGGGTTGGTCGGATGCATGTGCGCCACAATCGTTTCGCCCCGTACCACGGCGTCGCCGGGATTGACGGTCACGCGCTGCAACAGGCCTGCGACCGGGGTCGAAACGACATAGGGTTCGCTGACCCGGGTGCGGCCCTCCTCGTCGATGGTTACGATCAAGGGTCCTGAAGCGACCTTTCCGAGATCCACCAGAGTGGCGCGCGGCCAGAAGGCCGCAGCCAACGCGAGGGCTATCAGCGCTGCGACGATCGTGGTGCTGACCCACCGGGAATGTCTTTTCGGTTTGACCATGCGATTACTCCCGCGTTTTCAAAACACCAATCAGGTCGGTTCTTTCAAGATCCCCTTTGACCAGCCACCCCGAGGTCAGTCCGGCAATCAAGACGACAATTGCCGCAACGCCATGGCTCCCCGGATCGAAGAACACGGGGATCTGGTAAAATTCTGTCGAAAAACCCTCGGCTATGGCGAAGGCCAGATAATAGGCAAGAAGTGAGCCAAGAGGCAGGGCAAGCAGGATGACGATGGCAAGTTCACCGAGAAGCACATAGGCGGTTTCGCCACGCGTAAAGCCCATGATCCGAAGACTTGCCAAATCGCGAATTCTTTCGGCCAGGGAAATCCGGGCGACGTTATACACGATGCCAAAGGTGATGATGAAGGCGATGCCGGACATGATGAAGCGTGTCATCCCGGCTCCTTCGTTCATCAGCTTGACAAAGGCGGCCAACGCCTGGGATTTTTGGCTGACCCCAGCAACGGTCGGCAGGTCGCGCAACTTGCGATAAATTTCGTCTTCACGAGCTTCGTCAACGGTCAGGTGGGCGCCCGAGATCCGGCCCGGTTCTCTGAGAAGGTCATTCAGGGCGTCCAGCCGGATATAGGCGGGCGAGCCCAGAAGCGTATCTGAGACGCGTGTGACCGGTATCTGAAGGACGGGCTGGCGACCCTCACGCACATCGACAACCATTATGTCGCCCTCGGCGAGGTCCAGGATCTTGGACAGACCAATCGAAAGGACAACCCCGTGAGACGGCAATTCGATTGGCTGCTCGTCGGCATCGAGCGCGCGGAACAATTCAGGATTGTCGGGCAGCCCCGTCAGAGCGCCACGATAGGTCTTCAGACCATTCTGAAGGATCGCAGCGACGTGGCGGTGGGGTTCAACCTTTTGGACCCCGTCGATTTCAAGAAGCTCAAACAGGGCGGTGTCCGACACGGGATGTGTGAAACTGACCGTCACGTCGCTTCGGTCAATAACGGAGAAGGTCAGGTCGACGGTTCGATCAAAACCGACGTGGATCGTCGTCATGGCTGCGGACAGCGCCATGCCGCAGGCGATCCCGATGGCTGCACCAGCCATGCGCATCGGCTGGCGAGTCAGCCGGCGCAGGATCATGCGGCTGGGCTGGTCAAGGAACCGGGCGATAGATGAACCGAAGTGTCCGGCCTTGCTGTAATCCGCTGGTGCGGGAGGGCGCATTGCCGTGGCAGGCGAGAGAGAGAACACGTGCCGCAGCACGAACAGCGCTCCCGAACTTGCTGACAGGACGCTGGCGGTTGCTCCGGTTGCAAAGGAGGCCGGGTCAAGGCGGAAGACAAGGAAAGGGAACTTGTAGAAGTTCAGATAGAAACCCGCCATGGCTCGCCCGGCAGCGATGCCACCGAGACTTCCCATGAAAGCTCCGACTGCGGCGATGGCGATAACCATCTTGAAGTAGTGGGTGCCCACTTCGAGGCTGGTATAGCCAAAGGCCTTCATCAGGCCGATCTCTTCGCGCTCGGCCTGGACGATGCGGCCAATGACGATCCACAAGAGGAAGGCCGCCACCAGCATAAAGATCGGGGGGACGACTTTGACCGTGGCCGCCAGACCGTCAATTTCTTCAGAAATGAACCGGTTCGAGAACTGCTCGGATAGGGGATAGGCTCCAGTGCCGCCGTACGGTGAAAGCAGTCGATCCACCGCGTCGATGACCATGGGTTCATTGGCACCCCGGCTGAGGCCGATCAGGAATTCATTTACGGCGCCCTCCATGTCGTAGGCCGCAGCAAGCGACGCCCGGTTCATCCAGAGAACGCCAAAGCGGCCATCGTCGGGCACCAACTCGCCTGGAGCGGTGGTGTACAGAAACTCAGGGCTTTGCGCGAGGCCGACAATGCGGAAGGCTCTGCGCGTGCCGTTCAGGGTCGCATGAACGGTGTCGCCGGGTTGCAGATCATGCGCGCGGGCGAAGCTGCGCAAGAGCAAGATCTCATCATGTCGCCCCGGCTCGGGCATCCTGCCGTCGGACAGGTAAACATCGTTCAGTTCCGGTCGCCCGAAATCGGGCAGTGAGATAGCCTGGGCCTGGACAGGCAGGTCCTGGGTTTCGAGATTGAAAAGTGCACGACCGTTGACGCGCCCCTGGACCGACGACACGCCTTCAATGGTCGATATGCGATCGGCCAGGTGCTCGGGGCTGCGGGCTGCGGGCGCAAAGATATCGGCCAGGCGGTAGCGCTCGTAGTAGGCAGTACGCGTTTCGGTAAGAGACTCGACAAGGCCCGTCATCATGACCATGAGCAGCACGCCAACCGCCACGACGGCGGCGATCGCCCCCGCCTGAGCCTTGATCCGCCAGAGATCGCGTCCGAGTTTGCGGTCAAGCGTGCTCACCAGGCGATCTCCTCAGGTGCCTTCTTGAATGTATTCGTGACGATTTCGCGGATATTGCCGTCGGCAAAGTGAACAACCCTGTCGGCCATGTCGGCTGTATTCGCGGCGTGGGTCACCATCAGGATCGTCGAGCCAAGCTTTTCGTTCACGTCGCGAAGAACGGTCAGGACGGCGCGCCCCGTGACGCTGTCCAGGGCCCCGGTCGGCTCGTCACACAAAAGGACCTGTGGCTGTTTTGCAATGGCACGAGCGATGGCGACCCGTTGTTGTTCGCCGCCTGACATCTGTGCGGGAAAATGGTCGGTCCTGTTACCCAGGCCCACGAGAGACAGAGCATCCATCGGGTCCATCGGGTTTCCGGCGATTTCGGTAACCAGTTCGACATTCTCAAGTGCAGTCAGACTGGGCATGAGGTTATAGAACTGGAAGACAAATCCAACGTGGTCGCGCCGGTAGCGAGTTAGCTGGGCGTCGGTCATGTTCGTCAGCTCACGGTCCCGAAACCAGACTCGCCCATCGGTACAGTGATCAAGCCCGCCGATGATATTCAGGATCGTGGATTTCCCAGACCCCGACGGGCCAAGCAAAACAACGATTTCGCCTTCCGGAATCTGGAGGTCGACGCCGCGCAGGGCATGGACGGCCGAATGGCCTTCGCCATAGACTTTGGTAACGCCCTGCGTGGTGAACGCCATGCCCGGGCCGGGTTCGCGCGCCTTGGATGTCATGTCCCCATCCAAAAAAATTGCAGCAAGCGGAGCCTAGCAAGTTGGTGGCGGAGAAACCACAGTGCAGCTCGCCGCACCCGGAATGCGGAAATTCGAGCCAGGAAAAAGCCGGGCGGTGAGCCGGGTTTCTTGCGGAAAGGATCACAAGATCATTTCCAACGCCTCTTCATCTTCCTGAAGATCGCTTGTTGGTTCTGACAGGTCGTCGCCTGCGATCATGAGATTCGATAGCAGCTCTTCAAGCCCGTCCTGCTGCTCGACGGCTTGCGAAGGTGTCGGCCCGGAGCCGTCGCTTTTGCCCAGTCCGAAGATTGACAAGATTGCGTTGATGATCTTTGAGAAGATCGCGCCGATGCCGCTGTCTCCTCTGCCGGAAGGCGCGGGGCCGTCATCAGACGTATCGTCCGAACCGTTGTCCGAGGGGTCGCCATCATTGATCTCGCCGGATTTGGCATAGAGTGGCGCGAGCGCATCGAGGTCGCCATCGTGCTCGGAAAGGAACAGCAGTTCAATCTCTTCCAGGGGGCGATCCAGCAACATCACGTTCGAGATGGTCCCGTCGAAATGCCAGTCGAGGGTATCATCGTTGTCCATGCGTGACCGCGCCGATGCGCCCAGAACGAGGTCTTCGGAATTGCCGGACATGCCACCAGGGATGCCGGCCTCGGCGTCAATCAGCTCCCCGTTCAGGTATATGGCGATCTCGTCGTTGTCGAAGGTGAAGGCGAGATCATATTCCTCATTCGCTTCGATCTTGACCCCCCAGTCATAAAGATAGGTCTCACCGTCTTCACCCTGGAAGCGGATCTTCATCACGCCTGAGCCGTTGATATAGGCGGTCAGATGGCCGCCGTCGCCGTATCCCGCGTGATCCTTTGAAAACAACGCCTGGTCCTGACCGTTACCGGGATTGTTCGCGGTAAAAGTCAGAACCCAGGTGCCCTCGGTCACCGCCAGGCTCGGATTGTGTGGGATCTCGATCGGTGGGTTGGCACCACCGAATGCGCCACCATCGTTTTCCAGGAGTTGCATCGGCTTCGTAAGCCCAGCGGGGACCGCAGTGGCTAAATCCACCAACTGTGCAGTGTACCATTCGTTGGACGAGTACTCCCAAGGGCTGTTGCCCACGGGATCGCCGTCCACGTCACGGGTGTCGGTCCCCAGATGGGCCTCTTCGCCCCCCAGGTCGATCCACTTGGTGTCGCCTGTTGGCGCCACGGCCTCCTGGATGTCGTCGATGGATTCGACGATGCCGTAGGCAACTCCCGCATCGGTTTCGATGTCATCCGCTTCGACGCGGTCGCCATGAACGACGATGTATCCGAGATAGTCCTCGTCGTGGGCACCGCCGTTCTTACCTTGCTGGGAATACAGCGTGATCACCGAGACGGCGTCGTCGTCCAGCCCGTCGCCATCCGTGTCGACAGTGCGATAGTCGACTTCGATCTGGGTGGTGTGCCCCTTTATAGAAATGGTGTCTTCCTCGGCGTTGTAGTCTGCAATGACGTCCACGCCGATGCCGTCTACCCAATGGTCGTGCAGCCGGTTGTTTTCTCCGGCGACGCCCATCCAGTCGATGGTTCGGTCGTCGTTGGCGTGGTCCGCGATGATGTCCGCCTTGGCGTTGATCAGGGTTTCGAACTGGAAAGTATCGCGCCCGGCGCCGCCGACAAGAACGTCGTCGGCTTCAAGCTCCTGGTCGATCCAGTCGACCAGTTTCAAGTACTCTTCATCGACCGAAGGATCCGGAAAGGCGCGCGACGGCTCGCCGATGACAAGTTGTCCGATCCGGCCTTCGCCGGCATCCGAGCGGCTGATCAGCACGTCGTCGCCATCGCCGCCCTCCAACAGGTCGTTGCCGCGTCCGCCGTCCAGGGTGTCGTTCTGATTTCCACCGATCAGGTGATCGTCGCCGTACCCGCCCCGGATGCTGTCGTTGCCATTGCCGCCGTTGAGTGTGTCGTTGCCAGCCTCTCCGTTGATCTGGTCGTTGCCGCCATGGCCTTCGATCAAGTCGTCGGCCGCGATCATGGCCCGGGGTCCCGAGGGGTTGGTCAAAGCCGCGCCCGGACCGTTGCCGATCAGCTCGTTGATCTCGGCTGCCGTCAGCGCGTCCTCGGGCGCAAATCCGCCCCAGACCCCGAACCCGGCGATCCCGCCTTCGAACTCGTACTGAAGCTTCTGAGCATCCGTTGCGAATTCCTGGGCAGTGTCATTGACGTCAGCGCGATAACTGTCTGCGCCGAACACCCAGGGCTCGTCATTCTGGAGAAGATAAGCCTCTGAAAAGTCTCCCGGAGACGACACATCGCCTTCGACGACAGTCCAGTAGCCGTTTGGAAGGGCTTCGCCATCCAGGTAGACTGTCACCCCGTCTTCGGTGAACGACACAGCCAGGTGGGTCCACTGCTCTTCGGTGAGGAGAGTACCCGTTGTCCAGGCATGGTTCTGGCCACCGTCGCCTTCGGCCATGCGCAGGAACAATCCGCCTTCTTCGGTATGGCCCAGACGGAAGTGACCGCCATCCTCGGCACCCCTATGGTCCTTGGTCACGAACATGGATTTCTCGTCCAGCGCATCGGGGCGGACCCACATGGCAATGGTGCCCTGTGTGATATTCATCGACGCCTTGTGGTCGAGGAAGGCGAAATCGTTGGTGCCGTCGAAGTACATGGCACCGTTGGGCGTGCCATCTGGACCAGACGTCGCGTCATCGGTGCGCAGGAGCGCTTGGTTTTCGTGGAGGTTATAGGTTTTGACCGAGCCACCTTCGCCACGCAGGTCGGCGTAGGCACCTTCGCTACCGTTGGCGAAGCTCCAGTATCCAAGAGCTCCGGGAAGGCCGGCAGCGTCGGCAGTATCGGCTTGGGACAAGCTGTTGTTATTGTTGTTGCCGCTGATCGTAGCGCCCGCGACCTGTTCAAATCCAAGCTGCTCGAAAGGATCGCGGGTCAGTTCGACGCCCGGGTCATTGCCTGCCCCGGCGGCCAACATGCTTTCATCGAAGTTGTCATTCTCAAAGGCGGAAAAGGGATCTCCTGTAATGGGTCCGGTATCTTCGGTGCCCATGCCGTTGTTAGTTTCCTTCGTCGCGCCCTCCGAGGGACTGCGGGTGTCGTACCCCTTGTATTCAACCCCATCGACCATGGTGATTTTCTCTTCGCCCTTCGGGGCAAGAGCCTCGGCGAGGTCCTGGTAGCCCTCGATGACCCCATAGGTGACATTTGCGTCGGTCTGGATGTCTTCTATTTCGACCAGATCGCCGTGGACGATGACTTGACCGATCAGGTCCATGTCGTGGGCGCCGCCTCCGCCGTGCTGGTTCGAAATCACGGTGATGATCGACTCAAGGGCCTCGTCGCCTAAGACGTCTGCGTATTCGACAAAGACATTGGCAGTGTGGCCAATGATGGCAATGTGGTCCTCCTGGGCGTTGTAGTCGGCGATGATGTCGATTCCCGAGCTGTCGACCCAGTGGTCGTGAAGCTCGTTGTTTTCGCCGGCGACACCGGCCCAGTTTATGGTGCCATCGGTCCTGATGTGCTGCCCGATAATGTCCAGCTTGGCGTTGATCTGCGGTGCGATCAGGAAGGTGTCTTCGCCAGCGCCGCCGATCAAGACGTCATCGCCGACGAGCGGCTGATTGGCATAGGCCGACAGTTTTTGCAGTGCTTCGTCAATCTCGCCATCCGGGTCTTCGCGGGTCGGCATGTCGACAGCAAGCTGGCCGATCCTTTGTTCGCCGGCGTCCGAGCGCGCGATCAGAAGGTCGTTGCCGTCACCGCCTTCCAGAACGTCCGAACCGCGCCCGCCGTCCAGAACGTCGTCGCCATCGCCACCGCGCAGGATATCGTCGCCGTATCCGCCATAGAGTTCGTCGTCACCACCCAGCCCCTCGATCGTGTCCTCGGCGCCCTTGCCAAAGACTATGTCGCGGGCGTCGCTTGTGGTGACGTCAATAGCGATGTCGAGGCTATCCGCCCCCAGGAAGTACGAAGGATGGTAGTCGCTTGTCGGGACGATGGGCACATCTCCCGGAGGGTTCAGGAAATCGTCGGGCGACTGGTAGAAGGCGCTTTGATCCACTGGGAGTCCGTCAATGGCAAGACCGAGGGTCATTGCTCCGCCAGCATCGAAATAGAGCATGTCGATCTGGTAAAGCCCGCCATCGAAGTCCGCGATACGGGTCGTGCCGTCAGTGCCGCGCGTGCCTTCGAAGGCGGAAAAGTCGATGCCGCCGATCTCAAGTTCAAAGCCGTCGTCGGACAGGACGGTGATGGCATGCGTGCCTGGCGGGATATAGATATAGCCCGAAAGCGTCAGGGCGGACGGTCCCATCTCGAGACCGCCGTTGCCTTCCAGGCTCTCGGCATCTCTGCCGAGGAATTGGGCAATCGTCGTATCGCTGGACTTGGCAGCATAAGCCAGTGCGGAAGCCGTAAAGGTTGCGTCGGGGATGCCTTCGGCGGCGGTTCTGGCCAGGGTCGTATTCCAGATCGATGTTCCGGGCACGAAGGCGGCGCCAACCAGGCCTGTGCCCTGGGAAGGGATCCCCGTGATCGCGCTCATGTCGATGCTGGGTGCAAGGCCTTCAGGGGTTTCGATGGTGGTGGCTTGGATGTCGGTTTCGATTGTCATGGCATACCTCTCCCGTGCACGCCCCGAGGAGTGGAGCGCGGTCGTTGATTGTAGATCTCGTACTGAAACGGCGAGCCGGTTCGGCGTTCACGAACCGTCCGGGAACTCGACAACTTTGTGACGAGCCTAAAGAGGAATGTGGCGAGAAAAGGGCCGGATCCTTTCCAATCCATCGCCCTGACAGGCAGAGCCGGAAAGCGTCGGCGTTTCATTGCCGTCCGCAGCGCTGCCGTATTTAAGTATTTTAAATGTATGGGAAAATATTATTGTTTCCGCGTTGACGATCAGACATCAAACCTGTGTCACTGTTTCTCTTTTGCCTGAGGTTCGACAATGTAACTATGGCAGAAAGGAGTATGCGCCATTGTGAAACAGAAGGCATGGCGTGGATTGTGATCAGAGGCCGGGATGGGCGCGGATCCGCCGGCGAATCAAAGGGAGAACGCTGTGCCGCAGCCGGACCACATCTCGATATTCGACCTGCCCGACGTGGATGCGCTGGACGAGGATATGCAGGCCTACTTCAGGGTCTGCGAGGAGAAACTGGGCATGGTGCCCAACGTTCTGAAGACCTATTCGCGCAACCAGGACAAGCTGCGGGCCTTTTCGCAGCTGTACAACACCTTGATGTTGGGCAAGTCCAAGTTGTCCAAGCTGGAACGCGAGATGATCGCGGTGGTGGTCTCGTCGGCGAACCGGTGTTTTTACTGCCTTGTCGCTCATGGCCAGGCGGTGCGGCAGCTGTCGGGCGATCCCGAGTTGGGGGAGATTCTTGTTATGAACTACAGAGTTGCCCAGCTTGAGCCGAGGGTGAGGGCGATGCTGGATTTTGCCTGGAAGCTCACGGTCACGCCCTGGGAGGTGGACGATCCCGACCGCGAGGTGCTGCGGAAGGCCGGCCTGGATGACGACGAGATCTTCGATCTGTCGGACGTGATCGCTTTCTTCAATATGTCCAACCGCTTTGCCACGGCCGTCGATATGATGCCGAACCGCGAGTATCACGCGATGGATCGGGGCGGCGAAGGTCAATGACGTCCTGCGCGGTCGGAGGCAGATAGCGGAGGATCGGGGGATTTGGGCGCCAACTGTCTAGATTTCAGTTTGATCGCCTGACGGTGGTGTCGGCGCGCCGATCTGGCGTGCGCTCAGTCAGCACCGTAGGATGTCGGTCGATGGGGGCCAAGTCGCGGCCCTGGCAGCGATGCCCTGCTCGCGATTGTCCCAGGACGCCGGTGAGACGGCGGCGGGGATGATCATCGAATAGGACTTCATGACGTTCTCCTTAATGGGAAAACGCCTAGATGCTGCGCGGACTCGGAAAAGACTTCGGAGGCGCTCAGTGGTTGTCGCGCGGCGTTCCCTTGGTGCGGGCGATGTCGCGGTAGTTGGGTGCGCCCTTCAGGACCATGCCGTCGGCGAATTGCTCGGTCTTTTCGCGGAACAGTTCCTGCCAGGGCGACTGGCTCTCCGGCGCAAAAGGACGCTCGGGCAGGGCAGCGCGGCGTGCGTCGAGTTCGGCGTCGTCCACAAGCATATTCGCGGTGCATTTCGTCAGGTCGATGCGCACGCGGTCGCCAGTCTGCACGATGGCGAGGCCGCCGCCTGCGGCTGCCTCGGGCGAGGCGTTCAGGATCGAGGGCGAGCCGGAGGTGCCCGACTGCCGTCCGTCGCCGACGCAGGGCAGGGAGTGGATACCTTTCTTCAGCAGGTAGGCGGGCGGGCGCATGTTCACGACTTCGGCACCGCCGGGGTAGCCGATGGGACCTGCGCCGCGCATGATCAGGATGCAATGTTCATCGACTCCCAGGCTCTCGTCGTCGATCCGGGCGTGGTAGTCTTCGATCGAGTCGAAGACGATGGCGCGGCCTTCGAAGGCGTTCGGGTCGTCAGGGTTCGACAAGTAGCGGTCGCGGAATTCCTTGGAGATAACGCTGGTTTTCATGATCGCGCTGTCGAAGAGGTTGCCCTTGAGGTTGATGAACCCGGCTTCCTGAAGCATCGGCGCGGCGACGGTCTTGATGACGTCGGAGTTTTCGCTACGCAGGTCGGCGCAATTCTCGCCGATGGTCTTTCCATTGGCGGTCAGTGCATCGGGGTGGGGCAGGAGGCCGGCCTGAAGCAACTCGCCGATGACCGCGGGGACGCCGCCGGCGCGGTGGTAGTCTTCGCCCAGGTATTCACCGGCGGGCTGGAGGTTCACCAAAAGCGGGATCTTGTGGCCGAGGTTCTGCCAGTCGTCGTTCGAAAGGTCGACGCCGAGGTGCCGCGCGATGGCCTTGAGGTGGATCGGCGCGTTGGTAGAGCCACCGATGGCCGAGTTGACGACAATGGCGTTCTCGAACGCCTCGCGGGTCATGATGTCGGAGGGTCGGCGGTCGGCGTTGACCATCTCGACGATCTGCTTGCCGGTCTCGTAGGCCATCTGTCCGCGCTCGCGGTAGGGCGCCGGGATGGCCGCGGAGCCTGGAAGCTGCATTCCCAGGGCCTCGGCCAGCGAGTTCATCGTGGTGGCGGTGCCCATCGTGTTGCAAAAGCCGGTCGAGGGCGCCGAGGAGGCGACGAGGTCGGTGAAGCCAGCGTCGTCGATCTCTCCGGCGGCGTGCAGTTCGCGCGCTTTCCAGACGATGGTGCCCGAGCCAGTGCGCTCGCCACGGAACCAGCCGTTCAGCATCGGACCGACCGAAAGAGCGATGGACGGGATGTTGACAGTCGAGGCGGCCATCAGGAGCGCCGGCGTGGTCTTGTCACAGCCGATCATCAGTACGACGGCGTCGAGGGGGTAACCGTAGAGGGATTCGACGAGGGAGAGGTAGGCGAGGTTGCGGTCGAGCGAGGCCGTTGGCCGCTTGCCGGTTTCCTGGATCGGGTGGACCGGGAATTCCATCACCGTGCCGCCCGCCGAGATCACGCCGTCGCGCACGCGTTTGGCCAGTTCGATGTGGTGGCGGTTGCAGGGCGAAAGGTCCGATCCGGTCTGGGCAATACCGATGATCGGTTTGCCGGACTGGAGTTCTTCGCGCGTGAGGCCGTAGTTCAGGTAGCGTTCCAGGTAGAGAGCCGTCATTTCCTGGTTGTCGGGGTTGTTGAACCAGTCCCGGCTGCGAAGTTTCTTGTCAGTCATCCGTATATCTCCCTATTCGCTTCTGGCCTAGTCCAACGCGGCGTGGTTTTCTAGCGAAATGAGCGATTGGGACCATATCATTGTTGGCGCTAGCAGCGCGGGATGCATGCTGGTGGACCGGTTGAGCGAAGGCGGTGCGCGCGTGCTTTTGCTGGTCGCGGGCCGGTCGGACATGACCCGCGACGCCCACGCTTAATCCATTTTTCACGCCCGCATTCTAGGACAGTCCTTGGGTGAGTTGAGGAGAGTGGGTGATGTCGGATCAACCGGCGCCGATTATCGTCAAGAAGAAGAAGGTCATCGCGGGTGGTCACCACGGCGGTGCCTGGAAGGTGGCCTATGCGGACTTTGTGACCGCGATGATGGCATTTTTTCTTTTGATGTGGCTTCTGGGCGCGACCAGCGAGAAGCAGCGCAAGGGCATCGCGGACTACTTCAATCCGTCGATTCCGGTCAACAAGGTTTCGGGCGGCGGCGACGGGGCATTTGGCGGCGACAGCGTGTTCACGGAAAGCACATTGGCCAAGAACGGTGTCGGCGTTGGCATAACGCTTCAGTCGGCGTCAAACAATTCCAAGGGCGACAACGGCATAGAGCCGACCGACAGGGAACAGGGCGCCGGATCGTCCAATGACGAACTGGCGGAACTGGCTGAGAAGCTATCTGGTCGCGCCGGTGAAAGTATGGTCAGCGATCTGTTGCGGCGCCACGTGGTGACGCGCCTGACCGACGAGGGGCTGATCGTGGAGATATTCGATATCCCCGGCGCCCCTTTGTTTGACGGCGAGGCCGAAGCAAACCCAGTTCTGGAACAGGTTGTCGCGGTGGTCGCCGAGGTATTCAACCTGGCGTCAAACGAAATCGCGGTTCAGGGCTACACAGCCTCGATGCCATTGGCGGTGCGTGAAAACCCGGTCTGGGAACGTTCGGCCGCGCGTGCTGACACAGTGCGTCGGCTTTTGCGTATCGAGGGCATTCCCGAGAATCGCATGCAACGGATGACCGGCTTTGCCGACCGAAAACCTGTGGTTCAGGATCCGCTGGCGATCCGCAACAACCGCGTCGAGGTTATCTTGCTGCGCAACAAGCTTTGAAAAGAAAACGTCTCGCAATTTATCCATTAGCCCGGCGTTAAGTCCGCAGCCTTAGTACTGAGCCCAAGGGCACAGCAGCAGAAAGGCTGAGACATGACGATTTCTTCATCGCTGAATGCAGGCGTGGCGGGGCTTGCGGCAAACGCGAGCCGCCTGGCGACCATCGCGGACAATATCGCGAATTCGGCGACCTACGGGTACAAACGGGCCGAGGCTGATTTCTCCTCGCTCGTGATCGAAAGCGGGAACGGCACCTATTCTGCGGGCGGTGTCCGCGTCACGACGCAGCGCCTGATTGACCAGCCGGGCCCCCTTGCATCGACCGACAACCCCACCGACCTGGCCGTGCGGGGCCGCGGGTTTCTTCCGGTCACGACCGAAAGTTCGGTTCTGAACTCGATCGGGGATTACCCACTTTACCTCGCGACGACCGGGTCGTTCCGAACCGATGAAGACGGCTATCTTCGCACGCCGGCCGGTGTGACCTTGATGGGGTGGCCTGCCGATCCGGATGGAACCATCCCCACCTTTGCTCGCGACACCGGCGACGGCCTGGAACCCGTCCAGATCAACGTGAACCAGTTCACGTCTGAACCGACGACGCGTATCGCGCTGGGCGTCAACCTGCCTGCGACAGAGACAGAATTTGGCGCAACGGGGGATCCCCTGCCCTTGTCGGTGGAGTACTTTGACAACCTTGGTACGTCGCAGAGCATCGGGATCAACTTCACACCGACCGTTCCCGCTGTGGCGGGATCTTCCAACACCTGGACGATGACACTGACGGATTCGGCTTCGGCGGGGGCCGTGGTCGGTGAGTATACGATCGTTTTCGATGCTTCGCGCGGATCGGGCGGCACCATTCAATCGGTTACGCCTGTCACGGGCGGTGCCTATGACGGGGTGACGGGTGACTTTCAGATCGCCGTTGCCGGGGGTCCGATCGACATCAATATTGGCGCCATCGGCTCGGGCACGGGCCTTACCCAGCTGTCCGACAGTTTCGCGCCCACGTCGATTTCAAAGGATGGCTCTCCGGTAGGGAACCTGATCTCGGTCGAAATCGATGCCAATGGTTTCGTGCGGGCGAATTTCGATATCGGGATTACGCGAACGACCTATCAGATCCCGTTGATCGACCTGCCCAATCCAAATGGCCTGATTTCGCTGGATAATCAGATCTACTCGACCTCGAACGAAAGCGGCACGCTGTTCCTGTGGGATGCGGCTGACGGTCCGACCGGTGACATCGTCAGCTATGCTCTTGAAGAAAGTGCGACTGACGTGGCCGGGGAACTGACGCAGTTGATCCAGACGCAGCGAGCTTATTCCTCGAATGCCAAGGTGATCCAGACGGTGGACGAAATGTTGCAGGAAACAACCAATATCAAACGGTGATTAGGACATGAGTGTATCGGCTGCCCTTGCAAACGCCTTGACCGGGTTGACCGCGGCTTCGCGGTCGGCCCAGGTCGTCAGTTCCAACGTCGCCAACGTCATGACGGATGGCTACGCCCGGCGCGAAATCGACCTTTCTCCGCGCGGTGTTGGCGGTGCCGGGGCAGGAGTGCAGGTCGACGGCATTACCCGCATCGTCGATGAGACGCTGCTTCGCGAAATCCGACTGGCCTCTGCCGCCCTCGGGTCCGCCGATATTTCTTTGGAGTTCCACAAGGATGTGCTGGCGCTGGTCGGAACACCTAACGACCCGTCCAGCCTTTCCAATCGGGTCACCGAGTTTGAGACCGCCTTGTTGGAGGCCGAGTCACGGCCAGAATCCGAAGCACGACTCTCCGGCGTGCTGAGGGCAGCGCAGTCCCTCGCAGGCAAGCTGAACACCGTGTCGGATTCGGTCCAGCAACTTCGTCAGGATGCCGACGCCGGAATCAACGCCGAGATTGGCCGGCTGAACCGTTCTCTGGTCAGGATCGCCGAACTGAACGAGCAGATTCTCAGGGCAAAAGCCGCGGACCAGGACTACCCGTCGCTGAAGGACCAGCAACAGAAACTGATCGACGATATTAGCGAGCTGGTGCCCATCCGCAGGATTCCCCGCGACAATGACACCGTCGCGCTCTACACTCTGGGCGGAACCCTGTTGTTGGACATCGAGCCGGCCGAGTTCAGCTTTCAGGAAACGAACCCTATCACGGCCGATATGACCCTGACATCCGGCGCCTTGTCTGGGCTGAGCGTTGACGGACAATCCATTCCGACCTCTGGCACGAATTCCCCCATTGCGGGTGGCGTGCTGGCCGGTTTGTTCCGGGTGCGGGACGAATTGGCCATCACTGTTCAGGACAACCTGGACGAAATGGCGCGTGATTTGGTTGCGCGCTTCGAAGACCCGGCTCTCGACCCGACGCTATTGGTCGGCGATCCGGGTCTCTTTACCGACGGAGGCGGTGCGCTGAACACCCTTGACGTCGTTGGCCTTGCCGCCCGGATCGACGTGAACGGTCTGGTGGACCCTGCACAGGGCGGCATGCTCTGGCGGTTGCGGGACGGTTTGGGAGCGGCTGCTCCCGGACCCGTCGGAAATGCCTTTCTTCTCACATCCATGCGAATGGTAATCGAGGAAACGCGCGCGCCGCTGGGCGGATCCTTTTCACCGGCGGCGAAGAGCTTCGCCAGTTTCGCTGCGGCGATGACGTCGATGGTTGGGCAATCGGTCAATGACCAAGCAAATCATGTTTCATACGAGACAGCCAGGTTCCAGGGCATGGAGGAGGCCTTTCTTGCCCAAGGCGTGGATACCGATCAGGAAATGCAAAAGCTCTTGCTGATCGAGCAGGCCTACGCGGCGAATGCGCGCGTGATCCAGACCGCAGATGAGCTCATCCAACTGTTGATTGGACTTTGAACATGACGATAACTTCCATCGGTGATCTTTCGAGCAGCCTGCAGCTTCGGCGGGACACGACTCGAATCAAACTGGACCTGACCCGGTATACGCAAGAATTATCCAGCGGCGTGGTGTCGGATCTGACCGATCGTTTCAAGGGTGATTTCGGACCTTTGTCTGGCATAGAGCGGGGGCTGTCGCGCACCAGCAGCTTTCTTGCCGTGATCGCGGAACATGACCTGATCGTCTCCGGACAACAGACGGCGCTGGCCAATATCCGGGAGTTGGGCGATGTCTCGGCGGCCTTGATGACCGTACGAAACGTGGCAAATCCTGTGTTGATCCGGAATGCGGGCTCCGACACGCTGAGCAGATTCTCATCGGCGCTAAGCAACCTCAATATCCAGCTCGGGGGCCGCTCGATCTTTGCTGGCGTCGCAACTGATGGCCCGTCGATATCTGACATGGAATCCATCATGTCCGCGTTGGAAACGGAGATCGCCACCGCGGCTGCAGCGACCGCAGATGACGTTGCAACAATCGTGCGTGATTGGTTCGACGTCGGTGGGGGATTCGATACGTTTGCGTATCTCGGTGGTGCTGAAATGCCCAGTGGTCCGCAATTGTCCGACGGCGAAACTGCGCCGCCGCCTGCTACCGCAGCCCATGAAGCACTGCGGGAGTTTCTTGGTGGCCTTGCCCTTGGCGGTTTGCTTGGACGTGGTGTCCTGGGAGGCGATACCGATGAACAGGCACGACTCGCGGGCTTGGCAGGCGAACGCATCCATGCCGCCGACAGCAGCATTGTCGAACTTCAAGCAGCCATCGGCTCGATCGAATCCCAGGTCGATCGGGCCAAGAGCGAGGTCATGGCGGAAGCCGAGGCGTTGGAAATCATGCGGAGCGAGCTGATCGGTGCCGACCCCTACGAAACTGCCATCAACCTTGAAACTGCAGAGTCTCAGCTACAAACGCTATACATGATCACCGCGCGACTGCAGAATTTGTCGCTCGCGGAGTATCTGTAATGCGTACGATCATCCTGTTCGTCTCCGTGTTTCTTTCATTGAGTGCGGCCCAGGCGGCAGAGGTGCGGATCAAGGATCTTGTCGAGTTCGACGGGGTCCGCGGCAATGATCTTGTCGGGTATGGTCTCGTCGTTGGCTTGAATGGCACCGGCGATGGTATCCGGAATGCACCCTTCACCGAAGAGATCATGTCCAACATACTCGAGAGGTTGGGTGTAAACGTAACGGGCGAACAATTCAGGCCCCGCAATGTCGCGGCGGTTCTTGTCACGGCCGAACTGCCGCCCTTCGCACGAGCGGGCGGACGCATCGACTTGACGGTTTCGGCGATCGGAGATGCCAAAAGCCTGCTTGGCGGAACGCTTGTCATGACTCCGCTGAACGCGGCCGACGGGCTGATCTATGCCGTTGGCCAGGGAACGGTCATTGCTGGTGGCGTCTCTGCCGAGGGCGACGGTGCCAGCGTCGTTCAGGGTGTGCCGACTTCCGGAACGATTCCCAGCGGTGCGCGGATTGAGCGGGAAGTGCCATTCGACTTTTCGTCGCTGAGGGAAGTTCGGATGGCGCTTCGATCGCCCGATTTCACGACGGCAGGACGTATCGAGGCGACCGTGAACAACGCTTTTGGCAGGCAAGTCGCTTTCATGATGGATGCCGGTACGGTCGCGGTCGCAATTGACGCCACTGGCTTACCGTCTCCTGCGCATGCTTTGGGTTTCATCGAAACGTTGATGGTCCGGCCGGAGCAACGGGCAAAGGTGGTCGTCGATCAGAGGTCCGGCACAATCGTCATGGGGCAGGATGTTCGGATTTCGCGCGTCGCGGTCAGCCAGGGGAACCTGACCCTACGGATCGAGGAGCAGCCCATTGTCGTGCAGCCAAACCCATTCGCGGAAGGTGAAACGATCATCGTGCCGCGGACCAGGGCCTCGATAGACGAGGAACCCGGAATTGGTATGGCGGAGGTCCCCGGCGGGGCCGACCTTTCTGAAGTGGTGGCTGGTCTGAATGCACTTGGCGTATCTCCCCGGGATATGATTGACATACTCAAAACCATCAAGGCAGCCGGGGCCCTGCATGCCGAGTTCGTCGTGCGGTAGCTTCGGGCTCTGCCGGTCCGGTCAAAAATAGCTTCTGACCAAGGCGCCGCTTATCAGGCTCCAACCATCCGCAACGACAAAAAAGGCCAGTTTGAACGGTAGGGAAACAACGACTGGCGGGACCATCATCATGCCCATCGACATCAGGATGGCGGCGACGACCAGATCGATTATGAGGAAGGGCAAGAAAATGAGAAACCCGACCTGAAACGCGCGTTCAATCTCACTGAGAAGGAAGGAAGGAACGAGAAGGGAAAGCGGCGCGTCGGTAGCGGATGTGCCGATCGTTTCAGGCCGCAGGGCTGCCAGAGTCGCCAGCGTGTCCGGCTGAACACGCTGTGACATGAAGACCCGAAAAGGATCGAGGCCTGCAACGGTGGCCTCTTCGATGGTGATCTTGCCTTGGCTGAGAGGAGAAATCCCCTGCTCCCAGGCTTGGACAAAGACCGGCTCCATGACGAAATAGGTCAGGAACAGCGCCAGGCTGATGATCAGCATGTTCGGCGGTGATTGTTGCAGTCCAATTCCCTGTCTCAGGATCGCAAGCACGGTCACCATAAACGGGAAACAGGTGAACATGATGGCCAGCGCTGGCACCAGGCTGAGTAGTGTCAGGACGACAAGCAGTTGGATCGACCGGGATGTCAGGGACGAGAAGTCGGCGTCCAGGGGGAGCGCAAGGTCCTGAGCGCCGGCGGCCGTCCCGCAGGCCAACGTCAGACAGATGAAACAGAGCGCAGCGCGCAGAATGGATCGCTGTGACAGCCGATTGAGCACGTCAGACCTCGGGCTGCGGCTCGGTGATCTCGGTGATCCGAACCCCCAGTCTGCCGGACCCCTCGCCATCGACTTCCTCGAGTTGTCCACGACCGATGAGTTTGTTCCCAACAAAGAGGTCGACGGGATCATCGAGGGACCGGTCGAGAGGCAAAACGGCCTCTTCCTCGAGCGAAAGGAGGTCCCGGATCAGCGGGCGGGCAATGCCGACCGAGATCGTGATCTCAATCGGCACATCGGCAAATCGGGTATCTGCCAAGCGTTTCAGGTCGGGAGAGTCTTCAGCGTCCATCATTCGCAATCCTGTCTGCATTGGGTTTCGAAACTGCATTGAACTGGGCTTTGAGTGCGGTGAGAAGCGGTGTGATATTCACTTCGATCTCGCGTTCTGCGATGCGGATGAAGACCTGCCGCGCGGCCAGACTTTCATCTTCGACCAACTCGATCTGCAGCGAAAAATCCGACTGCAGCATGTCGGTCAACAAGGGCGAGCAGTCAGGCGACGTCACGATTTCGATGGGCACCTCGACCATGTCATCGGCGACCTTGAGAAGCTCGGCCCGCACGTGTTCTCTCAGGAGATCGGGGACAATCTCTGGAAAAAACCCGTGTACCAGGGCTGCCACAAAAGTCTTGAGTTCACCGCGAACGCGGTCGACCGCCTCGTTGTAGGTGAAGGCGAGGTTTTGAATATTTCGCTCAAACTCGGCCTCGACACGAAACCTCGAGTCCGCCTCGGCCTTTTTTGCATCTTCCCACCCCGAGGTATAACCGGCTTCGAAGCCCTCGGAACGGGCCTGTTCAAAACGCTCCGCATCGCCAGGCTCTTCTTGCTGGCGTTTGCGCGCTGCGTTTGGGGTTTCGAAAGTTTCAAGAAAGCTGCCTAAAGTCACTGGGGCGCCTCTTGGGGATCATTCATCCACTGGCTGAGAACCTCGATGGTTTCGTCCTGTTTTTCCTCGATCAACCGGCGCAATCGTTCAGCGGGGTCGCCGGACGTGGATTGAATGCTTTCAAAGCTGGGCAGGTCGTCCAGCGGGGCAAAGTCGCCGATACCGCCAATTTCGCCGTCCAGAGCCGGAAGATCAGGCAAACCATCGGCGGCAGACGGCGTGGGGTCGGGCAGTGCCAACTGCGCGGGTTGCCGAGTCGGCGGTCGCGTCAGGATTGGACGGATGACAAACAGCCCCAGTATCAGGCTGACTATGGCGAGAACCGCAAGTTGAACCAGGCCCATCACGTCAATCGCCAGATTGTCGAGAAGACCCGGAGGTTCAGGCGCTTCTGCCTGAGGCAACGCCTGGAACTCCATTGAGCGAATCGTAATCTGATCACCCCTCGCTTGGTCGAATCCGACGGCCGACGTGACCAGTTCGCGCAGATCGGCAAGTTCTTCCTCGGTACGTGGCGACCAGGATGACGTCCCATCCTCGCCCAGCGTTCGGACGCCATCGACAAGAACCGCAACGCTGATCCGCCGCACCGACCCCGGCACGCGCAGAACTGCACGCTGGGTTTCGGACACCTCAAAGTTTACGACCTCGCGCGAACGGGACTCGCTGCTTTCCGAGGAGCTGCCGCCACCGCCGTCCCCCTCGGGAAGGTTCGAGGCGACGGTCACGGCGCTGCCACCGGCATTGGTAGACCGCGTCGTCGTTTCCTCGGAATCGGAGCTGATCGGTACGCGGCTGTCCGGGTCAAAACGACGCTCGGTGATTTCCTCACGTTCGGTGACGGGATCGACTGTCACCTCGACAATCGCGCGCCCGAGACCAACCCGCGCTTCGAGCAGGCGCGTGACGCTGTTGCGCAAGGCCTCGGCCCGCGCATCGCTGGCCCCGGCCGCCTGCACGCCTGGGTCGTCGGAGTTGGGAATGAGCCCGGTGGCGGCGTCAATGACCGAGACGTTCTCCGGTTCCAGACCGGCAACGGCAGAGGCGACGAGATAACGAAGGGCCGTTGCCTGGCCGGGGGTCATCGTCCCCGACGCCATGGAAACCGAGACCGACGCCGATCCGACCTGGCCCTGACGGAACGGATCGCTGGCCGGGTTCGAGATATGGACACGCGCCGCGGCGAACTGGCGGTTGGAGGTGATCGTGCGTGCCAGTTCACCTTCCTTGGCACGCCAGTATGCGGCGTCGAACATCTGGGAGGTTGTGCCGAACCCGGTCAGGGCGTCGAGGAGTTCATAGCCCTGAGCACCGTTTTGCGGCAGCCCTTCTCCGGCGAGCGACAGACGCAGGGCATCACGCTGCGCCGCGTCGACATAGATAGCGTTTCCGCGTATATCGACGGTGGCCCCTCGTGCCTCCAACGCCGTAACGATTTCGCCGGCGGCCAGCGGATCAAGCCCGGCGTAAAGCAGCGCCATGCGTGGTTGCGATGCGATTTGGGCCAGCACGTAGACAGCGACGAACATGCCGATCGTCGCCGCCGCAACGGTGACACGCCGGCGCGTATCAAGGCCTGCCCAGACCGAAAACAATTGATCCACGGGATTCTCCGCGTTTCCAAGGGGTTTCCCCGTTTCTCGCAGCCGCGCCTTAACATTCGGTTAGTTAGAACTGTCTAGAACGACTCCTGTAGAAGGAGCGAACATGGCCGAAGAAGAAGCGGTTGAAGGCGAAGAAACAGCGCCTAAGAAAAAGAGGGGTGGACTGGTCGTGGGATTGGTCCTGGCCCTGGTTGGCGGCGCGGGTGCCTTTGCCTTTACCTCCGGCATGATTGGCGGCGGTGCTGACGGCGGCGGCAGCGCACATGAGCTGATCGGTGACGAAATGGCCTTTGTTCCGGTTGAGCCGATGACGGTATCGCTGGGTGACCTGGCCGACCGGCGATTTCTGCGGTTTCGTGCCGAGCTTGAGGTCGACCCTGCCAAGCAGGCCGACGTTGAAAAGGTCATGCCGCGGGTCGTGGACGTGCTGAACACGTACCTCCAGTCGCTCAGTCTTGCGGACGTCGAGGATCCGTCGTCGCTGTTAACGCTTCGGGCGCAGATGAGGCGAAGGGTCGAGCTGGTTGTCGGCGGCGGCGTGAATGACCTTTTGGTTATGGAATTTGTGGTGAATTGAGGTAGCGATGGAGTTGATTGCTGACATTCTGCTGATCGCCGGGGCTCTGGGCGCCGGACTGTACTGTGTGATCCTGTCCCGACGATTGAACCGGTTCACCGACCTTGAGCGAGGTGTCGGCGGGGCGATTGCGGTCTTGTCGTCGCAGGTCGACGACATGACGAAGGCACTGGAAGAGGCGCGCAGTGCGACGGCTTCTTCTGCGCTTTCGCTCAACGCCCTGACCGGACGGGCCGAAGGGGTTGCTCAGCGGCTTGAGCTGCTTGTGGCCTCGATGCACGACCTTCCGGTTGACAACCGGAAACCGTCGATGTCCCCCACGCAACAGGGTGAGGTTATCGCGCTGGACAAGACCGTTTTTCAATCGCGCCGTTCGACACCAAGGGAAGCTGCGGAATGAAGCGCAAGATGCCAAAGCGATCCTGGGCGTCAGGACGCGGCGCCCTTTCGGCAATCGCCCTCTTGCTGCTTGGGTCCGCGATCGTGCGGTTGTCAGGACCGGGCGCAGCGATTGCCCTGGAGCTCAAAGAACAGATGCTTGACCACCAGCCGTCGCATGAGGCGAGTGCACCGGCCCTGGAGAGCGATGTCCTTGCACCAGAACTTGTCGCGCTTCTGGAAGAGAATAAGGCACGCGCTGCGGAGCTTGATGCGCGAGAATCTGCTCTGGACGAGCGTATGCAAACCCTTGCCCTTGTCGAAGCCTCGGTGACCGAACGTCTGGCGCAGCTTGAACAGGCCGAATTGGCACTGCGCGCAACCATGTCCCAAGCAGATAAGGCGGCCGAGACGGATATCGGCCAGTTGACGGCCGTATACGAAAACATGAAGCCCGAGCAGGCTGCCGCACTGTTCCAGAAAATGGAGCCCAGTTTTGCTGCCGGTTTTCTTGGCCGCATGCGTTCGGATTCCGCTGCTGCAATCCTCTCCGGGCTTGAACCTGATCTGGCCTATTCAATCAGCGTGGAATTGGCTGGGCGCAACGCCCATGTGCCGCGCGAGCCTGTTCCGGAGCAACAGAAAGCCACCGAGTGACGCGTTGTTAACCGGGGTCTGGCAGATACATTTCAAACAGACTGCGTGAAGGGGCACACTTCCCGTGATTGGCATTGTCGGCATCATCATCGTCTTTGTGATGGTATTCGGTGGCTATATCGCCGCCGGGGGCAAGATGGGCATCATCCTGGGGTCCTTGCCGTTCGAATTGACGATGATCGGCGGGGCTGCGGTTGGTGCCTTCCTGATTTCGAACAGCGGCGCCGCCGCGAAACACGCGATGAAAGATGTCGCGAAGGTTTTCAAAGGTGCCAAATGGAAGGCGGAAGATTACCGCGATCTTCTGGTTTTATTGTTCGAACTCATCCGCCTTGCGCGACAGAATCCCGTGGCGCTGGAAGAGCATATCGAGGACGCTGAAAACTCGTCGATCTTCAGTTCGTATCCGAAGATTCTCGGGGACCATGAAGCGATCGAGATAATCTGCGACACGCTGCGCTCCGCATCAATGAACTATAACGACCCGCACCAGGTCGAAGAGGTTCTGGAGAAACGGCTGGAGGCGAACATGCACCACGAGCAGCATTCCAGTCATGCGTGGCAGTCTCTGGCTGACGGCCTGCCGGCGCTGGGAATCGTCGCGGCCGTTCTGGGCGTTATCAAGACCATGAGTGCAATTGATCAGCCACCTGAAATTCTGGGTAAATTGATCGGCGGCGCGCTGGTCGGCACCTTTCTGGGTGTGTTCCTTGCCTATGGTTTCGCAGGTCCGTTCGCGGCCAAACTGAACTCGGTCGCTGAAGATGACCACCATTTCTACAACCTGATCCGTGAAGTTCTGGTGGCAAACCTTCACAACCACGCCACTGCAATATGCATTGAGGTTGGGCGGCAGAATACACCCCACCATGTCCGACCCAGTTTTGCAGAACTTGAGGAGGCAATGAAGAACACCAAGCAGGAGGTCGCATGATGCGCCCCTTGCTTGTGTGCCTTGCGATGCTGACCGCGACCATGGCCCACGGCGCACCCGTCACGGTACGGGCGGGCGCCCATTCCGGGTTCACGCGCATCGTTCTCGACTTTGAAGACCGGCCAGATTGGGCCGCTGTCCCCGGAGAGGCGAGCTTTTCGATCGCGTTCCAATCGGACGAGGCCATGGAGTTTGATTTATCGGATGCCTTTCGCCTGTTGGAGGACCCCGCGTTCGACTTGCGCGCCGAGGGGAATTCCCTGGAGATCAGATATGACTGTGACTGCTCGGTGGATTTGCGAAACCAGTCTTCCAATGCCTTGGTGGTCGAAATCCGTGACCGCGCCTTTCGCGAGACGAGCCAGCTCATCGACCCGGCGCCCAAGCAACCGGCGCGTCCGACGATAGATGGTATCAAAATCCCGGCGCCACCGCCGCACGACCAGCGACCGGGCTTCGTCGCTCCTGCACCGGTTTCCGGCGAACCCGCACCGGTCTTTGACCGCGACGAATTTCTTGGGATCGCCGCTGGATCGACATCTGAGCATGTCGACTTACCGATCGAACCAGAGGATCATGGTCGGGCAATTCTGTCGCTTGGGCGCGAGTTGTCACGCGCTGCCGCGCAGGGACTGGTAGACGCAAATCCCGATCCGGCCGACCGATCTGTCGCTCAACCAGGGTTTCACGACCGGAATATTGGAGAGGATCGGGCCAACCTTTCCGCGACGACCGGACTGGATCGCGAGATCATGGCGCTGAGAGACGAAGTTCCACCCACCAACATGGGCGTAACCTGTTTCCCTGACAGCGAGGTTGACCTGGCCGCCTGGGGCGAAGTCGCGCTCTTGGGTGATCTTGGCATGCTGCGCGGTGACGCCGTCGCGGAAGATGGTTCCATATTGCCAAGTGGCGCCCTGGCTCTTGCCAGATATTATCTGGCATTGGGCTTCGGCGTCGAGGCCAAGGCGTATGCGGACTTTCTCGAACCGGGGAAAGGCACGTCACTGATCCGCGCCCTGGGCGACATCGTGGACGAAGCAAAAACCGATTCCGACATCCTTGACGGACAGATCTTTTGCAAAGGGAAAGTGGCACTTTGGGCTTTGCTTGCCCGCCCGTTGCAATCCAGCGAAATTCCGACCTCGACGAACGATATCATGGCAACGTTTTCAGCGTTGCCCCGACACCTGCGAGCCCATCTTGGCCCGACCTTGGCTGAACGGCTGAGGACTGCTGGTTTGGAAGAAGAAGCACGAATCGCTGTGAACGCCGTGTCGCGGGGGGGTGCCGACACCGACGAGAGCGCTCTGGTCAGCGCACGGATGGCCCTTTCGGGCACCGGGCATGACGCTGCGCAATCCAAGCTCGAAGATCTATCCAGTGGAACCGATGTTACCGCGGCGGCCGCCTTGATCGACCTGCTGGATGATGCCGCACGGCGAGGCATGCCGCCCAATCCGGACTGGGTCGAGGATGCACCATCACTGGTGCGCGCGACCGTCGGAACCGAAGTGTCGCCGCGTCTTCATATTGCGGCGTTGCGTGGGCATATCGCCCTGGGGCAATTCGACCGTTTCAGGGAAGCCCTGGATTTCGATATGCCGGGTATCGACACCACCATACGCCAGGCTCTCGCCGCCGAAGCCCTGGCCGCCGCCGTTGACATCGCAGGGCCTGTCGAGTTTTTGAAGGCCGAGATCGGGTTGAGCCCGCTGGCGCCCGAACAGTTGATCGCCAGGGAAACCGGATTCAACCTGGCCAAACGCCTTGCAGGAATGGGATTGGCCCGGCGTGCCTTGGCGTATCTGCCCGATGAGCCGCATAGTCTCGACGAAGCCATCGTAACGGCGGCCGTGCTGACCTCGACGGGTGATACTGCGCGTGCCGTCGACCTGCTCACGGCACGAACCGAAACAGAAGCGTTTGCCAATCTTGGCACCGTGTTGTCGAGCATCGGGAGGGACGCCGAGGCAGTATCTGTTCTTGCAGCCGGTGGGCAAATGGATGCCGCAATCGAGGCAGCCATGCGGGTGGGAAACTGGGAATGGATCGCATCAAGGGACGGGACCGTATCCGACGCAGCGGGCGCGCTGTTGTCCCCGTCACTGGAACCTGCCGAAGCCTCGGCGTCGAATGCGAACTTGATCCGCGAGTCGGAAGCCCTGCGCTCTCATGCGGCGATCCTGTTGGGTGAAACGAATCCGGATCAGGCGTTCACGAATTGACAGGATATCGACCCTAAAGTCGTTCTGGAATCAACGAAGGATTCTGACCGCGAGAACCTGCGGTCGGGAGTGTGCAGAATGTCACTTTTGAAATCGGCACTGGGTGGTGTCTTTGCGTTCGGCTTTTTGCTTGCGATGACCTCTAGTGTCGTTCTGGCGTCGGCAGATCGCGCTCAAGTGGCTTCGATATGCGAACAGGCTGCAAGGGTGGCATCGCACGAGACCGGCGTTCCGTTGGATGTTTTGCGCGCCATTTCATTGACAGAGACCGGCCGCAAGTCGGACGGCGCATTCATGCCCTGGCCTTGGACGGTGAACATGGAAGGCGTCGGCAAGTGGTTCGACAGCGAAAACGAAGCTCGCCAGTTTGTCGACCGGCATTTCAATCGCGGCGCAAGAAGCTTTGATGTTGGCTGTTTCCAGATAAACTATCGCTGGCACGGAAAGGCTTTCAACTCGATCGAGGCAATGTTCGATCCGTTGACCAACGCCCGCTATGCCGCACGATTTCTTGGCGAGCTGTATTCCGAGTTGGGCGACTGGTCCAAGGCTGCCGGCGCGTACCATTCCCGAACACCCAAGTTTGCCAAAAAGTACTCTGCGCGGTTCAATCGGATCCGCGCGAACCTGGGTGAGCTTCCTGCGCCCGAATCCACGCAACCGATGCAATTAGCGCGGATTGCCGGGGGAATTCCTCGGAAAAATCGGTTCCCGTTGTTGCAGGGTGGAAGCTCCACGACAGTGGCTTCCCTTGTTCCACTCGGCAACCGGACAGACACGCAGGCGTTGCTGGAAAGCACTCGCGCGAGCCCGTGGTTCGGCACCAAATGATGCGCAGTTCCCTGAATCCCACGATTCTCATGACGATGGCACTCATGGCGGTTATCGTCATGATGGTCTTGCCGATGCCAGCGTGGGTCCTCGACATCGGCCTGGCAGCATCCTTCGCGCTTGCAATACTGATCTTCAGTGTCACGATTTTTATCGAAAGACCTCTGGATTTCTCATCTTTTCCGACGGTCCTGTTGGCATCGCTAATGCTGCGATTGTCGCTGAACATTTCGTCGACCAAGTTGATCGTGGGTCAAGGCCATACCGGCACGGACGCAGCGGGGGAGGTCATTGAAGGTTTTGCCAGCTTTATCATGAGCGGCAGCCTATTCCTGGGTCTCGTCGTGTTTGGGGTTCTTCTGATCGTCAATTTTATCGTCATCACGAAGGGCGCAGCGAGGATGGCGGAAGTCGGCGCTCGCTTTGCCCTCGACGGGATGCCGGGCAAGCAATTGGCAATCGACAGTGATATGTCCGCTGGCGCGATCGACCACGAGGAGGCCAAGCGGCGAAGGGAGGTCGAACAGGCCGAAACAACCTTTCTCGGATCGCTCGATGGCGCCTCGAAATTCGTGAAAGGCGATGCCATCGCCGGTTTGCTGATCACTCTGCTGAACATGATCATGGGGCTGATTATCGGCGTCGTCATGCATGGCATGGATTTCGGCCGTGCCTTCGAGACCTATGCGATCCTGACGGTTGGCGATGGCCTCGTCAGCCAGATCCCTGCGGTGATCATCTCGATTGCCACTGCTCTGCTATTGTCGCGTGGCGGCGCCCGCGGGTCGGCGGACCTTGCGGTGCTTGACCAACTTGGCAAGTTTCCCGCAGCCTTGGGAACCGTCGCCTTGCTGATGGCGGTTTTTGCCCTGTTTCCGGGGCTTCCGTTTTTTCCGTTCCTTTTCGGGGCGATGGTTCTTGGATACGTCGCTTGGCAAATGGCGCGAAAAGCGAAACGCCAGCAAGTTGAACCTATTGCGGAGTCCGAAGCTCCGCCAAAGCAGCAAACCATGGGCGATGTCCTGGATCTTGATGAGATCCACGTCGAATTCTCCCCAGATCTTGTGCCGATGGTGCTCGACCCGGCCACCGGACTGGACGCGAGGATCACCAATATGCGCCAGCATGTCGCTACCGCGTTCGGGGTGATCCTTCCTGAAATCCGATTGACCGACGACGCCGGCCTCGGTGTTGGCGAATATGTTCTCCGGGTGCAGGGCGTCGAACAGGCGCGTGACAGTCTGGATCCGACGCGAGTATTGGCACTTTTGCCCCCCGACGAGAGCAGTGTCCCCAGTGGCCGCGACGTGCGCGAGCCGGTCTACGGCGCACCAGCCCGCTGGCTTGCCCGCGGCGATGCGGATGGAGCAGCGCTTGCCGGCGCAACAGTCGTGAACCCGGCCGAGGTTCTGGCGACCCACCTTTTGGAAGTGATCAAGACGAACCTGCCACGCATTCTCAGCCTAAAATCGCTTCGGCGATTGTTGGACGAATTGTGCAACCTGAGCGATGCGGCGCGCAGCGATGCCAACCGCCGCTTGTTTGACGAGCTTATTCCCGAAAAGGTTCCGATGGACTTGCTGCTAGCGGTGCTCAGGTTGCTCTTGGAAGAAAGGGTGTCGATCCGGAACCTGCCCATGATCGCTGAGGCGATTGCCGAGTCGCGTGGAGCGGGCGCTTCTCCCGAAGCGATCTGCGAGCACGTACGTCAAAGGCTCGCGTTCCAGATCGTTGCCGAGGTGCGGGCCCCAGATGGAACTATACCGCTGATTCAGCTGGCGCCTGACTGGGAAACGACTTTCGCAGAACACCAGCTGGGCGACAGCGGAACCGGAGACGTCGCTCTCCCGCCGGACCTCTTCCAGCTTCTGACGAGCGGTGTGACCGAGAAACTGAACAAGGCCAGCAATTCCGGCCATTTCCCGGCAATCATCACCTCGGTTCGAAGACGGCGCTTCCTGCGCACGCTTCTGGCAGCCAAAGGCATAACCAATCCAGTGCTGTCCTTCGAAGAGCTGGGGTCCGAAGGGCGCCCGTCGCTGGTCGGCCTGGTGCCAGCATGACCGAGGCGTTGACCGCATTGGTCTTGCTCGTCGACGCGTTCTTTCTGCCGTTTTTTCTTGTCTTCATCCGGGTCGGTAGCGCGATCGCCCTACTGCCCGCCTTTGGCGAAACGATGATTCCGGCAAGGGTCCGCCTTGCGGCGGCCCTAGCATTCACAATGGTGACGTTCCCTGCGGTTCTGCCTGATTTCACACAATCGTCCGCGCTGCAAAGTCCCATTCTGGGACTGTTCCTGGCCGAGGCGTCTACGGGTCTGGTGATTGGATTTTCGCTGCGGCTCATGTTTCTTGCCCTTCAGGTTGCCGCGACCATGGCAGCACAGGCAACCTCGCTTTCACAGCTTTTAGGCGGAACTTCGGTGGACCCACAGCCGGCCATCGGTGTCGTCTTGCTGATGGCGGCCCTCGCGCTGGCCGCGGAAATGGGGCTGCACGTACAGTTCTCAGCCATGTTCATTCAGTCCTACGGACAGGTTGGATTGGGGGCGGTGGTCGGGGGCGCCCCGCTGGCAGAGTGGGCGACACAAGCGATTTCGGCAGCGTTCCGTTTTGCCTTTGTACTTGCGGCGCCTTTTCTGGTTGTTTCTTTGCTCTACAATCTTGCGCTTGGCGTCATCAATCGCGCCATGCCACAATTGATGGTGGCCTTTGTCGGTGCACCTGCAATCACGATGGGGGCGTTAGTCCTCCTTGCAATGACTGCGCCTCTTGTCCTGTGGATTTGGACAAATCACTTCCAGGACGTCGTCCGCGCGCCTTTCGGGGAACGATGATGGCAGACGAAGAGGAAAGCGCGGAAAAACCGTTCGAAGCCACGCCTCGAAAGTTGCAGGAGGCACGAAAGCGTGGCGAAGTCCCCATTTCGCAGGATTTGATCACCTTTGGCGTGTATCTGGGGGTGCTCGCCTCAGGCACAATGATGGGCATCTGGTCAGTCACGCGCGCCGGCTCAGCTTTGACGATCTTTTTTGATCGTCCGGACCTCCTTGCAGAGATCGTTTTTGGCGAGGGAGGGCGACACCAGGTTTCCTATCTCGTCATATCGGCACTGGCCGGGGCCGCCGTCTGGCTGGGCTTTCCCTATCTCTTCGCTCTCATATCGGCCTTTCTGCAAGGTGCGCTCATCTTTGCCCCGTCGAAACTTCAGCCAAAGCTCAGCCGGATATCCCCGGTCAGCAATGCCAAACAGAAATATGGCCGTGAGGGGATGTTCAACTTCGCAAAAAGCTTTGCCAAGTTGATGGTCTATTGTCTGGTTCTGGCTTTGGTTTTCAGAGCGAGGCTGAACGATATCCTGGCGATGCCTGGGTTGTCTGTCGCCGACATATTGAAACTTGCCGTGAACCTGTGTTTTCGGTTTCTCGTTGCAGCAGCAATTGCGATCTTCGCGGTATCGATCGTGGACTTCTTTTGGCAAAGATCCCAGTTCATGCGGCGTCAGCGGATGTCGCTAAAGGAACTCAAGGATGAGTCCAAGGAAACCGAAGGTGATCCCTACACCAAACAGGCAAGACGGCAACGCGGCTATGATATCGCGACGAACCAGATGCTGTCGGAGGTGCCAGCGGCGGATGTCGTTGTGGTCAACCCCGAACACTATGCGGTGGCCCTGAAATGGAGCCGCGGACGGCGCACCGCCCCGGTCTGTGTTGCAAAGGGTGTCGACGAAATCGCCGCACGCATCCGCAATGTCGCGAACGAGAGCGGTGTCCCGATCTATCGGGACCCGCCCACTGCGCGATCTCTTTTTGCGACAACGGAACTTGGTGAAGAAATACCAGTTGAACACTATAAGTCCATCGCCGCGGCTATCCGTTTTGCCGACGCCATGCGCGAAAAAGCCCGGCAACGGGTTCGGTGATGCGGCGCCCGACGGCCCAGAAACTAAGTCAGCTGGCAAAGCTGACCGAAACGCGGGAGTTGGCGGCTCTGGCCGAGTTCGCCCGACTAGCAGCCCGAAAGCGAGATATCGAAGCACAGATCGCCAGCCTAAGATCTCCGCTTCTCGCGTTCGAAGATCCGGTTCAGGCCGCGAACCTGGCGCTCTGGCAATCCTGGCGGGATGAAGAGATCAGGCGCCTTTTGTCCCGCCTTTCACTGATCACGGCCGAAATGATGGAGACGGCAGAGCTTTGCGGTCGTGCGATAGCGGAAAATGCGGTGATGGAGCGCCTGGTCCATCGGACCAAGGTCACCGAGGCGGACACGGTCGAGAAGAAGAAAGCGATGCAACGCGCGTTGGAACAGGTGCTGTACCCGAGATCACATCTCCTGGCGGACGATCTCGGTGATCAGGATGTCTGACACCTCGTCACCGACTACCGATTGAGCGGCTTCGAGCAGAGCGATCCGCAGAACGGATAATCTCCCGCTTTCGGTAAACGCTCCGTTGAACCCACCGTTATGGGCATGGTCGAAAAGAACACGCAGGAACGCATCCCTGAGCTTGGGCTCCTTCGAAAAGACCAGTTCGGCCGTTTCCTGAACGGCTTCCAGTGACAGGGACAAGACGACCAGAGACTGCACGCGCTCCTTTTGAATCACCGGCACGACGAATTGGTTCTTCATGGCGAAGTAATTCGGTTCGGCCACCTCCGCCCCGGTTTCGCTGGCGGCCATGTCTTCGCATGAAATGTCCGGACACTCTTTCGGCTCCGGCTTTACGACCATGCCAACGCCGCCCCCAACGGCCGTACCAACAATCAGAAAAATGAGCGGAAGCAGCTTTCCCATGCGTCACCGTCAGAAAGGAAGAAGGATGTCGGCGATCTGCTGGCCATAGCGAGGCTGCTGCACATCGGTTATCTGGCCGCGTCCGCCATAGGAAATTCGGGCAGCGGCGATCTTGTCATAGGTGATCTCGTTGCGCCGCGAGATGTCTTCCGGGCGCACGTATCCGGTTACAAGAAGTTCACGAATTTCGAAATTCACACGCACTTCCTGGCTGCCTTGGATGCGCAGCACGCCGTTATCAAGGACATCCGTCACCGTAGCTGCGACTTTGAGCTCGAGAGATTCGTTACGACGCACCGATCCCTGGCCATTGCTTGACGACGATGAATCGAATTGGCCCGCATTGGCGAGCGAAGCGTCGCCAGGCAAAAGGCGGTCTACGACCTGGGGAATTCCGAGAAGTTCAGCCGCGCCGGATGACTCGGAGCCGCTGCGCGAGCGGGAAGAATTGTTGGAAATCTCGGCGCTGTCATCGATCTCGATGACGACAGTCAGGATGTCACCCTGTAGCCCGGCACGGCGGTCGCCCAGCAGAGACCCACGGCTCCCGCTCCACAGCGAGGCACGTTCGATGTCCGTATGCGGATCGATGGCCAGCGGGGGATGCACTCCCATGGCAAAGACCTCGGCCGAGTTGTCGGACGGCGTAAACTCCGGTGCACGGCCAACGTCTTCCAGGCGACCGCAAGACGATGCGAAAGAAAGCGCGACAATGGCAACTGTACGAGCATTCATCTTTTATACCCCTCTCTCGAAACGAGGATGCTGCCATCGGGTTGGACCTGGCCACTGACAGTCGTCCGGCTGGACAGGTTCATGGCGCGGACGATGTCGCCTGCCGCTCCGCGGGACAGGGCGCGCGCATCGGTCGAGATCATCAAAGCACCTTGCCGATAGACGACGGTCACCGGCTGATTGCGCTCGATCAAGGCCGGCGCACCAACGTGCTGGGGCAGAATCGCACGGCCAGGATAAAGCGTGATCTTGGCTTCCAGCCCGACGATCTCGGCATCGGCGGGCAAGGCGCCTGGCACGTTCTTGTCGGCGATGGCAATATCCTCGGCGGATATGATCGTATTGGGGCGCACGACGCGAGCCGCAGCGAGTGTGCCCGACTGCGCAGGGTGGCCAAGGGTCGCCAGGATCAAGACTGCAACTCGAATCATCTGATTTGCGTGGTTGCGGCCAGGATTTGATCGGCAGCCGATATGACCTTGGCGTTGAGCTCATAACCCCGCTGCGCTTCGATGAGTTCGGTGATCTCGCGCACGGGATCGACTGAACTTTCTTCGAGGTAGCCTTGTCGAACCGTGCCAAGCCCGTCGGAGCCGGGGGTCGAGGTGAAGGGTGCACCCGAAGCCGGGGATTCCAGAAAGAGGTTCGAGCCAACCGCCTCGAGCCCCTTGGAGTTTGGAAACCCGGTCAAGGTAAACTGTCCCAGAAGTTCGGGCTCGATCTGATCGTTGAAATAGGCGTAGACCTCGCCGTCGGCATTGATTGAAATACTGCGCGCGTCCTCTGGAATCGTGATGTCAGGGACAACGGGATAACCGTCGGAGGTCACCACGAGGCCGTCGGCGGATCGCTTCAGCCCGCCATCGCGCGTATAAGCCGATATACCCGCCGGAAGCGTGACCTCAAGATAGCCGGATCCCTCGATGGCAAGATCAAGGTCTCCGCCTGTCGCGCTGCTTGATCCCTGCATGACGTTCATCGATACGGCAGAGGGGCGCACGCCAAGGCCTAGCTGAACGCCGGTCGGAAGGACGGTTCCGTCGGTCGCGTTTATGGTACCCGGCCGCGTGGCCTGTTGGTAATGCAGGTCGGCAAATTCGGCGCGGCGGGCGTTGTAACCTGTCGTGCTCATGTTCGCGAGGTTGTTCGAAATCACCTCGACACGGGTCTGCTGGGCGCTCATACCCGTGGCTGCAATCGTTAAAGCACGCATATCGTTTCCTTTTTTACCGTTGCCCCATCGTCCGGATCGCCGTCCGGACACGTTCATCTTCGCGGTCGAGGAAGGTGGTTCCCAGTTCGTAGGCGCGCTGAACCTCAATCATACGCGATAACTCGGTGACGGGATCGACGTTCGAACGTTCGACAAACCCCTGAAGAATCCGCGCCTCTTCCGTTGGGACGGGATCGCCGCCGGGATCGAAGCGCACTCCTTCGGCGCGCGACATCGCCAGGGGGTCGGCCGGTTGCCACAGCCCTATCTGGGCGATCGGATTGCCGTCGGCAGAAAGCGTTCCGTCCGCTCCGAGCGCAATGCGCCCGGCGCCGGCGGGTACGAAAACCGGAGCACCGCCGGCGTCGAGAAGCGCCGCGCCGTCCGGGGCGACCAGCACCCCCTCGGGCGATGGAGTAAAGGTACCGGCGCGCGTCAGGCGATCGCCATCCGTAGTTGCCACAAGGAAGAACCCGTCGCCCTCGATCGCGAAATCGTACGTTCCGTTGGTTTGCATCAGCGATCCCTGGGACTGGTCGCTGACCCGGCCATTCGCATGAGCCATCGACAGGGATGGCGTCGTATCGCCGGAATTCGAAATATATTCAGAAAACACCAGGCCTTCGCGCCGATAGCCGTCCGTCGACATGTTGGCGATGTTCTGGGCAACGGTGTCAAGCTCTCGCAAGAGGCCGACCTGCCGGTTCAATGTGACGAAGTTCGTGCTGTCGACCATCTTATTGCCCCGCGATCAGAGGTATGATGGATGATTGGAAAAACTCGGCCAGCGAGCGTGTCATGAACCCCATTGAGACCCAGAACACGACAAGAATCGCCCCGAGTTTCGGCACGAAGGTGAGGGTCATCTCCTGCACCGAGGTCAGTGCCTGGAATAAGCCGACAGCCATCCCCGCAACCAACGCGACGGTGAGAATGGGCGCCGATATGATCACGGCAACCCAAAGTCCCTGCCGGAGGGTGTCAAAGATGACCGTCTCACCCATCACACAGGCATCCGCAGGATTTCCTGATAGGCTTCGACGACCCGATCGCGGACGGTTACCGCGGTTTCGACGGCGAGTTGGGTGTTGGCGAGCGCCTCGACCAACGCATGAGGGTCAGCGTTGCCGGTCATGGCTTCTTTGGCGATTGTCTCGGACTTGGCAAGCGTTTCGGCAAAATCTTTGGCCGCACGGCCAAGGAGGCTGCCTCCGTCGCCCGGGGTCGGCTCGACGGCTTTGGTTGCCCCATAGCCGCGCAACGCCTGAGTTAGTCTGACGTCCATGGTCATCTCCTTCAGCGCCGCAAAAGTTCGAGCAGGCTGGACCGCATTTTGCGCGCCTGATCGAACATTCTGAGGTTTGCTTCGTAGCTTCTTTGCGCTTCTCGCGCGTCGGCGATTTCGACTACCAGATTGACATTCGATCCGTCGTAGTAGCCGTCCTCGCCAGCAAGCGGATGGGACGGGTTGTACACCCGCTCCAACTCACTTCGGTCCAGCTGCACCGGACCAGCTGAAATCCGCCCCGTTTCACGGCCGGATTCGACGACGCTTTCAAACGTCGTCATCTTGCGCCGGTAGCCCGGCGTGTCCGCATTTGCGATATTTTCAGATATATGGCGCAGGCGGTTAGCCTGAGCCTGCATACCGGATGCGGAAATTCCTTTGCTGGTGTGAAGACCGTCCATGGTGATTACCTGCCGCGTCCAAGTGATGTGCGCAGGATGTCGAGTGAACTGCGATATACACTGAGCGCGGTGTCATGGGCCGATTTGGCCTCGGAGGCGCGGACCATTTCGGTTTCCAGCGACACAGTGTTGCCATTGGGCGATGCCTCGCCGCCAAGATCATAGCTTCGGAAAGCGGTCTCGGCCGCGCTGGCCGTCAGGTGTTTGCTGCGCGTGGTGCGTTGCGCCTCAGCCGGCTCCGACCTTTGATAGGTGTCGGAAAAATCGACAAGGTCGCGGGCGCGGTACCCGGGCGTGTCCGCATTGGCGATATTCTTCGCAATTTGAGTTTGGCGCGCACCTGCGTGTCGGGCGAGGCTTTGCGCCAGTTTCATTACATACGGTGTTTCTAACATCGGGGCTTCTCCCTCGATCGGATGCACCAAGGCTTAACCCTGATTCCTTTAGAAACAGTTTCACTAGAATGATCTCTATCGAAGGTGCGTCTGATGCCCCAAATGAGAAGCCTGGATTTGATGTCGGCTGTCGTGAAACGGCATTCGGTCGTTGTCCGCGTCGGGCGGATTCGATCCTTGTCCAACAATCTGGTCGCAGTAGCAGGGTTGTCGGACGTAGCGAGCGTTGGGCACAGGGTCACTTTTGAGACAGAGCCGCCCATCCATGGCGAAGTGATCGGGCTGTCGGAGCGACAGGTCAATGTCCTGGTCGATGGCAGCCTTGCGGGATTGAAGATCGGGCAAGCCGTGCGTCACCTTGGAGAGACGGGGCTGTGTCCGGATGACAGTTGGCTTGGGCGGGTGATCGATGGTGAGGGACGGCCGCTGGACGGTATGCCGTTGATCAACGGCAGCGATCTGGTGGAGCTTCATGTGCCACCACCGCCGGCCGCCGAACGGAGGCATCTTGGTTCCCGTCTGGACACCGGTTATGCGTTGTTCAACACGATTCTACCGATTGTTCGTGGCCAGCGCCTGGGTCTGTTTTCGGGGTCAGGCGTCGGAAAATCTAGCCTTATGGCGGCATTTGCGCGCGATATGGAGGCCGATATCGCCGTCATCGCGTTGATTGGAGAGCGGGGGCGCGAGGTCAATCAATTTGTGCATCGCGTGCTTGGGAAAAAGGGTCTGGCCAGAAGCATTGTCGTGGCGGCGACATCGGATCAATCGGCACTGGCACGACGGCGGGCGGCGTTTTCGGCGATGGCGATCGCAGAGCATTTCCGCAACCAGGGGCGGCATGTGCTTTTGATGCTGGATTCGATAACGAGGCTCGCTGAAGCACACCGCGAGATCGCCACATCTGCCGGTGAGCCAGCCACCATGCGGGGGTTTCCGCCGTCGATGGTCTCGCTTATGGCGGGTTTTGCCGAAAGGGCGGGGCCGGGGGCAGAAGGTCAGGGTGACATCACAGGTATTTTCACCGTTCTAGTGTCCGGTTCGGATATGGAAGAACCGGTCGCTGACACGCTGCGCGGGTTGCTGGACGGACACATCGTCCTGTCGCGCGCCATCGCTGAGAGGGGGCGTTTTCCGGCCGTTGACGTTCTGCAATCTGTCTCGCGCAGCTTGCCCGAAGCGGCCAGCGATGAAGAAAACAGGCTCATCCTTCAGGCGCGGCGCCTGCTGAGTGTCTATGAGGAGTCCGAGATCATGGTGCGTTCGGGCTTGTACCAGCCGGGTTCCAATCCAGAGCTGGACCACGCGGTCGCGCTTTACCCGGCGCTCGAGGACTTCGCAGCCTCGCGTTCTGACGAAGGTATCGGCGAAAGTTTTGAGAAACTGGTTCAGGCGATGAGTTTGGAAGCCATAACGGTCTCAGAATAGCGGCCGTTGGTTTTGCAAGAGAGAGAGCGCGACAGATCCACGTTGAGAAGAGGCAGTAAAAGTCGAGATCTCTGTCTGGACCAGGAAATTCCGGATCAGTTTTTCGCGCAAGCCCGGATCATCGAAGTCCGCCGGAGTTGAAGTGCCGAACCGCCGCATTGACTTGTCCTTGAACACGTCAAGCTGTCGGTCAATATCGGCCGATGCCAGTTCGGATGGCAATCCGAGTGCCTGTTCAAAGACGGAACGCATCGCAGGCGTTCCCATTATCGTGTACCACGCCGCATCGTCGGACAAGTCGCGCCGGGCCAGCGAAGCCAGATCGCGCTCAATGCCCAGGGCAAGCCTCAGGTTGTCATCCTGTTCGCCAACCGCAATCTCGAATTGGCGGCTGGTATAGTCTTGCAGGATTTTGTCAGGAAAATCGCTAAGTACGGTCTTTGGCGGCTGAAGGTCGAAACCGAACGCGTCAGCCATGGCAAAATAGCGTTTGTCTGCAAGGCGGTTCGCAAAAGCGTCCTCGCTGAGGGTTCCCTCTTCCAGCACTTTCTTGACGAAGAATTTGTTCCCGATGTCGTCGTCAAGCCCGAAAGCACCAAGCGCAACCGAAAGGAGACGCCGGTCGTTCACAAGGTCTTCGGCAGTTTGGATGTCCGCGATGTTTTTGCGAAAATAATCTGTGCTACGGGCAACGGACGAAGAGGTGTCAAAGGTCGCCTGCTGTGCCTCTCGAGTCTGCCTGAGAAAGCTCCAGCCGATGTTTCCGCCAGCGGGAAGAACGGGTTGATAGGTCATGATTATTCCGCAGCGAGAAGGCGATCCTCGCGTGGGATCAGGTTTCTGAGCGCTTTTAACGCCTGGTAGTACTTTGATGAGATCACAGCGTCGGTTGCGTCCTGAAGGGCCCGACGGCTGTCGGCATCGTGAAGCACTTGGCTGAGCTGCTCGATCCCGGTCAACAGCTGGCCGCGAGCTTCATCGGGTGCCGCATCGCCGGACAAGACCAGTTGGGCAATATAGCACACGCGGCGCACCGGCGTCGTAGCATCGTCGGGATGCAAGGCATCCTTGAGGCGCAAGATATTTGCCTTTGGGGTCAGGATGGCGACGCGGGTTCTGCGGTCACCGTTTTCGATGACAGCACCGTTGATGAGCACGCGCTCCTTTGGAGCCAGTTTCAGAACAAGACCGCTCATTGCGCGCTCTCCGGTCCGCGCAATCCCTGAAGAATCGCGGCATTCACCTCGATCAAAACGGCTACGTTTCCCTGGCCCTGCAAGATTCGGCGGGTTTCGACACCCGTGAATTCGGCCAGCCACATCAAACGGGCACGCAGGTCCTGCGGAAGTCCGTTGTCGGGGTTGGCCACATCGACGGCAAGGGTTGTCCAGAGCTTGCTGTTTTCGTGGAGAGCCGCGACAAACTCGGGAAAGTTTGCGTTGCGGCGTTGTGCGGCGGATCGCAGACGGTGCGATATGCGGGCAATGGTTTCGTATTCTGCGGCGCGGTGCGATTTGATCGGAACCGCGTTCCTGCCATAGCCTTCTCTGGCGCGTTCGACGACATTCACGGAGGGGGTCTCCTAATACCCGGCTCGTTCGGAGCCTTGAAGGATAGCCGGGCGGTTTTTCCGCCCGGCTGGCTGGATTACCTGAAGAGCGACAGGATCGACTGCGGGGCCTGGTTCGCGATCGACAGCGACTGGATGCCCAACTGCTGTTGAACCTGGAGAGCCTGCAGGCGTGCCGACGCGGCTTCGAGATCAGCATCGACCAGGGCGCCGATACCGGCTTTCAGCGAATCGGTCAGCTTGCCGATGAAGTCGGTCTGGGTCTCGATCCGGCCTTGGGCCGAGCCGAAGGCGGCAGCGGCTTCAATGGCGGTATTGATGTAGGTCTCGATGTTTGCCAAGGCGGCTTCGACACCCTCATCCGTCGTGACATCAATCGAGTCGACGCCATTGAGGCCACCGGTCGCCTCGCCACCGGCCGCACCGTTGTCGGTGAGCGTCATGTCGGCGCCGGCGTTGTCAATCTCAAGAACCCATGCGCCGCTTTTCTGCGTCACATTGGTCGAGATGTTTGAAACGGCTGCGCTGTCGATCACGGTCTTCAGTCCGCGCGCGACGTCTTCAAAGGTCTCGTTCTTGCCGGCGATGTAGTCGTAGTTGACGCCGCCGAGAGTCACTCGGTACCCGTCACCTTCTGCGACGCCTGCGGTTGTCGAGAAAGTCACATCCGATGCGCGTGAATTGACCGTTTGCGTGGCGGTGGTAGCAGCCGTCGCGGTCGTGCCGTTCGCGGTCAGAGCGAAAGTGGCCGCGCCCGTGCCCGAAGTGTTTACGGTCACATCCTCGAAGGCTCGCGTGTTGACGATCGAAATGGTGGCCGTCGCCACGGTGGCGGTGATGCCGTCGATCCCCGCAGTGTTAATGGCGGCGGTCAGTCCCGCGGCCAAATCTCCAGCAGCTGTCGTGGTTGTGGTGAAGCTGACGGTTTCGCCTGCGACCTGCATGTTGTAGGTTTCACCAGCGACAATCGTGCCGGCCACCAGTGCGGTCATCGTGTTCCCGGCACTGGAGAACTGACCGCCCGTGCCGGCGGCAGAGAGGTTGGAACCGTCAACCGCGGTGATATTAGCGGCAAGGGAAGTTCCGGTACCGAAGACACCCGCAGCATCGCTCAGGTCCTGGCGCGCAATGGTGATATCAGACGCCGAAACGGTGCCGTCGGCCGCCCGGTCGAGGGACGACAGGATGTTGACGTCATCGGTGCCCGACAGCAGATTCAAACCGTTGAACTGCGCCGCGCCGACAACCGATTTGATCTGGTCGGACAGCGCGTCTACATCGTCCTGGAGCTTTGAGCGATCGACGTTTTCTTCCTGCGCGGCGACGATCTTTTCCTTCATCTGGGTCAGAAGGTCAGTCACGGTTTCGGAGGCCTGTCTGGCAACGGTAACGGTGGACTGACCAAGGTTGAGACTGTCGGAGATGGCTTTGAAGCTCATCGCGTCAGATTCCATAACCTTGGAGATGGCCCAGACCGCCGAGTTGTCCTTGGCGCTGCTGATTGCCTTGCCCGTGGAGATCATCCGCTGGGTATCTTCGAGGCTGTTGTTGATGGTACGGAGGTTTTGCAGCGCAACCATTGCGCTGGTGTTGGTAAGAATACTTGCCATCTGGCGTTCTCCAGTATTTTTGGGGCGGTTATCCGCCAGGTTTCAGAGACGTCTTTCAGACGAGACGGCCATTCTGACGTTGCGGATGTCCCCCAGGATCACGCGCCACCACTTCTTGGTGCTGCGATGACTTCACTCCGCAGGCCTTAAGAAAGCCTGAAGATTTGGTGAGGCGTGCGCCCCAAACTTGCCTGCCATTTCATTCAACTTTTAGAGTTTTTGGATCAATGAAGATGGCGTGCGAGACAAAGGGCTGCGCTTGCCGCCACGCGAATAGGTCGACTGGTGTTCGCCGCTGGCGATCTGTCCCAGTTGAGTAATCGCCGCCTGAATGCCGCGCTGTGCCGAGCGCAACAGGGCCTCGTTGTACGCTGCTTTATCCACGACGCGTCGGCAGTCGTCCCGGTCCAACGTGCCAGAGATGGATTTGAGATGGTCGGCCAGGGAAGATTTGCGGGTCGCAATTTCGAGTAGATCCGCATAGTTCCCATTCAGGAGACAGTGCTGCTCTTCTGCCAAAACGTTCTCGAGTTCGCGTATCACATTCATTTTTCTTGCCCCCCCACCAGAGACCTATAGATCGACTCGGCCAACCCGAGCCCGCCGGCCTGCGCGGTGGCCTTGGCGTATTCCTGGACGAGAAAGCTCGAAAACTGCTCTTCGCCTGCACCACCGCCGAAGGCAGATCTTGCTTCGCCAACGCCCGAACTTTTCAACATTTCGGCAATAAAGCTGGTTTCGAGTTCGGTCGCGACGGCCATGAGTTTTGGGTCTTTCTCCCGGGACGCACCGTCATGCGGACGGATCGCGTGGACAGGGGCCACTGCATTCATATTCCTGATCCTTCTGATCGAGCGAATTTTCATGACTATCGGCGATACTGGTAAAGAACTGGTAATTCCCGACGTTTATGACCGCCATCAAAGGACAGGACGTCCGGAGGTATGGTATGCAAGTCAGTTTGAAGATGTTCAGCGTTGACGCCGGTGGTGACGGCAAGACCGCTGCACCCGAGGCCGGCGGGGCAGTGGATTTCAAGGTTGGATCGGAATTTTCGGACCTGATGTCGGCTGAGCCCGACGCCGAAATAGAAGTTTCGCAGTTCATGGATGAGGTCGCTGAATTTGTCGATCCTCCCAAGGTAGAGCGACCAGCGTTCCAGGCGCCTATTGGCTTTGCAAACCACGACAAGGTCGAGGCCGGCGTTCTGCGGGGACCTGATATGAACGCGTCTAGCAAAGAGCTTCGCGCGCGGAATGTGATTGCAGCTCCGGTAATGGATTCTGGGAGTCCAGCGCAGAATCCGGAAACTCGTCGAGCTAACGCGTCGAGTGGTGTTGAGAGCTTCCCGGAAAGCGTTGTCGTCATGGACGCCCGGAAATTCGTCGCGGTGCCGGTCGAACAGAACTCTGATACCAAACCCCGGAACGGCGGTTCTCCTGAACGCACGCCGGAACCGTCCCAAGGCAACTTCCCTGTCGGACAGCGGAGCCTGGGCGAAGGCGTCGCGCCAGTGGCGGGAGACAAAAGCCTTCCAAATGCCCGCATGGCTTCAAGTGGCCGCGTCAGAGTGGAACAAGATGAGATAGACCGTGCAGAAACAAGGGGGCCCGTCAAAGACGTGCCTCGTTTCGATCGCCGGCAGGTGGAATACGTTCCAGATAAACCGATGCCGCGAAATGCGACTCCAGACGGGCCAGCAATATCTTCCGTCGGTGAGCTGGCTGAGAATTCGGCGCCGCGTATAGCCAAGGTCGGCGCTACCGAAAATCTCGCGAAAATCGAGGGGCGGCCGCAGCAATTTGCACGACCTCCGTTGGAGCAGAGCGCAATGAAGCAAGGAGGCTCGCCCGAAAGACAATTCAAACCCGACCTGTTGCGGGCTGATCGCGGTGCCGTAGCGTCGGCCGAGAGCCGACAGGAGCCGGAGAGAACGGCCTTCGCGGCGCCTCGAATTTCCGAACGTGTGTCGCAGCCCCTGATCCGGGAAGACCGCGGCCGATCAACGGGAGGGTCTCGTGATCGCATTTCTGAACTGCCCCCGTCCGCAGTTCAGGTCGATGCGGCAAAACCGTTGCCAGCCGCGGGATCGGCCAAAGTTGAGATAATTTCAGTTGGGTTTAACGCCACTCAACCCGAGAGTTACCGGGGTGCCGAGGATGGCGAGCCCGGGGCCGACGTCATTGACGTTGGCGGATCCAATGAAGCCAAGGATCCAAAACCGCTTTCGCCAGGCGGGCAAACTCGATCGATTGACATACCTGCGCGGCCAATTCTGGCCCAGATCGTACATGCGGCGAAGCTGAACGGCGAGGGAACCGTGGAGGTACGCCTATTCCCCGAGGAGCTGGGCCGGGTCCGACTTTCGATGTCGGCTGGAGAAGTTGGGATGGTCGTGCATATCGTGGCCGAGCGAGCGGATACGTTGGACCTCCTGCGGCGGAACATCGACATGTTGGCGGCGGATCTGCAGCAAAATGGTTTCGAGGACCTGGATTTCACTTTTGGTCAGGATGGTGGGGCAAGTAGTGCAGGCCATGAGTTCGATTTGGAGGATTTTGCCAATCTCGGAACAGGTGCAGGCTCCGAAGCCTCTGCGACCACCGCACGGACCTTAGGAATTCTGTCGCTCGGCGGCGGCCTCGACATCCGGCTTTAGGGAGCAGCGATATGGAAGTGCAAACACAGACAGCGAAGCAAGCGGCTTCGGTCGCCAGTCAGAATACCCGGCAAGATCAGGAAACATCGGGGCTCAGCTCGGATTTCGAGACATTCTTGCTGATGCTTACAACGCAAATGCAAAACCAGGATCCGTTGAACCCGATCGAGTCCCAGGATTTTGCCGTTCAGCTTGCGACATTTTCAGGTGTTGAACAGCAGGTGCGCACGAATGAACTGCTGGAGAGCCTGTCCGGTGGTCTGGGCCTGACTGGCTTGTCGCAACTGGCTGGATGGGTTGGGATGGAGGCGCGGGTAACCGCGCCAGCCGTTTTCGACGGATCGCCTATTGAACTGGTGCCGGACGCGGATCCGGGGTCGGATTCTGCCGAACTGGTGGTCTTGAACGCCTATGGGCAGGAGATTTCGCGGCAACAGGTCTCGGTCGTGGCCGGACAGATGGAGTGGGCCGGTGTCGCGGACAATGGCGCCCCCTTGGAGCCGGGCGAATACAGTTTCCAGATTGCAAGCTACAGCCAGGGTGAGCTGACGAGCGTTCGAGACGTGCCGCACTATGCCAGGATCGACGAAGCCCGACAGGGCCTGGACGGAATCGAACTTGTCACGGACGGTGGAATTATCGTTCCATCGGCCGAGGTTACCGCTCTGCGTGCGCCGGCCGGGTGATCACCTAGAGACTCAGCCCGATGAAAAATGCGGCAGTTGTACAGGCAACACCCAGCAGGACATAGGGCCAGGCAGACATACGCGGCTCCGGCGCGTCTTGAGACGTCTGCCGGATCAAGGCCGACTCGACGAGCTGCGGCAACTTCGGACCGAATCGGCCAAGAACCCGAACCGTTCTGAACAGGTCCCGTGCCACAGCCCTCGGCCCGACATTCTCCGTGATATAGGCCTCGACCGTGGGGCGTGCGGCGCTCCAGATGTTGATGTGAGGGTCAAGCGAGCGCGCCACGCCTTCGACCACGACCATGGTGCGCTGTAGCAGGATAAGTTCGGTCCTGGTCTGCATGCCGAACCGTTCTGTGACTTCGAACAGATAGGTCAGCAGCCGGGCCATGGAAATCCGGCTGGCGTCCATGCCGAAGATCGGCTCGCCAACCGCCCGAAGCGCCCTCGCGAACTCATCCACATCGCGGTCAGCGGGCACGTAGCCGGCTTCAAAATGAACTTCGGCAACCCGGTGATAGTCGCGACGGATGAATCCGATGAGGATTTCGGCATAGACCCGGCGCGTATACTCGTCGATGCGCCCCATGATGCCGAAATCCAGAGCGACCAATACGCCATCCTCGGTGACTTGCAGGTTCCCCTGGTGCATGTCGGCATGAAAATACCCGTCGCGCAACGCATGGCTGAGGAACGTGCTCAGGACCTTCTCGGCGAGTCGCACACGATCGATCCCGGCACGATCAATAGCTTCAAGATCCCCCAAGGGAATTCCGTCGGCCCATTCCAGCGTCATGACCTGGCGGGATGAAAGCGACCACTTGGCGTGGGGCACGCGGAACCCTTGATCGTCGGTTGTGTTGGATTCGAATTCAGAGGCCGCAGCAGTCTCGAGTCTCAGATCCAACTCCCCCATGACCACGCCTTCGAAATGCGCGATGACGTCCATCGGGCGCAAACGGCGCGATCCGGGAGAAAGCGTCTCGATCATGCGCGCGGCGAAATAGAAAGCATCAATGTCGCGGCGGAAGGCCTGCTCGATCCTGGGGCGCAGCACCTTGACGGCCACGGCTTCACCGGTTTCCGCGAGATGGGCCTTGTGGACCTGTGCGATCGAGGCCGCAGCAACGGGCTCGGAGAAATCCCTGAAGATCTTTTCGACCGGTGCACCCAGCTCGCTCGCAACCGTCGATTTCGCCGTGGTCGTCGGGAAGGGCGGAAGCCGGTCTTGAAGTACTCGGAGCTGCTCGGCCATTTCCGGGCCGACTACGTCGGGGCGGGTCGAAAGAATCTGGCCGAATTTGATATAGGCTGGACCGAGAGCGGTGATCGCGCGCGTGATAGGTGGCAATGAGGTGTCACCCTTGTAGCCAAGCCATTTGAATGGCCAGCCGATGACGCGCGCTGCAATCCTGAGCGATGGCGGCGCGTCGAGAGCTTCGAGTGCGACGCGCATAGCGCCCGTCCGCTCGAAAGTGGCTCCGGTTCGGATTAGCCTGAGGAAGTTGTGGGGTCCGCGCACTTAGATCTTCCACCCGGAATGCAGGGCCGCGATCCCCATGGAGAGATTGCGATACTTGACGTTCTCGAAGCCCACGTCGCGGATCATGGCGGCGAATGTGTCCTGATCGGGGAAACGGCGGATTGACTCGACAAGGTATTGATAGCTGTCGCGGTCCCCGGCAATGAGCTGTCCCATGCGCGGAATCACGTTGTAGGAATAAAGGTCATAGGCCTTTTGCAGACCCGCATTCGGCAACTGGGAAAACTCCAGAACCATCAGGCGGCCGCCCGGCTTGAGGACACGATAGGCCTCGGAAAGCGCATCAGCGATGCGTGTGACGTTCCGGATACCGAAAGAGATTGTATAGACATCGAAGGTTGAATCTTCGAAGGGCAAAGCCATGGCGTCGCCTGTGACCCAGTCGAGGTGATCCGCGAGAGAGGCAGCCTCAGCGCGTTTGCGGCCTTCGACAAGCATGGATTCGGTCATGTCCAAAACCACTGCGTTCGCACTTGGAGCCCGGCGTAAGAACCTGAAAGAGATATCCCCCGTTCCGCCCGCAACGTCCAAAAGCCGCTGACCGGGTCTTGGCGCCAGCCAGTCCATCATCGCGTCTTTCCAAATGCGGTGGATGCCGACCGACATGACATCATTCATCACATCGTACTTGGACGCGACGTTGGTAAAGACACCGTGGACCAGCCCGGCCTTTTCATCTTCGCGTACGGTGCGTGCGCCGAAATGGGTGGTCTTGTCACTTTGATCGGTCATGAGCTTTGCTTGTTCTGGCTTCGGGGTGTCTTATACCCGCCTGAGGACTGGAGCAATTGCGCAAGATATCACCGTGAGGAAAGTGACCTTTCTGCTGGTGGCCCGGGGAATGGGCAGGGTGTGTTTGCCGGAAATCCGGACGGATGGGGAAGAGCGAGGCAACTTTCTGGTCTTTCGTAAGGATCGGAAAGCGCGGATATCGTACATTGGTCGTGGTGTGCGATTGGTCTTGATCGCAACGGAAGCAAGGTAGGAGCAGAATGCCCGAACTGCCAGAGGTTGAGACGGTTCGCCGGGGGTTGGTCCCCGCCATGGAGGGCGTCGTGATGGAGCGGGTGGACGTCAATCGGCCCGACTTGCGCTGGCCATTTCCGGAACGCATGGCGGACCGCCTGACGGGGGTTCGCATTGACCGGCTGCGGCGACGGTCAAAGTTTATTCTTGCTGATCTTTCCAGTGGCGAGACGCTGATCATTCACCTCGGCATGTCCGGGCGTATCCTGATCTCGGGCGATCCGCTGGGCCAGTTTCATCGCGACCATCCGGCTCCGCAAAAGCATGATCACGTGGTCTTTCACATGGCCAACGGTGCGCGCGTGACGTTCAACGACGCGCGCCGGTTTGGGGCTATGGATTTGGCTTCAACCGAAACGGTCGAAAGCCACGTGTTTTTGAACAAGCTTGGGCCAGAGCCTCTCGGCAACGCATTTGACGAAACCTATCTGGCGGCGGCGCTGAAGGGGCGAAAGACTCCGGTGAAATCGGCTTTGCTGGATCAGCGTGTGGTGGCGGGTCTCGGAAATATCTACGTATGCGAGGTTCTCTTCCGAGCCGGAATGTCGCCCCTTCGCCAGTCTGGTCGGATATCTGCGGAAAAAGTCGCCGGATTGGTGCCTTTGATCCGGGAAGTGCTGAACGAGGCCATCGAAGCCGGAGGGTCTTCGCTGAAAGACTATCGGCAAGCAGACGGCGAACTGGGCTATTTTCAGCACGGTTTCAGGGTTTATGACCGCGAAGGTGCCGAGTGCCTAACGCCGGGATGCGGCGGCAGAATCCGTCGTGTCACACAGTCTGGACGGTCGAGCTTCTATTGCCCGAGGTGCCAAAGATAACTTGATCCCGAAGAATTGGCTGGTAAGGCTTGCCTTCGACTGAAACCACGGAAAGCAAATTCCCATGGCCTATGAGACGCTTATCGTCGAAACCGAGGAACACGTCACGACAATCCGCCTGAACAGGCCGGATGCTTTGAATGCACTGAACATCGAGCTTCTGCGAGAGTTGGCTCAGGCTATAGGAGAAGCTGCGGACAATGATTCGGTGAGGTGCATCGTGCTGACCGGGTCCGAAAAGGCTTTCGCGGCGGGTGCCGACATCAAGGAAATGGCCGACAAGACTTTCGTCGATGTCCTGACCGAGGATTTGTTCAGCGCCGAGACAGAAGCCATTCTTCGCTGCCGTAAGCCAATCATCGCGGCTGTGTCCGGCTATGCCCTTGGGGGCGGGTGCGAACTGGCGATGATCTGCGATTTCATTATCGCGTCGGATACGGCGAAATTCGGCCAGCCTGAAATCAACCTGGGCGTAGTTGCCGGAATCGGCGGGACCCAGAGGCTGACGCGTTTCGTCGGCAAGTCCAAAGCGATGGACATGCATCTGACGGGAAGATTTATGGACGCTGCCGAAGCCGAACGCTCGGGTCTTGTCAGCCGCGTCGTTCCAGTCAAAAAGTTGATGGACGAGGCTCTGGCAGCTGCGCACAAGATCGCCGAAAAATCCACGCTGGCAACCATGGTCGTCAAGGAAGCGGTGAACCGAAGTTATGAAACAACGCTTCGCGAAGGGTTGTTGTTCGAGCGCCGGGTGTTCCATTCGCTTTTCGCGACAGAGGATCAGAAAGAGGGCATGTCTGCTTTCCTTGAGAAGCGTGAGGCGCAGTTCCGCGGCAGGTAAATCCGCCGCGTACAGGAATCGGATTCAGGGGTTTTCAAACACGGTTTTTTGGCTTATGCGGCACGCTTACATGCGCGTGGAGCCCGCTTAGGCTAGTATCCGTCGGATCATCCGGCAGCGGGAGCTTTTGCGCAACTAGGACAAACAGACCCGGGATACGGACCATATCATGGCTAATTCGCCTCAATCTAAAAAGCGCGCTCGCCAGAACGCGCGCCGTCTTGAAGTCAACAAGGCACGTCGCTCGCGCATTCGCACCTATCTTCGCAAAGTCGAAGAAGCCATCGCTTCCGGCGACAAGGATGCTGCAACGACCGCACTTCGTCTCGCACAGCCCGAGCTGATGCGCGGCGTGACCAAGGGCGTCTATCACAAGAACACTGCTTCGCGCAAAATGTCGCGTCTTGCGGCCCGCGTAAAAGCAATCGGCTGAGCCCAAATTCAGTCCCTGGATCATCGCGCCCTCCGGGGCGCGATTTTTTTTGTGGGGCTATCTCCCTTGAGTCATTTCGGCATTTTCGCAACCGGCCCGGATTCGTTCTCCGAGAGTCCTGAGTCAAGCTCAAAGGTCGGTTGCTTGTACCCTAGTGAGGCGTCTAGCTTGGGCCTTGCGATTCACTTCGTCCTTGGGGGGACATGGTCAATGAGTCTGGTGAGCGGAGTTGGGGAAGTAGGCCCCAGCGAGGCGTGGGATATTCTGTCAAAGGATGACTCTGCCCGACTCATTGACGTCAGGACTCGCGCCGAATGGGGTTTCGTCGGCGTGCCTGACATTGGGGAATTGGGACATAATCCACTCTTCATTGAGTGGGCGATGTTCCCCGACATGTCTTTGAACACGCAGTTCGCTGCGCAGGTTGAACAGGCACTCGCGGGTGAGGACCCCGGGCCGCTTTTGTTCCTGTGCAGGTCGGGTGTGCGTTCATTGAAGGCTGCCCAGGCAGTCACCGAATACTATGCCGCAAAAGGCAAGACGGTGACCTGTCTGAACATTGCCGAAGGCTTTGAGGGTGACGTGGACGCATCGGGACACCGGGGCAGCCACAATGGTTGGAAGGTCCGGGGGCTGGCATGGCGTCAGTCGTAGCAAGAAGAAAGCAGCGGGCTAAGAATGACAAACGACCTTTGGGGACAGATCAGAGATAACCTTCGGGCAACTGTCGGGAAAAACAACTACAGGAACTGGATCGAACCACTCGAATTCGCCGCGCTGGAAGATGGCGTCATGACCTTTCATGTGCCGACGACCTTTATGGGGAATTGGGTATCGCGGAATTTTGGCGACAAGATCCTGCATGAAATCTCGAAGGCGGGCGGCGACGTGGCACGTATCGAATTTGCCGTCCCTGCCGGACGGACCGGGAAATCCGCGGCCAGGAAAGTGCCTGCGAAACCTTCGGCGGGAGCCAAGGACTCGGCGGCATTTTCAGTCGATGAAGAACTGCCTGGCGCGGCTCTGGACAGCCGGTTTACCTTTGACAGTTTTGTGGTCGGCAAGCCGAACGAACTTGCCCATGCCGCCGCGCGGCGCGTGGCCGAGGGCGGTGCGGTGACGTTCAACCCGCTGTTCCTTTATGGCGGGGTCGGTCTTGGTAAAACGCACTTGATGCACGCCATCGCATGGGAACTGCGCAAGCGGTCGCCCGAATTGCGCGTGGTCTACCTTTCGGCCGAACAGTTCATGTACCGGTTCGTGCAGGCCCTGCGGGACAAGGACATGATGGCGTTCAAGCAATTGTTCCGCTCGGTCGATGTGCTGATGATTGACGACGTTCAGTTCATCGCTGGCAAGGATGCGACGCAGGAAGAATTCTTTCATACCTTCAACGCACTCGTCGACCAGAACAAGCAGATCATCATTTCGTCGGATCGCGCGCCGACCGAGATCAACGGTATCGAGGACCGGATCGTCAGCCGGATGCAGTCGGGCCTTGTGGTCGATCTGCACCCGACGAACTATGAATTGCGCCTTGGCATTCTCCAGCAGAAGGTCGAGCAGTTTTCGCAGCAATTTCCGGGGCTTCAGATTCAGGATGGCGTGCTTGAGTTCCTGGCTCACCGCATTTCGACCAACGTGCGCGTTCTCGAAGGCGCCTTGATGCGGCTTTTCGCTTTCGGCTCGCTCGTGGGCCGCGAAATCACGATGGAATTGACCCAGGATTGCCTGGCCGATGTTCTGCGCGCCAGCGATCGCAAGATCACCGTCGAAGAGATCCAGCGCAAGGTCAGCGACCATTTCAATATCCGTCTGAGCGACATGATCGGTCCAAAGCGGGTCCGTACCTTTGCGCGGCCGCGGCAGATGGCGATGTACCTGTCCAAGCAACTGACTTCGCGGTCTTTGCCCGAGATCGGGCGTCGGTTCGGAGGGCGTGACCACACGACCGTCATGCACGGTGTTCGGAAGATCGAAGAGTTGATGCAGCAGGACAGTCAGATCGCCGACGACCTTGAGCTGCTGCGCCGGTCGCTGGAGGCCTGACCGAAATCCTGCCCAATCGAGCGCCCGCCTTGTTCATTCTCGACCAAAGCGGGCGTAGCTTGTTGAAAATGTGTTTTTTTGCTTTCCAATTGCATCTGTGCCGAATGGGCGGTCGGTTATTGGGAATTGGTTTTCAGCGCAAGAAAGGCCGTCGCGACTGTCCGGCCCATGGGTACGCCGACCATCAGACTGGCGGTGGCCGTGCAGCAGCCAGGCAGCGAGAGATCTCACCCCTCGTGCTCGCTACGATACTTTCACGGGAAAGAAGGGCCGCGCTGCCCTTGACGCCCTGCCGGGTTCGCTAGAAAGTCCTGAAAAATCATTGCACCGGGTGGGAAAAGCGATAGTGTGCTCACCCCGGTATCTGACGGAGCGAGGCCCATGGAATTCTCGATCGAGCGCGCGGCTCTTTTGAAGGCGGTTGCACAGGCGCAATCGGTTGTCGAGCGGCGGAACACGATCCCCATCCTGGCGAACGTGCTGATCGAAGCCGACGGTGATCAGGTGAGTTTCCGGGCGACCGATCTGGATATCGAGGTTGTCGATCAGGCCCCCGCCAAGGTGGTGCGCGCCGGTGCCACAACCGTTAGCGCGGTGATGTTTCACGAGATTGTACGCAAGCTGCCTGACGGCTCGCTGGTGACGATTATTGATGACGGTGCCTCAGGGCGGATGTCGGTCGAGGCTGGGCGGTCAAGCTTTTCGCTGGCAACTCTTCCGCGCGAGGATTTCCCGGTCATGGCCTCATCGGAGTACGAGGCGAATTTCGCGGCCCCGGCGCCAGTGCTGCGGCGTCTGTTCGACAAGTCGAAGTTCGCGATCTCGACCGAAGAAACACGCTATTACCTGAACGGTGTCTATATGCATGTGGCGGATGCCAACGGCCAGCAGGTGTTGCGCTGCGTCGCCACGGATGGTCACCGACTGGCGCGGATCGATGCCGAGTTGCCCGATGGCGCGGGCAATATGCCTGGCGTTATCGTGCCCCGGAAAACCGTGGGTGAATTGCGCAAGCTCTTGGACGACGACGAGGCGCAGATCGCGGTCAGCGTCAGTGAAACAAAAGTGCGGTTTGCTACGCCGGGCATTACGCTGACATCGAAGGTGATCGATGGGACCTTCCCCGACTACACGCGGGTCATCCCGGTCGGCAACAGCAAGCGATTGGAAGTCGATGCCTCGGAATTCGCACAGGCCGTCGACCGTGTGGCAACCGTCAGCTCGGAGCGGTCGCGTGCCGTGAAGCTGGCGCTGGACGAGGACCGGCTGGTTCTGTCGGTCAATGCGCCGGACAGCGGGGCCGCTGAGGAAGAACTTGCGGTGGCCTATGCCGACGAGCCTCTGGAAATCGGGTTCAACGCCAAATACCTGCTGGAGATTGCGAGCCAGGTGGATCGTGAGAATGCGGTGTTCATGTTCAACTCGTCCGGAGATCCGACGCTGATGCGTGAGGGCAACGACGAGACTGCGGTCTACGTCGTGATGCCGATGCGGGTGTGACGCCCCGGACTGATGTCAAAATCCCGTTTGCAGGGGGCGCGGCGTGACTGGTTTCGCCGTGACGGAATTGACCGTGTCGCATCTGCGATCCCATCGGCGGACAAAGCTTGAAGTCGATGGACGGCCCGTGGCGATCTACGGGCCGAACGGGGCGGGCAAGACCAACATTCTTGAAGCGGTATCGCTATTGTCGCCGGGACGCGGGTTGCGGCGGGCCGGGGCCGATGAGCTGATCCGGCGACCAGAGGTGCTTGGGTGGAAGGTCTCAGCGGTGTTGAGGTCGGGCGATGCGATCCATGAAATCGAGACCATGGCTGAGCCGGGGCAGTCGCGCCTTGTTCGAATCGACGGAAAGTCCGCGCCGCAGGTGGCCCTTGGCAAGCTCGGCGGCATCGTCTGGTTGATACCAGCGATGGACCGGCTATGGATCGAAGGCGCAGACGGGCGGCGGCGCTTCCTTGACCGGATTGTCATGAGTTTCGAACCGGGGCACGCGCAGGCGGTGCTGACGTATGAGAAGGCGATGCGCGAGCGGAACCGCCTGTTGAAGGACATGGTTCGCGATGCCAATTGGTACACGGCTCTGGAGCGGCAGATGGCCGAAGCCGGGGCCGTGGTAATGGCCTGTCGCCGCGCGGCCGTGGAGCGGCTTGGAGCGGCGCAGATAGGGGCGGGAACGGTGTTTCCGGCTGCCGATCTGTCGCTGGTGCATCGCGAGGGAGAGTTGCCGGAAGAAGCAGAGGCTCTGGCCGACGCCCTGGCGGCAAACAGGCCTGCCGATCTGCGTGCGGGGCGGACCCTTGTCGGCCCGCACCGAGTTGATCTGGAGGCGATCTATACCGACAAGGGCGTGGCGGCGGGTTTGTGTTCGACCGGAGAGCAGAAGGCGTTGCTGATCTCGCTGGTCCTGAGCAACGCGCGGGCGTTGGCCCAGGACAAAGGCGTGCCGCCGATCATCCTTCTGGACGAGGTGTCAGCGCATCTTGACGCGGGACGGCGGGCTGCTCTTTATGATGAGATATGTGCGCTTGGCGCGCAGGCCTGGATGACCGGCACAGGTCCCGAACTTTTTTCCGAGTTGGGCGACCGGGCGCAGCACATCAACGTATCTGAAGAGGGTGGCGAAAGCGTCGCCCGGATGGAGGACCCGGCATGACCCCTCAGCGTGTGACCCTGATTACTCTTGGCGTAGAAGACCTGCATCGGTCCAAGAGGTTTTACGCAGATCTCGGCTGGACGCCGACCGCTGAGCAGCCTGGGGTGGTGTTTTACCAGCTTTACGGAATGGCGCTCGGGCTGTTCGGGATCGAGCCCCTGGCCGAGGACCAGGGGCGGCCCGGTGTTGCACTTGGCACGGGGGCGATGACGCTGGCGCAGAATTTTGCCAGTCGTGAGGATGTGGATGCGGCGTGGAACGCGGCCCTGGCTGCGGGAGCGACGCCGATGAAGGCGCCGGTGGAAGTGTTCTGGGGAGGATATTCGGGATACTACGCCGACCCGGATGGGCATGTCTGGGAGATCGCCCACAACCCGTTTTGGGAGCTGGATGAGGCCGGGCGGCTGACTCTGCCGGTCATATGATTTCGGTTCTATTGCTGCGAGGCATCAACGTCGGCGGGTCAGGGAAACTGCCGATGACGGAGTTGAAAGCCGCGCTTGCGGAGGCTGGGGCCGAGGCGATCGGGACATATATCCAGAGTGGGAACGCCGTGTTCAACGGTGAGGTTGACGCGAAGAAGGTCGCAGAGGGTATCGAGGCGCGTGCGGGGTTTCGGCCGGCACAGGTGATGGTATCTGGCGATGCGTTTCTGCAAGTCGCGGCGGCGTGTCCGTTTCGTGCTGAGGCGAAGGTCGATCCGAAGGCGGTTCATCTATTTTTTCTGTCGGCGGAGAGCGCGGCAAGTGAGGCCGATCTGCAGGCGGAGGCGGCGGAAGACGAACGTGTCGCCTTGCGTGGCAGAGTCATGTATCTTCACGCGCCGCGTTATATTGGAACGTCGAAATTCGTCGTCAAACTGGATCGTCTGTTGGGTGTCCCGGCGACAGGGCGGAACTGGCGGACAGTGGAAAAGATCGTCGAATTGGTGGAGGCGCGGGCATGACGATTACCGCAACTGATGCAGCGCTGTATGCGGGCGCCCTGCTTATTTTGTTCCTGACACCGGGGCCGGTTTGGGTAGCCCTGCTGGCAAGGGCCATGTCGGGTGGTTTTCACGCCGCTTGGCCGTTGGCGCTTGGGGTCGTGGTTGGGGACGTCATCTGGCCTTTGCTAGCTATCTTGGGCGTCACATGGATCGTCAGCGTTTTCGCCGGTTTCATGGAAGTCCTGCGATGGGTTGCGAGCCTGACCTTTCTGTCCATGGGCGTCCTAATCATCCGGAACCGGAAAAAAACCATTGCCTCGGACAGCCGGTTGACGCGGCCCGGCACTTGGGCCGGGTTCATGGCCGGGGTGGCGGTGATCCTGGGAAACCCCAAGGCCATCCTGTTTTACATGGGCGTGCTGCCGGGGTTCTTTGACCTGACAGCACTGACGTGGGGCGACATCGCAGTGATCTGTTTCCTGTCGATGATCGTGCCATTGTCCGGGAACCTTGTCCTGTCGGCCTTTATCGACCGGGCGCGCCGCCTGCTCACCTCGCCCAAGGCGTTGGCGCGGACCAACACCACGGCCGGCATTCTTCTGGTCGCGGTCGGCTTGGTGATCCCCTTTACCTGAATGGCCAGCGGCCCATTGCGGCGTCCGAAACTTAGACGTAGCGGCCGGATTGCTCGGCTACGTCAGTCGAAGTCGTGCTTTCGAGGTATTCGCGAAAGGATTTGCTGAAACCCAGACGACGTTCTTTCCACCAGCGTTGCGTCCCGGGCCGATGGAAAAACCATAGGAGGTTGTCGCGATGCCCGTCCCAGAACTCGTCGTCGATCATGCCGGACCGGTACTGGAAATAGGCGTTCTCGTATTTGCGAAAGAGGCTGATCCCGAGATAGGCAAACTGCAGGTATTCATCCGGGTTGAGCTTGTCGGGGTCTGCCATGCCGTCGGCGTACATTCTTGATTTTTCTTTGCTTTCGCCGACGATGGCGGCCATGTCCCCAAGGGCGGCGACAGCGGTCTGGTATGTCTGGGAATAGGTTGCCCTTGTGCTGGCGCGAACTTGAATCGCAAGATAGACGACTGTCAGCGCAACCGCCGTCGTGCCGATGAGGTCCGATGCGATCTGGATGGTTTCGAGCATGGTGCCCTCCCTGTCAGTGTGTTGAATTCGGACGGCTATCGCCCACCTGCAGCGAACTATCGGGTCCTCGGAGCACGTTTTCCCTTTTCGCGTTGGTTCCGTGTCGCGGTGTCGAAGGGATTCAGAGTATACTCATGCAGTATATGTTGCTTTTGGCGTATATTGGTAATAAAAAATTACCAATTGGAGGATTGCCATGGAAATGCCAGCACCGGACGCGACTATCCTGAGCAAGAAAGCGAGGTTGGTGGCGCGGCTGGCCACCGTCGTTCCTCCTGAGACGGTCATTTCGGATGAACGAGAAACGCGCGCCTACGAATGCGACGGATTGACGGCGTACAAATGTCCGCCAATGTGCGTGGTCCTACCTGGATCGACGGAAGAGGTCGCTGCGGTTCTGAAGATTTGCCATGAAGAGGGTGTGCCGGTTGTGCCGCGCGGGTCGGGCACCTCGCTGGCGGGCGGGGCTCTGCCGACCGAAGATAGTGTGGTTCTTGGCGTGGCGCGGATGAACGATGTCCTGGAGACTGACTACGACAACAGGTTCATCCGGGTGCAGACGGGGCGCACCAACCTGAGCGTGACCGGCGCAGTAGAGGAAGACGGGTTCTTTTATGCGCCCGATCCATCGTCGCAACTGGCTTGCGCGATTGCCGGGAATATTGCCATGAACTCCGGCGGGGCGCATTGCCTGAAATATGGTGTGACGACGAACAACCTGCTGGGAGTGACCATGGTGATGATGGATGGCACGGTGGCCGAAATCGGCGGCGCCCATATGGACGCGGGCGGCTATGACTGGCTGGGGCTGATCTGTGGCTCCGAGGGGCAGCTTGGCGTTGTGACCGAGGCAGTCCTGCGGCTGGTGCCAAAGCCCGAGGGCGTTCGGCCGGTTCTGATCGGGTACACCTCGAACGAGGTTGCCGGTGCCTGTGTGAGCGACATCATCAAGGCCGGCGTCCTGCCGGTGGCGATCGAGTTTATGGACCGACCCTGTATTCGGGCAACCGAGGAGTTCTGCAAGGCGGGTTATCCCGATTGCGAGGCTTTGCTGATCGTTGAAGTTGAGGGCAGCCCCGCTGAGATCGACGCGCAGCTTGCCGTCATACGCGAGATCGCCGAGCGTCATAACCCGGTCGATTTCCGCGAGGCCCAGGATGCCGAGGAGGCCGCGCGCATCTGGTTGGGTCGAAAGTCCGCATTCGGAGCCATGGGGAACATTAACGACTACATGTGCCTGGACGGGACGATCCCGGTTTCGGCGTTGCCGCACGTGCTGAAGCGGATCGGAGAGCTGTCCGGGGAATACGGACTGGACGTGGCGAACGTCTTTCATGCCGGGGATGGCAACATGCACCCGTTGATTCTCTTCGATGCCAACAAGCCCGGCGATCTTGAGATCTGCGAGGCTTTGGGAGCGGAAATTCTGAAGCTGTGCGTCGAGGTTGGCGGCTGCCTGACTGGGGAGCATGGAGTCGGTGTGGAAAAGCGCGACCTGATGGATGTCCAATTCGCTCCTGAGGACTTGGAGGCGCAGATGCGCGTAAAGGACGTGTTCGACCCGGCGTGGTTGTTGAATCCGGCCAAGGTCTTCCCGCTGGTAATGAGTGCAGGCCGCAGGTCTGGTGTCGCGCGGGATGCGGCGTGACGTAGGGGCTGTCCGCCCCCAACACCCCCGAGGATAATTGGACCAGGAAGAAAGATCGACCGTGCTGACTCCGAATGACGAAACCGAATTGGCCGAGGCGGTTGCGGGGGCAGCGGGTCCCCTGGTGATCCGGGGCGGCGGCACGAGGCCTGTCGGTCCCGCAATCGAGGGCGAGGTCTTGTCGGTCGCGGGTCTGTCGGGGATCACGCTGTACGAGCCGGGGGCACTGACACTGGTGGCGCGGGCCGGAACGCCGATTGCCGAGATTGAAGCGGCGCTGGATGCCGAAGGTCAGCGGCTGGCCTTTGAGCCGATGGATCACCGCGCAATCCTCGGCACAAAGGGCGCGCCAACCATTGGCGGCGTGGTTGCGGCGAACGTGTCGGGCCCCCGCCGCGTTCAGGCGGGTGCGTGCCGCGACTATCTGCTGGGCGTCCGCTTTGTCGATGGCACAGGCAATGTCGTGAAGAATGGTGGGCGCGTTATGAAGAACGTCACCGGCTATGACCTGGCGCGCCTGATGGCGGGCAGTCGCGGCACGTTGGGCATTCTGACCGAAGTCGGTTTCAAGGTCCTGCCCAAGACGGATGCTTGCGCCGTGCTGCTGTTGACCGGTCTGAACGTCGACAAAGCTGTGGCGGCCATGGCGGCGGCGCTGGGATCGCCGTTCGAGGTCTCGGGCGCGGCGCATGTGCCCGTTGGGCTGGACGGCGACCCGGTGACGATGATTCGGGTCGAGGGGTTCGAAGCGCAGGTGGCTTACCGTGCCGAGCGTTTGAAAGAACTTCTGTCAGGGTTTGCCCCGGCGGATATCGAGCGCCGCACCGGCGCAGATGGCGGGCATGGCACTGAGGCAGGCTGGCGCTGGGTGCGCGATGCCGCGATGTTCGCCGGCGGCGACGGCGACCTGTGGCGGTTATCCGTGAAGCCGTCGGACGCACCTGCTGTGGTGCGAGCTCTGGGTGACGGGCGCATGCTGCTGGACTGGGGCGGCGGGCTCATTTGGGCCGAAACGTCACAGGGAAAAGACGCGCGTGCCGCGCTTGACGGCGTCGGAGGTCATGCGACGCTGATCCGGGCCTCGGACGAGACCAAATCCCGCCTGGGTGTGTTCCAGCGCGAGGCTGCGCCGCTGGCGGCCCTGGCAGCGGGCCTCCGCCGAAGGTTCGATCCGCGCGGCATTCTGAATCCAGGGATGATGGCATGAGCGATCCTTACGATTTTGCCGCCGATCGCCTGTTGCCAGGCAAGGTCGAGGCCATCCGTGCCTTCTGGCAGAGGTTCGAGGCCGGGGCCGAGGATTTGGACCGCGCCTTTGACACGGGAGAAGGGATCAGAGAGGTGTCGACCAGCGTGATGGGAGCCTTGGCAGAGGTCTCGCCTCACCTCATGTGGGAGTTCGGGCCGTCCGAGCGGGGGCATTCGATCTGCATCACGCCGGAATGGCGTCATGATCTGCGCCCGGCGGCACGGGCGGTTGCGAAAATGGCGCCGGAGATGCGACGTTTCGAGGTGCTCGAGGCGCGCACTCCAAGCAAGTTGGATGTCTGGGAAGGCGACTTTGTCGCACGCTTTCGGAAACCTGCAACGTTGAGCAGGATCGAGGTGCAGCCAGGCGAGGATGGCAAGGTCCGGATGATTGGCACCGGTTCAGGCACCGATAAGGAAATCGGCAACGATGTGCTGGCGCTTGGCACGCTTTTGCTCGGCGAGCAGGTCGATTGGAACTGGTTCGGCGATGTAGAGATCGTTCGTCAGAAGAAAAAACTTTTCGGCGGCTGGCAAGGCGGGGAGCCGATGGCATTCGATGCCGAGGCTTTCATTGCGTCTTTCGACGATGCGCGCGCCAGGCTTGAGGCGGCGCGGCCCGACACGCCCTATTCGGACTGCGATGTCGAGGAGGGCGAACGGTCGTTGCTGAAGCTGCGTGGCGGGCATCCCGGCTGCGGGCGCACCGATCTGATCATGATGAATACAAGGTCCGAGGTTCACGCCCTGGCGGCCTGCACAACGGCGCGGTTTTCGTCGATCAATCACAGCCGGTTCGGCGAATGGTTCTTTTTCGTGCGTATCCCACGTGGACCGGAAGCGACGTTCGACCAGGTTGATGAGCGCTATGAGGTTGAGGAGCTTTTGCACGGTGTACTGTCCGGGGCGGGCTTGGGAGGGCTGGTCGCCGGCGCACATGGGCAGGACCACGTCTATGTCGATATTGCTGCAACCGATCTGGACGCGGCCTTGCCCCTGGTCGCAATGACGCTACGGGAGCATCCCTATTTCAAGGATACGACCATCCATTTTCTTGAACAGGGATTGCCGGAGATCGCTTTTCCCGTGTCTTCGTTCCTGGTGCGACAGAGTTAGGCGGGCAGATGCAGACGAACTTTACCGAAGAGCAACTCGCCGATCCGGGCATTCAGCGGGCGAACGAGATATTGCGGTCCTGTGTGCATTGCGGGTTCTGCACCGCGACGTGCCCGACTTACCAGGTTCTGGGCGACGAGTTGGACAGCCCTCGGGGGCGGATTTACCTGATTAAGGACATGTTGGAGAATGACCGCCCGGCGGATGCAAAAACGGTCAAACATATCGACCGTTGCCTGTCGTGTCTTGCTTGCATGACGACCTGCCCATCGGGGGTGCACTACATGCACCTGGTAGATCATGCGCGCGCCTATATTGAAAAGACTTATAAGCGCCCGTTGGTGGATCGACTGCTGCGCTGGACGCTGGCGAGAATCATTCCTTATCCGGGCCGCTTTCGCCTTGCTTTGCTGGCGGCAAAGATCGGGCGCCCCATTGCGTTCCTGATGCCGGATGCGCGCCTGAAAGCGATGTTGGATATGGCACCCAGGCGGATCCCGCCTGCCAGCCGGAATGATGACGCGCAGGTGTTTCCGGCAACCGGCGAGCGCAAGATGCGCGTCGCCCTGTTGACTGGCTGCGCTCAAAAGGCACTGAACACCGACATCAATGACGCCACGATCCGGCTTTTGCGTCGGTTGGGTTGCGAGGTTGTGATCACGAAGGGCATGGGTTGCTGTGGAGCCCTGACGCACCACATGGGCAAAGAGCGGGAAAGCCACGTGTCGGCGGCGCGGAACATCCGGGCCTGGATGGCCGAAGACCGGGCCGAAGGGCTGGATGCCATCGTGATAAACACCAGCGGGTGCGGTACGACGGTCAAGGACTATGGCCATATGTTTCGCAACGACCCCTTGGCCGAGGACGCGGCGCACGTCAGTTCCTTGGCCCTGGACGTCAGCGAGTTGTTGATGCGGCTTGAGATGCCGAAATACGGCACTAAACAAATGAAAGTCGCCTACCACGCGGCCTGTTCCTTGCAGCATGGGCAACAGATCAAGACCTACCCCAAGGACCTTTTGAAAGCGGTCGGTTTCGAGGTCGTTGAACCTGCCGACAGCCACTTGTGCTGCGGTTCGGCCGGGACCTACAACCTGATGCAGCCTGAAATTTCGGCGCAATTGAAGGACCGGAAAGTCAAGACGCTTGAGGCCAAGCAGCCGGATGTGATCGCGGCTGGGAATATTGGCTGCATGATGCAGATCGGATCGGGCGCCGGGGTGCCGGTCGTCCACACCGTCGAACTGCTGGACTGGGCAACAGGCGGCCCCAAACCACCATCCCTGAAATAGGCTGCGGACCTTTGACATAATCTTGCCCAAACGAGCGTCTAGGTTGACACTGAAGGCGAAAGGGAAGGCCATGCGGATGATCCTTGCTGCCCTTGCGGTGGCATTCAGCGGACAGGCTGTGCTTGCCGATGGCGAGGGCACGACGGATTTGACGGCGCTCATGACGGCCTATGACGCTCGTGGCTGGGAGGCCGTGGGGCGGCTGAACATAGGCTGGGGCGGCATGTGTACCGGCGCGCTGATCAGCCCGAAGCTAGTCCTGACTGCAGCCCATTGCATGTACGACGTTCGCACCGGCAACACGGTAGATCCCGCAACCATCGAATTCCACGCTGGCTGGCGGAACGGGCGGGCGTCGGCCTCGCGCAAGGTCCGCCGGACTGTGATCCATCCGGACTATGAGTTCACTGGTCCCGAAGGCAGCGTTCATGTCTCGCACGACCTGGCGATACTTGAACTCGATTCCGAAATTCGGCTGGCAACAATTCAGCCCTTCGGGACCGGCGCGCGTCCGCGAAAGGGTCAGAGCGTAGGGGTGGTGTCCTATGCCCACGACCGCGCCGATTCACCATCGTTGCAGGAAGTTTGTCACGTCCTGGCCCGCCGCCAGGGGACCTTGGTACTGTCATGCGATGTGGACTTTGGTTCGTCCGGTGCGCCGATCTTTGCCGAGGTGAATGGCCATCCGCAAATTGTTTCGGTCGTGTCGGCAAAGGCGGAGATCAACGGGCGCCGGGTGTCTCTGGGCACCAACCTTGAAAAGCCTCTGTCTGAGATGATGGCGATTCTGAACGGAGGCGGTGGCATCGTGCCCCGGTCGGTTCCTGTCGCACGTACTATGACGCCAAACCAGCCCAAGCGGTTGAATGGCGGCAGCGGTGCCAAATTCCTGCGGCCCTGAACTGCCAGGTTGACGCGGTGCCCATGGTCGCGCTTCATGAACTTATGTGTGTCCTGCGTGCCGGCCTGCTTTCCGTTTTGCTTTGCCTGTCGCCCGGGGCCGCCAGGGCTGAAAACCTTCTCGGCACAGGTCGGCTTGAGTACCTGGACACAGGCGGGTCATGCTCGGCAGCGCTGGTGCGCCCCGACCTGGTGATTACCGCCGCTCACTGCGCAAACCGTCCCGGGCGCGCTGCGAACATGAGGTTCCGGTTGGGCGGGTTCGAGTCTGAAGCCACTTTTGGGGTCCAACAGCTGATCCCGCATCCGTTGTATGATCAGAAGAGCCCGCGCATCGAATGGCGTCTGAGGTTTGACATCGCTGTGGTGCAACTGGAGCAAGCGGTCCCCGAGAGCTTGGCGACCCCGCTGGTTCAGGGTGACGCTGCCCAAGTCGGCGAAACCCTGTACATCGTCAGTTGGCGCGGTGGCGAACGGCCTCGGCAACGGGCATGCCCTGTTGTCGAAGGCGTGCCCGGGCTGGTGACCCTTGGTTGTCAGGTTCGTGGCGGCGAAAGCGGCGCGCCTGTGCTGCGTAAGACTGACAAAGGACTGGAACTGGTCGCCGTGATCAGCAGCCGCAGCAAGCTTTTGGAGCAGCCCGTCGCGCAGGCGTCGAACGTTCTTCTGCGCCTGCCACCGCTGCTGAACATGATCGACGCCGGTAATCCTTGAACCGGCCCTTAGGGAAACTTATCTGACAAAGTGTCGGAGGCCGCTACCGGATCCGATGTTTTGAAATACTGGCCTTGCCCGCATGGGAAGGCCGTTTGGTATCGCTCAAAGGAGGATTATCCAATGCGCAGGTTTGACCTTGCACCGCTCTACCGAGCAACCGTCGGCTTTGACCAGATCGCCGATATGATGGACCGCATTATCACCGACACCGCGTCGGCGCCGTCCTATCCCCCGTACAACATTGAAAAAACAGCTGATGACGCCTGGCGCATCTCGATCGCCGTCGCTGGTTTCGCCGAAGAAGACCTGTCGGTTGAAGTCCGCGAAAACGCGCTGATCGTTTCGGCCAAGAAGGCGACCGACGAGGAAGAACGCACCTATCTGCATCGCGGTATCGCCAACCGTGCTTTCGAGCGTCGCTTTGCGCTTGCCGAGCATGTCCGTGTTACCGGCGCGAGCCATGTGAACGGTATGCTGAACATCGATCTCAAGCGCGAAGTGCCCGAAGCGCTGAAGCCGCGCCGGATCGAGATTTCTAACGGCGATACAGTTGAAGCCAAGGCTGTCGAGGCCAAAGAGGTCAACTAAGCCTCTGCGCCGATCCGAATGGTGAAGGGCGGAACGATGGTTCCGCCCTTTTTGCGTTTCGGCAGGGCTTATTCGCCGTAGGGCACCCAGACGGTCTTGACCTCAGTCGCGGCGGCAAGGAACTCGCCGGTCGCCGTAGCAGCCCAATCGCGCGTCATGCCATTGTTGACCCATGTGCGCTTGAGATCGCCCGCCGCCTCGCGCTCGATGATGGCCGAGAGATCAGCGCCCGAGAAGCTCCAGACCGCGTCGATGTCCATGTGGCCTGCGACCTGCGCGGCGACGTCGTTGTGCGGGCCGGTCAGGATGTTGACCACACCGCCGGGGACGTCCGAGGTCTCAAGCACCTGATAGAAATCCGTCGCGGCGAGCGGATACGGCTCGGACGCCATGACGGTGATGCGGTTGCCCATGGCCATGGCGGGGCCGACCAGCGAGACGAGGCCAAGTAGCGGGGCGTCGTCCGACGCAAAGGCCGCGATTTTGCCGACAGGTTCGTTCATGGCCAGCGCAATGCCGCGGATCGGCACGCCCTTGGCCGCGCCGTCGTATTTGTCGGCCCAGGCGGCCCAGGTGAAGAGGCGGTCGATCGAGGCAGCGACCTCGGCCTTTCCGGTGCGCTTGCCGGTCATGCCGTCGATCCGGGCAGCGAATTCATCAGCGCGGGCCGAGAGGTTTTCGGCCATGTAGTAGATGATCTGCGCGCGCAGATGGCCAGTCGATTTCGACCAGCCCTTGGCGGCGTTCATGGCTTCGACCGCGTTCCTGACGTCCTTGCGATTGGCGAGGCCGACGTGGCCCTGGAGCTTGCCGCGTGGCGACCAGATGGCGCGGGAGTAACCGCCGTCAGGGCGGGTCTGCTTGCCTCCGATGTAAAACTTGGCGGTACGATCGACACCCTCTCCGGTCGTGCCGGTTTCAGGGGCATCGACAGGGGCGATACGGGTCAGCGCCTTTGCGCGGGTCTTGGGGCGGGTATAGGCGAGGAGGCCTTCCCAGCCACCTTCGCGGCCAAAGCCCGACTCGCGGACGCCCCCAAAGCCCGCCGCAGCGTCAAATAGGTTTGTTGCATTCACCCAGACCACGCCAGCGGCCAATTTGGGCGCGATGTCGAGCGCGAGATTGACATTCTCGGTCCACACCGTGGCGGCGAGGCCGTAGCGCGTGTTATTTGCCAGTTCGACCGCCTCGGCAGGGGTGCGGAACGTGGTGGAGACGAGCACCGGGCCAAAGATTTCTTCCTGCATCAGGCGGTCTGAGGACGACAGGCCCGAGATCAGGGTTGGAGGGTAAAAACAGCCCTTGGCGGGAATTTCGGTGGCGGCGTGATAGACCTCGCCGCCGGAGCCGTCGACGAGGCCCTTGATGGTCTTGAGTTGCGAGGGATCCACCACAGCACCCACGTCGATGCATTTGTCGAGCGGGTCGCCGATCCTCAGCTTGTCCATCCGCTCTTTCAGGTGGCGGGTGAAGTCCTCGGCAATGCCTTCTTGCAGCAACAGCCGCGACCCGGCGCAGCAAACCTGGCCCTGGTTGAACCAGATGGCGTCGACCAGGCCCTCGATGGCCGAGTCCATGTCGGCGTCGTCGAAGACGATGTACGGCGACTTGCCGCCCAGCTCGAGTGTCAACGATTTGCCAGAGCCGGCGGTGGCGCGGCGGATGATGCGTCCAACCTCGGTCGAGCCGGTGAAGGCGATCTTGTCGATGTCGTCGTGGGCGGTGATCAACTCGCCGACCGAGCCGTCGCCGGTCACGATGTTCAGAACGCCTTTGGGTACACCCGCCTCGGCGGCGAGGTCGGCGAAGAGTAGGGCCGAGAGCGAGGTGAATTCGGCCGGTTTCAGGACCACGGTGTTGCCCATGGCCAAGGCAGGGGCAACTTTCCAGGCCAGCATCAAAAGCGGGAAGTTCCAGGGGATGATCTGGCCACAGACGCCGAGCGCTTCGCGTTCGGGGAGTTCGTCGTCCATCAGTTGGGCCATGCCGGCGTGATAATAGAAGTGCCGTGCGACCAACGGGATGTCGATGTCGCGGCTTTCGCGGATCGGTTTGCCGTTGTCGAGCGTCTCGATCACGGCGAATAGGCGCGACTGTTTCTGGATCAGGCGGGCGAGGGCATAGAGCACCTTGGCGCGGGCCTTGGCGTCTTTGGCCCAGGCAGTCTGCGCCTTGCGAGCGGCAGAGACGGCGGCGTTGACGTCGCGCTTGGTCGCCTGGCTGATCTTGGCGAGCGCCTTGCCAGTGGCAGGGTTCTTCGTTGCGAAAAGCTTGTTCGGCTTGGTCCAGGCACCTTCGATGAAATGCCCGAATTTGCCTTCATGGCAGTCGATCCACGTGAACGCTTCCGCGGCGTCCTCGGGGGCGGGGCCGTATTCCATGGTCTCGAAAATGTCTCTGACGTTCATTGTTCGGGTCCTCCGTCAGACCGTCAATTCGCGCGCGAGCCAGTCGCGCTCAAGTGTTTCAATGTCGGGGGCGATGCGGACCCAGTCCGCGTCGATTGGATACCATGCCCAGATACCAGGATGATCGCGGCGGTAGGCGAATTCGATGCCGTCGGCACCGGGGCACCCCATGTAAAAGACGTGGCCGTCCTCGGACAGACGAGCCACTTCAACCGGATAGATGAAGCTGAGTTGCGCGTGATCGTCGTATCGCCCGTTGGTGTAGTTGCGAAAATATTCCGCAGCTTCGGGTGGGCAATCAGATGGTTTCGGTGATCTCATCCGATCGCATGCCTGTAGGCGGCCGAATAGCGACCGGTGACGTGGTGTTCGAGCTGGCGTTCGATGTCTCCGAGGAGGGACGACGCGCCGAACCGGAAGAGGTCGGGGCGCAGCCATCGGTCGCCGAGTTCGTCCTTGATCAGAGTGAGGTAGGTCACCGCATCCTTGGCCTTGGAGATGCCGCCTGCGGGCTTGTAGCCGACGCGGTAGCCGGTCATCTCGTGATAGCTGCGGATCGCGCGGGTCATGACGAGGCTGACGGGCAGTGTGGCGTTGACGCTTTCCTTGCCGGTCGAGGTCTTGATGAAATCGGCGCCGGCCATCATGCAGACCCAACTGGCGCGGGCAACGTTTCGAAGCGTGCCGAGTTCGCCAGTTGCAAGGATTGCCTTGACGTGGGCCTCTCCACAGGCGGCGCGGAAGGTTTTCATCTCGTCATACAGCGCCTGCCAGTTGCCGGTAAGGACGTGGCGGCGGGAGATGACAATGTCGATCTCTCGTGCGCCCGCCTTGACGCTTTCCTCGATCTCGGCGACGCGCAGGCGGAAGGGCGAGAGGCCCGCCGGGAAGCCGGTCGAGACGGCGGCGACTGGAATGCCGGTGCCCTTGAGCGCGTCGACGGCGGTTTCGACCATGTCGTGATAGACGCAAACGGCTCCGGTAGTAACCGGCGGCATGCCGAGCGCTTCAAGGATGTCCTGGCGCACCGGATGGACCGCCTTGGCACATAACCTGCGGACCCGGCCGGCAGTGTCGTCGCCCGCGAGAGTCGTCAGGTCGATCATGGTGATCGCGCGCAAAAGCCAGGCAGCCTGGTATTCCTTTTTGACCGAGCGTCGACCGGGGAGGGTCGAGGCGCGGCGTTCAATGGCGCTGGTGTTGGCCTGGATTGCGCGCACGAGGTCGAGGTCAAGCTCGGTCCCGGGGTTTCGCGGCTCGTGCACCTGGGGAAGCAGGGCGGCGGCGGTGTCGAGTTTTGTGGCGGTTTGTGTCATATCGGACCGTCTGTAAACAGGCGGCCAGCGTGACACGGCTTGTGTCCGGTTTCAAGAAATCGCTCAAAGAATGGGCGGCATTGGCGCAGCGTCATTTTTGTTCCGCGCTTTCGCGAGGCGCGACCTTCGGCGGGCGGATTTCAGGCGAGATGAAGCGCTTCGTCCCCTACGAGCACCGTTTCGACCCTTGCCCCGTGTTCCAACGTCCGGTGGACCGGGCACTTGTCGGCGATCTCCAGCAGGCGCTGACGTTGGATGTCGTCGAGATTTCCGGTAAGACGGATCTGGCGGCGAAAGACATCTATGCGGTCCTGTTTCGCTGTCGAGGCGTCCTGGGCATGGACCTTGTCGTGGCTCACGTCGACTGAGACGTGATCGAGCGGCCAGCCCTTGCGGCGGGCGTACATCCGGATTGTCATCGAGGTGCAGGCGCCCAGACCGGCGGCGAGAAAGCCGTATGGGCTCATGCCCTTGTTGGTGCCGCCATAGGCGAGTGGTTCGTCGGCCAACGCATGGTGAAATGGCCCTGCGTTAATGTCCTGAAGGAAGCCGCGGACGTCGGCTTCGGAAACACGGACAATGCCTTCCGGTGCACCTGGCGGCGGTGCAGGTGGCCGCAGGTCGAGGTAGCGGGCCGACCAGGCGGCGATGACCTCGGCGGCGTATTCCGCGTCGGCGGAGTCGGTTATCAGGTGATCGGCGTCGTCGAGAGTAACGAAGCTCTTGGGATGTTTGGCAGCGGTGAAAATGCGGGTGGCGTTGTCGACGCCAACAGTCGCGTCCAGGGGCGCGTGCAGAATCAGGAGAGCCTTTTTCAGGGCTGAGATATCCGGGGCGAGAGAGGCGCCGGAGACGTCGGAAAGGAACTCTTTTCCGATGGTGACAGTCTTACCTGCAAGGAGCACTTCGGCGCGTCCGTCGCTGTGGATCTTCTCGACGCTTTCGCCGAAGTTTTGGGTCACGTGGCCCGGGTCAAAGGGTGCTCCGATCGTTACCACAGCGCGGGAACTCGGGATCTCGCTGGCGGCCTTGAGGACGGCGGCTCCGCCAAGCGAATGGCCGATCATGAGGCTCGGGGCCATGCCTTTGTTCTCAAGGTGTTGTGCGGCCAGCACCAGATCCTGCACGTTTGAAGAAAAGGTGGTGTTGGCGAACTCTCCCCCGGAGTGCCCGAGGCCCGTAAAGTCGAAGCGCAGCACGGCAATGCCCATGGCGGCAAGGCGGGCGGCGATGCGGCGAGCAGCGGTGATATCCTTGCCGCAGGTGAAGCAATGGGCGAAGAGGGCCGTCGCAAGGTGCGGGCCGTCGGGCATGTCCAGGCGGGCGGCAAGTTCGTCGCCCGCGTGGCCGGTGAATGTGAATCGTTGCGTGCTCATGGGACCAATGTGTCACGCCCCGAGGAGGTCGCAAGCCGGATCACGCCATGGTGACAGGCGGAGAGGTTAGCGCGAGGGTCGCCCGGCGGACGGGAGTGGTGCTTCTGCCGGGTCGTGCTATCGTGAGACTGTGATCCTGAGGGGTTGTACTGGGGAGGAGACAAGACGTGCTGAGCCAGGAGCAAAAGGCGTTCTACGCCGATAACGGTTATCTGATGGTTGAGAACGTAGTGACTGACGCGCAGTTGGCCGAGTTGCGGCGGATCACCTATGAGTTCATCGAGGCATCGCGCAGCGTTGTGGAAAGCGACGATGTCTATGACCTGGACGAGGGGCATTCGGCCGATACGCCCAGGCTGACGCGCATCAAGCTGCCGCACAAGCAGCACCCCTACTACGATGAAATTCTTAAAAATTCGGGCGTGACCGAGGTCTTGCGCGACCTGCTGGGCGACAGCGCAACGCTGTTGACGGCCAAGCTGAACACCAAGGCGCCGGGTGGCGGCGCCGCAGTGGAATGGCACCAGGATTGGGCGTTCTATCCGCATACGAATGATGATTTGCTGGCGTTTGGACTGATGCTGGAAGACGTGGGCGAGGCGAACGGGCCGTTGCAGGTGATCCCCGGCTCGCACAGAGGGCCGGTTCTGAGCCACCACAACGACGGGGTGTTTTGCGGCGCAATTGACCCTGACGATCCGGATTTCGAGCGGGACAAGATCGTGACTCTGACCGGCAAGGCGGGCAGCATGACGGTGCATCATGTGAGGACGCTGCATGGCTCAGCGCCGAATCGGAGCGACCGGGCACGATTGATCTTGTTCTACGAGATCGCCAAAGCGGATGCCTGGCCGATCCTCGGGGCGAATTCGTACATTCATTCTCTAGGACAGAAGCGGTTCTGGGAGGACTTGCAGGACCGGATGATCATCGGGGAACCCTGCTTGCAGCCTCGGCTCGAGACCGTGCCGGTGCGTATGCCCCTGCCGCCGGCGAAGGATGCCTCGTCAATTTTCAAAACCCAGAAATCGGGCGGGGCCAAAAGCGCGTTTGTGGCGATGTAAGTCGCGTGGGCGTTATGCCAGCGCCTTTTGCAAATTCGCGTCGATCTTGTCCAAGAACCCGGTTGTGGTCAGCCAGCCCTGGTTGGGGCCGACCAAAAGGGCAAGGTCCTTGGTCATGTGGCCGGATTCGACGGTATCGACGACGACTTTCTCCAGCGTTTCGGCAAAGCCCTTGAGCGCGGCGTTGTCGTCAAGCTTGGCGCGGTGCTTCAGGGCGCCGGTCCAGGCGTAGATCGAGGCGATCGAGTTGGTTGAGGTGGCCTCGCCTTTCTGGTGCTGGCGATAGTGGCGGGTGACCGTGCCGTGCGCGGCCTCGCTTTCGACGATCTTGCCGTCGGGGGTCATCAGGACCGAAGCCATCAGACCGAGCGAGCCAAAGCCCTGGGCGACGGTGTCGGACTGGACGTCGCCGTCGTAGTTCTTGCACGCCCAGACATAGCCGCCCGACCATTTCAGAGCCGAGGCCACCATGTCGTCGATCAGCCGGTGTTCATACCAGATCTTCTTGGCGTCGAACTGGTCTTTGAACTCGGTCTCGAAAACCTCTTGGAAGATGTCTTTGAAACGGCCGTCATAAGCCTTGAGGATTGTGTTCTTGGTCGACAGGTACAGCGGCCACTCGAGGTTGAGCGCATAGTTCATCGAGGCGCGGGCAAAGTCGTAGATCGACTTGTCGAGGTTATACATCGCCATGGTCACGCCGGCGTCGGGGGCCTGGAAGACCTCGCGCTCGATTACCGTGCCGTCATCGCCTTCGAATTTCAGCGTCACCTTGCCAGCGCCGGGGAAGGTGAAATCGGTGGCGCGATACTGGTCGCCAAAGGCGTGGCGGCCGACGACGATGGGCTTGGTCCAGCCGGGCACGAGCCGGGGGACGTTCTTGCAGATGATCGGCTGGCGGAAGATCACACCGCCGAGGATGTTGCGGATGGTGCCGTTCGGGGAGCGCCACATCTCTTTCAGGCCGAATTCCTCGACCCGAGCCTCGTCGGGCGTGATGGTGGCGCATTTGACGGCAGCGCCGACCTCTTTGGTCTTCTCGGCAGCGTCGATGGTGATCTGGTCGTTGGTCTCATCCCGCGACTGGATCGACAGGTCGTAGTAGAGGAGGTCGACGTCAAGGTAGGGAAGGATCAGCTTGTCCTTGATAAAGGCCCAGATGATGCGGGTCATCTCGTCCCCGTCCATTTCGACGATGGGGTTTTCGACTTTGATCTTGGCCATGACTTGGGGTCCCTCCTGGGTGTGTCGTCAGCCGCGCCTTAGACCATACGGCGGGCAGTGAAAAGATCGTATGCGATAGTATACCAAAATAGTCGCAGGTCCCGGCACCTTGCCGCCGGTATTTGCGTATTTGGGGTTAAGACCGAATTAAATGGCAGGAAATGAAGCGTTCAGACCAATTTGCCACCGGCGGCAAGATGGTGGCGAACGGGCAGTAGTGCCTAGCCCGCCTCGTGCGCATTCGAGCGTGCCGCAAGAACCCGGGGCAATCTGGTCGAGATGCCACGGTCCAGCCGTCTGGCGAAACGATGCGCGATCTTGTCCTGGCGCGTGCCGGATTTGGCCGCATCGGACTAGAGCCGGCGGAGGTTCATGAAGATGGCAAGGATGGTGATCGGGAAGGTCACCGCAAGCCAGATCAGCAGGAACGGATAAACCAGGACACCTGCCGCAAGGCGCCAGGGCGAAAGGCCGATCGCGTCCGCTGTGGGGGCCGACATGATCCAGGCCTGGGTGAAATCGTCGTCGCGTTCTTTGATGCGCGTGTTGAGCAGGCTGGCGGCCTCGGTGGTGTCGAGGCCGCTTTTTCGCTCCGTGTCAGGCGAGTGTCACGCCGACGTCCGTCATGCCCTGTTTCGCGGCGGCGAGCGATCCTTCAAGGTCGATGGCGCGGCAGAGATCCTGGATAACCGTGGCTTTGAAGCCAAGGCGGGCGGCGTCGACGGCAGAGAAGTTTACACAGAAATCGGTGGCGAGCCCGACGAGTGTCACCGTGTCCACGCCGCGGGTCCGCAAGTAGCCTTCGAGCCCCGTGGGCGTGGTCTGGTCGTTCTCGAAGAACGCGGAATAGCTGTCGATCTCGCGCCGGAAACCCTTGCGGATGATCATATCGGCGTGGCTTGTGTCGAGTTCGGCGTGAAAGGCGGCGCCTTGCGAGCCGATCATGCAGTGGTCGGGCCAGAGCACCTGGGTGCCGTAGGGCATCTCGGTGGTGGTGAAGGGGTCGGCACCATGCTGGCTAGCGAAAGAAAGGTGGTCGTCGGGGTGCCAATCCTGGGTAAAGACGCGCACCGGGAATTCGGCGATCAGGGCGTTGATGGGCGCGACGATCTCGTCGCCGCCCGCAACGGCAAGGGCCCCGCCGGGGCAAAAGTCGTTCTGGACGTCGATCACGATGATGGCTTCGTTGGCCGCGCGCATGGCTGTCTCCTTTCGGGTGATAGCGCCAGCTTTGCGGCTTGGCGCGGGAAGGTCAACGGGCACCCTTTCCCTTCGCCGCGCATGGCGATAAAGCCATGACCCATGTTCACCGTCGCTGCCCTTTACAACTTTACGCCCTTCGAGGATCCGGATGACCTGCGCGGCCCCTTGGCTGATGTCGCGAACGCCCATGGCGTGCGCGGCACGCTGCTGATCGCGCCCGAAGGGATCAATGGCACCATCGCGGGCACGCGGGAAGGGATCGACGCGGTGCTGAGCCATATCAGGGGCCTGCCGGGGTGCGCCGAGTTGGAATGGAAGGAAAGCACCGCCAGCGAGATGCCGTTCAACCGGATGAAGGTGCGGCTGAAACGCGAAATCGTCACCATGGGCCAGCCCCAGGTCGACCCGACGGCCTCGGTCGGGCGGTACGTCGATCCCGAGGACTGGAACGCGCTGATCAGCCGGGATGACGTGGCGGTGATCGATACGCGCAACGACTACGAGGTGGCTATCGGCACCTTCAAGGGCGCGGACGATCCCGAGACCAAATCCTTTGGCGAGTTTCCCGACTGGTGGAAACGCAACCACAACAGGTACGCTGGCAAGAAGATCGCCATGTTCTGCACCGGCGGTATCCGCTGCGAGAAATCGACGAACTACCTGATTGGCGAGGGTGTGCCGGAGGTGTTCCATCTGAAGGGCGGTATCCTGAAATACCTGGAAGAGGTGCCCGAGGAGGAAAGCCTGTGGCAGGGCGAATGCTTTGTCTTCGACGGGCGGGTCTCGGTGGGCCACGGGTTGGTCGAGGGGAGCTATGACCTCTGCCACGCCTGCCGCCGCCCGTTGTCGGAGACGCAGAAGGCGGACCCTGCCTATGAGCGCGGGGTGTCCTGCCCGCAGTGCGTCGACGAGATCTCGGACGCCGATCGCGCCCGGTTCCGCGAACGCCAGAAGCAGATCGACCTGGCCCATGCGCGTGGCAAAGCGCATCTGGGGGGCGGGTAGACCGCCACGGGCCGAGGCGCACGTGTTGCCGTCGGGATACGCGTATTTTCGGCAAGATAAAGTGGCGTGCGGATTGATTCTGCCCGAAATTCGCAGTCCGTTTGGGCCGGTGGCTGGCGGGCAGGGCAAGGTTGCCCTTTCAGTCTGCCTGGGTCATCCTTCGCACAATTGTTCGGGCAGTATTCGATGGCATCGGTTGAAACCTTTCAGTGCAGCAATTGCGGGGCCGAACTGCCGCGGCGCTTTTCCCACGCGAAGATGATCACCTGCACCCATTGCGGCACGACTTCCCTGTTACGCGACGCAGTTTGGGAGCTGGCGGGCGAAGGGGGTTTCATGCAGGACGCACCTTCGTTGGTTCAGCTGGGGCAACACGTCGAGATCGAGGGCTTGCATCTGATGCCCGTGGGCCATGCGCGGTTCAGCTATGGTCGGGGCTGGTGGGACGAATACTGGTGTCTGGACGACGAGGGAAAGGGGCGCTGGCTGTCGGCGGACGAGGGGGATTATGCCCTGGAGGTCCCGTTGGCACGTGCGGACTGGCCCGGCAATTTCCGGTCGCGGATCGGGACGGCGGTGACGATCAGAGGCGAAGAGTTTCGCGTGACCGAGGCGGAGACGGCGACTTGTCTGGCAGTGCGCGGTGAGTTTCCGGAAGAGCTGGAGGTGGGCGAGGCGCATCTGTATTTCGACCTTGCCGGGCCGGAAGGGCAGATCGCGACCTATGAAAAATGGGACGGGGGCGAGGCCTGGACGCGGGGTGTTTGGATCGATCCCTGGGATGTGCGAGTGCCATGACGGGCGAGGTCACCCATCTGAACTGTACCCAGTGCGGCGCGGGGCTGGATGCCCTTGGCGGCGGTCGGGTACTGACCCACATCTGCCCTTATTGCGGCTCAGAGCTTGACGCGCAGGACGATTACAAAGTCATCGCGCAGTTCCGGGACATGGAGCGTCCCGAGACTCCATTCGACATCGGGCAGGTCGGCGCGTTGTGGGGCGTGGAGTTCACCGTGATCGGAACGATGGCCTGGACCGAGTATCATGCCGGGAGGAGTTGGCACTGGGTCGATCACCAGATCTATTCGCCGACCCATGGCTATGCCTGGCTGACGGTGGAGGACGGCTGGGTCACCTTCGTGCGCAAGACGCGTGACATCCCCCATCCGCCCTATGTCTCGTCGTCGACCATCGAGCATTCCGAGAACCGTCCAGTGGTCAGGCTCGCGGGCGAACGGTTCAAGTACTATGCCTCGGGCCGGGCCAAGCCGACCTTTATCGAGGGCGAGTTCAATTTCCGCCCCTCGATGGATGAAACGATGGACTACGTGTCGTTCCTGGGCGGGGACCGGATGCTGGACATCATCTCGGCTCGCAACGAACGCGAGTACGAGCTGTCGCTATTGCCCGACCAGGCCCGTTTGATGGAGAGTTTCTCGGTGCCGGCGGGGAGGCGGCCGCGACCTCGGGGCAGTCATCCGTTGCAAGTGCTGAGCCGGTCTCCGTTGCAGTTGTACCTGCGCAACCTGACGCTGATCGGTGCCACCGTCTCGGTGGTCCTGGCGGTCATGATGATGGGGCTCGGCCGAACCATCGCGCAGAGCGACGGCGTCTCGGTCAGAAAGACGATCGACCTGCCCTTTACGGTGACCGATGGCGGCAAGCTGACACAGATCACGATCTGGTCGAATGCCTATAACAGCTGGGCCTGGTTCGAGGCAGAGCTGACGGACGCCGAGGGCGAGTCGGTGGCGGAATTCGAGAACGGCGTCGGATACTACAAGGGGAGCGACTGGTCGGAAGGGTCGCAAAAGGCGAAGACGCGATTGAAGCTGCCGGCGGGGGACTATCGGCTGACGTTGTCGATGGCGGAATCGCAGATCGACTGGACAGGCGGGCGGCTTGCCAGTCACATGCAGGCCACCGTTTACCAAGGCGTCGCCAACACCATGTGGCTGTGGGGCGTGGCGGCGCTTCTTGGTACCATCGGCGGGGCATTCCTTTTGGATCGGGTGAGGCACAACGCGCGGCGCTGGTCGGGCAGCGACTGGAGTGACGACTGATGACGACGCGTGTGGTCCTTGCGCTCTTGGTCGCGGCGATCATCGCTACCGCCTCGATGCTGGCGATCAATGGCGTCTGGGGGGAATCGAACGAGGTCATCTCGAACCGAACCGGATCCCCGAGGGGCGGATACGGGATCGGCTCGGGTGGTGTGAAATAAGGAGAATGTGATGCTGGATGCGATTCATGTGTCGGAGGTCGTAGCGACAGTTTTCTACGTCGTTCTCGGCATGGTCCTTTTGGGGCTGAGCTGGAAGGTAATCGAGTGGCTGACGCCGTTTTCGTTGCGGAAGGAAATCGAGGAGGATCAGAATATGGCGATCGCGGTCCTGATCGGGTCCCTGTTCGTGTCGATCTCGATCCTGATCGGGGCGGTGATCCTGTCCTGATGTCCCGGTCGGGGTCGAAGGACGGCCAGGCGCTGTGGCTTCTGGCGGCGACCTTCGTGGTCGCGGTGGCGGGGCTTGTCTATGAGTTGATCGCCGGGGCGGTGTCGTCTTACCTGCTTGGCGACAGTGTGACGCAATTCTCGCTGGTGATCGGGGTGTTCATGACCGCCATGGGGCTCGGGGCCTGGGCGTCGCGGTTCGTCACCCGGACCGAGGCGGGGTTCACGCTGAGCCAGGTCATGCTGGGCGTCGTCGGTGGGTTCTCGGCGCCGGTTCTGTTTCTGGCATATGGTTGGCTGGACGGGATGCAGGCGATCCTGTTTTCCATTGTCATTGCCATTGGGGCTTTGTCGGGGCTGGAAATCCCGCTGATCACCCGAATTCTGCAGGAGCGGAATGCCATGGAGCACACGCTGTCGAGCGTGTTGACGGCGGATTACGCCGGCGCGTTGGTGGCGGCGGTTCTGTTCCCGCTGGTGGTGGTGCCGCAGCTAGGGCTGATGGCGGCGAGCCTGACGTTCGGCCTGTTGAACCTGCTGGTTGCGGGGATCTCGGTCTGGGTGTTTCGCGACAAGATCGGCTGGGCCTTGCGCGGGGCCTGGATCGTGGGGCTGGCGGCCTGTGTGGCTGGATTGGTCTGGACCGACCGGCTGGTGTCGCTGGCCGATGCGGCGTTCTTCGAGGATACCGTGGTCCTGTCCGAGGACACGCCCTACCAGCGCATCGTAGTGACCCGATGGAAAGATCGGCACCGGCTGTTTCTGAACGGATCGATCCAGTTTGATACGCTGGACGAGCATCGTTACCACGAGGCGCTTATCCATCCGGCGATGGCTCGGGCAGGGCGTCGGGCCGAGGTTCTGGTACTCGGTGGCGGCGACGGGATGGCGACACGGGAGATCCTGAAGTGGGGGGATGTCCAGCGGGTGACGCTGGTCGATCTCGACCCTAGGGTGACGGAATTGTTCCAGGAAAATGAGGAGTTGGCGGCGTTAAACGGGGGCGCATTGAGCGACCCGCGCGTCAGCATAGTGAACCAGGACGCCTGGACCTTTGTGCGCGAGGACCGGAAGACCTATGACCTGATCGTTCTGGACCTGCCGGACCCGCGGGATTTTGCCTTGTCGAAGCTCTATAGTCGCGAGTTCTATGGCCCATTGGTGCAGCGGTTGAACGCGGACGGGGCGCTTGTGACGCAGGCGGGTTCTCCTTTGTTTTCGCGTGAAGCCTTCTGGTCGGTGGTGCGGACGCTGGAGGAGACGGGGTCGCCGTTGGTGCCGGGCGAGGGGCTGACGGTCGTGCCTTATCACACCTATGTGCCGAGTTTCGGCGACTGGGGCTTTGCGCTGGCCACGCCCGTGCCCTTGTCGGAGCGGCGGGCGGGATTGCCGGCGGGGTTGAGGTATTACAACGACGCGCTGTGGCCAGCGATGACGACCTTTGCCGCGGACGCCGGGCGGGTGGAAGCAGAGGTGAACTCGATCATGACCCACCCTTTGGTGCGGTACTACGAGGCCGGGTGGGCGCGCTGGATGAACTGAGGTCGAACGAGGGGCGCTGCCCCTCGCGCTCCCCGGGATATTTATGGACCGATGAAGATCAGGCGCGGCGCGGGATGGGTTCGACGGCGCCGTAGCCGCTGACGGTGCCGGCAGCGACGACGACCGCTTCGCGGGCGGCTTTTTCGGGATCGCCGGTTTCAAGGAACCTGGCCATGAAGGCGCCGGCGAAGCTGTCGCCCGCGCCGGCGGAGTCGACTGGGGTTGCAGGGGCGGCGGGGATGTCGGTGCGTATTTCGGGCGTGGCGAGGCGGACGCCTTTCGCGCCCTGTTTCACGGCGACAACCCCTGCTCCCATGTCGAGGAAGTGATCTGCGATGGCGTCCGGGCCTGAGATACCGAAGAGCATCTTGGCCTCGTCGTCGCTGGGAAAGACGATGTCGGCCCGTTCGGCCATCCGGGTGATGGTGGGGAGGGCGATGTCCTTCGGCCAGAGGGCGGGGCGGTAGTTCAGGTCGAGGGCGATCTGTACGCCGTTTGCCTTCGCGATGTCGGCGGCGCGGAAGGTGGCGGCGCGCATGGTCTCGCTGACACCCATGGAAATGCCGGAGGTATGGAAGATCTTCGCCCTGGCGATAGCGTCCTCGGGCAGGTCATCGGGACCATACAGGCTGGCCGCCGAGCCGCGGCGGGCGTAGGTGAACTGGCGCGCAGCCGGGTCGGGGTCGATGAAGCAAACGCCGGTTGGGTCGCCGTCTCGGCGGACCACATGGCTCGCGTCGACGCCTTCGCGGCCCCAGAGGTCCATCATGGCCTGGCCGAACATGTCGGTGCCGACCGCGCTCAGGTAGCCGGTGCGTCCGCCCTGGCGCGCGGCGGCGATCATCGCGGTGGAGGTGTCGCCGCCAAAGCCCTGGACATAGGCGGGCCGCCCCTCGATGGGGTCGGGCAGTCTGACCATCTCGATCAGGGGTTCGCCGAGGCTGAGGATCTCGGGCGGTTCAGCGGAAGGTGACAAGCCAAACCCCGGTGATGACAAGTGCTGCGCCCGCGATCTTGCCAATGGACAGCTCGGTGGCGGGCACACCGAAGAGGCCGAGGTTGCCGAAAACCAGCCCGGCAAGGACCTGGCCTGAGACCAACAGGACAAAGAAAGTGCCGAGGCCGATCTTCGGAATGAGGAAGCTGGAGCCGATGATCATGCCAGCGCTCATGATTCCGGCCGTCAGGAGGGTCGGTGGCAGGGCGAGGGTCTTCTGGAAATCCGCAAGGCGGCCGCCAGTTGAAAGCGCGATCACGATGGAACTGGCGAAGGCGATGCCGAAGAAAGGCACGTTGGCCATGGGCGCCGAGCCGAGAATGCGCGCGGTCTGCGTAATCATCGGCAGGTAGATCGAAATGATTGCGCCGAGGCAGAGCGCCAGGGCGAAGTGTGCGAATACCATGAAATAATCCCCCAAGAGGTTTCCCTTGGGGGAGTTAAGGACGGCGTGGATCAGAAGTCCAGATTTTCCACCGAGAGCGCGTTCTGCTGAATGAATTCGCGCCGGGGTTCGACGACGTCGCCCATGAGCTTGGTAAAGAGGTCGTCGGCCTCGGTCATGTCATCGACCTTGACCTGAAGCAAAGTACGAGCCTCGGGGTCCAGCGTGGTTTCCCAGAGCTGGTCGGGGTTCATCTCGCCCAGGCCCTTGTAGCGTTGCAGGCTCAGGCCCTTTTCGCCTTCTTCCAGGATGGTGGACAATAGATCGAGCGGTCCGTGAACCGGGATCTCGCGGTCACGCCGCACCAAGCGCGCCGACTGGTCGTAGACCTCTTTCAGGGCCGAAGTGTAGCTCCCCAGTCTGCGGGCCTCGCCCGAGCGCAGGACCTGGCCATCCAGGGTGCGGACCTCTTCGACGCCGCGCAGGGAGCGGGCCAGACGGATACCGTGATCCTGGGTGATCCGGCCCTGCCAGCCACGTTCGTACTCTTTCGCCACCATGTCGAGGCGGCCAGCCACGGCGTGTGCCGTGCCTTGGAGGTCGGCATCGACCTGGCCTTCGCGGAAGGCGCCGGCAATGGCGGCCTGTTCCAGAATCGGCATGGGGTAGTGGGTCGGGAAGGCCTGGAGGACACGCCGGACCTGGCGGGCCTCGTCGACGATGCGCATAAGGTCCTGTCCGACGATTTCCTCGCCCGAGCCGAGGCGCAGAATCGCCCCGTCGACGCCCATCTGGATCAGGTAGTCGTCCAGCGCCGCCTGGTCCTTGAGATAGACCTCGGACTTGCCGCGGGCCACTTTGTAAAGCGGGGGCTGGGCGATGTAGAGATAACCGCCCTCGATGATCTCGGGCATTTGGCGGAAAAAGAAGGTCAGCAAGAGCGTACGGATGTGGGCGCCGTCGACGTCCGCATCGGTCATGATAATGATCTTGTGATAGCGCAGCTTCGCGATGTCAAACTCATCCCGGCCGATGCCAGTACCGAGCGCGGTGATCAGCGTGCCGATTTCCTGGGACGACAGCATCCGGTCGAAACGGGCGCGTTCGACGTTCAAGATTTTGCCGCGCAGGGGCAGGACGGCCTGGTTGGCGCGGGCGCGACCCTGTTTGGCGGAGCCGCCGGCAGAGTCACCCTCGACGAGAAAGAGTTCGCGCTTGCCGGGGTCTTTTTCCTGGCAGTCGGCCAGCTTGCCGGGCAGCGAGGCGACGTCGAGCGCGGATTTCTTGCGCGTCATCTCGCGGGCCTTGCGTGCGGCCTCGCGGGCGACGGCGGCCTCGACGATCTTGGTGACGATCATCCGGGCTTCATTGGGGTTTTCCTCGAACCATTCGGTCAGCTTTTCGTTCATCAGGCCTTCGACGGCCGGGCGCACTTCGGAGGAAACGAGCTTGTCCTTGGTCTGGGACGAGAACTTGGGATCGGGGACCTTGACCGAGAGAACGCAGGTCAGGCCTTCGCGGGCGTCGTCACCCGAAAGGTTGACCTTTTCCTTCTTGGCGATGCCGCTGGAGCCAGCATAGAGGTTGATGGTGCGGGTCAGCGCACCGCGGAAACCTGCAAGATGGGTGCCACCGTCACGCTGCGGAATGTTGTTTGTGAAGGGCAGGACTGTTTCGTGGTAGCTGTCGTTCCACCACATGGCGACCTCGACAGTGATGCCTTCGCGTTCGCCTGTGACGAAGATCGGCTCGCTCACCAGAGGGGTCTTGGAGCGGTCGAGGTAGCGCACGAACTCGCGCACGCCGCCTTCGTAGCAGAATGCGCTCTCCAGCGGTTCGGCGGGGCGCTCGTCGCGCAAATGGATGCGCACCCCGGAGTTCAGGAAGGCGAGTTCGCGCAGGCGGTTTTCCAGGGTCTTGAAGCTGTATTCGAGGTTCGAGAAGGTATTGGTCGAGGCGAGAAAGCGCACCTCGGTGCCCTTGCGGCCGTTGGCGTCGCCGACCACGCGCAGGTGCTCGACCGTCTCGCCGCCCTCGAAGCGGGCGTAGTGCTCCTTGCCATTGCGCCAGATGCGCAGCTCGAGCCAGTCGGACAGTGCGTTTACGACGGAAACGCCCACGCCGTGGAGGCCGCCGGAGACCTTGTAGGAGTTCTGGTCGAACTTCCCGCCGGCGTGGAGCTGAGTCATGATGACCTCGGCTGCCGAAACCCCTTCCTCGGCGTGCATATCGACGGGAATCCCGCGTCCATTGTCGCTGACCGAGACGCTGGAATCCGCATGAACTGTGACCGTCACGACATCCGCATGGCCCGCCAGAGCTTCGTCGATGCCGTTGTCGACGACCTCGTACACCATGTGGTGCAGACCCGAGCCGTCGTCCGTGTCGCCGATATACATACCGGGACGCTTGCGAACTGCCTCTAAGCCTTTGAGAACTTTTATGGAATCGGCGCCGTATTCCTGGGGCGCCGTATCGGCCTCTGCCATGCGGTTTTTCCTTGTTCTTGTCGCGGAAAATATAGTCATTTTTCCGATGGTTGTCACGCCCGCACCACAAGATTTAGGGGGTCCCGAAGGGGCTCTGCCCCTTCTTGGCCAATGGCCAATTCATCCCCGGGATATTTGAGGGCCGATGAATGAGAATTTGAAGCCAAAAGTTTTTATCTTGCTGGAATTACGCATGGCCAAGCGGGTCACGTAAGAGTGTCACCGGTCAGCCGAACGGCGTGCTAGGTCTTGGGGATGAAACGTCTGATTTTGTTGTTTTTGCTGCCGATGGCGGCCTGGGCTGACGATGCCGAGATTGTCGGGGTTGAGGCGCGGGCCGATGGTGCGTCCTGGGCGTTTTCGGTGACGCTGCGCCACGGCGATACCGGCTGGGATGACTACGCCGATGGATGGCGGGTCGTGCTGGAGGATGGCACGGTTCTGGGCACACGCGTGTTGTATCATCCCCATGTGAACGAGCAGCCCTTTACGCGGTCGCTGGGAGGCGTGGCGATCCCTGATGGTGTCGCACAGGTTTTTGTCGAGGCGCGGACGCTGGCGCATGGGTGGGGCGCGGCGCGCTATCCCGTTTCTTTGCGGTGACAGTCTGACGGGGGAAATCGCGCCCGGGCGCAGCTTTCGCGTGTAATCTCGCGCAGGCCCGGATATGACCGGACCATGAGCAAGATCATCTATATCCTGAACGGTCCGAACCTGAACCTGTTGGGCAAGCGCCAGCCCGAGATCTATGGCCGTGACACGCTGGACGACGTCGCGCGTCTGTGTGCCGAGGCGGGCCAACCCTTTGGTTTCGAGATCGAACAGAAACAGTCGAACTACGAAGGTCAGATCGTGGACTGGATCCATGAGGCGCGTGAGCGTGCGGCGGGGATCGTCATCAATCCCGGCGCCTACTCGCACACTTCGGTGGCGATTCTGGACGCCTTGAACACTTTCGAGGGCCCGGTGATCGAGGTGCATATTTCGAACATTCACAAGCGTGAGTCCTTCCGTCATCATTCCTATGTGTCGTCCCGCGCCGAGGCGGTCATTGCCGGGTGCGGTGTGCAAGGGTACGGCTTTGGGGTGCAGAGGATCGCAGCACTTTTGGGGTGAACCGGTCGGCCTTTTGTGCGTTCTGTGTGAAAGGGGGCCATTGTGCCTGATGATCAGTCCCTGATCCTTTGGATCTTTGCCGTATTCTTCGTGCTCCTGGTTTGGGGACGCATCCGCTATGACCTCGTTGCCTTTGGCACCCTGGCGGTGGCGGCCATCCTGGGACTGGTGCCTTCGGACGACGTGTTTTCCGGGTTTGGACATTCTGCAGTCGCCATCATCGCGCTGGTGCTGATCGTGTCGCGCGGGCTTGTCAGTTCGGGGGCGATCGAGAAGCTGGCGGCACGGCTTTTGGATAGTGAGCGGCCACTGCCGCTGCATATCGCAGTGATGGCCGTCGTGGGTGCGGGGATCTCGGCGGTCATAAACAATGTGGCCGCGCTGGCCTTGCTGATGCCGCTGGACGTCGAGACGGCGGGAAAGGCAAAGCGGCCAGTGGGCCAAACGCTGATGCCCCTGTCATTCGCGACGATCCTGGGCGGTATGATCACCCTGATCGGGACACCGCCGAATATCGTGATTTCAGAATATCGTCAGGACGCCCTGGGCGCGCCGTTCGGCATGTTCGATTTCGCGCCGGTGGGACTGGTCGTGGCAATCGCGGGCATCCTGTACGTTTCGCTGATCGGTTGGCGGCTGCTGCCGGGGCGGGCAGGGGCGATCGAGCAGGAGGCCGAGTTTGCCGAGGGCCGCTATATTGCCGAGCTCAGGGTCGGTGAGGAGTCCTTCAAGGAGGGGATGGTCGTGGCGGATCTCTATCCCCTGGCCGATGAGCATGACGTGAACATTCTGGGGCTGGTGCGGCGCGGACGTCGCCAGCCGGGATTTGCCGCCCGGGCCGAGATACGGGCGGGCGATTTCATCGTGGTCGAGGGCGAGCCAAAGGCGATCGAGGCGATGATGGGCAAGGGCGACCTGGAGTTCGCGGGCTCGGAAAGGCATTCCGGGGGTGTCACCTCGGGTGGGCTGACCCTGACCGAGGCGATCGTGCCGGAAGGTGCCCGGATCGCCGGGCGTACGGCGCGGGGTCTGAAGTTGTTGTACAACCACTCGGTCACTTTGCTGGGGGTGTCGCGCAGCGGGCGGCGGTTCAGCGACCGGGTGCGTCTATTGGAAATCAAGCCAGGTGACGTGCTGTTGTTGCTGGGCACGCCGGAGCGCAACGCGGCGGCCGCCGCGTGGCTGGGGGTTCTGCCGATCCAGGGCCGCGAAACGGCGGTGGTCCAACGGTCGAAAGCGGGGTTGTCGATCGGGATATTCCTGGCGGCCATCGCGCTGACGGTTTTCGGGGTTTTGGCGCTGCCGGTTGCACTGTCGGCCGCCGTCGTTGGCTTTGTCGCGGTTGGGCTGGTGACAGGGCGCGAGGTCTACGAGTCGATCGAATGGAAGGTCATCGTGCTGCTTGCCAGCCTGATCCCTTTGGCCGAGGCCTTTGAGCGCTCTGGCGGGGCCGAGGCCATCGCGGGGCATATCGTCGGGTGGACGCAGGGCTATCCGGGATGGATGTCACTGGCAGTGCTTATGATCGTCACTATGACCTTGTCGGATTTCCTGAACAACGTGGCCACAACCCTGATAGCTGCGCCAATCGCGGTCAGTCTTGCGGCGGCAACCGGGACCAACCCGGATGCTTATCTGATGGCGGTCGCGGTTGCGGCGTCCTGCGCGTTTCTGACGCCCATCGGGCATAAGAACAACACGATCATACTGGGACCGGGAGGGTACCGGTTCGGGGACTACTGGCGCATGGGCCTGCCGCTGGAGTTGATCGTTCTGGCCGTTGCCCTGCCCGCGATCCTGGTGGTCTGGCCGCTTTGAGACATGTTCGGCGCCGACCGGTATCGCAACTGCCTTGTCATGCCTAGTCGCGCAAAACCTTGTGCGTTTCATGACGTGCCTTCATTTGAAACAGGAGCCATCTGTTCGCGCGCGCAAGGTACACGCGAGCTAGTCTTGGCGACCGGGCATCCGATGATCGCGACGGGCCGCAAATTGAAAGCGCGGCAAGGCGTCACAGAAAAGAAAAAGCCGCAAATGTGCTCTTTTAATTGTGTGAGCACCTCAAATGTATATGAACGCTGCCTATAACAACCAAAAAGCAGGCACATGTTCGATCAATCCAGCGCACAGGACGTCCGGTCCGATGAAACTTCGGCAAAGGACTGGGTCAGGGTCCTTTCGGCTTATCGGGAACCAGACCAGTTCCGCAGCTGGTTCGAACTGGGTGTCACGGTGGTTCCGTTCATCGCCTTGTGGTCACTGGCATGGTGGTCGCTGTCGGTCAGCTATTGGCTGTCCTTTGCGATCGCTCTGGCGAATGCCGGGTTTCTGTTGCGCCTGTTCGCGATCCAGCACGATTGCGGGCATGGCGCTTTTTTCAGAAGTCGCAGGGTCGGGGACTGGGTCGGACGTGCGATCGGTGTTCTGACGTTGACGCCTTATGACGTCTGGCGGCACACGCACTCGGTGCACCACAGTTCTTCGGGCAATCTGGGCCGGCGGGGGATGGGGGATATCCTGACCCTGACCGTGTCCGAATACCGTGCGCTGTCGCCGCGCGAGCGGTTGAAGTACCGGCTGTACCGCAACCCTGTGGTCTTGTTCGGCTTTGGGCCGGGATATCTGTTTTTATTGCAAAATCGGTTGCCGCTGGGCCTGACGGGGCAAGCCAAGTACTGGGTCAGTGCAATGGCGACCAATGCGGTTTTGTTCCTTGCACTGGGGCTGATCTTTCTTTTCGGGGGACTGGCGCCGATCATGGTGATCTTTTTGCCGACGACCCTGTTGGCGGCGACGGCGGGGATGTGGCTGTTCTATGTCCAGCACCAGTTCGAGACGACCCATTGGGAGATTGACGAGAACTGGCAGCTGCATGACGCCGCACTTGAAGGAAGTTCGCATTACATTCTGCCACCGATCCTGCAATGGATGAGTGCCAATATTGGCATTCACCATGTACACCACCTGCACAGCCGCATCCCGTTTTACAAGCTGCCTGACGTGCTGCGAGACCACGCAGACCTGCCAGACAGCAACCGGATGACGATCCGCGAAAGCCTTCGCAATGCGCGGCTGCATCTTTGGGACGAGGACGCGCGTCGTCTCTTGTCATTTGCCCAGGCACGGGACCTGCACCGGGACGGCGTTCCGGCCGGTTGACCGGTCCTGCAACAACCGGGGCGAAAACTGACCGATTTTGTGCTAGTCTGTCTGCGGGGGAGTCGCAGGGCCGTGCCGTGAGGCATGGTGTCGACGGGCGGTCCGGGGCCATGTCCCTCAGGGAGGCCTGTAATGCCAAGATATATCGTGACGGGGAGTTATACCTCGGAGGGCATCAAGGGTATGGTTGCCAGCCCGGGCGACCGCGAGTCGGTGGCGCGCGCCATCGTCGAGGCGGCGGGCGGCACGCTTGAGACCTATTACATGGTGACGGGAGACGCCGATTTTTCGATCAAGGTTTCGATCGATCGGGCCGAGGACCTGATGGCGGGTCTGATGGTTGCTGCCTCGCAAGGCGCGGTTTCCAACCTGAAGACGGTGCGCGCCTTTACGAGTGACGAATTCACGGCAATTCAGAAGAAGGCGGGTGAAATCGCCAGCGCGCTGTAGGCGTCGTCAATTCGCAGAACGGGACGGACCGGTCCAGACGTGTTTGGTGATCAGGGGGTCAAGAAAATCGCACGGGGATGACAGGTCAGGACTGGTTCGCCCGTTCGATATAGGCGCGGAGTTCTTCCGCCTCGGCGCGGGCCGTGCGCAATCCGTCCATGGCGGCGCCCAGTTCTGCCTCGGCTTGGGAAAGCTTGTTGGTCAGTTCGGATTCGCGCTGCTGCAAATAGCTGACGGTCTGGTCGCGTTCTTCCTCGGCCTTGTGAAGTTCCTGCGCCATCCTGTCGAGGTCGTCCATGTCCGAGCGCGTCACCCGCGTGATGCGCGAGATCACCCAGTGGGTGAACCATCCCGCGACGAAGGCCATGAAGAGGATGGCAGCAGTGGCCGCGATAAACTCGGTTCCGTTCATTCGCCTGTCTCCGCTTCACTGGCCGCGTCATCCGCTGTCTGAGTTTCATTCTGCGCCTCGCCTGCATCTTCGGCGGCGGTCGCATCCTCGTCGCTGGCCTCGATGTCGTCAATCAGGCGGAATTCGATCCGCCGGTTCGCCTCGCGTCCAGCTTCGGTGTCGTTGTCGGCGATCGGCTGGCTTTCACCATAACCCTTGGCCGATAGGTTCGAGGTCAGAACCCGTCGCGCCATGATCGCGTTCAGAACCGCGTCGGCGCGGGCTTGGCTGAGCTGTTGGTTCATGATTTCGCGGCCCTGGCTGTCGGTGTGGCCTCCGATTTCGATGCGCACGCTCTGACAATCGCGCAGGATCTCGGCAATGGCGTCAATGGTCTGGACCGCGTCGGGTTCGAAGTCGGTCGAAGAGGGTGCAAAGGTGATCTTGCGGGTGTTGCCCGCCTTGTTGATCAACTGGATGCATTCTTCGGGCGTGGGCAGTGCGGCGAGCGGGTCGAGCGCCTCGGAGTAGGTAACGTCGAGGTTGAAATCCGCGCCGTCTTCAAGCCTGTGGGACAGGATGCGAGCCATTTCTGATTGTGCGTCAGTCTGACCGGTGACGCCTGTGAGGGAGACCTGATCGGCGGTGACCCGCGCCACACCGTTGTGCAGGTAGCCGAGCGCCTCGAGGGCGGCAAGAACCCGGCTGGGCCAACCAGGGGGTACCGATGGGTCGATTCGCATCGCCGGATAGACCTTGTCGGCCCCGAAGTGGGCGGAGGCAAAGCTCTCGACAGCCGAACGGGTTATATCGTTGCCCAGGCGGCCGCGCAGCTGCACCTGGCCTTCGGGAGACCGCGTCGCGGTAAACTCGGGCGGCGCCGCGTCGCCCTCGGCCGCCTGCTCGGGCGGTTTTGGCAAGACGGCGGATAGCGAGAAGACCGGTGGCAGCGCGGCCTCAAGTTCGCCGACGGCCTTGTCGAAGAGGTCCGGCGCGGTGCCCTGGCGCGCCAATAGCGAGACATCGGCGTTCGAGATCGTCAGCGAGCCTGCACCCAACTCGCCCAGGGCACGGATGCCGGCGACGGCTGCTTCGCCCCACCGGGTCGATGGCGTGCCAAGGCCGAGGACGCAGTCGGTCTGACGGCTCATTCCCGCCTCGGCAGCAGCGGTCAGAATCGCGGTGCGCGCCACGTCGGAATCCGCCGTGCAGGCATCGAAACGAGCGCCATTGTCGTCGATCAGGAAGCGCAGCGTGAACGGCGCCACCACGGGGCGCGGAGCAGATATGTTCAGGTTCAGTACCAGTCCGGCGGGTGCGTCGCGGTTCAGTTGGCGTTCAAGCCGCCGCTTGTCTTCGGCGGACTCCGATACGGCGGTGATGGCGACCACTGATGGCGAGATCGAGACCTTGGACCGCGGCAGCGCCTCGATGGCCTGGATGCCGAAGGTGAGGGCGCGCTCCCATCCTTCTGGTGGCGCGAAGTCGGCGCCTTCCAGAAGGTCCGAGATCCGGGCACCGTCGGACACTGCCTGAACACGGGCGATGATGGTTTCAGGGTCGGATTCCAGCGGGACAACACCGATCAGGGAGATGCCGTCCTCGTTCTTGAGAACTTCGATCGAGAAGTCCGGCGCGGGGATGGCCGCCACGGCGGCGACCTCCATGGCGTCGATGATGCGCGAGGCGTCGATCACGCTGCCCGCCGCCGACAGGGCGTCAAAGCGCGTTGCCTCGTCAGGCGCGGTGCCCGTCAGCGTGACGGACAGGCCATCGACCGCGACGTCGGCCCAGTCGTGTCCGGCTTGGGACAGGACCAGGTTCAGCTGAGTGGTCGCCTTGGTTTCTACGAGGTGGCGGGCCCAGTAGGCCACGCCGACGCATCCGGCCGCAGCGATCACGATTGCGAGCACATGCGGCAAGGCGTTGAAGCCGGAAGAGGCCTTTGGAGTTGTCATGGTCGACTAGTTAGTCCGTGGCGCGGGCACGTGCAATCAGAGGAGATGAGCAACGGCAAGAAACAGCACGGGGATCAGCCCCGCGTCCCGATTTGCCCGAAAAAGCCTGAGGCAACGGTCGGGGTTGTCGATGTCGAGTTGGCGCAGTTGCCAGGCAAGGTGCCAGCCGAAGGCCCAGACCCCGCAAAGCGCGACGGTCAGTTGCAGGACGTTCGTTGCGCCGGTCAGCGCAAGGATCAGCGCGGCGGCAAAGAGTGCAACGGATAGAGTCAGGAACCACCGGAGCCAGCGCGCGGTGTCTTCGCCGAACAGGCGGGCAGTGGATTTCACTCCAATCAGGGCGTCGTCTTCCTTGTCCTGATGGGCATAGATCGTGTCGTAGAACAGCGTCCATGCGATGCCGGCTCCGTAGAGGATCAGGGCGGGCCACTCGAACCGGCCGGTGACGGCGGTCCACGCCAGGAGCGCGCCCCAATTGAAAGCGAGGCCGAGAAAAACCTGTGGCCACCACGTAAAGCGTTTTGCGAACGGATAGATGCAGACAATGGCCAGTGAGCCGATGCCAAGGAGGATTGCCGGGAGATTGAAGGTCAGGAGGACGGCGAAGGCGACCAGCGCCTGGACGACCATCCACACCAAGGCCTGTTTGACGGTAACCTGCCCCGAAGGGATCGGGCGCGAGCGCGTGCGTTCGACCGCGCCGTCAAAGTTGCGATCCGTGATATCGTTCCAAGTGCAGCCCGCGCCGCGCATCAGCCAGGCGCCGAACCCGCAGCCGATGCCGATCCAGAGGTGCCCTAGGGTGAAACTGCCCTGCGCCAGCGTCGCCGCGCCTAGTGCCCACCAGCAAGGCAAAAGCAAAAGCCATGTGCCGATGGGCCGATCGGCGCGCGACAGGCGCAAATAGGGCCTTGTCCATTCCGGTGCGTGCCGGTCGACCCAGTTGCCGGAAACCGCATCGGCAACCTGTCCAGTCTCTGGCGTCTTTTCGGTCGCGGTCATATGGTCGCCCCATGGCAAAAGCTGCGAAAGTCAGGCTCTATGTAGAGCACCCTCTGGGTGAGGGGCAATCCGTCGCTCTGACGCGGGACCAGGCGCATTACCTGTTCGGTGTGATGCGGCTTGGCGTGGGCGATACGGTGACGCTGTTCAACGGCGCGGACGGGGCATGGTCGGCGGAAGTGGCCGAGGCTGGCAAGCGTGGCGGTGTTCTGGTCTGCGCCGGGCAGTCGGCACCTCAGTCGACGCCGCCGGACCTGTGGCTGATGTTTGCGCCGATCAAGAAGGCGCGGACGGATTTCATCGTCGAAAAGGCGGTCGAAATGGGGGCGGCCAGGATCTGCCCGGTGCAGACCGAGTTCACAAACGCGGAACGTATCCGGCGCGACCGGCTGCAAGCCCATGCGGTTGAGGCCGCCGAGCAATGCGGTGCGACCCATGTGCCCGAGGTAGCCGACCTGGTGCGGCTGGATCGGTTGTTGGCCGACTGGCCCGGCGACCGGCACCTGATGTTCTGTGACGAGGGGCTGGCAGGCGACGATGCACGGCTTCCTGACCTTCCCGGACCCTGGGCGATCCTGATCGGACCCGAAGGCGGATTTTCAGAGAACGAGCGCGCGCGGTTGGCGAGCATGGAAAAGGCCCATGCAGTAGCGCTTGGTCCGCGCATACTGCGCGCCGATACAGCTGCCGTGGCGGCCCTGACTCTCTGGCAGGATGCGCTTGGAGACTGGTAAAAAGGACTAGAGGCCCCGGTTGCGCTGGCGTTGACGGGTGTCGCGCAGGATTTCAACGAGGATCGCGGTCAGAAGGCCGAACATCAGCAGGCCATTCGCGGCAGCCATGCCGCCCAGAAGACGCCATTCCACTGGCAGGAGGATGTCGCCAAAGCCGAGCGTGGTGAAGGCCACGAGGGCAAAGTAGACCGAAGCTTCGAACTGGATGAAGATCTCCAATTCGTAGAGGGCAATGGCCCATAGCCAGACTGCTGCGGTCATCATGCCCAGCGTCCAGACCAGCGACAGGACGAGGACCGAAATCAGTTTCGGCCCGTGTGGCGGGCGGACCGCCCAGCCGTGCAGCCGGACCATGACAGCCTCGAGACCCCACCACGACAGCGCAGCCACGAGGATCGTGGCGAACGTAAGAAGACTGCCGAGGGCAAGTTGAGTGAACATGGGCGTATCTTCATCTCTTGCGTGCCGCGGTCAACCACTCTGGACAGCGACGCTTTGGCACCCTATCTCGTTCCGACTATGGCCAAGCCCAAGGATAACCCCAACTATAAGGTCGTCGCCGAGAACCGGCGCGCGCGGTACGACTATGCGATCGAGGATGATATCGAATGCGGCATTCAGCTGTTCGGGTCCGAGGTCAAATCGTTACGCACGGGACAATCGAATATCGCTGAGAGCTATGCCGCCGTTGAGGATGGCGAGTTATGGCTTGTGAACAGCTATATCGCGCCATACGAGCAGGCCATGTTCGGCCACGAGGACCGCAGGAAGCGCAAGCTTTTGGTGTCGAAGAAGGAGTTGGCGAACCTTTGGAACGCGACTCAGCGCAAGGGCATGACCCTGGTGCCGATGGTCATGTACTTCAATCACAAGGGCATCGCCAAGGTGAAGCTGGGCATCGCCAAGGGCAAGAAGAGCCACGACAAGCGCGAAACCGAAGCCAAGCGGGACTGGAACCGGCAAAAGCAGCGTTTGCTGAAGGATCACGGCTGAGATCTGCCGAGCAATCAAAGCGGTATTGTTCAAACGAATTCGGTAGGTTATCAATGATGCGGGGGTAATGGGAGAGAGCAGCCATGCCCTATAGCGCAGGTGACACCAAGTGGGGTGAACCGGTTCTGGGCGAGCCCAGCGGGACCATTTATTGGTCACAAACGGTCGTTGACAACATCGCCATTTCAGCAAGTTACGACACGGGTGATATCAGTGCAGCGCTGGTGTCCGCTTTCGATGCCTGGGAAAGTGTTGCAGCCATCGATTTCGAGATGGTGTCCTCGGGCGGCGACGTGGTGGTTGGTGCTGCCGATCTGGCATCTGGCGTTGCGGGACAGGCCAACTACACCTTCGATGGGAATGCCGGTCTGAGCGAGATCTTCTCGGGCTCGATTGCGTTCAACACGGATTATACCTGGTCCCCCGATGGCAGCGGAGGCGCGGATTTCTATGCGGTCGCGCTGCACGAGATCGGCCATATCCTGGGCCTGGGGCATGTGGACGATACTTCGGAAATCATGAATCCGGTGGTCTATGCCAACAGCCTTGGTGACGGTGATATCGCAGGCGTACAGTTTCTTTACGGCACGGGTGACGGCTCGGACGGGTCGCCGCCGCCACTGGTGGTTTCTGAAGAGGTCCCCAGCAGCTCGGGCGGAGGCGGCGGAGCAGGAGGTGCCATCGGTCTGATTGCGGGGCTTCTGGCGCTGATATTTGGCCTGTTCAGCGGCGGAGGAGGTGCGGCCGCGCTGGTCGCTGCCGGGCGTTTGCCGGAAGATGACAGTCTTGGGGACGAGGGGGGCGAAAGCCACTTTGACGTCAGTTTCCTGCCGTCGATTCCGGTCGAGGAGTTCGACCCGATATACCATCATCACGACGAGGACGACGAGCTTCAGGAATGGCTTATCTGATCAGTCGAAAATTCCCGCGACCCGGCCCAAGAGCATGAAGGCTCGCGCCGTGCGAGTCTGCGTCAGGGCAGCGATTTCGGCATCGGTCAGCTCCTCGGCCATGGCCGAGAAGGTCTTGTCAAAGGTGCGCAGAAAATGGTGTGCGGCATCGCGGAAGATAGTGTCCTGCCGCATCCGAGCCGAGGTCAGCGCAAGGGACGAGCGGTCGCGGATGCCACCCAGACCTGAAATGGTGCGGCCACGTTCGCCGGCGGCGAAGCGGCGCCAGGTCTCAGGGCGTGCACGATCCGGCGTCAGGTCGTCCATGTAGATGCCGTCCTGGCTAAGCAGGGTCAGAACGTCCTGGCTGGCGCGGATCAACTGCGCGGCGCGATGGTCGGCTAGGGCGCGGCGCAGGGCGGCAAACCCTTCGCGGTCGTCGGCGGTTTCGGGGAAGTTCATTGCCGAGATGAAATCCTCGACCGTGACCGCCTGTGTCCCGTGGCCAGGCGGTGTCGACAGCGCCAGCGCGGTCTGTTGCTCCGGCTCATGCGCGACTGGTTCGGGCGCCGGGGCAGCGGACACGGGGCGCGATACTGGACGTTCCGGCGCGCTGCGTACCGACGCGAAATTGGCGAGCGCGTCCTCGGCCCGTTTTTGACCTTTCACGATCTCGTCAATCTTGCGTTCGACGTTTGGTCCCATGGTCGTCGCGGCCATCTGGGCCTGGCTGACATAGATCTGCCGCATGGCGTCCATCGAAGCCTGGAGTCGTTCGCTTTCATCACGGATGATGCGCGCGCTTTTTAAAGCGATGGCCGCGATCCAGATCAGTGCGATCGGAAGAAAGACCGCCAGAACCAGGATCAGGAACCGAAGCGGACCCAGCGACGCGCCGCTGCCAAGACCCACGAAACCTAAGAAAATCAGGCACATGAACACCCAGACACCGGTGACAGCGGCAGCCACCTTGTCAGCTGGGTCGAACCCGTTTTTTACGGTCATACGGCTGTATATACCCAAATCGACCGGGGGTTCGGGACGACTGTTGGCCATGGGTCAGAGGTACTTGATCGAGAGGATCTCGTACGACTTTTCGCCACCCGGAGTACGGACCTCGACGCTGTCGCCTTCGTCCTTGCCGATCAGGGCGCGTGCCAGCGGGGACTTGATGTTGAGTTTGCCGTTCTCGATGTCCGCTTCCGGTTCGCCGACGATCTGATAGGTCTTTTCCTCGTCCGTATCTTCGTCGACCAGCTCTACGGTGGCGCCGAACTTGATGGAGCCGGACATGCTCGAGGTGTCGATGACGTCGGCCAGCGAAAGGATGCCTTCAAGCTCCTTTACGCGGCCCTCGATGAAACTCTGCTTTTCGCGGGCGGCGTGGTATTCAGCGTTCTCAGACAGATCGCCATGCTCGCGGGCCTCTGCAATGGCGCGGATGACCGCCGGGCGTTCGACGGACTTGAGCTGCTTCAACTCGTCGTTCAGCGCGGTGTGGCCCGCGCGGGTCAGCGGTATCTTTTCCATGAAGTCCACATCCATCTTGAGTGTCGAAACTTTCTATAGCTGCGTGTGGGTAGAGAGCAAGCCCCCGTCCCGGATCAGGGCGATGAAGTTCATGCAGCGTGCGTTGCCGGGGCGTTGCGTAGGCCGGAAATCGCCGTGACCGCCCGAGTTTCCAGGGCCCGGCAGGAGAATCGCGGCGTCGGCATTGCGTCAGTATCACGTTGGTGTCTGGAACCGTTCATCGGGGTAAGAGCAGGCCTTGAGGCAGCGCGCGGTGGGAAT
>JBNKHH010000022.1:0-47720 GCA_050290245.1 Silicimonas sp.
CTTCTCCTGTTTGTGCTCTTCCACGTCCCACTTGTTGACGGCAATCACCACGGCACGGCCTTCGCGTTCGGCCAGGTCGGCGATGCGCAAATCCTGCTGCTCGAACGGGATCGCCGCGTCAAGCAGCACGACGACCACCTCAGCGAATTTCACCGCGCGCAAACCATCGGCCACAGACAGCTTTTCCAGCTTTTCCTGAACCCGAGCCTTCTTGCGCATCCCCGCCGTGTCGAAAATCCGAACCGGCAAACCGTCCCAGTCGAACGACAGCGCGATGGCATCCCGCGTGATCCCCGCCTCGGGGCCGGTCAGCAGGCGGTCCTCGCCCAGGATTTGGTTGATCAGCGTCGACTTGCCCGCGTTCGGACGGCCTACGACAGCGATCTGGAGAGGCTTTTCGCGACTCAGAACCCGCTCAGGCGCCTCCACGCCCTCGTCCATATCCACATCCGTCGATGGTGCCTCTGCCCCGATCTCTTCGTCCCGGCCGGCGAATTCCTCGGCAATCGGCTGAAGCACGGCCAAGAGATCGCCCATGCCCTCGCCATGCTCGGCGGACAAGGGCACCGGATCGCCCAGACCCAGTGACCAGGCCTCGACCAGACCGCCCTCTGCGGCGCGGCCCTCAACCTTGTTGGCGGCCAGAATCACATGCGCCGATTTCTTGCGCAGGATATCGGCAAAGACCTCATCGGCGGGAAGAACCCCGGCGCGTGCGTCGATCATGAAGAGACAAACGTCGGCCATCTCGACTGCGCGTTCGGTCAATTGCCGCATCCGGCCCTGGAGACTTTCGTCCGTGGCCTCTTCCAAACCGGCGGTGTCGATGACAGTGAACCGCAGATCGCCCAGACGGGCCTCGCCCTCGCGCAGGTCGCGAGTCACCCCTGGCTGATCATCGACCAGGGCCAGACGTTTGCCAACCAACCGGTTGAACAAGGTCGACTTTCCCACGTTGGGACGGCCAACAAGGGCCAGGGTAAAGCTCATGTCTCGTGCCTCGGATCACGTCGATCAAGCGCCGCCCTTAACAGAGCGTCGGCTCAGCGAAAAGCCTGCAGATCGCCTTTTTCTGTGACCACATACAATGTTTGACCGGCAACCACGGGTCCGGCGGCGGCTTTCCCCGGCATCGGGACGGCCCGCAGAAGGGCACCGTCGACCGGGTTGAACTCGCGCAGGTACCCGTCGTTCGATACCAACATCAGCCGCCCCGCGACCATGATCGGTCCGCGATGAACAAAGATCGACAGGCGCTTCTTGATCCTCTCGCGCTCATAGTACGGCAGATCGACAGCCCAGATGACCTCACCGGCGGCCGCGTCCAGGCGGAGCAAGCGGTTATCATCCGACACCATGAAGACAGATCCGCCCGCCACCAACAGCCCGTGTGCCGTACCCTCACGGGCGCTCCACAGGGTCTGGCCCGTCGCCAGGTCACGCGCGCCAGCGCGGCCCGAGTGGGTGGCGGCAAAGACTGCGTTGCCCTCAACCACAGGCGCCCCCGAAAGATCCGAGAACCTGCTATAGGCCCGGCCCGCCTTTTGACCGGCGACGCTGGCCGACCAGGCCTGCCGCCCGGTGCCGCGTTCCACGGCGATCAACTGGCCGGAGGAAAACGGGAAGATCACAAGCGCCCCGGCGATGGCAGGGCTCGAACCGCCGGTCACGCCTGCTTCCGCGATCGCGCCCAGGGTCTGCCAAAGAATACGCCCGTTGGCGGCATCTATGGCCCAGCCGACATCATTGCGCGTGACGAGATAGACCACGCCCTCGTGAACTGTCGGAGCGCCACTGGCCTTGGAGTTCAGATCCTGGGTCCAGAGCAGCTGGCCCGTTGCCGCCTCAATCGCCACCAGCGTTCCAAATCCGGTCGTTGCAAAAACCGTTCCGCCCGAGGCAGCCAAACCGCCACCCGAAGCATCCTCGGCCTTGTCCGAGGATGGCGTAAGGTCGCGGGTCCATAGCGGCCGCCCGTTCAGATCATGAGCGGAAACCAAAGCCCGGCTGTCCAGCGTGTAAATCCGTCCCCCGGCCACGATCGGCTCAGCGGTGATGCGATGGCGGCGATCATTGCCCTGCCCGATCGGCGTGCTCCAGGCCAGGTTCAGATCGCGCGGCAGGGCGAGGTTGGAAAACTGGTGGCGCACATTGCCTTGCTGGTGGGTCCACTCGGCATTGGCAACCGCGCCCGGCAGCGAAATCGGCTCGGACCGGCTAACGACCGCCTTCGCAGCTGCCGTCCCATCCAAATCCAGGCGCTCGCCTTCCAACAGCACCTCGCGATCGCCACAAGCGGCGACCAGCATCAGCCCTGCCAAAACGATCGCAAACTGTCTCACCCGGTTGCCCCTCACTGTCCCACTCCCGGCCCGTCAGACCTGATCGATCGACCCGCCGAGGGCAACAATCAACTGAGAGGCTCGCTGGCGCAAGTCTTCCGTCACACCGGCATCGGCGACAATCCCCTTCAAGGTGGCAAGCGCGGCCTCGGCATCACCCAGTTCGACCTCGGCCAGGGCCCGCTGCTCCAAGGCGATCAGACGCAACGGATGTCCCGCTGCAACGATCGGCTGCAGGGCGTCGATCCGCTCCTGCGGCGCCATGCCGTCAGAAACGACAACTGACTTGAACAAAGCAATGTCGCGATACAGTTCGGGCACCTCGGGATCCGCCGCAACGGCCCTGAGCGAGGCCACCGCCGCGGCGCCATCATCTGCTTCCGCCTCCGAAGCTGCCGCCAACAGGGCCAGCAGAGCGCGCCGCTCAGGCGAATCTCCCGCCGACAGTTCCGCCAGTGCCGCGCGCCGATCCTCGGCCGATTCTTCGGACATCGCCGCCAGGACAGCGTCGCCAAAGGCCTCGGCCGCCGCCTGCGCGCGCGCCTTGCGCCATTCGTTGAACGCCGCACCGCCAACGACCACGACGATCGCCAGGACAGCGACCCCGCCATAGCGTCGCATCAACGCGAACAACCTGTCGCGCCGGACTTCGTCGGTCACCTCGGTAATAAAGGAATCCTGATTGGCCAACGCAGCCCCCATTCGATCTATGTCGCCTTGTTGCGACCTCATATCGTGTGCAAAACCGGAATGCAAAGAACACAATGATCGCCGCAACTTGAAAACTTGCGGTCCCGCGCCAACTTGTCTAAACTGAACCGAACAGTTTAGCGAAATTTTTTTTGCTAGCGGGATTTACCGGAGTCATGACTTCGGACGCAAAAGGACAATTTAGCGATGCGTGCGCTTTCCGTACTGACTGCCGTGCTGGTGGTTTTTGCCTTGTACCTGCTGATCTTCGATCGCGAAGACCTGCAGAAATTCGCTGGCGTGAACGCCGTTGAGGCGGCTGCCGTCCCAACGGATAGCCCCGAGGCAAAGGATGCTGGAAACGTCGTCTCCGTCGTTGCGTTCAAATCCAAGGCCCGCACTGTGGATGGCGCCGTGATCCTGCGTGGACGTACCGAGGCGATCCGCCAGGTCGACGTGCGCGCCGAAACCACCGGACTCGTCATCAGCGAACCGGCCCGCAGGGGCGCCCATGTCGAAATGGGTGATCTCCTGTGCGAACTCGATCCCGGCACGCGCCGGATAAAGCTCGACGACGCTGACGCCCGCCTGCGCGAGGCCAAGGCGAAGCTCCCTGTGGCCCAGGCCGGTCTGGCCGAAGCCAAAGCACGACTTATCGAGGCCGAAATCAACGATAACGCCGCCAGGCGTCTCAGCCAGGAAGGCTTTGCCTCTGAAACCCGTGTCGCCTCGACAACCGCCCTCGTCGAAGCCGCACGCGCCGGCGTTGAATCCGCCAATTCCAACGTCGAAAGCGCCCACGCCGGCATCCAAGCCGCTGAAGCTGCTGTCGCCTCTGCCGAAAACGAACTGCAAAAACTCGAAATCCGCGCGCCCTTCTCGGGCCTTTTGGAAACCGACGCCGCCGAACTCGGCTCTCTTCTCCAGCCGGGATCGCTCTGCGCCACCATCATCAATCTCGACACCATCAAGCTTGTTGGCTTCGTGCCAGAGACGAGCGTCGATCATGTCGAGGTTGGGGCCATGGCCGGGGCGCGTTTGGCCTCCGGCCGCGAAGTCGTGGGGGAGGTGACATTTCTATCCCGCTCAGCCGATCCCACGACTCGCACTTTCCGGGTCGACGTCCAGGTCGCAAACGACGACCTGTCGATTCGCGACGGGCAGACCGCGGAAATCCTGATCCAGTCCGACGGCGAAACTGCTCACCTTTTGCCGCAATCGGCCCTGACGCTCGACGACGACGGCCAACTCGGCGTACGCAACGTCGAAAACAACACGGCGCGGTTCACGCCCGTGAAAGTGATCCGCGACACGATTGACGGCATCTGGGTGTCGGGCCTGCCGCTCGAAGCCGATATCATTGTTGTCGGACAGGAATTCGTCACTGACGGTGTACCGGTCGAGGTGACCTACAGGAGCGCCCTGCAATGACCGGTATCGTTGATTGGGCTGCGAGCCGCGCACGGATGGTGCTCGCGTTTATCGTGCTTTCCATCCTTGCTGGCGGATTCGCCTATAGTTCCCTCCCGAAGGAGGGCGAGCCGGATATCGAGATCCCGGCGCTCTTTGTCTCGGTCCCCTTCCCCGGCATATCGGCGGAGGACAGTGAAAAATTGCTGGTCAAGCCCATGGAGACGGAACTCGCCGATCTCGATGGTCTGAAGACCATGCAGGGCACAGCTGCCGAAAACTATGCCGGCGTGGCGCTCGAATTCGAATTCGGTTGGGACAAGACCAAGATCATGGCCGACGTCCGCGACGCCATGAACAACGCCGAGGCCGAATTCCCCGAAGGCGCCGACAAGTATTCGATCAACGAGATCAACTTCTCGGAATTTCCGATCATCATCGTCAACCTGACCGGGGCCCTGCCCGAGCGAACGCTTTTGCGCGTCGCCAAGAACCTTCAGGATCGACTTGAAGGAATGGACGCGATCCTCGAGGCCGCATTGACAGGCCACCGCGACGAAATGGTCGAAGTGGTGATCGACCCGCTCCGGCTCGAAGCCTACAACGTGACGGCGGGCGAGTTGATCAACGTCGTCGTGTCAAACAACCAACTGATCGCAGCGGGCGAGGTCGAAACCGAATCCGGCGCCTTCGCAGTCAAGATTCCCTCGTCCTTCGACGAACAGCAGGACATCTACAATCTGCCCGTCAAAACCGACGGCGACCGGGTCGTAACACTGGGCGAAATTGCCGACATCCGCCTGACCTTCGAAGACCGCGTCGGCACCGCCCGGTTCAACGGCGAAAACACGGTCGCCCTGCAGGTGGTCAAGCGGAAGGGATTCAACATCATCGACACCGCCGCCGCGGTGCGCGCAGAAATCGAGGCCGAACGCGCCACCTGGCCAGCCGAACTGCAAGACGCCATCCGCGTCGGCACGTCCAACGACCAGTCGCGCACGGTGAACTCCATGGTCAGCCAGCTTGAAGGCTCGGTCCTGACCGCCGTGGCGCTGGTCATGATCGTCGTGCTGGCCGCCCTTGGCTCGCGCTCGGCACTCTTGGTCGGCTTTGCCATCCCGACGTCGTTCCTTCTGTGCTTTGCCATGCTGGCTGTCATGGACGTTTCGATCTCGAACATTGTCATGTTCGGTCTGATCCTCGCAGTGGGTATGCTGGTCGACGGAGCCATCGTCGTCGTGGAATACGCCGACAAGCGCATCTCCGAGGGCTCAGGCCCCATGCACGCCTATGTCGAGGCCGCCAAGCGCATGTTCTGGCCGGTGGTCTCTTCGACCGCCACCACGCTCTGCGCGTTCCTGCCGATGCTGTTCTGGCCCGGTGTGCCGGGACAGTTCATGGGGATGCTGCCTGTTACGCTGATCTTCGTTCTATCGGCCTCGCTGGTCGTTGCACTGGTTTACCTGCCCGTCATGGGCGGCGTCGCGGGCCGTCTCAGCCGTTTCTTCGAACGCGCCTCCGCCGCGCTGCGCCGCTCAACCCCCTGGTGGTCGCGCGCGCTCCTGGTTCCGGTGGCGCTCTATCTCATGTTCATCATGGCCATGCAGGTCTTGAACCCGGCCTATCTCCTCGGCCCCGGCGCAGGCACCTCCGGCGCGCTATTTGGCGCCGTCGGCTTCGTCCTCTCCGCGATGTTCTCCTCGATCGCCTTTGGCGCAGCCAGCTTCCGGCGCCGCAAGAAACGCATCGAAACCACCGGTCGCCGCTCGCTCTACGGCAGCCTGATCGCCCTGATCGCCGGCAATCCCGTGATGCCCGTCGTCACTGTCGCCGGTGTCGTGTTCCTCGTGGTGAGCGTCTTCTCCTACTTCGGAGAGCACAACAACGGGGTCGAATTCTTCGTCGAAAGCGAGCCTGAGCAGGCCATCGTTTATGTCCGGGCACGCGGCAATCTTTCGATCTATGAAAAGGACGCGCTGGTCAGCCAGGTCGAAGACGTCATCCTCGCCACCCCTGGCGTCGACTCGGCCTTTGCCTTTGCTGGCCAAGGCGGCCTTAACGCCAACACCGGCGGCGCCGCAGGTCCGAACGATTCCATCGGCCAGGTCCAGATCGAACTCGTACCCTGGGAAGACCGCGCCACTTATGCCCGCGAAAACAACTACGACGTCGCCCAGCTTGACGGTGACATCGTGCTCGAAGACCTCGAAGCGAATCTGCGCCAAATCCCGGGCATCAAGATCGAGATTCTGAACCTCTCACGCGGACCGGCTTCGGCCAAGCCGGTGCACCTGCGCCTGAAATCCGACGACTGGGATGCGCTGATCGCGGCCACGTCCATGGCGCGCGCACGGTTCGAAAATACTTCGGGCCTGAGGGACATCGAGGACAACCTCCCCTTGCCCGGCATTGACTGGCAGATCGACGTCGATGTCGAAAAGGCCGGCCGCTATGGTGCCGACGTCGCGATTGTGGGCGGCATGGTGCAGCTTGTCACCCGCGGTGTCCTGCTTGACACCATGCGCGTCGACAGCTCCGACGAAGAGGTCGATATCCGCGTCCGCCTGCCCAAGGAAGACCGCGTGCTTTCGACGCTCGACACGCTCAAGGTCCGCACCTCCGACGGCCTCGTGCCTCTGTCAAACTTCATCACCCGCGAACCTGTCGCGCAGCTGGCCCAGATCAACCGGGTCGATCAGAAGCGGTACTTCGACGTGAAGGCGGGTGTCGCCGATAATCTCGTTAAGTTCACCCATGGCAATGTTACGCTCGCCTACGCGACCGAACTTGAAGCCGAAGCCGCTGCCGCACGGTCTGACGCAATGACGAAATCCGACCGATTCTTCGCCGACATCCGCGTCGCCGATCCCGCGCGAGTTGCTGACCGGGCCGAAATCATCGACGCCATCGCTGCATCGGATGTCGGCATCGTTCCTGTCACCGGCAACGAACGTATCGAGGTCCTGACCGAATGGCTCGACTCCGAAAATCCCCTGCCCCCGGGCGTCGAGTGGGAATGGACGGGCGACCAGGAAGACCAGGAAGAATCCCAGGCGTTCCTGCAAGTCGGCTTCTCGGCCGCGCTCGGATTGATGTTCATCATCCTGCTGGCGCAGTTCAACTCGTTCTACAACGCCGTCCTGGTGCTCCTGGCGGTGGTCCTTTCGACCACCGGTGTGCTGATCGGCATGCTGGTCATGGACCAGCCGTTTTCAATCATCATGACCGGGACCGGGATCGTCGCGCTCGCGGGGATCGTGGTGAACAACAATATTGTGCTGATCGACACCTACCAGGAGTATTCCCAGTACATGCCCCGGATCGAGGCTATCGTGCGCACCTCTGAATCCCGGCTACGTCCGGTGCTTCTGACGACGATCACGACAATGGCGGGCCTCGCGCCGATGATGTTTGGCCTCAGCCTTGACTTCTTCGGCGGTGGCTATTCCATCGACAGCCCGACGGCGCTCTGGTGGAAGCAGCTTGCCACTGCCGTCGTCTTCGGCCTTGGCATCGCCACCATGCTGACCCTGGTCTTCACACCTTCGATGCTGGCACTCCGGGTTTGGTTCTGGACCATCCTCGCCTGGGGCCTAAACTCGATCAGCGCCCTGACCCGCGGCTCGCACAGCCGCACGGCCCGTGACTGGGCGCTTCGGCGCACCGCGAAAAAAATCAAGGCCACGGACATCGTCTGGGAGGTCGACGCCTTCCAAAACGCGCCGCTGATCGAGGACCAGGAACTCAAGGCCGCCGAGTAAGAGCGGGCCCGGCTCAGCTCGCCTCGTCAACCACCTGAAGCCTTTCCAGGTCCTCTCCGGAGGCCTGCCGCTGCCACAGCGCCGCATAGCGGCCATCCCTGGCCAAAAGGCTCTCGTGTGTGCCTTCCTCGACGATAATGCCCTGTTCCAGAACAACGATCCGGTCGGCATGGGCAATCGTCGAGAGCCGGTGCGCGATGGTCAGCACCGTGCGGCCCTCGCTCATCGCCTCCAGCTCCGACTGGATCTCGGCCTCGGTCTCGGTGTCCAAAGCACTGGTCGCCTCGTCCAGCAAAAGGATTGGCGGGTTCTTCAACAGGGTTCGTGCAATGCCGACACGTTGCTTCTCGCCGCCCGACAGCTTCAAGCCCCGCTCGCCCACGGCAGTTTCGTAACCCTCCGGCAGCGTTGAGATAAACTCGTGAATCTTCGCTGCCTTCGCTGCGCCGATCACCTCGTCTCGGGATGCTTCGGGTCGGCCATAGGCGATGTTGTAATAGATGCTGTCGTTAAACAGGACTGTGTCCTGCGGCACCACGCCGACCGCCCGATGCAGACTTTCCTGCGTCACGTCGCGCACGTCCTGCCCGTCAATCTTCAAAGACCCGCTGCCAACGTCATAGAACCGGAACAACAGCCGTCCGATGGTCGACTTGCCCGAGCCTGAAGGCCCCACGATGGCGACGGTCTGGCCTGCGGGCACATCCAGGGAAATCCCTTTCAGAATTGGCCGCGCGGCATCATAGCCAAAGACCACATTGTCAAAGCTGACATTCCCGCCCGAGACCTTTAGCTCCGGAGCGCCGTGCTTGTCGCTCACCTCCGCCGGCTGCTCCAACAGGTCGAACATTTCACCCATGTCGACAAGGGCCTGGCGGATCTCGCGGTAGACCGTGCCAAGAAAGTTCAGCGGCATGGTGATCTGCATCATGTACGCGTTGACCATGACGAAATCGCCGACTGTCAGGTCACCGTTACTCACGCCCATGGCCGCCATGACCATCACCGCGACAAGACCGCAGGTGATCAGGAAAGACTGCCCAAAGTTCAGGAAGGCCAGCGAGTAGGTCGTCTTGAGGGCAGCATTCACATAGCTCGCCATCGAACTGTCGTACCGCGCCGCCTCGCGCTTTTCCGCACCGAAATACTTGACCGTTTCAAAGTTCAGAAGACTGTCGATCGCCTTCTGATTGGCGTCGGTGTCCTGGTCGTTCATTTCCTTGCGAATTTTGACACGCCACTCAGTCACCTTGAACGTGAACCAGGTGTAGAGAGCGATCGTCACGAAAACGACCGCCAGATACCAGAGGTCGAAAACCACGGCCAAGACAACTGCGATCAACAGCAGTTCGACCACCAGCGGCCCAATCGAAAACAGGAGGAATCGCAGCAGGAATTCTACGCCTTTCACCCCCCTTTCAATAATCCGGCTCAGACCACCGGTCTTGCGTGTGATGTGATAGCGCAACGACAGGGCGTGGATATGCGTAAAGGTTTCAAGGGCCAGCATCCGCAAAGCCCTCTGGCCCACAGCGGCGAAAATCACATCCCTAAGCTGTTGAAAACCCACCGACATCAGCCGCACCATGCCGTAGGTGATCGTCAACCCCACAGCGCCGATGCCAAGCGCCCAGGCCGGATCGGGCGCATCTCCCGCCAGCATATCCACCGCCGCCTTGTAGAAAAACGGCGTCATGACAGCGACGACCTTCGACAGCAGGAGAACGACCATGGCCAGCACGACACGCCGCTTGACCCAGTGATTTTCAGCCGGCCAAAGGTACGGAGCGACCTTGCGGATAATGTTCAGACCGCTCTTGCGACCCGCATTTCGAGATTGGGGAGTGCTCATCAGCTGTTATCTAGGCTTTCATTCGCCGGAAGACCAGCCAGAGAGTCTCGCCCTGCAGAAATCGTCACGATGTCCGGCGCTTACCTCAGTCCGGAACAGTGAAGATCTGCCCCGGATAGATCAGGTCGGGGTCGCGAATACGGTCGTTGTTGGCCTCGAACACCCGAACATAGAGCGTCCCTTCGCCGTATTTTGCCCGCGCGATCCCCCATAGCGTATTGCCCGGTTGCACCGTGATCAGCGACACCGGCGCCAACTCGGTCTGCGCCGCCGTATCAAGCGCCTTGATCGCCTCGACCGGTTCCCGCCGGAACGGAGTTTCGGCACGCGAAATGACCTCACCGGCATCGTTCAGCTCATCGACGCGCAGCGTGTAGGTGCCGGTATCAATGTCCGGAAGCCCCGTGCGCCACTGGCCGCCTTCATTAATTTCCGTATCCAACAGAAGCTGGTTGTCGAGATAGACGCGCACGACACTCGTCCCCACGGCCCGCCCCGACAAGGCGACCTCTCCGGCTTCGTCATAGCTGATGGAATCGATCGAGACATTTGCCATGGCTTCGGGCTGGTCACCCGAGTTCTGCAAAACGCGAACGCCCTCTTCGTCGGCCAGCAGCACGGTGGGAGCCTGCAGCGCAATGGTATCCGATGTGGTTTCGGTCGTGACGGGGCTCCCTTTTCCGGCTGTATCGCCCGCCGACAAGTCTGCCTTGGCGATTGTTCCTTCCGCAGGTTCAGCCGGTGGCTCGCTGGCGACCTCTGGTTCTTCCGCTGCGTGTGTGGATGCGTCTGAGATCACGTCATCCGCCTGCCCGCTCACCGCCGGTTCGGTCCCAGCATTCGCGATTGTGTCGGCCTCACGCTCTACTGGGGTCACTTCAGGCGCAGGTTCGCTGCTCGTGCTCTCCTGTTCTGCCGCTGCTTCTTTCTCACCAGGCGTCGTCTCGGGCGTAGACGTCGATGCCTCCGCGATTTGCAAAGCAGGCACAGGTGCGAGGATCACCGAAGCAGGCGCCTCCAGGACGGTCCCGTCCAACCAGGTCTCCGTCAGCGTCAGGACTCTTGGCAGATCCGAGGCTCCGAGGTCGGCAAAGATGACAAAGCCACCCGTTCCGTCCGCCGAAGTCTTGGCGACCTCTTCCCCATTCATGAACAATGCAACGGTCGCTCCGGGCACAGCCCTACCGGCAATGACGGTCGATCCACCGGGCTCGACCCGTACGATGTCGAATTCGGCCAGGCTCTTCAACGGTTCAGATTCGGCGCCGTCTCCCTGGTCCGCGGCAACGTCATCAGCAGCGTCAGACGTGGGTTCGGAGGATGTCTTGGCATCTCCGCTACCCGCTACGGCTTCCGCGTCAGCTTTGGCCCCGCCTTCGATAGGCGTTTGCGCAGGTTCGGCGATTTCTTCCGCGGCGGTCACCTGTGCATCTTCCCGAACCTGCTCAGAACCAGTGGCGGCCTCGGGGGTCGCCCCCCCAATATCGGTTTGCGGGACCTGTTCGCCAGGAAGGCGCAGCATCCAGATTACTGCAGCAATCAATGCTGCGATGGCAAAAGCAATCACGCCTTTCCAGATCGGCTTCACGCGTATCTTCTCCCCAGGTTGGGCCCGTTGAGCCCGCAGTTGTCGCGCCATCCAAACGCGCGCTTGAGAGACACTATCAACACCGGTATCAGGGGTCAAAACGCTTTACGAAAAGGCAGTTATACCATGACCCAACCCGCCCTCTCGCTTTGCGTCTACTGTGGTTCGCGCCCTGGCGCCAGACCATCCTATATCCAGGCGGCAGGCGAGTTGGGAAAAGCCATCGGGCGCGAGGGCTGGCGGCTGGTCTACGGGGCCGGTGACGTCGGGTTGATGGGCGCAGTCGCAAACGCCGCCATCTCAAGCGGCGGCAGTGCCCTGGGCGTCATTCCGACCCACCTGATGCAGCGCGAAGCGCCAAGCGGCGGCAACGCACCTCCGGTCATCACCGAGACGATGCATGAGCGCAAGAAGGTGATGTTGATGAATGCCGACGCCGTCGCTGTCCTGCCGGGCGGCGCTGGATCGCTGGACGAATTTTTCGAAGTTCTGACCTGGGCGCAGCTCGGCCTTCATGACAAACCAATTTTTCTTTTGGATACTGAGGGCTACTGGCAGCCGCTGACTGGATTGATTGATCACATCATAGCCGAAGGCTTTGCCGACCCAAGCCTAAAGGACCTGATTCAGACAGTCCCGACGGTTGACGCCTTGATCCTGGCCCTGCGCAAAGCGCGATCCTGAGCAACCGCGACCCCGCTATAGATCGCCAGGGCAAGCCAGATCATGATGAAAGTATACAGGTGCCAACGGGTCATGGCTTCTCCGAAGACAAGAGCGGCGACGGCAAATTGCATTGTTGGATTGATGTACTGAAGCAGACCGACTGACGAAAGACGTATCCTCTGCGCGGCAAAAGAGAACAATATCAACGGCGTTGCCGTCAACGGTCCGCTTAGGATGAGCAGCCCGATAGTTCCTGTCGAGGGCCAGATAGCTGTCCCCCGATAGAAAAACCATGCAAGGACCAACGGCAGGACAACCATCACTTCGGCCGTCACCGACACAACCGGGCCCATGGTGACCTTTTTCTTCACCACACCGTAAGCGCCGAAGGAAAGTGCCAGGACGATTGATATCCATGGCGGCGTTCCCAACCCCAGCGTCATTGTCAAAACGGCAATGACTGCCAACGCGACCGCCAGCCATTGCAGGGGCGTCATTCGTTCACGAAAGATCACATAGCCGAGGAACACGGAGACCAGCGGGAAAATGTAATAGCCGAGACTGGATTCCGTCAGCCTCCCGGCCTGGATCGAATAGATAAAGACGAACCAATTCACCGATATGAAAAGTGCGGCGACGATAACCCATCCCACCTGTTCGCGAATCGTCATCGCTTTGCGCAGGACGTGAAATCGGCCTTGCAGCCTCAGCACCAGGGCAAAAAATACGAAAGACCAAAGTATCCGGTGAGCCAGGATGTCCTGTGTCGGAACATGGTCCAAAAGCCGGTAAAATATCGGGGCGAGCCCCCAAATCATGCAGGCGCCGATCATTGCCAACACGCCAAGGCGCGTTTCTCTGCCAGACTGCTGGGTCAAAGTGCCTCCGGTACCAGCGGGCTCCGCGTGTGGGATCCCCGAGTGCCGTCCTGAGGTCGTCAGCCCCTGCCGTCAAGCTCTGCTTTGACGATGCCTTCAATTTCGGGGACCGGGTGGTTGGTCAGCGTCTTGTCGATCTCGTGGACCAGCCGCTTGGCGACTTCAGAGTGCAGCTTTCTTCTAAGTTCACCAAGGGTCTTTGCCGGTGCCACGATGACAAGTTCTTCAAAGTCACCACGATGCGCACAGCGATACAACAAATCAGCCATGTCGTCGGCAAATCGCTCTTTGTCCAATTGGTGCCAATCCGTCGATTGGAGCGCCGAGCGTTGTCCTGGCCCCGAGTCCATTGCCCGTCCCGGACGGTCAGCCCCCTGCAGATGGCTCGGAGCGCTTTCGTGTTCTTCCTGGCGCACCAGTTCAAGGAATGGATCCTGCGAATCCGTTCGGTTTACCAGGAAAAGCGCCTTCTCACCGTCCGCGACCATGACCCAGGCACCTTGATTCAGTCCCGTCATCTGCACCCCCCTTTGCATTTGATCTGCGCGTCCTCCTGTGCGCGGGAACCACTTTAAGACATCTGGGGACTGATGGATTTGATCCATGGCAAACCGCTGACATCGGGCCGACCGTCGTCAAGCACTCCACTCAAACGCAAAAAGGCCGCTCGAAAGCGGCCTTCTCGGATGCAATTCAACAACCTTTTACATGCGGCTGGCGACGTTTTCCCAGTTCACCAGGTTGTTCAGGAAGTTATCCAGGTAGGCCGGACGCTTGTTGCGGAAGTCAATGTAATAGGAATGCTCCCAGACGTCGCAGCCCAACAGCGCGGTCTGGCCAAAGCACAGCGGGTTCACACCGTTCTCTGTCTTGGTCACCGCCAACGATCCATCGGCGTTCTTGACCAGCCAGGCCCATCCCGAGCCGAACTGGCCGGCACCCGCAGCAGCGAACTGCGATTTGAACTCGTCGACCGAACCAAAGCTTTCGTTCAGGGCGCTTTCCAGCTCCGACGGCATGGCGCTGTTGCCAGGTCCCATCATCTCCCAGAACTGGTTGTGGTTCCAAAGCTGGCTGATGTTGTTGAAGATACCGTTCTGGGCGACCGCGCCTTTGTCATAGGTGCCAACGATGATCTCTTCGAGAGACTTTCCGTCCCATTCGGTGCCCGCGATCAGCTTGTTGCCGTTATCGACATAGGCCTTGTGATGCAGGTCGTGGTGATATTCGAGCGTTTCGGCGCTCATGCCATTGTCGGCCAGCGCGTCATGCGCATAGGGAAGGTCGGGAAGTTCGAAAGCCATGTGAGCCTCTCTTGTGTTCGCACGTGACGGTTATGGGTCTTAACTGAGCGTGGTTTGCCTCGGGGTCAAGCCCGTTCCACCCCTTTCCGCTCCCCATTTCCCAATCGGAACAGCGTCCGGCAGCGCACTGGCACCGGATAAGACAAGGCTATCCGGCCCCACCGCCGGCGTTGTCCGGTTTGCGCAGATGCGGGAAGTCTCCGGTCTCGATGTAGGCCTCTTCGTCTTTCGTCGACACCCGGCCCAAGACGGAATTACGATGCGGGTGGCGTCCGAACCGGGCGATAACCTCCCGCACCCGCCGGGACTGCGCCCGGAACCCGTCCGCCAAGTCCAGCAACGGCTCACGCAGTTTGGCCGCCACGCGTTCGGTCAGTTCCAGGGCCAGGTCCATGCGTTCAAGATGATCCGGCCCCTCACAATGGTTGATCGCAACGATATAAAACGCCTGCTCCCATGGAGCGAGGTCATCAAAGTGACCGTTCTCGACTCCCTCCAGCGCCAGCCGACACGCCTTGATGTCTTGAGCGAAGGCTCCAGGCGTATCTCGCCAGAGAGAACGCGGGAATTGGTCAAGCGCGATCAGTAGCGCCAGTCGTCCCCTTGGCGTGCCCGCCCAGCTATCCAGTTCGCCACGCGCCGCCGCCCGGGTCAGACCTGCGAAGTCTTTGCAGATGACAGCGTCCATGCCCCCCTGCATCCGCTCATCCCAGAATTCACCATGGGCCTGGCGGTCCTTTTCATGGCCTGAATCCGGAAACCACAGTTCCAAAACCTGAGCCGGTGAATATTCGCCTTGCGCCATGTCTCATACATCCCGTTGCCCGGACAGTTTAGGACAGGTCAATCAACGCACAACGGGAAATTCTCACTCCCGATCCACTGTCTCAGAAATATCCGACCTCACTGCCTTCTTCTGCGGACTGCTTCAGTAACCCGAAAACATAGTCGGCGACCGAGCGGAAACAAATGACATGGGCCTCGTCCTCGGCACTGAGCCAAAAGGCAGCGGGCACCTGCGCCAGGCGAGAGCGTCGCACTTCGCCAAGGCCCAGGGTCGCGGATCTCAGATCGGCCGGCGACAGCTTGGCAAGGGTTTCCCGAAGTACTGCCGTTTCGCCGGACAAGAGCATCAGGGCCCGCGCGTCCGAGACATCAACGACAAGGCTGTGGTGCCCGGCCAGAGCCTTCGTGATGTCATTGACGGTCTTGCCAGCCTCGATGTAAGGGCACAAGACCAGCAATTCGTCCGGGGACATCCAAAGCACTGTTAGACTATCCGTTTCGGATATCCGGCGAGCCTCGGGCGTCTGCACACCCGCACCGTCGAGAGCTGTCCTGACAGCGTCATCATTCAGATTGGCGCGGATGGTAATCATCCCAGCCAAACCAGCATCCCGGACCGTGCAGGTCCCGACGAATTCGGCGCCGTTCAACGCTGTTACCGCATCAGACATTCTGTTTCTCCCCGTCGGGATCGTAAAACACGGGATCGACGATCTTGGCCTGAATGGCACCGCCATCGAGGGTTGGGAATTCCAACACCTCACCCATGCGATCCGGCCCGCGTTCGACCAGCCCCATGGCGATTCCACGACCAAGGGTCGGCGAGTGGTAGCTTGACGTCACCCGGCCCTGCGTCCGGCGTTGGCCGTTTTCATTGGTGCCCTCGTCCGTAGCGTAGGCCCCGTCGGGCAGAACCGAACCGTCAAGCGTTTCAAGTCCGACCAGTTTCCATCGCAGGGGGTCGGTCATGTGACTGCGCTCTTGCGCCCGTTTCCCCAGGAAATCGTCTTTCTTCTTGGAAATCGCCCACTGCATGTTCAGATCCTGCGGAATGACCGTTCCGTCAGTTTCATCCCCGATCATGATGAAGCCTTTCTCGGCCCGCATGATGTGCAGCGCTTCTGTGCCATAGGGTGTAATCCCGTGCGGCGCACCGGCTTCCAGCAACTTGTTCCAGAGGGCCTGTGCGCGGCCTGCTGCAACAGCAATTTCATACGACAGTTCGCCCGAGAAAGAGATGCGGAAGACCCGGACGGGTATGTCGCCAAGCGTTCCGTCTCTCCATTGCATGAACGGCAACGCCTCCTTGGACATGTCCATGTCTCCGGCCAGGCCTTGAAGCACCTCGCGCGCCTTTGGACCGACAATAGCGATCTGCCCATACTGCTCGGTCACATTGGCGACGTAGACGTTCCAGTCCCACCACTCGGTTTGCAGCCATTCCTCCATGTGGGCGTGAATGCGATCAGCGCCGCCCGAGGTCGTATGACAAAGCCAGGTGTCGTCATCCAGCCGTGCGACAACGCCATCGTCGACGAGAAACCCGTTCTCGCTGCACATCAGCCCGTACCGGCACTTTCCGGGCGCCAGGTTTGACATCATGTTGGTATACAGCATGTCAAGGAACTGTCCTGCATCCGGGCCTTTGACGATCAGTTTTCCAAGAGTCGATGCATCCAGCAGCCCGACGCCGGAACGCGTGGCATTGACCTCGCGCGCGACCGCGTCCTTCACCGATTCACCAGCCTTTGGGAATGTATAGGGCCGCCGCCAATGACCGACGGGTTCCCAGTGCACACCATGGGCCTCATGCCACTCATGAATGGGCGTCTTTCGAACCGGTTGAAACAATTCCGCCCTCGCCTCTCCGGCAATCGCGCCCAGTGAAATCGGCGTATACGGTGGACGGAACGTCGTTGTTCCGACATTCGGAATGGGCGCACCCAATGCATCGGACAATATCGCGAGGCCGTTGATATTGCTCAGTTTACCCTGATCAGTGGCCATACCGAGCGTTGTATAACGCTTGGTATGTTCCACACTTTCATACCCTTCGCGCGCTGCCAACTGGACATCCGAAACCTTGACGTCGTTTTGATAGTCCAGCCACGACTTCGACCGCTTTGAATAAGGTGCTCGTGCCGGCATCAGCCAGACCGGCAGCATTCCCTGCCGCACTTCCTCCTCTGCTTTCGGGGCCGAGCCGACGGCTGCATGGCCAAGAGCCTCTGCGGCGGCCTGCCCCGTGGCGTGGGCGTCAGACAACACGACCGAGGTCGTCATCGCCCCGTTCGCGGCACCGGCAGCCCGAACAAAGGCTGTCCCGTCCGCACCAAGCGGCGGACGATCCGGGTCGGGACGGAAATGCGCTTCATCTTCGCTCCAAATAAGCTTGCCGCCGGTATGACTCCAAAGATGGACAACCGGAGACCAGCCACCGGACATGGCAACGCAATCGGCGGTAACTTCTTCGATGACCGCCCCTTCACCGTCTTGCTCGCAGACCTTCACGGTCTCGACGCGCTTCTTACCTTCCACTGCCGCAATGCCGCGTCCGGGCGTGATGCGCAGACCCGCCTTGCGGGCAGCTTCGGCCAGAGGGCCCGTCGCTTCGCTGCGGGCATCCAGGATCACGGGAACGCTCAGACCAGCCTTTTTCAGGGCCAGCGCAGTTCGGTATCCGTCGTCGTTGTTGGTCACGACGACAGTTTTCTGGCCGGGCGTGACGCCATGATTAACAAGGTAATCCCTGACCGCACTGGCCAACATGACACCGGGCAGGTCGTTGCCGGCAAAACTTAGCGGCCGTTCGATCGAACCGGTCGCGGTAACAATCTGACCGGCCCGCACTTTCCAAAGCCGATGACGCGGGCGCGTCTCATCGGGCGCATGATCGCCGAGACGTTCATAAACCAGGGCATAACCGTGGTCATAGACACCGGCACCCATAGCGCGGTTGCGCAGCCGAACGTTGGGCATGGACTGCAGGGCCTCGACGGTCTGGGCGACCCAATCCGAAGCTGGCATCCCTTCGATGTCGTCGCCGTCAACTACCGCACGCCCACCCCAATGGGCGTTCTGTTCCACCAACAGGACCTCGGCGCCGGCGTCAGCAGCCGCCTTCGCTGCAGTCAAACCTGCAATTCCGCCCCCGATCACAAGAACTTCCGCCGTAACATTAAAGTGCTCGTAGTGATCTGCATCCCGCGCCTTGGGCGGCTTGCCGAGACCGGCGGAGGCGCGGATGATAGGTTCATAGACGTGCTTCCAGAACGAACGGGGCCAGAGGAACATCTTGTAGTAGAAGCCCGCAGGCAGGAAACGCGACAGCTTGGCATTGATCTGGCCGACATCAAATTCAAGGCTCGGCCAGTGGTTCTGGCTGGCAGCCTGAAGACCGTCAAACAATTCGGTCGTGGTGGCTCGGGCGTTCGGCTCGAAGGTCTTGCCATCACCCAAGCCCATAAGCGCATTGGGCTCTTCAGCACCAGACGAAACCACGCCGCGCGGCCGGTGATACTTGAACGACCGACCCATCAGAACCTGGTCATTGGCCAAAAGGGCCGAGGCCAGGGTGTCGCCCTTGAAGCCCTTGAACGACTTGCCGTTGAAGGTAAAGGAGACGGGCTGATCCCGGTCGATCAGCCGTCCACCACTGGAAAGACGATGGCTCATGCGAACTCCCTCCAGGTCCAGCCGGGATGTTTTGCGGAAATCTTATCGCGGATTTCCCGAGGTGGCTCAGTGACTTGCGCGGAATAGGTGCCAAAAACTTCAAGCGTCACGGTATGACGCGCGGCATGGAACCACTTGCCGCAGCCAAAGGCATGGCGCCAACGTTCAAAATGAACGCCACGCGGGTTTTCGCGCTGGAACAAATAGTCCTGGAAATCCTCGTCGGACGATCCGGGACCATGCCGTTTCAGATGCGCTTCGCCGCCGGGGGCAAGCTCGGTTTCATCGCATTCAATGCCACAATAGGGGCAGGTGAGGATCAGCATGAAGCCTCCGTTAAGGCTGCGTACACGACGTCGGGTTTGCGTCGGGTCTGGGTCGGTTTTGCGCCGGTGCAGATGAAGGCGCTGGAAAATGGCGTTTCGGGGGTGCAATTCCAGCGGCCAGCCCCTAGGTGTAGCGAACACAGATCAAGATCCCGAAGGTTCCGATGACCCCGTATTTGCAGGTGACCCCCGCCATAGTGATGTTCCTGATTGCCGTTCGCCTTGTCTGGCGCGGACTCGGCACGCCGAAGAACGACGCGGTGCACCGCCCCAAGAAACGGAAATAGAGCGCCTACGCTCCGGGGTGCAAAGTCGGCGCAGGTCAATGCGCCACCCCCGCCGCAACGCTTTCATCCACGAACCGACCCTCGCTGAAACGATTCAGCCCGAACTCTGCGGTCAGAGGCGACTCGCCCTTGGCCATCAATTCGGCAAAGCCCCAGCCCGAACCCGGAATGGCCTTGAAGCCGCCCGTGCCCCAGCCGCAGTTGATAAAGACGTTTTCGACCGGCGTTTTCGAAAGGATCGGTGAACGGTCGCCCGTCATATCGACGATCCCGCCCCATTGCCGCAGCATCTTCAGGCGCGAAATCATCGGGAAAGTCTCGATCAACGCGCGCACGGTTTCCTCGATGTGGTGGAAGGAGCCGCGCTGTGTGTAGTTGTTGTAGCCGTCCGCGCCGCCGCCGATGACCATCTCGCCCTTGTCGGACTGGCTCATGTACCCGTGGACGGTGTTGGCCATGACGACCACGTCCATGCAGGGCTTGATCGGCTCGGAGACCATGGCCTGGAGCGCGACGCTTTCAATCGGCAGCCGGAAACCGGCCATGTCTGCAACATGACCCGAGTGACCCGCGACCACGATCCCAAGCTTGCCGCAATCGATATCGCCCTTGGTGGTTGTGATACCCACGACCTTGCCGCCCTCGGTACGAACGCCGGTGACTTCGCATTGCTGGATGATGTCCATGCCCATCTGGCTGCATTTGCGCGCATAGCCCCAGGCGACGGCGTCGTGCCGGGCTGTACCGCCGCGCGGCTGCCAGAGCGCGCCCAAAACCGGGTAGCGCGGCCCACGAAGCTCGATAATCGGGCAGAGCTCTTTGACCCGCTCGGGCGAAATGAATTCGGTCGCCACACCCTGGAGCGCATTTGCATAGGCGGTGCGTTTGTAGCCCCGAATCTCGTGCTCGGTCTGAGCCAGCATCATGACCCCACGGGGGGAGAACATGATGTTGTAGTTCAGGTCCTGGCTGAGGTCTTCGTACAGCGAACGCGCCTTTTCATAGATCGCCGCCGAGGGGTCCTGGAGATAGTTCGACCGGATGATTGTCGTGTTCCGGCCGGTGTTACCGCCGCCAAGCCATCCTTTTTCGATCACTGCGACATTCTTTATGCCGTGGTTCTTGCCCAGGTAATAGGCCGTCGCCAGGCCGTGACCGCCTGCGCCGATGATCACGACGTCATAGCGCCGCTTGGGCTCGGGACTGGCCCAGGCGCGTTTCCAGCCGGAATGATCGCGAAAGGCTTCGCGGGCGACTGCAAAGACAGAATAGCGGCTCATGGCTCCCCACAAATTTCGGCCGGGTGATGCATCCCCGTTCTTCAATCCTAGAATTTCCCAGAATCGGGGTGGCGACAAGCGGCAGGACATTGCAGTTTCGCGACACTCGGTCCCTTTGTCCCCCCTTTCCGACCAGGGCGCGGGCCATTAAGTGGGAGGGCATGATGTTTTGGATCGTTGCATTCGTGATCGCGGCTCCGGTGGCCCTGGTTCTTGTCATGGGGTTGAGACGCTCCTCGGGCACCCTTTCGGGGGCTGCGTCGGATATCGCTGTCTACAAGGATCAGTTGAAAGAGGTCGATCGCGACCTGGCCCGTGGCGTGCTGAGCGAGGCCGAGGCCGAAGCAGCGCGCATCGAGGTGTCGCGGCGACTTCTGGATGCGGACGCGCGCGCCAGATCGGCAGAGGCCGCGACTGACGGACGGTCGCCTGTCATGTCCGTCTTGATCGTGGTTGTGGTCCTGGCCGGTGGCGCCGGGCTTTATGGGGTCATGGGCGCGCCCGGAGCCAGAGACCTGCCAATGAAGGCACGGCTTGCCGCATTGGAAGCGGCCGCCGCCAACCGCCCGTCGCAGGCAGAGGCCGAGGCTCTGGCAGCGCCGCGACTGCCGGTCGCTCCAATCGCTGATCCCAAATTCGTTGAGTTGATGGAGCGTTTGCGTGCCGCCATCGCCGAGCGGCCCGACGACGTGCAGGGTCTTGCGCTCTTGGCGACAAACGAGGCGCGGCTTGGTAATTTCGTTGCCGCACGCGAGGCGCAGCAACGGATGGTCGAGGTGAAAGGCGATGAGACCACCGTGGACGACCTCGTCATGCTGATCGATATGATGGTGTTTTCGGCCGGCGGCTTTGTCTCGCCCGAGGCGGAAGTCTATTTGCACCGATTGACGAACATGGACCCGGCCAATGGCGCCGGCCGCTACTATGCCGGTCTGATGCTTGCGCAAAACGGCCGCGCCGACCGCGCCTTCCCGATCTGGCGCAACCTTTTGGAAAGCAGCTCACCCGATGATCCGTGGGTGCCGGTCGTCAGCGCAGAGATCGAAGGGCTTGCAGCCGCCGCAGGTGTCGATTACCGCGCCCCGGTCCTGAGTGGCCTCAAGGGACCAAGCGCTGCCGATGTCGCCGCGGCCCAGGACATGACGGATGAAGATCGCCAGTCGATGATCCGCGGCATGGTCGAGGGCCTGTCCGAGCGCCTTGCCACCGAGGGCGGTACGCCCGAGGAATGGGCCCGGCTGATCGGCGCCCTGGGCGTTCTGGGTGAGACCGAGCGCGCAGCCGCCATAGCCGCCGAGGCAAAAGAGGTCTTTGCCGGAAACGCCGACGCCCTTGCCGCCATCGCCGGCGCGGCGCAGTCAGCCGGGGTGGCCAAGTGATCGTCGAGGACATCGAGGCCTTTGCCGCCGCCCTGCCCGCACACGTGCCGATTGCCGGGCTGGACCTTGGCACAGTGACCATCGGTGTCGCGGTCAGCGACGGGTTCCGCCGCGTGGCGACCCCACTGGAGACCATCAAGCGCACCAAGTTCAGCAAGGACGCCGAAGCGCTGCTGAAGATCCTTGACCATCGAGGGTTGAAAGGGATCGTGCTGGGCCTGCCTCTGAACATGGACGGCACCGAGGGACCACGCTGTCAGTCGACCCGCGCCTTTGCGCGGAACCTGGAACGGCTGACGGACGTGCCGATCACCTTTTGGGACGAGCGCCTGTCAACGGTCGCCGCAGAGCGCGCCCTGCTGGAAGCAGACACCTCGCGCAAGCGCCGGTCCAAAGTGATCGACCACGTCGCAGCCTCTTACATCCTGCAAGGGGCACTTGACCGGCTGGCCCGTCTGGAGGGCGGATGAACGACGAAGTATGGAAACGCGACGAGATCGAAAGCCCCTGCACAAAGATCTGCGTCCTGCATCCCGAGGCGAGGATCTGCCTTGGTTGTTTCCGCACGGGCGAGGAAATCTCCGGCTGGTCCCGGATGAGCCGCGAGGAACGGCGCGACCTCATGGAAAAACTGCCGGACAGGAAGGCTCTGCTGCCCGGTCGACGCGGCGGGCGGCGCGGGCGAAGGGAAATCTGAGTCCCGATACTTTGCGAAAGGATGCAAAGTTTAGCCGGCGGCGCACTTGCGAAGACGCTCAATGATCTTGGCGCTGCCTTCCAGATCGTACTTCGCGCGAAAACCGTCTGAGGTCAGCGTGATCGTGTGACCGTTCTCGATTTGCTCAAGCAGCAAGAACTTTCGAAGGTCCGAAACCTCGAGCTCTGTCGTGTCCCGGGTCTCGCCGACGACACCAAGTCGAGGATAGAAATCGACCAGAGACTCCAGCGCGTATCGGTGCGGAAAAGGCAACTGCCAGCCGGGATTGGAGAGTTTCAGGTACCAGGTCCCGTCGCCGTCTCTCCGCAAGGTCATCGTCGTTTGGTCGCTGAATTCAGTGCGGGCCCAGCAATCCGTGACATCCAGAGTGCCGGGTCTCGTCACCGTCCCACCGGTCCACAACCCGTCCTCAAACGTGACAACAGGCTGGCCAGCAGCCAAGGCGTTGCCAAGCGAAATTCCGAGGAAGAGGACCACAGTGAGATGTCGGCGAGACACTGGCAGGGGTATCCAAGTTATTTTCGGTTTTCGCGCCGGACAGATTTGTCCCTGGGCTGTCTCACGACAACCGGAGAAGATCGGCACACCGGGAACGCTCTGCGCCCTAGGGTCTCGTGTTCGCCAGTCGCGCGATCTCAGGTTCCGCGTCCGGCGCCAACTCCTCGAAGTCGAAATTGTCCAGACGCGCGGCGCGTTTGCTGGCGCGTTCGCTGGCGACGCCGAGGCCCTCGATGTCCTTGCGTGCCTGGTCGAAATGGGTTTCGAGTTTCTGCGCCCGTTCGCCGATGATCTCGACATCGCGGTGAAGCTGTTTCAGCGCCTTGCGGATGGCGCCCGCCTGTTCGCGCATCCGTGCGTCTTTCAGGATCGCGCGCATGGTGTTCAGCGTCGCCATGCAGGTGGTCGGTGAGACGATCCAGACCCGCGCCTCGAACCCTTCGCGCACCACCTCCGGCAAGCGCCCGTGAAGTTCGGCATAAATCGCCTCGGATGGCAGGAACATCAGCGCTCCGTCGGCGGTTTCGCCTTCCAGGATATACTTTTCGCTGATCGCCTTGATGTGGACGCGGACCGCCTGTTTCAGCGTGGTCAGTGCGCGTTTGCGGCCTTCTTCCGTATCGGCGGCGACAAGCGCCTCATAGGCTTCGAGAGGGAACTTGGCGTCGATGACGATTGGACCGGGCGGGTTCGGCAGGTGGATCAGGCAGTCGGCGCGCCTGCCGTTCGAAAGCGTCACCTGCCAGCCATAGCTGTCGGTCGGAAGCGCTTTGGAGACGATGTCCTTGAGCTGGATTTCGCCAAAGGCCCCACGTGTCTGTTTGTTCGAAAGGATGTCCTGCAGGGACAGGACGTCGCCCGAGAGTTTTTCGATCTTGGCCTGGGCCTTGTCGATGGTTTCAAGCCGCTGTTGCAACTCACCGAGCGACCGCGCGGTACGCGTGGACGTGCCTTGCAGGTTCTCGGTCATCTTGTTCGAGACATCCGCGAGCCGTTGTTCCATCAGTTTCAGCATGTTGGCCTGGCTTGCGGCCTGGGCCTCGGACACATGCGTCAGGCCCCCGGCCAGTTGATGCTGACCATCTGACAGGCTTTGGACGCGCGTCCCGAGCGCAGCCATGTCCTGTGCCAGAGGCTGGATCATCCGGGTGGACTGGCCCGCGCGGCGCACGATCATGATCAACAAGACAAGCATCAGCAGACCGACGCCCAGACCTGCCAGCACAAGCATTACGACGGGCTGGCCAAGATCAATAACGATGTCGCCAATCTGGATCATGTGCGTCCAAACAGCCTTTCGATGTCGTGCAGCTTCAATTCCACATAGGTTGGCCTGCCATGGTTGCACTGGCCGGATTTCGGCGTGCGCTCCATTTCGCGCAACAGCGCGTTCATCTCTTCGGTACGCATCCGCCGCCCGGTACGCACCGAGCCATGGCAAGCGACGCGGCTGAGGATGGCGTCGATGCGGGCCTTGAGCGTCGTGGACTGGCCGAGGTCGGCCAATTCGTCGGCGATATCCTTCAAGAGTGGGGCTGCATCGACCTGGCCAAGAATGGCGGGGGTCTCGCGCACGGCAACGGCCCCTGCCCCGAACGGTTCGACCACAAGGCCGAGGGCTTCGAGGTCGCTGGCGATCTCGAGAATCTGCGCAGCGGCATCGCCGAGGTCGACGATCTCGGGCACCAGAAGCGCCTGGCGGGCAACGCCATGCTCGACCATCTGGGCTTTCAGCTTTTCATAGACCAGCCGTTCGTGGGCGGCGTGCGCATCGACCAGGATCATGCCGTCGCGGGTCTGGGCGACGATGAAGTTCTCGTGCAACTGCGCGCGCGCCGCCCCAAGCGGCTGGTCGGTCGGGTCGTCCTCATCGGCTACCGGATCGATGCGGGCAGAGGCCGGCGCGAATACTCCCTCGGGGTCCTCAAATCGGGGGGGGGAGGGAATGGGCGCGGGACGCGAAGCAAGGTCCATCTGATAGATGCGCGGCTCGGGTGTGGATTCGGGTGCACGGAAGGCGCCGAGAGTGGCGCCGCCGACAGTTGATGACGCGCGGTGCCCGGCTTCAGCCAGTGCGTGGCGCAGACCCGAGACGATCAGTCCACGAGCGACGCCGGGCTCACGAAAGCGGACCTCGGACTTTGCTGGATGGACGTTGACGTCGACAAGTTCCGGATCACAGTCGATGAACAGCGCAGCGGCGGCATGGCGATCGCGGCTGAGGACATCCATGTAGCCCGCGCGCAAAGCGCCGATCAGTTGCTTGTCGCGTACAGGACGGCCGTTGACGAAAAAGTACTGATGCACGGCCGAGCCGCGCGAATAGGTCGGAAGCGCGGCGTACCCCGTAAGGTGCAGCCCGTCGCGCATGGCATCCAGCGCAATGGCGTTGTCGGTGAACTCGCGCCCGAGGATAGCCGTCAGTCTATGCTTCAGAGCCTCGATCGGCTCGCCGGTTTCCGCGGCGACCGAGAAGACCTGGCGCGGGGCGTCGGTATGGTCGGACAGGGTAAAACGTACATAGGGCTCGGCCATGGCAAGGCGCTTGACCACGTCGGTGACAGCCTGCATCTCGCCACGCTCGGTACGCAGGAACTTGAGCCGCGCGGGCGTCGCGTAGAACAGATCGCGCAACTCGATCCGGGTACCCTTTTGCCCTGCGGCTGGCCGCACGAGACCGATGGCCCCACCTGCAGCGTCCAGAACCGAGGCTTCGCCGCCCTCAGGGCGCGAAGTGATCGACAGGCGGCCCACGGCAGCAAGAGAGGCCAATGCCTCGCCCCGGAAGCCGAAAGTATGAATGTTCAAAAGGTCGCTGCCATCGATCTTTGACGTCGCATGGCGCGACAGGGCGAGATGTAATTCCTCGGCCGGAATACCGCAGCCGTTGTCGGTGACGCGGATCAGCCGCTTGCCGCCATCGGCCACGGCCACGTCGATACGGGTTGCGCCTGCATCTATCGCGTTTTCAACCAGTTCCTTCACAGCAGAGGCCGGACGTTCGACAACCTCGCCCGCTGCTATACGGTTGATCGCGCCTTCGTCTAGAAGGCGAATTTGGGCGCGAGCGGCGCTTATCTTGGGGTCGAGGGCGTGCATCCCACTAGGGATAGCAGAATTGCTGCGTTCCGTCCACGCAGGAAAGCACGAAAACATCGGTGTTCGGCACCCTTGCGCAGACGCCCCCTTGGGGCCTATACCCGCCAGCGAATTCGAACGAACACGAAGGACGGTAGGCGCATGGCAGGCCACTCAAAATGGGCGAACATCCAGCACCGCAAGGGGCGGCAGGATGCGGCGCGCTCGAAGCTGTTTTCGAAACTGGCAAAGGAAATCACCGTCGCCGCCAAGATGGGCGATCCTGATCCCGAAAAGAACCCGCGCCTGCGGCTGGCCGTGAAGGAAGCCAAGACGCAGTCGGTTCCCAAGGACGTGATCGAGCGCGCGATTTCCAAGTCGCAGGCCGGTGAAGGCGACGACTATGAGGAAATCCGTTATGAGGGCTATGGGCCCGGAGGCGTGGCCGTCATCGTCGAAGCGATGACCGACAACCGCAACCGTACCGCCTCGACCGTGCGGTCGACCTTCGGCAAGCACGGCGGCAACCTGGGCGAGACCGGTTCCGTCAGTTTCATGTTCGAGCGCAAGGGCGAAATCACCTACCCCGCCGACGTCGGTGATGAAGACACCGTCATGATGGCAGCCATCGAAGCAGGCGCCGAGGATGTCGAAAGCTCGGACGAAGGCCATACCATCTATACCGCCGATACGGACCTCGCCGCGGTGTCGACTGCCATCGAGGCCGAGTTAGGCGAAGCGGAATCGACCAAGCTGATCTGGAAGCCGACCACGACCACAGAACTGGACCTGGAGGGCGTTCAAAAACTGATGCGCCTGATCGAAGTTCTCGAAGACGACGATGACGTTCAACGCGTCACCGCGAATTTCGAGGTCTCCGACGAGGTGATGGAGCAGTTGTCGGCCTGATCCGGTCGGTCAGGACTGATTTTGCGGGGCGCGGAGTTTTTCCGCGCCTTTTGCGTTTCGAATTCAGCAGGCGGCCTTCTTTTCCTTTCGGGTGACCGCATTTCAAAGAATGCTAGACTGGAGCCCAAAGGCGGGACAGCGAACACGGGACAGCGATGAGCACGCAGGACAGCGACACCGCGCCGGTAGACGGACCAGGGCACATTCGCGAAAGCGGGTGGTGGTGGGCGACAAAGCGCGTCCTGGGGCGCATCATCAATGACAATTTCACGCTCGTTGCGGCCGGTGTCGCATTCTGGGGGCTGTTGTCACTGTTTCCCGGCATCATCGCCATGGTCGCCATCTTCGGGCTTGTCCTCGACCCGCTGACTCTGGTGCCGCGCCTTGAGGCGATGACCGCCCCCCTGCCTGACGCCGCCCGCGAGATCGTGATCGGACAGATCGTTTCCGTGGTGGCGACCGACAACAACGGATTGAGCATGACCTTGATCGTCGGTGTTCTGGTCGCGCTTTATTCGGCCAGTGCCGGCGTCGGAACGCTGATCACCGGGCTGAACGTGGCCTATGGCCAGAGCGAGAATCGAGGCTTCATCGCGCTGAAGGTCCGAACGATCATCCTGACGCTGTTTCTGATGACCATTCTCGTGGTCGCGGCCATCGCTTTCGGCATCATTCCCGCCACTCTTGCCATGCTGACCGACTGGCCTTTCTGGACGCGTTTTGCCCAGATCGCGCGATGGCCCGCGCTGTTTCTATTTGGTGTGCTGGCCTTTGCCATGGTCTACCGTTTTGGCCCTGCACGGGACACTCCGCGCCTGCGCTGGCTTGCGCCCGGCAGTGTCGCGGCCTGCCTGATGTGGGTCGCGGCTTCGGGCGGGTTTGCCTGGTACGTTCAGAATCTCGCGCACTACAACCAGACCTTCGGTGCCCTCGGGGGCGTCGTCGTGCTGATGATATGGCTCTGGATTTCGGCCTTCGTGACCCTGCTCGGCGCGCTCCTGGATGCCGAACTGGAGGCCTACGAGCACCGCCGCCGTGCCCGGCGGGAAGCCGAGACCTCGGGCATTCCGACTCGTCCCGACTGAATCAGCTCAGGTGCCCTCGTTCTGTGGCGCAGGCGGTTCACGAGCTGAAAGACCGGGTCAAGTTGCCCGGCAACAGTAGGTCACATGCGTCTTGGTCGCTGCCGCGCGCCTTGTCCCCGCGGATTTCAAAGTCCGTTATTCAGGGTACCAGTAATTCGCCTGGGCCGCACCGCGCTTCACGATGACGAAGTTGTTGGTGAAGACCCGGTAGGGTTGGCTCCATTCTCCATCCGGCCATTGGACCCGAATCTGAGCCCGTTCGGCCACGCCGGTACCGACATGGACAAAGCCCGTCTGCCCCGAGGCATGACCACCGCCGACCTGCAGTTTGCGCGTCCGGGTGTCATTGCCCGATTTCACCAGGATGGTCGCCCCGATGGCGCTGCGGTTGGTCTTGCCATCCTGAAGCTCGATCTGCAGCCAGTTGCCCATCGGACGCGTTCCCGCGTCGGTCCTGGCGCCGGTGTTGCGGAACAGGCTGACGTTGTCGGCGCGGTTCACCACGACGATGTCCAGCATCCCGTCCATATTCAGATCGACCACCGCGCCGCCCCGTCCCCGGCGCGGCAGCGCGATTCCCGCAACGTCTCCGGCCTCGGCGAAATTGCCGTCGAACGTCCCGAGAAGAAGGTTGTCGGGATCAAAAGCGGCAAAGTCCGGCATCTGCTCGACATTGCCCTTGGCGATGAACAGATCCTCGCGTCCGTCGTTGTTCACATCGGCGAACTGCGCATGCCAGCCGGTCGATGGCTTGAGGTCCTCGCCCGTGTAGGGGCGATGCGCGGTCGCGCCACGCTCAAAGGCCATCTCGCGATAGGCGGGCGTGCCCTCGTCGGCCTCGTCATCGAGAGTTTGCAGGCGGGTATCGCCCATCGAAGTCAGTGCGTATTCGGGGAATCCGTCAGCATCCAGGTCGGCTTCGGCAATTCCCATGCCCCAAATCTGAACCCGCTGCCAGCCGTCGCGGGTCCGATAGGGCGTCGGCACGCGTCCATGCGGCACGCGCCAGAGCTGCTCTTCACCGTCGCGGTAATACTGGCGGTCGTTGGTCAGGCGTAGAGCCGGCTCGCCCGAACGGTTCCAGTCGGTGAATAGCATCGACAGCGCGCAGAACCCTGGCGCCAATGGCAGCGGCTCATCGTAAAGCACCCCGGCGTCTGTCTTCTGGGGCCGGACTAGCACGTTGTCGTGGCATGTTCCCCAGGGCGAGCCGGGCGCGTAACGGTCGACATAGTTGCCGAAGGCGAGCGTGGGATAGTCCGAACCCTTTTCATAAGTCGCGGCGAAGGCCGTCGACCAAGCCCGGCCGCCGTCGAATCCGAATTCGCGGTTGGCTTTCTCGAACGTGCAATCGGGCCCGCCCTTCAGGATCAGGTCTTCACCCACGCGAAGCGAGACAAGATCCGTGATGCCATCCTGGTCGATGTCGAGCGGATAGAACCCAATGGTCGCCGTGTCGGTTTGTTCCGGAAGCGCTGCCGGTTTGGCGACGAACTTCAACGCGCCGCCCGTCGGACTATCATTCACAAAAAGCGACGCTGGCGAGGTGCCGCCAGCAATGGCCAGGTCAGGTTTGCGGTCGCCGTTGCAGTCGAAAGCCGCAATGCCGCCACCGACGAAATGCTCCCAGCCTCCGGTGTACTGGTGCGCGACACCCGCACTCTGAGCCTCTTCTACATAGGCGGGGACATCCATGGGAAGGACGCTCGGCTCGGCGTTTGCGGTCGCGGTCGTGACCAGTGCCAGCGCGAAAAAAATGCGTTTCATTCTTCGATTACCAAGGTCTTGAGGAAAGCGATCAACGCTTGTTGTTCGGCCTCGGTCGCACCAACAAAGGCATCACGGGCCGCGCGGCCATCACCGCCGTGGGCGCGGATAACCTCGTCCAGGGTCGTGAAATCGCCCCGGTGACCGTAAGGTCCGGTCGAGGCGATGCCCCAGAGTTCGGTGGTTTGAAAAACGTCGCGCTCGACAAATCTCTGAGCGAGAAGCTCGTTTCCAAGTGCAGCGATCTGCTGGTCGGTCATGACATGCCGTTTGAGATCACCGAACAGCGGAACCATCACCTGGCCCTTGTCATTGCGCGACAGGGCCTTGGCCCAGTCGAACAGCGCAAAGTCGGCCACCAGGGCATCGACCTCGCCTGCCCGCAAAGTGCCCGCGGCGTCATAGGGTCCGGGGTCAGAGAAGCTCAGACTGTCAAGCGGCAGGCTCCGGCGATGGCAGGCGCTGCATTCAAAATCGTCAAACAACTGGCTGCCAGTCGCCGCCGCGGCGGCCCATCCGGCATGCTCGGGCGTGATTTGCACAGGCGGCGGCAGGGTGGCCTGCCAGACCACCAGTGCCGAGACATCACCTTCGGTAATCTCGTCATCATGGCCGTCTTCGTCGAAATCGGCCTCGCCTGTCCAGCGCGCGCCGAACCGCTCGGTCGCCTGCATCCCGTGATGATGGTTCAAGGCGTTCACGGTAAACTGGCGCAGCGAGGCAAAGACGCCCTTCTGGCTGAATGGCCGGATCACAAGATCGCTGTCGACACCGTCGATTTCATCGAGATCGACCATTCCGTCCGGGTGCGCCGTTATTCGCCCGAAGGCGACACCTTTGGTATTAAGTTCAATGGATTGCGGCGCGTTCTTTAAGCGTGTGGCGGCCAGGACCTCGGCTCGTTGCCGATGCAGGTCCGCCGTCATCTCGCGGGCCAGAAGTTCGACCAGACCCGCACCAAAGATATGGTTGGTGTTGCGCTCATTCGAAAACTGGGGGTCGATCGTATCGAAGTCGGCATTGTTAAAGCCTTCCGAGACAAAGACGTTCACGGCAAAATCGCCCGACCCGCCTGCAACGGGATCGTTGTGGCACGACGAACAGCCATTGGAATCCATGCCACCGGTCCGCTGGAACAGATCTTGGGCTGCACGCTTGCGTTTTGTCGGGATGATTGCCTGCGTCGCCATGGGCCGCCCGACGCCGTCAAGGCTGGTGAACGGCGCCGTGAACAGGGTTTCTCCGGCACGCCTCAGCTCCGAAATACTGTCCAGGTCCAGCGTGCCGGAATAGGCCGTTCGGTCCACGTGGTCGGGAATCGCAGTTTCAGCCCAGGGCATTTCGCCATCAGCCAATACCGAAACAGGAACGGCCAAACAAACTGCCGAAATCATCCACGCAAAAGGTTTCAACGGGATCTCCCCCAGTATTTGTCTTCCGAAGCCAGACTTACAACGATCTGGCTTCGCCAGTTGGTCGCTCTCTCTAAAACGGCCAATCGTGTCAGTTTGGTACGCAGCCGGACACTTGGCAAGCCGATTCAACTCCAACTATTTCTGTATATTTATGAATGCCTTAACGTCAGTCCGTTTGGCGATTGACATGCGCTAACGCTTGAGTCACGCTTCGCGCAAGGCTGAAGAAAAATTTGCGAAGCCTTGAGCATTCAGCAAGTGCCGGGTGCTTTTGTTTCATGTTCGGGAGGAACACCATGAAAAAAACTTTGGGCGCAGTCTGCGCCGCTGCCCTTGCGACCACAGCTCTGACCGGAGCCGCGTTCGCAGACGGAAAAACCATCGCTGTATCCTGGAAGACATTCCAGGAAGAACGCTGGAAGACCGACGAAGCCGCCATCAAGGCCGTCGTCGAAGCCAACGGCGACACCTACATCTCGACCGACGCGCAAACTTCCGCGCAAAAGCAGGCCGCCGACATCGAGGGCCTGATCGCGCAGAACCCAGACGTCATCATGGTCGTCGCCTACGATTCCGACGCCATCCTGCCTTCGATCCAGAAGATTAGCGATGCCGGCATCGCCGCCATCGCCTATGACGTGCAGTTCGAAGACCCGAACGCGCTCTACATCACGTTTGACAACGTCGGCGTCGGCCGGATCATCGCCCGCGAAGTCAGCAAGGCTCAGCCCGAGGGCAACTATGCCTTCATCAAGGGCGACAAGGGCGACCCGAACGCCACGTTCCTGTTCCAGGGCATGATGGAAGTTCTCAAGGACGACATTGCTTCTGGCAAGATCGTGAACGTCTGCGAGACCTTCACCGACGCATGGAAGCCGGACAACGCCCAGAAGAACATGGAACAGTGCCTGACCTCGACCTCGAACCAGGTCGATGCCGTTCTTTCCGAGAACGACGGCATGGCCTCCGGTGTGGTCGCAGCCCTTGAAGCCCAGGGCATGGCCGGTATCCCGGTCGGCGGTCAGGACGGTGACCTTGCAGCCATCAACCGCGTCGCGCTTGGCACGCAGACCGTGTCGGTCTGGAAAAACGCCACCGACCTCGGCACCGTGGCCGCAGAAGCCGCTGTCGCACTGGCGAACGGCACCGCGATGGAAGACATCCCGGGCGTCGGCAAGTTCTCCGGCGGTGCGAAGGGCATTGAGATGAACTCGATCCTGCTCGAACCGACACCGATCACCAGGGACAACATCCAGGTGGCGATCGACGCCGGTCACATCAGCAAAGAGCAGGCTTGCGCCGGCGTTGCCTCTGGCACTGTCGCAGCTTGCGATTGATGACGACACGCCCGGGCCTCGCGGCCCGGGCATTTTTTCGGGAAACGGATGTGCCGAAGCGCCTCGCGGGCGTGCAGCCGGTTTTTCGGAAAGTCTGCGACACACTTGATGGAATCCACGCCGAGCGGTGAAGACCTTGCGACGCATTGGATTGGTGGGGAGACGACATGTCCACACAAGATGACCAGGCAGGTCACGCAACGGAGCCGGAGGCGGCGCAAGGCCGCACGAACCCGGTAAAACGATTCATCGAAGCGACGGAACTGGATACCCGGACCCTGGGCATGGTCGCCGCGCTTTTGCTGGTATGGTGCATTTTCGATGTCTGGAGCGGCATTCTGCGTCCGAACGAAGGACTGTTCGGCGGCGCCTTCCTGACACCACGAAACCTGTGGACCCTTCTGGTCCAGACCTCGTCCATCTCGGTCATGGCGACCGGCATGGTGCTGGTTATCGTCATGCGACACATCGACCTGTCGGTCGGCTCGATGCTGAGCCTCGTCGCGGTCGTGGTTGCCGTCGTACAGGTCTATATCCTGGCCCCCAGCATGGGTGTCGGACACCCCGCAATCTGGGTTATCGGCGTCATCGTGGCGCTGGCCCTCGGTTCGGCAATCGGAGCGGTCAACGGGTTTCTGATCGCATATGCCCAGATCCCGGCCTTCATCGTTACGCTCGGCGGGCTGATCGCCTTCAGCGGCATGGCCTTCCTTGTGGCCAAAGGCGTCACAGTCGCGCCACTGGACAACACCTTCAAGATCATCGGCGGCAATACACCGGAAGGCTGGTTTGGCCCCGCTATGAGCTGGGCCATCGCCGTGGTTGCCTGCGTCGTGATCGTGCTTGCGATCCTGAACGGCCGCAGGCAGCGCAAGCGGTTCCGCTTTCCTCTCCGCCCCGTCTGGGCGGAAATCACGCTGGCAGTCATGGGCAGCGCGCTGGTGCTTGGCATCACTGCCGTCCTGAACTCGTATCCATGGCCGTTCGGGCTTGTCCGCGATTATGCCGCCGCCAACGGCATCACGCCGCCCGAAGGAATACAAGACCGGGCCGGAGATGCCATTTGCATGGCCGGTGACAAGGTCGTGCGATGCACCGAAGGGTTCATCATGTACACCGGCTATGCCCTGCCCGTCATCATCGCCGTGCTTGTGGGCATCGTCATGACCTTCATTGCGACACGGACGCGGTTCGGGCGTTATATCTATGCTGTTGGCGGCAACCCCGAGGCGGCCGAACTCGCGGGCATCAATACCAAGCTTCTGACGGTCAAGGTCTTTGCGCTGATGGGGCTTCTGGTCGGCATCTCGGCCATGATCGCCTCGGCCCGCCTGAACGCGGCGACGAACGCGCTAGGACAGTTGAACGAGCTATATGTCATTGCCGCGACCGTCATCGGGGGCACATCGCTGGCCGGCGGTATCGGCACGATCTATGGCGCCATGATCGGCGCTCTGATGATGCAGTCGATCCAGTCGGGCATGGCGCTTTTGAACCTGCCCGCCGCCTATCAGAACATCGTCGTGGGCACCGTTCTTGTATTGGCCGTCTGGCTGGACCAGGTCTATCGGCGGCGAGTGAAGTGAGGGAGACAACAATGACAGAAGCACCCCTCGTTGAAATGCGCGACATTTCCATCGCCTTCGGCGGGATCAAGGCGGTGGACCATGCCTCGCTTGACCTCTACCCGGGCGAAGTCGTTGGCCTTCTGGGCCACAACGGCGCCGGAAAATCGACGCTGATCAAGATCCTGTCGGGCGCCTACAAGCGCGACCACGGGCAAATTTTTGTAAGTGGCGAAGAGGCCGAGATTTCGAACCCGCGTCACGCAAAGGATTTGGGGATCGAGACGATCTATCAGACCCTGGCGCTTGCCGACAACGTGGACGCCGCCGCCAACCTGTTCCTTGGACGCGAGATGCGCACAGCCTGGGGCACGCTGGACGACGCTGCGATGGAGGCCGAGGCGCGCAAGGTGATGGGACGGCTGAACCCGAACTTCCAGCGCTTCAAGGAACCGGTGAAGTCGCTTTCGGGTGGTCAGCGCCAGTCGGTGGCCATCGCACGTGCGATCCTGTTTAACGCGCGCATCCTGATCATGGACGAACCTACGGCGGCTCTCGGACCGCAGGAAACCGAGATGGTTGCGAACCTGATCAAGCAATTGAAAAAGGACGGCATCGGCATATTCCTGATCAGCCACGACATCCACGATGTCTTTGACCTGGCCGACCGGGTAACGGTCATGAAAAACGGTCAAGTCGTCGGCTCGGCCCGCACCGAGGATGTGACCAAGGACGAGGTTCTGGGCATGATCATCCTGGGCAAATGCCCCGAGGGCGCAACACCCGGACCCGGCGCCCTGTCGTCGGACTAGGAAGCCGAACCGGACAGGAGATACTACAAGGGGCGCGTCGCACATGTGACGCGCCCAATTTCTTTCCCGGACGCCCCGCCTTGACTTGCCGGACGAAAGCGCAGATACGCGCCCCAACGTTAACGTTCTGCCGCGTGAGCAGACGGCGCGCCTATAAGAACCAAGGATACCCGCGCGCCCAAGGCGAACGTCACACTTCCTCCCACATCACGCAGGGGATGACGCCCAAAACGGGTTCACGGCAATTGCCGGACCCATTCGAGGCGCACCGCGATATGTTTCCACGTTGGCATTTGCCTGCGTGGGTATGATTTTTTTCGGCCTGAGGGGCCGACACGAAGGACGAAACATGGAATTCGACTCGATGGGCCTTGCGCCCCGGCTGGCCCGCAAACTGGCCGAACAAAACATCACCAAGGCGACGCCCATTCAGCGCGAGGCCATCCCGCACGCAATGAACGGACGCGACGTCATGGGCCTGGCCCAGACCGGCACGGGCAAAACTCTGGCCTTTGGCCTGCCCCTGATCCAATCCATCACCACACTGGGCCAGAAGCCGCAGCAGAAGCATGTTCACGCCCTGGTGCTGGCTCCGACGCGCGAACTGGCCCGGCAGATCTTCGACTCGCTCATGGCACTGACCCGCGGCTCGCACCTGCGGCTGGCGCTGGTCACCGGCGGGGCCTCGATCAACCGCCAGGTCGAGACCATGAACCGGGGTGCTGACATCATGATCGCGACACCCGGTCGGCTGATCGACCTGCTGGACCGCAGGTCGGTTTTCCTGGGCGAAACCCGGTTCCTCGTGCTGGACGAGGCCGACCAGATGCTGGACATGGGCTTTATTCACGCGCTGCGCCGGATTGCGCCTCTTCTTCCGCAAGAGCGCCAGACCATGCTGTTTTCGGCAACCATGCCAAAACTGATGGCCGATCTTTCCAAAGAATATCTGAGCAATCCGGTCCGCGTCGAAGTCGCTCGCCCGGGCGTAGCGGCCGACAAGATCACCCAGTCGGTGCACTTTGTCGCCCAGACCGAGAAAGCCGGTTTGCTGATCGAGCTCTTGGGCAAGAACACCGCCCGTTCGATGGTATTTGCACGCACCAAACACGGGGCCGAGCGGCTGATGAAGCAGCTTTTGAAGGCCGGGTTCGCGGCTGCCTCGATCCACGGCAACAAAAGCCAGGGCCAGCGTGACCGGGCCATCCGCGAGTTGAAATCCGGCGCCATCGACGTGCTGGTCGCCACCGACGTGGCCGCGCGCGGCATTGATATCGAAGCGATTGGCGTCGTCTACAATTATGACCTGCCGAACGTGGCCGAGAACTATGTCCACCGCATCGGCCGTACAGCGCGCGCCGGGGCCGAAGGGGAAGCCATCGCCTTTTGTTCGCCTGACGAGATCAGCGAATTCAAGGCGATCAAGAAGGTTCTGAAAACAGACATTCCGGTTGCCAGCGGCACGCCCTGGGAGAAGATTCAGGAGCGTCACCCAGACCGCCAGAAGCCGAACAAGCCAAAGCAGGGCCAGCGCCGTCGCCCGTCGGGACGTCGCCGCGCAGCCCGTAAAGCGGCTTGAGCGGAAGGGCGCGCTTAGCCAAAGCGCGCCCGCGTCCGGTTGGCGAAAGCCACAAGCGACAGCATCACCGGAACCTCGACCAGTACACCGACAACAGTGGCCAGGGCCGCGCCCGAATGCAGGCCGAACAGGCTGATCGCCACGGCGACGGCAAGTTCGAAGAAATTGGACGTGCCGATGAGCGCGCAGGGTGCCGCGATCCGATGTGGCACGCGCAGGGCAAAGGCCGCCGCGTAGGCCAAGGCAAAGATGCCATAGCTTTGGATCAGGATCGGTACCGCAATCAGGGCGATCACCATGGGTCGGTCAAGGATCACCTTCCCCTGCAGGGCAAAAAGGATTGTTACCGTAGCGATCAGCCCGACGACCGAATAGGGCTTGGTACGCGCCTGGAACGCCGCGATTTGATCGGCATCCTTCAGGCGAATCCGCGTCCAGACCCCGGCGATCAGTGGCAGAACCACGAACAGGACGACCGACAGAACCAGCGTCGACCAGGGCACCTCGATATCCGTCACACCCAGAAGGAAGGCCACGATCGGCGCAAAGGCGAAAACCATCACAATGTCGTTCACCGAGACCTGCAAAAGCGTATAGGTCTCGTCTCCGCGCGTGAGCTGTGACCAGACAAAGACCATCGCCGTACAGGGCGCGGCACCGAGAAGGATCAGCCCGGCGATGTATTGCCGGGCGTCCTCGGGCGAGATCAGGTCGGCGAAGATGGTTTCGAAAAACAGGACGCCCAATGCCGCCATGGTAAAGGGCTTGATCAGCCAGTTCACAATCAGCGTCACCGCAAGCCCCTTCGGCTGGCGCAGAACACCCCCCAGGGCGCGGGGATCGACCCCCACCATCATCGGGTAGACCATCGCCCAGATCAACACGGCGACCACGATGTTGACCCGTGCAACCTCGGCGCCGGCAATCAGCGCGACGAGGCCGGGCGTGATACTGCCGATGACGATGCCCGTCGCCATGGCCAGTGCGACCCAAAGGGTCAGGTAGCGTTCAAAGATGCTCATGAGGTCGGCCTAGCCTGATGCACGTTCTGCGTCGACAGGCCAAAGCGTCACGGGGCGGATCAATCGGCCTTCAGGCGCGGGCGCAACCAGTTCAGGATGACGTCGACATCCGGCTCAAGGGCCACCGCCTCGCCCCCGGCAAACTCCTGAAACGCCTCGACATTCAGGGCGTTGAGCCCGACGACGACAGGGATGTCCTCGGACAGCGCCATGGCGATGGCGTTGCGAAACCCCCTGCCCTCGGCCTCGTGCTTGCCGAACTTGTTGACGATCAGCCCATGGGGCGCGGTGGCGAGGCTGGCCTCCACGTGGCCTACGGCCTGTTCAAGGGCGCTTGAATCCAGGCGGCACCCTTTGGAATTCCGACCCAGGTCCTGCGAAATACGGATCTCCGGCCCGTCGGGCAGCACACGCACGTCCATGTCGCACAGCCCGGTTCCGCAGCTGTCCGAATTGATCTGCACCGTGCCGCACAAACGATGACCCTCGGCCACGAGCGCACTGGCAACGCGGGCCATCAACAGGTCTGTGTCACCTTTTCCCGGCGCGGTCGTATAGGCGATGTCCATTGCTCTCCCGTTCCTGATCTGTCACGGGCGGATAAGACGCGATTTGGCGCCTAAAGAACAGGGACAAGTTGCGCACCGGGCCTTGGTCTGTGGCAGGTTCAGCCTGCCTTGGCGAACCCCGCCTTGGTCGGTAGTCCGAGTTTTTTGAATGTCATGACGACAGGGCATACGCCGGTGAACGAAGCCTGGATCAGATGCGCGCCCAAAATGCCCGTCAGCCACAGCCAGTTCATGTTGTGATAGACCGCCAACAAGACGCTTCCCAGAACCAACGCACCGACAACAAGAAGAATTGCTCTTTCCACAGTCATAGTCGTCTCCCCCTTCAAAAGTCGTCCAATGCACCGGAGTCTGGCAAATCGAGGCACCACCAGGCAAGGATTTTCGCCAAAGCCTGTCCTCCGGGGCGTCACCGCGTCACAGACCACCGGATCGTCTTGACCAATTCGGGAAGGATCACGATGGGCGCGGCAAAATACACGATCATGGCCCATTCGTCGCCAGACAGCGGTACGGTGCGCAACAGCTCTTGCAACACTGGAAGATAAACCGCCGCCCCTTGCGCCACCAGCGTCAGAGCCAGGGCACCAAGCAGCAACGGATTGGACAGCCAGCCGATCTTCCAGCACGGCTGGCTAAGCGAGCGAAAAGCAAAGACGCTGAATTTCTCAAATACCACCATGGCCGTGAAAGCCGTCGTACGGGCCAGAGCCTCGCCCTGCGGCAACATCTGGTAAAAAATCCAGAGGCTGGCGGCGCTGGTATAGGCTCCGAAGATCGCGATCAGCGCAAGACCGCGCAACCCCAGGACTGGAGTGTCGCACGCTTGGGGCGGGCGTTTCATCTGGTGCGGTTCGGATTTCTCCAGCCCCAGGGACACCGCCGTCACACCATCCGTGATCAGGTTCATCCAGAGGATCTGCGTCGCCAGAAAGATCAGCGGTCCGCCGAGCATGATATTGACGACGATCGCGATGACTTCGCCGGCGTTCGATGCCAGCAAATAGCGCACGAACTTGCGGATGTTGTCGAACTGCCGCCGGCCTTCGCGGATCGCATGGACGATGGTGCTGAAATTGTCATCCAGCAACACGAGATCCGAGGCGTCCTTGGCAACGGCCGAGCCGCGGATACCCATCGAAACCCCGATATCGGCCTGCTTGAGCGCAGGCGCATCGTTGACCCCGTCCCCGGTCATGGCAACCACGTGCCGCGCCGATTGCAGGCAGCGCACGATCCGCATCTTGTCGCCGGGGTGAACGCGGGCGAAAAGGGCGCCTTCGGCCAGCACCCGCGTGAGGTCATCGTCCGACAAGGCCGACAGCGCGTCCCCTGTCAAAACGCGGCGCGCCGGGATATCCAGTTGGGCCGCAATGGCGCGCGCGGTTGCCGGGCTGTCGCCCGTTACCATGATCACGTCGATCCCGGCGGCGCGCGCCATCCTGACGGCCTGGGGCACCTCGGGTCGCGGCGGGTCGGCGATGCCGACGAGGCCGAGGAAGACAAACCCTTCTTCCGGCGGCTCGTGGTCCGTCACGTCGCGCATGGCCAGGGCCATGACCCGCTGTCCCCTGCCCGCCATGTCGTCATAAGCCGCCTGCACTGCATCTCGGTCAGAGGGCGTCAGTGATACGACCCCCTCGCGCCCGCGGATACGGTCGGCGCGCGTCAGGATGGCCTCGGGGGCGCCCTTGGCAAAGGCCAGGACCCGTTGCCCCCGCGCGGCAACGTTGCACATCCATTTGCCTTCGCTGCTGAAGGGAAGCTCGTTGACGATGACCTGCCCCTCGACAGGCTCGATCCAACCCTTGTGTGCCAGGACCACAAGCGCGCCTTCTGTCGGATCGCCGGTCATTTCCCAGTCATCCCCGATCCGGGACAAGCTCGCGTGGTTGCAGGTCAACCCCGCGTCCAGAAGCTCGGCCAGTGCCGAGTCGTCCGTGGCCCGAACACGCGCGCCGCCAAGCGCGATATGGCCGCGCGGGTCATGCCCCGCACCCGTCACCTCGAAACGCTCGTCCCGCATCCAGATGTCGGTGACGGTCATCTTGTTTTCGGTCAGTGTACCGGTCTTGTCGGTGCAGATCACGGTCGCTGCGCCCAGGGTCTCGACCGCCTGAAGGCGGCGCACCAGCGCGTTGTGTCGCGCCATAGCCCGCGCGCCAAGTGCCAGGGTAATGGTCACCACGGCAGGAAGGCCCTCGGGCACCACGGCGACCGCAAGCGACAGCCCCGTCATGGCCATTTCGGTGACGGATCGCCCGGCGGCGGTCCCTACGGCGGCAATCGCCCCGGCCACCAACAGCGCCGCCGCCCCAAGCTGGCGCGCCAGCACGGCCAGCTTGCGCTGGATATGGGTTTCCTTTTGCCCGACCGAGCCGGTTAGCTCGGCGATGTGGCCGAACTCGGTGCCCGCGCCTATGGCGACGACGCGCCCTTCCCCGCGCCCGTGCACCACCGAAGTGCCCGAGAACACGCGGTCTCCACCACCCACGTGTGACTTGGCGACCGGCACCGATTCACCGGTCAGAACACTTTCATCGACTTTCAGATGCACCGAGAACGACAGGTCGAGATCGGCGGGCACCGTGTCGCCGGCCTCGAGCAAGACAAGGTCCCCCGGCACCAACTCGCGCGCGGGAATCACCCTTTCGCGCCCGTCGCGCAGGACGAGGGCCACGGGCGCCATCATCTCGCGCAGGGCTTCCAGCGCGGTCTCAGCGCGCCATTCCTGGACATACCCAAGACCGGCATTCAACAGGATGACAAGGCCGATGGCCGCCGCGTCGACAGCTTCACCGACAAAGAACGCGACAAAGGCGGCAATGATCAGGATCAGGACCAACAGGCCCCTGAACTGGCGCAACAGAACCGACAAGCGCGAAACCTTCCGGCCCCGCGCAATCTCGTTCCATCCGTGGATGTCGCGCAGCGACGCGATATCGGATGCGCTCAGCCCGCCACGGTTGCGCGTCGGCGCACCTGTGTCCCCCTGCATCTTTCCTCTGGACCTTTCCCGGCTCACGCCAGCGAACGTCGTCCTGTGAGGTAACTCACCACGCGCAGGAGAGCCGCGAGCATGGCGTTCAACAGAACCTTGCCGCCGCCGATGCCAACGAATTCATCGTCGTCCAGGCTGCTGGAGCGGCGCAGCGTGCACTTCCAGTGCCCATTGGCCTCAAGGGCCTTGCCGATGATATGAACCGACCAGCCCGGCGTGATGTCATCAATCAGGTGCAAGACACCGTCGGTCGAAGCGACGCTTTGCAAGGTCAGCGGCTCGGACAGCCCCACCGCCAGTTCGAGGCCGGCCAGGTAATCCAGTACCTGCCCCAAAACAACCTGATCGTGCGCGTCCGCTTTTTCCAGCCGGTCGAGAATCTCTTCCAAGTGTCCTGCCATCGTCACTTTCCCAATCTGTTCCTCTCGGGTCGTGGTCCAAGTATGTGCAACCGGACAAATGCCGCTTTGATTTGAATCATCACCATGTCCGGCGCGGAGTCTTAGGCTTTCGACAGTTGGCGATGGAGGCAGCAATGAATGACACGGACATCACGAACTCGAACCTGATCTGGCTGGAGAACCTGCGTCGGGGCGATGTCGGCTTGGTTGGCGGCAAGAACTCCTCGCTTGGCGAGATGCTCCAGACCCTGGGTGCCGCCGGAATCAAGGTGCCGCCAGGCTTTGCGACGACCTCCTCTGCCTACCGCAAGTTCCTGGATGAAAACGCCTTCGGCGACGTCCTGCGCGAGGAACTGGGCCGCCTGGCCGATGGACGCGCAACGCTTGCTCAGGCCGGGGCGGCCATCCGGCAAACCATCGCTGGCGGCGCCTGGCCTGCCGACCTTGAGAAAGACATCCGCGCTGCCTACCGCGAATTGGCCCGGCGCACGGGCAACGGCGAGCCCGCTGTCGCCGTCCGCTCGTCCGCCACGGCCGAAGATCTGCCCGACGCCAGCTTTGCAGGCCAGCAGGAAACCTTCCTGAACGTCGTCGGAGAAGACGCATTGTTGACGGCCTGCCGCCGCTGTTATGCCTCGCTGTTCACCGACCGCGCGATCAGCTACCGCGAGATCCAGGGGTTCGATCACATGGAAGTCGCGCTTTCGATCGGTGTGCAGCTCATGGTGCGTTCGGATATCGGGGGATCAGGCGTCATGTTCTCGCTCGATACCGAAAGCGGTTTCGACAAGATCGTCCTGATCAACGCGGCCTGGGGACTCGGCGAGAACGTCGTGCAGGGCGCGGTCAGCCCGGATGAATACCAAGTTTACAAGCCGTTCCTCGACAAACCCAACCTGACCCCGATCGTCCACAAGGGACTTGGCGCCAAGAAGATCAAGATGATCTATGGCGGCGAGAAAGGCACCCGCAACGTGCCTACGTCCAAAGCCGAACGCGCGGCCTTTGTCCTGTCGGACCCCGAAATCCTTGAGCTTTCCCGTGCTGCCGTTGCCATCGAAAATCACTATGGCTGCCCGATGGATATGGAATGGGCTCGCGACGGCGAAAACGGCGTACTCTACATCGTGCAGGCCCGGCCCGAAACTGTGCAATCGCGCGCGGCGGTCGGAGCCATTAAGACCTATCGTATCGAGAAAAAGGGCAAGACGCTCTTGACTGGCCTCAGTGTCGGCGGCGCCGTGGCCACCGGCGAGGTCTGCATGATCGAAAGCGCCGAGGACATCGACAAGTTCGTCGACGGCTCGGTCCTTGTAACGTCGACGACCGACCCGGACTGGGTTCCGATCATGAAACGCGCCGCTGCAATCGTCACAGATCATGGCGGCCGGACCTCGCACGCCGCCATTGTCAGCCGCGAGCTGGGCGTGCCCGCCATCGTCGGCACCGGCGAGGGCACGCATATCCTGCATGACCACCAGATGGTCACCGTATCCTGCGCCGAGGGCGAGGAAGGCATGGTCTATGACGGTGCCGCCGAGTTCTCGGTGGAAGAGGTCATGCTTGATCAGGTTCCCGAGACGAAAACGCGCGTGATGCTGAACCTCGCGAACCCCTCGGCCGCGATGCGCTGGTGGCGCCTGCCCGCCGACGGCGTGGGGCTGGCGCGCATGGAGTTCGTGGTCAGCAACGAGGTCAAGGTCCACCCGCTGGCCCTGACCCGCTATGACAAGCTGACGTCCCCGGATGACCGCGACGCCATCGACCGGCTGACGCGCGGCTATGCCGAACGCGAAGAATATTTCGTCGACAAGCTCGCCATGGGCCTCAGCCGGATCGCGGCGGTGGCCTATCCGCATCCGACTATTATCCGGATGAGCGATTTCAAAACCAACGAATATGCCGACCTCCTGGGCGGGCGCGATTTCGAGCCCAACGAAGAAAACCCGATGATCGGGTTCCGGGGCGCCTCGCGCTATTACTCGCACGCCTACCGAGATGGCTTTGCCCTCGAATGCAAGGCCATCAAGCGCCTGCGCGAAAGCCTTGGGTTCGACAACGTCGTCGTTATGATCCCCTTCTGCCGGACTGTCGAAGAAGCCGACCGCGTGCTCGATGTCATGGCCGCAAACGGGCTGGTGCGCGGGGAGAACGGGCTAGAAATCTATGTCATGTGCGAGATCCCCTCGAACGTCATCAATGGCGAAGCCTTTGCCGAACGCTTTGACGGGTTCTCGATCGGATCGAACGACCTGACCCAGCTGACGCTTGGCATCGACCGGGATTCCGAGGCCCTGGCCGAGTTGTTCAGCGAACGTGACCCGGCGGTGCTGTGGATGATCGAAACCATCATCGAAAAGGCGCATAAGGCGGGCCGCAAGGTCGGGTTGTGCGGGCAGGCACCCAGCAACGACCCGGACTTTGCGCGATTGCTGGTCAGAGCCGGGATCGACACGATATCCGTCACGCCAGACAGCTTCATCGCCGTCCGCCAGAACGTCGCGGCGGCTGAATCCGAAGGCTGATGCGGCTCGCCACGTTCAACCTGCAAAACCTGCGTCTGCGCATCCGAGACGGACAGCCGGCGCTTGATCCGGCCGCCGACCTTGATGGACCGGAGGTCGCGCGCGTGCCGGATGCCGGCGCCGACCGGCGGTTGACGGCAGAGGTCATCACACAGTCCAACGCCGACATCGTCGCCCTGCAGGAAGTCTTTGACGCCGCCACGCTGGAATATTTCCACGACACCTTTCTCGTTCCGGCGGGTTCCACCTATCCGTTCCGGTATTGCCTTCCCGGCAACGACGGGCGCGGACGCGATGTGGCCGCTCTCTCGCGGCGCGCGCCCCTGAACGTGCAAAGCCATGCGCGGTGCACCGGTGCCGATCTCGGCCTTTTCGACCTGCCAGAGCGCCTGAGGGACCGCCCGCTGTTCCGCCGCGATTGCCTGCGCCTCGACTTTCAGGCCGTCAGCCTCTTTGTCTGCCACCTGAAAGCGCCCTACCCCGACCCGGAGGCCGCTTTCGAGACCCGAAACGCAGAGGCCCGCGGGCTGCGCCGGATCATCGAGACCGCTTTCCCCGAACCGGCGCGCGAAAACTGGATCGTGATCGGCGATTTCAACGAGCCGAAAGCCACGGCAGCCCCGTCAGCCCTTGAGCCGCTCACCAAAGGGTTCGCAATTGACCTTATGGACCGCCTGCCCGCCGGCACCGACTGGACCTATGAAGCGCCCGTCGCCCACGCCCACAGCCGCCCTGACCGGATCTTCGTCTCGCAAAAGCTCGCGCGGGATTTTCCCAAGGCCCGGCCAGAGATCATCCGCACGGCCATGCAGCCAACCAACGAGCCGGACAGCCCCCGCGCCAGCGATCATGCCCTGATCTGCGTGGACCTGCCGGGCCTGTGACGCACGGCTGCTAGCCCAGGAAATCCAGGAGAAGCGCTGCCACCCTGTCGGGCTGTTCCAGCGGTGCGAAATGGCCTGCGTCCTCAACGATTTCCAGGCGGGCATCGAGCAATAGCCGCTGCATCTTTTCGTGCTGTTCCACGGGGCTCCACGCGTCCTGGCGCCCGACAATCAAAAGGACCGGACACGAAATGTCACCGATATAGGCCGCTGCGTCAGGTCTGTTCACAAGTGCCTTAATCTGGCGGGCATGAAGCGCCGGATCCTTGGCCAGAACCATGTCGTACAAAACGGTCATCAGCCTCTGGTTGGCCCGGTTCGGTTCATGGACCATGCCCGGCAGCCATCTATCCGCCAGCGCTTGCATCCCTTGCTCATAGGCAAAGCGCACGATTTCTTGTCGCTTCTCCACCTCACCATCCTTCAGGGGATGGATACCTGTATCCATCAGCGCCAGCCGCTCAATCCTGTCGGGTGCGAGCCGGGCCATCTCCAGCGCGACTCGCGCGCCCATGGAATGCCCCGCGACCCGCAACTGACCGGGATGGGCCGCCAGGCAATCTTCTGCCATGCGCGTCAGAGAGTCCTGCCGCGACAAGTCAGCAACGGCGATCTCACCGTCCAAGGCATCCAACGCGGGCTGCCAGACGGTTGCGTCGCACAAAAGACCGGGGATCAGGAGAATCTTCGTCATGGCCTCTGCGTATTTTAAGATCGGGCTAATTTGGAACGATCCGAATAGCACCGGTCGGTTCAGCCACAGTGCTCGTTATCATAGGCCGGCATGTCTCGACGCCAAGGACGATTTCTCCCGAATGCCGCTGCGGCACCGACAAGGATCTTCGGCAAGCGAAGAACACCCCTGGCGGTCGTCAACATGTCTGGCGAAATGGTGCCCCCACACGGACTCGAACCGCGGACCTACTGATTACAAACCGCGATTGGGCGATTTCTCCCTATTTCTCCCATTTCCGCTAACCTTCTAAAAATGACGCAAAAGCAATTAGTTGCCTTGATTTCTTGAACGCTCCTCTTGCATGCTTTTCGCCATGAACTGCTACACGCTGCTTCCGTAGTGCTTCCGTGAGAAGCGCCGGAAGCACGAGAACCGGGAGACAAACGGGCATATGAAACTGACAAAACGCGCGGTCGATGCGCTGGAAATTGGGAGCAAGGATTATCTGGTCTGGGACACAGAGGTTTCCGGGTTCGGTCTGCGGGTCTACCCGTCTGGCAAAAAGGCTTACCTCGTTCAATACCGCGTTGGTCGTCGCACGCGCAGGTTCACAATCGGAGCGCATGGCGTGGTGACCGCCGAGCAAGCCCGGAGCGAGGCGAAACGGCAACTCGGCGACGTTGTACGCGGTGAGGACCCGTCTGGCTCAAAACAGGCACGGTTGCAGGCCCCGACCGTTGCCGCGCTCTGCGACCGCTTTCTGACCGAATACGCGGAGCGCCACTGCAAGCCTTCGACCGTCCGCGACTATTCCAGCAGCATTCGCCGGTTCGTTAAACCCACCTTTGGCGCAATGCTTATCAATGATGTGACCCGCGCTGATGTTGCCACGCTGCATTTTAAGATCAGTCAGAAAACACCTTATCAGGCAAACCGGGTTTTGGGGCTGATTTCCAAGATGTTCAACACAGCCGAAGATTGGGGGCTGCGGGCCGAAGGAACCAACCCGGCGCGGCGAGTCAAGAAGAACAAAGAAGAGGAAAAGAAACGCTATCTACGAGAAGAAGAACAGGCCCGACTTGGCGAGGTCTTATTCCAAAGCCTCGAAGACGGCAGCGAGACGATCCACATCGTTTCAGCGATCATGCTGCTGATGCTAACCGGGTGCCGTATGGGCGAGATCACCAAACTAAAGTGGGCCTATGTGCATCACACGCACCTCGACCTGCCTGACAGCAAGACTGGACGGCGGCACATCCCACTGCCCCGTGAAGCTTATGACATCCTCATGAGCCTGCCCCGGCGCGAAGGGAACCCCTATGTGATCCTTGGCAACACCGAACACGGTTACCTGACGGACCTCGAAAAACCGTGGCGGCGCATTCGAAAACGCGCCGGTCTGGAAGACGTGCGCATCCACGATCTGCGGCACACCTATGCATCGGTGGCGATGAAAGATGGGATTGACCCGTTCACGCTTAAGGAAATTCTGGGCCACAAGAACCTATCTACGACGCTGCGGTACGCGCACCTCGCGGATGGCGCGGTTCAACGGGCCGCCGGATCGGTTGCGTCTCGGTTGGCGGGCCCGATCAACCGGCGGAAACCGGACGCAACAACCGGGCATTTGCGGGTGGTAAGGTAACGGCCGGTAA
>JBNKHH010000023.1:0-43979 GCA_050290245.1 Silicimonas sp.
AAGATCTGCGTCCAGTATGGATCTCGCCGGCTGTCAACACCGGGGATGCGTCTATGTCTTCGGCATCCAGCATCGCTGCTACTCGTTCTAATGACGCTACCAATTGCGCCTGCTCCCAGTTTTCGATGCGATCGAATGCCCTCACGAATCTTTGCTGCAACGCATCGGGAGCTTCCTTCACCACCGAACGTCCTTTCTCGGTGATCGCGATATTCGTCTGGCGTCGGTCAATCTCGGATTGTTGGCGCGAAACCAGCCCTGACGCCTGCAATTTGTCGATCAGCGCCGTTACGGTAGCTTGGGCAACACCCATCTGCGTGGCCAGAGCCTTGGGCGTGGCACTGCCATCTGGACGTCCACGCAGAATTTGCAAAACCCGAAGTTGAGCCGGTGTCACCCCAGCCGACACGGCAAGCTCGCGGTCATACAGCGTCGTTGCGCGCAATATGCGCCGCAACGCGATAAGGCTGTGGTCGACACGATCTGTTGAAGCCTCTGTCATGCTCCGAATGTCGCACGATGTATTCAGATTCTTCAATCCCCCAGACATTTAGAAAAGTAATTCGCATTGCTAATGAAAACTACCGCAACGCGCCTCCATAGCGGAAGATTCCACACCTCTTTCCGCCACAGAACTCGCTAAATTCGGATATTTTTTGCTACTAACATTGAAATACTCCACAAAGTATGTATTTAGGCTATCGAACTAATAAGGAGCGCAGTCAGATGCCCGAAGACGTTGTCGACCCTCGAACGCGGATGCCCCGCCTGCGCAAACCGAATGCCAGCGACGGGGCCGAAATTTGGAAGCTTGTGAAAAGCTGTAAGCCTCTCGACGAAAACTCGATGTACGCCAACCTGATCCAGGCAGACCACTTCCGCGACACCTGCGTGCTGGCTGAATTGGGTGGAGAGGTTGTTGGTTGGATCTCGGGGCATATGATCCCTGCCGACGAGGAGTTGTTCGTTTGGCAGGTGGCAGTCAGTCCGAAGGCGCGTGGCCTTGGCTTGGGCAAGCTGATGCTGCTGGAATTGATCGAGCGCGATGCTTGCGACGGCGCCGACCACCTTAAGACCACCATAACCAAAGACAACGCCGCATCCTGGGCATTGTTTCGCAGCTTTGCACGCTCCATTGGAGGCAAGCTTTCGGAAGCTCCGCACTTTCACAGCGACGCGCATTTCGCAGGTCACCACGACACCGAATACATGGTCACGATCAGCCTGCCTCCGGCAAGAGAGATGGCCCGCGCGGCCTGACGGCTGTGACCACCCTCCAGAAAATTCCGACGAAAGGACGCTTCATGCCTGAGGATATGAAGAATATGACTGACACTACCGCTATATTTGACCGCCGCGAGAGTGGGGCCCGTTCATATTGCCGTTCCATGCCGGCCGTTTTTTCGACAGCGCTTGGCTCGGAGTTGTACGACGACGAAGGCAATAGATGGATCGACTTTCTGGCCGGCTGTTCGTCCCTGAACTATGGTCACAACGACCCCGATATGAAAGAAGCCCTGATCGAGCACATTGCCGGTGACGGCATTGCGCACGGGCTAGATCTTCATACTGACGCCAAGGGTGCTTTTCTCGAAGTCTTTGAGCGACACATCCTCTCTCCGCGTGGAATGGATCACCGGGTGATGTTTACCGGCCCGACGGGTGCAAATGCGGTGGAAGCTGCGATGAAGATTGCGCGTAAGGCTACGGGTCGCACCAATATCATCGCTTTCACCAACGGGTTTCACGGCGTCACAACGGGTGCGCTGGCTGCGACCGGCAACAGCTATCACCGTGGCGGCGCAGGTATGACGCTGAATGGCGTGACCCGGATGCCGTATGATGGCTTTTTCGCTGGCTCCGCAAATACGGCTGATTTCCTCGCGGCGATGCTGAATGACAAATCCGGGGGGATCGACTCTCCGGCCGCAATTATTCTGGAGACCGTGCAGGGCGAAGGTGGGTTAAACGCGGCACAACCCGAATGGATTCGTCGGATCGCCAAACTGGCAAGGCAACACGGCGCGCTTCTTATTATTGATGATATCCAGGCCGGATGCGGTCGGTGCGGCACATTCTTCTCGTTCGAAGACATGGGGGTGACCCCTGACATCGTGACCATGGCGAAGTCACTGTCTGGATTTGGCTTGCCGATGGCAATGCTACTGGTCCGTCCCGAGCATGACATTTTCGGGCCGGCCGAGCATAATGGAACGTTCCGTGGCAACACTCATGCCTTTGTGACAGCACGCGTTGCAATCGAGAAATTCTGGGCCGACGGATCATTCCAGGAGCAGCTTGCCGAAAAGGCCGAACTTGTCGAGGACAGGTTGTCCGAGTTGGCAGGCATGGTTCCGGGCGGCGGTGAGCTTAAGGGACGCGGCCTGATGCAGGGTGTCGACGTCAGGTCGGGCGAACTGGCCGGCGAAATCTGTGCCAAAGCTTATGAGAGAGGTCTCGTGATCGAAACCTCGGGCAACGAAGACCAGGTGGTCAAGGTGCTGGCGCCGTTGACGACCACGAAGACGACCCTTTCGAAAGGCTTTGATATCCTGTGCGAAGCCGCAAGGGACGCCCTGAGGGAGCCAACAAAGATCGCCGCGGAGTAACAACAATGATCGTCAGAGATTTCAACAAGATCACCGAAGGCGAACTGGACCGCGTGGTTTCGGATGCGAACTGGACGAGCGTCCGTATGCTTTTGGCCGATGACGGTATGGGTTTTTCCTTTCATATCACCTTTCTGGATGAGGGCTCGGAGCACACGTTCGAGTACAAAAACCACTTTGAAAGCGTGTATTGCATGAAAGGCAAGGGCTCGATCACCGACGTGGCCACCGGCGAGACACACGAGATCGTGCCGGGTGTGATGTACGCCCTGAATGAGCATGATCGCCATGTTCTACGGGCCGAGGAAGAGCTGCTCATGGCCTGTGTCTTTAATCCACCTGTGACGGGCACCGAGGTGCACCGCGAAGACGGATCCTATGCCCTAGCCGAAGAGGCCTGATATGGCGCATTCAGTCGAGAAAATCGGCGGGACATCCATGTCTCGCATCAATGAGTTGCGCGATACGCTGATCATTGGCGCACGTGAACCCAAGGATCACTATTGTCGGATCTTTGTCGTCTCCGCCTTCGGGGGGATTACGAACCTGCTGCTTGAACACAAGAAGACAGGAGAGCCCGGCGTGTTCGCTGCCTTCGCCAATGGCGACAACGATCACGCCTGGCATGATCGACTCAACCGGGCGGCCACGGCCATGATCGAGGCGCATGGGACGGTTCTGGACCATCCAGCGGACATCGAAAGTGCCGACGCATTCGTACACGACCGGCTGCACGGGGCGCGCAACTGCCTGATCGACCTCCAGAGACTGTGTACCCACGGCCATTTCCGCCTTTCCGAGAACATGGGTCAGACCCGCGAGTTGCTGGCCGGGCTGGGCGAAGCCCATTCGGCCTTCGTGACCACCTTGCTGCTACAGCGCGCGGGTGTGAACGCACGCTTTGTCGATCTGTCAGGCTGGCGCGACGAAGGCGACGTCTGTCTGGATCAGCGCATCCGGACCGCGATGGACGGGATCGACCCTATGAGCGAAATGCCCATCGTCACAGGATATGCGCAGTGTTCGGAAGGTCTGATGCAAGAATATGATCGCGGTTATTCCGAGGTCACGTTCTCGCGGCTGGCTGCCCTCACAGGCGCCCGTGAAGCCATCATACACAAGGAATTCCACCTTTCGTCCGCAGACCCAAACCTGGTTGGCGCCGACGCGGTGAATAAGCTTGGTCGAACCAATTATGACGTTGCAGATCAGCTATCGAACCTAGGCATGGAGGCAATCCATCCCAAGGCAGCAAAAACGTTGCGCCAAGCCAAGGTGCCTCTTCGTATAACCAACGCTTTTGAACCGGACGACCCTGGCACGTTGATCGATGAGCAGCCAGCAGAGGTGGCCGCGGCAGAGATCGTAACCGGTCTCGATCTTTTTGGCCTGGAAGTGTTCGAACAGGACATGGTCGGGGTCAAAGGTTATGATGCGACGATACTTGATGTGCTCAAGCGCCATAACGTTCGCATCGTCTCGAAGACGTCGAACGCAAACACGATCACCCACTATGTCGATACGTCGATGAAGATCTTGCGACGCGTGGAAAAGGATCTTTCGGCAATTTACCCATCGGCAGAAATCTCATCGAGAGCTATCGCTATGGCGTCCGTTGTCGGTCGGGATTTGTCCGGGCTCTCGGTACTGACAAGAGGGCTGCAAGCCATTGCTGGCGTCGGCCTGGAGGCAATTGGCGCAAGTCAGGGGCCGCGCAACGTGGATGTTCAATTCATCCTGGAGCGTGATGCCCTGAAGCCCGCCATTGCAGCCCTGCACGACGCCCTTGTCGAAGCGGATCGCCCCAAGCTGGAGCAGGCCGCATAAAACGGCCCAACGATTGCCTCATGCGGCTCGGAGGCAGGACGCCCGCGCTATCGAGTGGCGGCGGCATCAAGGCGGTCAATGACCCACTTTGCATCAGTTGCTAGAAGCGCCAGCAGCTTAAATGCGGGACCTCCGGGGCGCCGTCGGCCGCTTTCCCATTGCTGGTAGCCATTCAGGCTCATCCCCATGAGATCAGCCATCTCGCCTTCCGACAATGCCACGCGCTGGCGAACCTCAAGCGGGTTAAGAACTGCAGATTGATTTTGCGGGGTGTCGCCACCGGGGTCCTCGTTCGAGAATTGCTCGGAGCCATGGTCATCATTCATGAACATATCCTTTGCCTCAACTTTGTCCTGCTTCGAATGTTCCATGCACTCATAGGCGCATGTTACTTTGTGCTTCTAAATAGCATGCCTGCACACGGATCTCAATTTTCTGATATTTTTATGAATAACGCGGCCACGTCACACGAGACTCCTGAGGAAATTAATTCGTCTTTCATAGTAAAAAAGATCGTAAAGACTTCACGGCGCCGACTGCAAGATCTGATCAAAACGGGCACCAAATCGCTAAAGATAGAAGCGATGATTCCGCAGCCCCCAGTCTGTGTAGAGATCGGCCATGATTGTTCGGAACTGGCTTTCGGCCGTCTCGGGCTGAATCGAAGCGGCGCCATCGCCGCCAAAGACTTTGACGGCATCACCAATCTCAACATCTTCCAGCCCTGTCACATCGGCTATGATTGCGTTCATGGAAACCTTGCCCAACACCGGTGCCAGCGCACTTTCAAATGCGACGACGCTGCCTTGTCCCGCGATCCGGCTGAACCCATTCGCATAGCCAATAGAGATGCAAGCCAACCGTCGGTCGTGCTCAAGATGGCATGACCGATCATAGCCAACGCTTGCGCCTTTGGGGTAGTCCTGAACACTGACCACACGCGCTTTAACGTCCATCGTACTCTGAAACCCCAACTCCGGTTTCAGAATCCCGTAGAGAATGGCGCCACAGCGATACATGTCGGTCTCGATTTCCGTGTCGGCGACCAACGTCAGCGAGCTGCCGACATGGGCGACGACATCGCGCCTGCTGAGGTCGCTGTTGTCAGTCACCCACGAGATCTGTCGCTGAAAAGTCTCGGAACTCTGCCGCAATTGAGGTGGGTCGTTCGACGCGAAATGAGAACAGATTCCGCCGATATGACTTCCTAGCTCTTCGAGAATGTAGCGGCAGGTTTCCTGGCCGGCAGGAGTCGAGATTTCCAAACCGTCGCGGGACATGCCAGCCGCATTCAAAGACAGATGTACACTGGCACGGAAACGTCCTGCATTCAGATGGTCACGTACCTGGTTCGCAGTTTCGCGCGAAGCCACTTGTTCTTCGACGCGATCTTCCAGTGCACCATCGATTTCCTGCGGGGTTGCTGAGCGCAGCCGGATCAAAGAGCCTTGGAAACCCACGTCACGCACGGCCCGTGCTTCGGCATTGGATGTAATGCCAATGCAACTCGTTCCTTGCTCCGTGACCAGTGGAACAACCTGCCGAATGCCATGGCCATACGCATCTCCCTTCAGAACCGCGCAGAACCGACGCCCCTTGGGCACAAGTCCGAGCGCAATCTCAAGATTTTCGGAGATCCGATCCCGGTAGATGTTGCACCACGATGTCAGACTACCTTCAGCCATTTCAGTTCGGCGTCGGCCCGAGAAGATCCCGAAGAATTCTGCAAAACAGATCCGTGACAGAGGGAAGCAGCGCATCTGGAAAATCATAATCGGGATTGTGCAGTTGCGGGTGATCCTCGCCGGAACCAATGTAAATCAAAGCAGCCTTGGCCCCGTCGTCCCCAAACCGCCCAAAGTCTTCCGACCAACTCATAGGCTTGGCCATCTCGTTCAGTTCGAAACCCAGCACCTCCGCGGCACTGCGTGCGATGTCGGTGGCCATTTCGTCGTTCACAACCGAACGAAATATATCGTGCCAGGAGATGTCGGATTGGAGTTCGGACGTATGGTCTTTGATATGCTGCTGCGCATCGGCAATCAGAGCATCCATTTGCTCGTTCGTCATCGAACGCAGCGTAAACCGCAGTTCCCCATCTCCCGGTGCGATACCGAAAGTCGGCTCGCCTAGTTTGGCATAGGTCAACGTTATGCGCGCAAAATCGTCGTCACCGATTTCACCTCGGCTCAGGGCTGGCAGCGCGCGCATCAGGGTGGCCATAGCATTTGCGGGCGAAACACCATCCTCGGGAGCCGCGGCGTGAGAGCTCTTGCCGTGCAAGTAAATTTGCATGCCCCGCGACGCGCAGTTTCCCGGCCCGGGGCAAACTCCGATTTCTCCGAGGGGACGGCCAGGTACGTTATGGTATGCAAAAGCATAATCAGGCTGGATTTCTGGCCAACGTGGATCCTCAATCACTACTTTCGCCCCAGCACCGGTCTCCTCGGCCGGTTGGAACAGCAGGATGGCCCGCCCTCTCGCCGGACGCCTGGCAAGATGCATGGCAACGCCAAGCATCGACACCATGTGGCCGTCATGCCCGCATAGGTGACCCCTGCCGTCTATTTCAGATTTGTATGAAAGGTCGCTGATTTCACGGATTGGCAAACCATCCAGCTCACACCGAAACAACACGGTTGGCCCGGCCCCGGCCCCCTTGAACTCTGCCGCTACGCCGTGACCGCCAAGTCCGCGCCAGATGCGATCAGCGCCAAGCGTTGTCAGTTCCGAGGCGATGCGCTCTGCCGTCGCGCTTTCTGCGCCGGACACCTCGGGATGCCGGTGCAGTTCGTGCCGCAGATCCGTCAGGTGGGTCATCTGCCTTTGTGAAAGAATGTGCATGTCAATCCCTCAGAAGACCTCGAAAAGGCCTGCCGCACCCTGCCCCCCGCCGACGCACATTGAGACCACGCCCCATTTTGCGCCACGGCGCCGCCCCTCCAACAGAATATGTCCCGCCATTCGCGCACCGGACATGCCGTAAGGATGGCCTATCGAAATTGCCCCGCCGTTCACGTTCAACCGGTCATCAGGTAGTCCAAGGAGATCCCGACAGTAGATAAGCTGAGATGCAAATGCCTCATTGATTTCCCACAGGTCGATGTCGTCATTCGACAAGCCGTTGCGCTCCAAAAGGCGTGGAATGGCAACTACGGGGCCGATACCCATCTCCTCTGGTGCAACGCCGGCAACGGCAAACCCCCTCAAGGCGCCAAGCGGCACAAGGCCTCGGCGCTTGGCCTCTTGCGCCTCCATAATCACCAGCGCTGCCGCACCATCAGATAGCTGACTAGCATTGCCAGCAGTAACTGTCTTTCCCTTGCCGCGCACCGGAAGAAGGGCCGCGAGGCCCTCTGCAGTCGTGCCAGGGCGATTGCACTCATCCCGTGTGAGCGTGACCTGCTCGGCATGCTCTTCCTGGGTCGTCCTGTCCGCCACGATTTTTACGGCGTTAACCGGCACGATTTCATCGTCGAAAAGGCTTGCATCCTGCGCCATGGCCGTGCGCGCCTGACTTTGCAGAGCGTATTCGTCCTGTGCATCGCGACTTACGCCATAGCGTTCGGCGACGACTTCGGCGGTGTCCAGCATGGACATGTAATACCCATCGCGAACCTTGGGGTCGCGGTAGCGATGGTCGTTCCAATGCGCATTCTGGACCAGGGAAATGCTTTCCAGCCCGCCAGCCATCGCAATGCCTACGCCTTCGCTTTGGACCATGTGCGAGGCGATCGCGATTGCGTTTAGTCCCGAGGCACACTGTCGATCGACGGTTGCGCCGGCCACGCTATCGGGCAGACCTGCCGCCAGCGCGATATGACGCGCGACGTTCACACCTGACGTACCTTGGGTCAGCGCAGATCCAAAGATGGCCTCTTCGATCTCACCGCCTTCCACGCCCGCGCGCGCTAAGGCTGCCTTTACCGCGGGTGCGGCAAGGCTTGGCGCTTCCAGGTTGTTGAATGCGCCCCGATAGGCTTTCCCGATCGGCGTGCGCGCGGTGGATACAATGACAGCGTCACGCATTCCTGCTCTCCCTAGTTGTCTTCGACACCGCACCAGTCGGCGATAAACATCGCGGTGGCCTTGGTGACACGCCGCATGCTTTCAAGATCGACCCTTTCGTTGAACCCGTGGATGGCTTCGGCACGCGGGCCGTAGACCAGCGCGGGCATGTCTGCATAAAGCCCGAAGAACCGCGCATCGGTCGTGGCTGTGATGGCTTCGCGCACAAGGGTCTCGCCGGTTGCAGTCTCGTGCGCCTTGCCAAGCGCTTCGATCGCGGTGGCGGCGTTTTCGGAACTGTCCTGAGACAAGGCATAACCTTCGGCATGAAAGCCGTGATAAACGATCTCGGGCAGCGCATTACGAAGGTAGTCATTTTCGCGAGCCGCATCCAGGATCACCTGTTCGATCTCGGCCTTCGCGGCATCAATCGACTGTCCCGGAAAGATCGCCATACGCACATCAAACACGCACCAAGCAGGTACCGAGCTGGTCCAGTCACCACCTTTGATCTTGCCGATATTCAGGTTCAACGCGTGGTCCATGTGGGCATAGTCGCCCGGCCTGTTCTCCGAGGCATTCCAGCGATGTTCCATCTCGTGCAAGGCCCGGATCACCGGAAAGGCTGCCTCGATCGCATTCGCACCACTTCCTGCATAGGCCACATGTGTGGGCAGGCCCTTCAGGTGCACCTGGAACCAGATCACCCCCAACTGAGCGGTGACAAGGTTTTCGGAAAATGGCTCGGGGATTAGGGCAGCGTCGGCCCTGTAGCCCCGCGCCAGACATGCCAGCGCGCCGTTGCCCGTGCATTCCTCCTCAACAACCGATTGAAAGAATACATCCGCCGCAGGGGCGAACCCGCAGGCTGCAAGAGCATCCAGCGCAAAAAGGTTTGACGCCAAACCGGCCTTCATATCGCCTCCGCCCCGGCCGTAGAGCCAGCCGTCTTCCACGCGCGGCTCGAACGGAGGGGTGTCCCACATGTCCATAGGACCGGAAGGAACAACGTCGATATGGCCGTTCAGTATCAAACTTCGCCCGGTTCGCGTCTTGGGCCGATGCGTTCCGACCACGTTGACGGCATCGTCATAGGGCCCAATGACCGGTGAAAATCCAGGCAGATGCTGAATTTCAGATACGTCGATCTGCCAACTGTCAATCTCGAATCCGCGCGCAGTCAGAGCATCTGCCATGAACCTTTGGGCCGATTGCTCGTTTCCACGCGTGGATGGATAGGCTGTCAACTCGGACAGAAAGGCGATCTGCTTTTCAAACGCCCCATCCACGGCATCAAACACCCGAGATTTCAATGCATCCTGCATCCTGAACCTCAGAACGTCGGAGGAGTGGCGGCAGGCCGGATCAGCGGTGCGCCGGTGGCCTCAGCCACCTCGTCTGCCTGAACGCCCTCCAAAGTTTCAACAAGAACAAAGCCTTGCGGAGACACGTCGATCACGGCCATATCCGTGAAGACGCGCGCAACACAGCCCCGGGCCGTGAGTGGCAAGGTGCATGCCGCCTTGAGCTTTGGATTGCCTGCCCGATCGGTGTGAGTGGTCAAAACTACGACGCGGCGCGCCTTTTGTGCAAGCTCGATACCGCCACCGGCGCCGGGGATGAATTTTCCCGGGATTTTCCAATTCGCCAGATCGCCGTTCGATGCAACTTCAAAGGCACCAAGCATGGTGAGGTCCAAACGCCCGGACCGGACCATCGCAAAACTTACAGCGCTGTCGAAAAACGCCGACCCCGGCACCGTCGACACATAGGCCCCGCCCGCATCAATCAGATTTCGATCGGCTTTCTCGGGCGGCAAGGTCGGCCCGATGCCCGTCAGCCCGTTTTCGGTGTGCAGGCAAACCGGAAAGTCGGGTGGAAGGTGATCGACGACTTTCGTGGGCAAACCGATCCCCAGATTGACCACCATTCCCGGAGCGATCTCGCGCGCCGCGCGGGCTATCATACGATCCCTAGCGCTGGACAACGGCGTATTCCTCGGAAATTTCGCTCAGTTCGACAACATGGTCGACAAACACCCCGACGGTGTGAATTGAATCCGCAGGCAGACCGCCCAAAGGCAGCAGGGTTTCGGCCTCGACGATTACGCAGTCGGCGGCCATGGCCATCAATGGATTGAAGTTCCGCGCTGTCGCCACATAAGCCAGATTTCCAAACGGATCGGCACTATCGGCGTGGATCAAAGCCACATCGGCACGAAGGGCGGATTCAACCACATGAGGTCTACCCGCCAGATCCACGACTTGCTTGCCAGCAGCCAATTCAGTTCCAATCCCGATGTCGCTCAACAATGCTCCAATCCCAGCTCCACCAGCACGAATACGTTCGGCCAAGATTCCTTGGGCATTGAACTCGACCTCGATGCTACCGTCGTTCATGAGCGAGATGGCATGGCCGTTCAGTCCGAGGTGCGTTGTGATCAGCCGCGAAACCTGTCCGTTTCGAAGCAGATGATCGATCCCCATTCCAGGCTCGTTGGCGTCGTTTTTTATGACCGTCAAATCGCCGGCACCGTGCGCAACAAGGGCCTGGATCAACGTCATCGGCGTTCCGGGCACGCCGAAGCCGCCAACCATCACTGTATCGCCGTCTTTGATCCTCGAGATGGCCTTTTCTAATGTCGCTTGCTTGTCAGGAAGCTTCATGCGTACCTCTCAATCGGCAAACCCACCTCGTCGGCAAAGGCATCCAGCGCGTCACGCAGAATTGCCATCATCTCGCCGATCTGTTCTTTCGTGATGATCAGGGGCGGTGCGATCAGAAAATGATCGCCAGAAGTACCACCGCGGGTGCGGCGGGAATAGATGATCAAACCGCGCTCATATGCAAGCTCGACGAGGCGGACATGCGCGTCGAGTTCAGGAGGCAAAGGTTCCATGGTTGCGCGGTCCGACACGAATTCGAAGGCCGTCAAAAGTCCCTTACCGCGCACGTCTCCAATGAATGGATAGCGCTCCATCAAGGTGCGCAAATCCATCATCAATGCATCGCCCATACGCGCCGCATTTTCGATAAGCCCCTGTTCTTCCAGCTCTTCCAGCACGGCGAGACCTGCACTGCAGGCCAGAGGGTTACCCGCATATGTAAAACCGTGCTGGAAACCGCCTGCGTCCAGGACCCGTCCGACCATTTGCGCGCCAGCAACAATCGCGCCCAAGGGCGCATAGCCCGCGCCGAACCCCTTTGATAGGGCAACGATGTCCGGAACGATGCCCCAGTGTTCAGCAGCAAGGAATCTTCCCGTCCGCCCCGCACCGGTCATGACCTCGTCAAAGATCAGGATTACCCCGAACTCGTCGCAGATATCGCGCACGCGTCCATAGTAGCTGTCGGGCGCGACCAAGGCACCGGTCGACGCACCGCCGACCGGCTCCATAAGAAAGGCTAGAACGCTCTCAGGGCCCTCTTCGAGGATGCGGTCCCGCAAGAGTTCAGCGTACTTCAGACCGCGCTCTTCTTCGCTCAGGTTGTCGCGATCCAGATAGGTCGCTGGTGCCGCGACCTTGGGCATGCCTTCCATCATGGGCGCAAAAGGCTCGCGCAGCGGATCGTAGCCAGTCAAGTCTAGCGCACCGAAGGTACAGCCGTGATACGACGGAAAGCGCGAAATCACCTTGTAACGCTTTGTCTGGCCCTTTGTCAGAGCGTATTGGCGAGCTAATTTTACTGCGCTTTCCACGGCCTCCGATCCCCCCGACACGAAGAACACGCGGTCCAGCCCCTCGGGCGTCATGGCGACGGTTTTCGCTGCCAGATCTTCGGATGGATGGGTGCGGAAATGCAGGCGATAACCGAAAGTGGCCTTGTCCATTTGCGCCTTCATCTTTGCAAGCACGCGTGGATTGGAATGACCGATATTCGACACCATCGCTCCGGAAGACCCATCGATATAGCGTTTGCCGGTTTCGTCGATGAGGTAGATGCCTTCGCCGCGGTCGAGAAACGGACGAGGGTTGCGGGACTGGTAAAACAGATAAGAGGGAGTTGTGTTCACTTTGCACCTTCAAGATGCTTGCGCAGAAACTCGCGCGTACGTTCCTCGGTCGGGTTTCTGAAGACCACTTCGGGCGGGCCTTCTTCTACGACAACACCCTTGTCCATGAACAGCACACGATCACAGACCGACGCGGCGAAATCCATTTCGTGGGTCACGATAATCATGGTCATCTGCTCTTCGGCGAGCTTTTTCATGACCAGGTTGACCTCTTCGACCAACTCTGGGTCCAAGGCAGAGGTAGCTTCGTCAAACAGCATCAGCTTGGGCTTCATCGCCAACGCGCGAGCAATGGCAACACGCTGCTTCTGCCCGCCGGATAGCTGCGATGGATAATACTCTATTCGCTCCAACATGCCGACATGCGCCAGCTGTTCTTCGGCCAGCTTGTCTGCCTCTTGCTTAGAAAGCTTTTTCAGCAGCATCGGCGCCATAGTGACGTTTTCCCGCACGGTCATATGCGGGAACAGATTAAAGTGCTGAAAGACCATGCCCACTTGCTGGCGCATTGCATTGATATGTTTTTCATACTGGCGGTGAGGGAGTTTCTTGTTCACCTGAACTCCGTCCAGCCAGATCTCGCCCCCCGTCAACGGATCCAGATCGTTGATCGCCCGCAACAAGGTCGACTTTCCGGAACCGGACGAGCCGATGATCGCGACGATCTGGCCGCGCTTTACCGACAAGCTGATATCCTTAAGGACCTCAAGCTTGCCAAAGGATTTCTGAGCGTGGCGAATTTCAACGAAGTCTGTCTGATCGGTCATGTTCGGCCTCGTGGGATTACCGTGAAACGGAGATGCGGCGTTCGATCTTGCGCTGCACCCATTCCATGCAAAGATTGATGACGTAGTAGAAAGCCGCCGCCAGGATGTAGAATTCAAACGGGCGATAGGTCTTACCGATCACGCGTTGTGCGGAAAGCGTCAACTCACTCACACCGATCACCGAGACAAGCGCGCTGTCTTTCAGAAGAGCGATCATGTTGTTGCCGATTGGCGGGATGACAGCGCGCACCGCTTGCGGCACCACCACCTTGCGCAGGGCCTCTCCGCGACTTAGCCCCAATGTCCGCGCCGCCTCCATCTGGCCCTTGTCGACTGCCAGGATCGCCGTCTGGATCAGTTCCGAGTTATAAACGGAAAAGTGCAGCCCCAGGCCGATTACCCCAGCCACGAAGGCCGGCAGGTCGATCCCGATCTGAACCAATCCGAAATAGATCAGGAACAGCTGCAGTAGCAGGGGCGTCCCCATGAAAACCCACTCGATTAAGCGGAACGGCTGACGGATGAGCCAAGGGGCATAAAGCGCAATCACCGCGAAGAAGATGCCGCCAAAGAAACTAATCAGTGCGGCCGCCACGGTGATCCCGATCGTCCAGGCACAGCCAAGGAGAATGACGTCCAGGTATTTAGGAATAATCGAAAAATCGAGGCCCATCAGTCTTTCCTTTTCCGATCAGGTGATCTGTACCTTGCGATCGAGCCAGGCCACGCCACGCCCTGTCACATAAATGATGATCATGTAGAGAACGCCGGCCAACAGGAACATCTCGAAGGGCTTGTAAGTCGACCCGATGTAGCGTTGCGCCGTGTAAGTAAGCTCGACAACCGAAATCGCGGCGACCAGTGCTGTAGCCTTGATGAGCATGTTCAGATTGACGCCAAGCGGACGGACCATCAGCCTGGCCGCCTGCGGAAGGATCACCTTGTAGGTCGCCTGCCACCGGCTAAGTCCCAGGGTCCGGGCGGCCTCACGTTGCCCCTTGTCGATGGCTATGATCGCACCGCGGATGGTCTCGGTCATGTAGGCGCCAGCGTTGATGCCAAGACCAATCACGCCGGCCTCGAATGCATCCAGCTGAATACCGACTTGCGGCCCGCCAAAGTAAAGGATGAACAGTTGAATCAGGGCGGGCGTGCCGCGAAACACGCTGACATAGGCCGCACCCAGGAAACGCAGGACCGCGAACCGCGACAAGCGCGCGGCTGCGCCCAACGTTCCGCAAATCAGACCGAGCACCGCTGTCAGAATGGACAAAAGGATCGTGACCCAAGCCGCCTCCAGGAAAAACGGATAGACCTTTAGCATCAGTTCGAGGTCCATTTTACACTCCTAGACTGCCGGTGCGGATAGGACTGTGACGTTTCAGCAAAGACAAAATTCTGTTCGTCTGAGCATGCGGATCAGAACTTGTGGCCTAGGCGTGGTCCGCTACAAGCCATGCATTCTAAGTATGCCTATCGTCGGTTCGGTATAAGTGCCCCCAAACCGACGACCATACTTCCGGGATTTAGCGAATATCTGCGCCGATCCATTCTTCAGCGATGGCCAGGTAAGTCCCATCGTCCATCATCGAGTCCAACGCCGCTTGCATTGCGGCTGCCAACTCGGGGTTGCCTTCACGGATCGCGATACCCGCACCAAAGGGTTCAGTCGTCGGATCGCCGAACATTTCGAATTCCTGCCCCTTCTCGGTCATGGCAAGAATGGCTGCGATCGAATCATTGACAATGGCATCCACACGGCCGTTTTCAAGTTCGAGAAGAAGTTCGGGAAGACCCTTGTAAGTGCTGACGTCATAGCCCTTTTCGCGAGCCCAATCCTCGTGGGTTTCGCCAAGGGTCAGCCCCACTTTCTTGCCTTCCAGATCGTCCAGACTAGTGATGCCCGATCCCGGCTTGGTAAAGATCGCGCGTTTGTCCGAATAGTAAGGTCCGACAAAATCGACGACTTCGTCGCGCTCGGCGGTGATGGTCATGGAACCAACGATAGCGTCATATTTGTTGGCAAGCAGACCACCGATAATACCGTCCCAGGCGGTCGTCACGATTTCGGCTTCTATGCCCATGCGCTTGGCAATCTCAGTCCCGATTGCGGGGTCAAACCCGACAACCTTGTTTTCATCGTTCACAAAATTGAAGGGAGGATAGGCACCCGACATGGAAATGCGGATCACACCTTTTTCTTTCAAAGTTTCGAGTTCATCGGCTACAGCAGCGTTCAGTCCCAATGTCGCAAGTCCGGCGGCAGCAATTGCAGTCTTCAGGATCGTTCGGCGATGAGTCATCTTTATCTCCCTGATATCATTCGTGTCGGGGTGATTTCCCGAGCAACAGCGGCGGACACCCCGCTCGAAAAAAGACTTGCACAAGGGCCAATCATTGCGCAAATAAATATTAGCTACCCTTAATATAGATTTCAGCTATGAGTCTGCCGCAGCAACAGCGTTTCCCCTGGAACCTCGACTGGAACTTGCTCCGCACATTTATTGTAATCGTGGAGCAGAGAGGCATCTCAAAAGCGGCAGACTTCCTCGGACTGAAGCAACCCACGGTATCCGCCGCGCTCAAGCGCCTGGAACTCTCCACTGGCAAGCAACTGATAATTCGCAAACCCAACGAGTTCTCCGTCACCCGAGCGGGGCAGGCTCTTTATGCAGAGTGCGCAACGATTTTTGGCTCCATTTCGCAACTCCCGTCTCTTCTGAACACCGACAAGGCGGAATTGCGTGGGCATCTTTCCATCGCAATCACCAGTTCTGTTATTTCAGAGCACTTCGACGATCTTCTTAACAGGTTTTGCATAGAGCACCCTCACGTGACCTACTCTTTCTCGGTGAACGAAAGCGACGATGTCGCCACGATGATCTCTCAAAACCGGGCAAGTTTCGGAATCTGCCTATTGTCTAAGGTGCCTCAGAATTTGAGTACGATGGTGCTATATCGCGAATTCTTCGGGCTCTATTGCGGCGCACGTCATCCCTTGTTCAATGCGGACCAGATCGATCCGAAGGACCTTGAGGGGGAACCTTTCGTTGCCTTCCAGACCGAGGCCGAGGGTGGTCCCTTGCAGGCCATCTCACGGCTTCGCACACGATTGGGATTAGCAAACAGCTGGCGCGGCGTATCCTCAAGTCTGAATGAAATTCGTCGCATGATCATGGCCAACATCGGCATCGGCGCCCTGCCGATCCATGTTGCAGAATTGGACGTGGCCGCAGGGCACATTCGACAGTTGCCGCCTTACGATGAGCTGCCCATGGTGAATATTTACCTCGTCACCAATCCGGCGCGGCGCCAATCCAATGCAGAAGCGGCATTTCTGACTGCCTGCGAGGCTGAGCTAAACGGCATCGATATCGAAGATCGTACCTACAGCGCATCTCGTGCCAAATTGGCGCCCATAGCTCCACAGGCGTAGTCAACAACTCATCCCACAGCCAACATTGCGCATGGAACAGGCGTTGATTGTGGTGTCAGCGCTTGGATCTCTCCAACATTCCGAACAAGTCGCGCGGATCGTCAGGGTCGGCCACCATATCCAATTGCGTGAAGAACGAAGTGCCCTGAATCGCACCGTGGATGTAACGTAAGGCGGAGAAATCCTCGATGGCGAAACCGACGCTGTCGAACAGGGTTATTTGCTTGTCAGTCCTGCGCCCCTGTGCCTGACCTGTGATGACTTTCCAGAGTTCGGTAATCGGATGCGAGCGGTCGAGTTGCTGTATCTCGCCTTCGACACACGTCTGCTCTGGGTATTCAACGAAGATGTCTGAACGCATCAGGATATCACGCTGCAATTCGGTCTTGCCCGGACAATCCCCTCCGATCGCGTTGATGTGCACCCCTTCACCGACCATGTTGTCCGACAGGATCGTAGCGTATTGCTTGTCAGCTGTGCAGGTTGTGATGATCCGGGCGCCTTCCATGCTTTCTTCAGCAGACGCGCAAGACACGACGTTCAGTCCGTATTCGGCCAGATTACGCGCCGCTTTTTCTGTGGCGGCGGGATCGATGTCATAAAGTCGGATACTGTCGACACCGCAAATTGCCTTGAATGCCAGGCACTGGAATTCGGACTGTGCACCGTTCCCGATCATCGCCATGGTCGTGGCCCCTTTGGGCGCAAGATGTCGGGCCGCCATGGCCGACGTTGCGGCAGTACGAAGCGCTGTCAACAACGTCATCTCGGACAAAAGCATTGGATAGCCGGTATCCACATCCGCAAGCACACCAAACGCGGTCACTGTTTGCAGACCCTCCCTGGTGTTCTTTGGATGCCCGTTCACATATTTGAAACCGTACATCTCGCCGTCTGATGTGGGCATCAATTCGATTACGCCGACGTCCGAATGGCTGGCGACCCGCGGCGTCTTGTCGAAAAGTTCCCACCGTTTGAAGTCGGCTTCAATTTCATCTGCCAACGCCTTCAGGACGTTTTCGATCCCAATGTGATGGACAAGTCCCATCATGTGTTCGACCGAAACGAAAGGGACGTAGGCAAGGTGGGAAGGCTTCAGCGGCATGGGAAATCCTCAATAGCTGTTCGTGAAACGGTCAAGCACGCGGCGCCCGAACAGGCTGGCAGCAAGATCGACCATGAGACGTGCAGTTCGACCGCGATCATCAAGAAACGGGTTCAGTTCGACCAGATCCAGGGACGTGAGCAGCCCGCTATCCATCCCAGCAAGACCACCAGTTTTGCGCCGGTGCGACAGGTCTCGACCTCGTCGCCGAACGATGGTTTGGACCTGCAGAGTGTTCGTCTGCTCAGCCCATCAATCTTACGCCGCACCCAACCCCAAAATGATCCCTCTCTGGGTGTCCGCCGAAACCGGCATATAGCTTGAGACCGTCGTAACGGCGCTGGTGTGGCCGAGGTTCTGAGACCAAGCTTTAAACTCTTCGCGCGTCTTGCAAACCTTGTCGCCGTGGAGCGCCAGCATGTGCCGGAAGCTGTGGGGCGTATAGCCGGGCAGTTGGACGGCCGCGAAGGCGTCTTTGATGATCTCGTTGAGCGGCCCTGTGGTCGCAAACGGGTACCGGGATAAGCCCGCGACCTCGAACCCGTTCGGACCTCGGCGGAGTTCCTTTTTCGGGAATACAGCGTCTTCTGGACCGAACATCAGGTCTTCCTTGAGATGCGAGAGATAGTCGACCAGCGCATCCACGTACTGCGCCCCCATCGGGAAGAACGTCGTGGTCATGGTCTTGGCATGCTTGGTGTTTACCTCGCGAGCGTCCTGGAAGACTTCACGCCGGTCCAGGTCGATGTGCTTTAGGCGCAGAGACGCTACGGCCCCGATCCGGGCGCCCGTCAGCATGAGAAGCGCCATGATAGCCTTGTCCCGCTTCTCCTGGCTGGTGCGGTACGGCATTGCATCAAAGGCGCGCGCAACCTGCTCGATGCTGGGAACCGGGCGTGGGGTCGAAGCACGGGCTGCCCGCGCGTCTTTCAGGGAGTGCCGGAAGTATTTCCAGTCACCCGGCGGGATGTCGCGTTTAAAGCCCGGTTGGATGGATGCCCACCTGAAGAACTCGCGCACCGCGCGCAGTGTTGCGCCGATCGTCGCCTTTGACAGCGGCTTGCCGGTTCTGGTGTTCCTCGCGACCTCGAGCCAATCCTTGAACTCCATTGCCTGTTCCCTGCGGAACTTCCGGAAGGGCTTGCAGCCTGTGCTAGTCTCAAACTGCCGGATGGCCGTCATAGCCTTGTCGATCGTCTTGTGGTCCAACCCGTCGGCGTGGCGGAGGTAGTCTTGGTATTCGAGCTTCAGCCGCTCGTTGTCTGAGTTCACTTTCTTCATGCTCTTATCCTTTGTCTTGTCGTTTTGGGTTCTGGTTCAGCGAGGCACAAACTCGGCACCCTTCGACGCAACTCAAACGTGAATTTCAACGGCCTCTGGCGGGTCACAGTAGGCTTGCGACATTACGTTGGTGGCGCTCCAGGCAGTCTTGGCCATTGCTCCTTTTCTGCGGCGCTACAAAACCGGCCCATCTTGGCCCCGCACTCGGCGCAGGTAGCGACAAGGCGACCGGTGCGAGCGTTGTTGTCGACGTAGTGGACGACGCCGTCGCGGGGCGGTCTCGAAGCGTGGCACCCCATGCAATGGAACTGGCCGTCGCTCAATGGAGACTTTCGCGCAGCCTCCATCTTGTCGACAAACAAGATCAGGTCTCCACCTCTCACCAGGTAGGGGCGCTTGTCATCGATTGTGCGAAGCCCCTCATGGCGCCACTTCCGCAGGGTCGCCTCCGATTTTCCGATCGCCCGGGCCGCAAGCTTCAACGTGTAGACTCGGTCCTTGGCGATGCCCCGGAGGGACATCCGGCGCGGCATCACTTCGCCACTTCGTTCGGATCGACCCGGCTGGCTTCAACCCAGGCATTCAGATCGGCCCCGCGATAGACGATCTTGCGGCCCAGCCGATAGAAAGCGGGGCCAAGGCCCTTGTGCCGCCATTGCGCGAGTTTCTCGCGATTGCCGATCACCTCGAGTTCGGGATCGCCCAACGTGTAGTTTCGGTCATTGTCGAACATACTCGTGTCCTCAATCGTTCTGGTTTCGATTGAGCGCCACTAAGCACTTTCTGTTTCGTTTGAAAAAATGCGCTTTATCGGCTGTACGAAGCCCATAGTGACTTCACCTTTTTTTCGGACAGGGGTCTCAAAATCGCATCGAATCCGGGGCCGGAAAGCGCTGATCGCTCGATTCCCGATCATGCGCCCTGTAAGCTAGCGAATGCGGCAATAGTCCGGGAGAATGCGGAAGAAGGTCATCGTCTGTGATCTGATCGATGGCCCATTCCGCAGGAGTGCGAACTCGGCTCTGTATCCCAAGAACGTTAAAAGTATCGGCCAGAGCCCGAGAATATGCCGTGGACGGATCACCAGTCTCGCCGGATGTGCCGTAGGTCGGCTTCTTGCCGGTTTCGCGCGCGAAGAGCTTTGCAAGGCGCAGTGCGATTGTTCTGGCATAGTGGTTGGGCGGTCGATGACTTGCCTGCCAAAACCTTTCTTCTTGGGCCTTTAGCTCTTGTTGTCGATCGCGAAGCGACCGCCAAAAGTCTATAACAATCAGAAGGCTGATATGGTAGGCCCCTACATCTGCAACGTTTTTCCTGATCATATCGTGCAGGTTGTTTGATGGCTGGCGCGAAACTTTCTGTCGGGCTTTTTGGTCAATTGTTGGACGAAGTCGCTCCAGCATCGCATTGTGGCCTTCGTCGCCTTCTCGCGCGAGAAGCGTGCCCATCAAAGCGTCGATATTTTCGAGACAAGACTCTACAGCTGTTAGCTCGGCCAAGAACTCCGCCTTGCTGTCATGCTCTTTCGGTTTTGAGACATCGAAGGGTGGATCGTTCATCTGTAGCAGCGTTCGCCTTTTTGGGCTCCAGGTCTTTCCAAATGGCTCAAGCATCCGATTGACGATATCTTCAAGCTGTTCCCTGATATCGGGTACTTCGTCGTGTTGTTTCTGACCTTGCATAAAGTATGCTTAGGTTCGACCTTTCTGCATTACAAGTTCTCGTTCTCGATTTGTTTCAGTTTCCAGTACAACAGAAAGGTGATCACCTCCGACCCTTGACGCATTATCTTTTTCGCGAGTGCGCCAAGTCGATGATGTTTTCCTCGCTTCCAGACACGAATGTCGCCCATCTCTCCATCAGTTCGCGGCGTCGATCCAGCAGGTCGGTGCGATTGTAAGCGTTCTCCACGTCCGATCCGATTCGGTGCGCTAGGCTCAACTCCGCGACTTCGCGGGGCGCTTTGGCAACCTCTGCCGCCCAATCGCGAAAGGTCGAGCGGAAGCCGTGAACCGTCACGCCTCCGACCTTCATCCGGCGTAAGAGCATCAGCATCGCCATGTTGGACAACGGACGATGCCGCTTCTGTCCCTCGAAAACGTACTCGGATTGCATCGCTTTGAGGGGCTTGATGATCGCCAGCATTTCGCCCGTCAGAGGCACCCGGTGCACTTCGCCCCCCTTCATTCGCTCGGAGGGAACTCTCCAAACGCCCGCCTCGAAATCGAACTCGTCCCACGTCGCACCCAGCACCTCGCCTGTGCGACTGGCCGTCAGGCAAGTGAACATGAGCGCCTTTGCCGCCATTGCGGACCGGCCCGCCAGATCGGCATAGAAGGCAGGCACGTCGCGCCAGTCCATTGCATCGTGGTGCTTCGGCCTGGCCTTGTTCTTGGGTAGGACACCGCCGTCTTTGATGGCTGTCACCGGGTTCTCACCCTCCCGGAAGCCTTTCGAACGGGCCACATCCAGAACGACCTTGATCCGCTGTGCCAGCCGCCGAGCGGTCTCGGGTTTCTCGGTCCAGACCGGCGACAGGCAGGACAGGACTTCGGGCTGACAGACGGTATCGACCGGCAACCGTCCGATCTTCGGGAAGGCATAGTCGCGCAGCGTGTTAAGCCATTGTTGCCCGTGCTTTTCGTTCTTCCATGTCGGCAGTCGCTCGATATGGACTTGGCGGGCCACCTCCTCGAAGGTCGGGATTTCCTTGACCGCGTTGAACCTCGGATTGAGGCCTTGCTTTGCCATCCGACGATATTCCAACGCCCGGGACCGCGCTTCCTGCAACGTCACGATGTCCGCGCCACCCAATCCGAAGTCGGTCCGCAGCGGTTTGCCCTGCCGATTCCTCTGGCCCTTCACGGTCACCCGCACAATCCAGCGCCGCGCCCCGGACGGATCGACCACCAGGTACAGCCCATTGCCGTCCCCATGCCGTCCCGGTCCAAGCGACTCTACTAGCCGTTTCGTGAGCTTTCCAGAAATCATCTCGACCTCCGATCAATACCACGTTGCATACCACACAACGGATAGGATTGAAGGTAATCGAAGTGAACCAGAAAACAAGAGAGAAGCCATGATGTGCCTATTTTCAAAGCAAATAGGCCATCGATTGCCACTGCAATAAATCGGAAAAATGGGTAGGGTGGCGGAGACGAAGGGATTCGAACCCTCGAGACGGTTTCCCGCCTACTCCCTTAGCAGGGGAGCGCCTTCGACCACTCGGCCACGTCTCCGAGGCCGGGTCTAGCCGAGGGGGTTTGGCTGGGCAAGGGAGAAATCGCCAATCGGATCAAACCAATGTGCCCGGACCCCGCTTCGGGTGGCAGCCTGATCCTCGGCGCGACCGGGAGACTCGCCGCTGCGTTCTTCAGCGAATTTACAGAAATCGAGAATACGGAAGAAAGCAAGAAACCCGCCGCCCCTCCCCGTTTCCGGGCGCGTCCGGCCTAGTCGGGCTGAAAGACGGGCAGGCTGTCCAATGCATCTTTCAGCGCGTTGCCCCAACCCTGCGACACCTCGAGGAAATAGGGATCGTCCGCCGCGATGCGTCCGCTTGACCCCTGCACGAGACTGTCGGTTTCATAAAAATGATAGTCGAACGGCGCGCCGACAGTCAGGTTCGCCTTCAGGGTGGAATCAAAGCTGACCAGCAACAGCCGCATCGCCGAAGCAAAATCCATGCCGGCCCCGTAGGCCCTGACCAGGATCGGGCGGCCATACTTGATCTCGCCGCTTTGAAAGAATGGCGTATCCTCGCCCGCCTCGATGAAATTCCCCTCGGGATAGATCAGAAACAGACGTGGCGGGCTGCCCGCGATCTGCCCCCCCAAGATGATCGTCGCGTTGAACGCGCTGTCGGCCTGCTGTCCCGCCTTGGCATGCCCATCGATGACGTCGCGCAGGGCCTCGGCGACCTGTTGCGCCACCTGGAACATGGACGGCGCTGCCATCACCGACGGCGCGCGTTCGTTCACCGCCTTGGTGCGCTCTTCGAGAATGCTGATCACAGCCTGGGTCGTGGCAAGGTTGCCAGCGCTCAACAACGTGATCACGCGTTCGCCCGGCTCTTCCCAAACCGTCATCTTCTTGAAGGTCGAGATGTTGTCCAAGCCCGCATTCGTGCGCGTATCGGACATGAACACCAGCCCACGATCCAGCATCATTCCAACGCAGTACGTCATTTATTGCCCGCTATTGCTCTGCAACTTCGATACGGACATCCAACGCTTCGCCGGTGCCGCCTATCCGCGTACCAGTTACAGGCGCGGCCTCTTGATAGTCCAGCCCCGTCGCGACCCTGACATAGCGTGTATCGGGCGAAATCCCGTTGGACACGTCGAACCCGACCCAGCCGATCGACTCGACATGGGCCTCGGCCCAGGCATGCATGGCCTCCTGGGCGACCCGGTCGTTCAGCATCAGGTAGCCCGAGACATATCGCGCCGGAAACCCCATCTCGCGTGCTGCGGCCAGGAAAACGTGGGTGTGATCCTGACAAACCCCGCGCCCCTCGGCCACGGCGGTTTCAGCTGTCCAGTCAGGCTTGGACGCGCCAACCTCATAGGCGACGTTGCTCCGGATGACGGACATCAGGCCATGCAGCCGGTCCAGGTCGCTGTCCCCTTCGACCTGCCCTACAAGTGCCCGGACACCAGCCCCCGCGCGCGTCATGTCTGTCGCGCTCTCATACAGCCACAGCGGTGCGGGCCCAAGGTGGCGCCCGACGATCCCGTGGTTCTCTTCGATCTCGATCTCGCCCGAACTTGTCAGTTCCAGAACGCCAACGCCTCTTCCAAAGCTGACCAGTTCCACGACATTGTTATGATGATCTTCAAAACTCAGCTCTTTCTTGCCGCCCGCCACCTCGGTTTGCCACGACAAAACCGTTTGCTGATGCGTCGACTTGGGTGTCTTGCGCAACTGCTGCAAGCCGAACAGCACATCCCCCTCAAAGGAATAGCGCGTGGCATGTTTGATTTTCAGGCGCATGAGATCACTCGTAGAACCGGTAGTCGATCTGGATCTGTTGCCCCAATTCGCGCAGACGGACAAGGAATTCCTGGATGTATTCATGCAGGCCAAAGTCGAAAATCTGGTCGACCGTGCGACCAAGGCACTGATCTCCAATCTGGGACGCCAGGTCCACGGACGGCGTCTTGGCGTCGTAATTCATCGTCAGATAGCCGAGGTTGTCGCGCAGCTTGCTGACACAGAACGCCAGGCTGCGCGGCATCCGCCCGTCAAGCACCAGGAAGTGAACGATGTCGCGGGGGTCGATCTGGTTGCCGTATTCCATGCGGAACCCGCCCCGCGCCGAAACCGAGCGCAGGATCGTCTCCCACTGAACGTTGTCCATGGACGAGCCGACGGCCCGGACCGAGGGCAACAGCACATAGTACTTCACATCCAGAATGCGCGCCGTGTTGTCCGCGCGTTCGAGAAACGTACCAATGCGCGCAAAATCGAAGATGTCGTTGCGCAGCATCGTGCCCTGGGTCGTACCCTTCACGAGGGAACCCCCGTCCCGGATCGCGCCCAGAACCTTCGCCAGATCACGGTCGGAGACTTTGCGCTTCAGCATGTCGGTCGTGCGCATGTAGGTGCCGTTCATCGCCTCCCAAACCTCGTAGGTCAGCGATGTGCGGACCATGCGCGCATTCTGCCGCGCCGCAATGACCGAGGACAGGACCGACGATGGGTTGTCCTTCGACCGCAGCATCCAGTCGATGGCTGCGTCCTTGGTCAATTCGTCGTAATTGGCCTGGAATCCCTCATGGACTCCCGCGGTCTGCAAGACCGACCGCCATTCCTCGTCCGAGGCCCCCATCCGCGTCAGGGCGATGCGCTGACCCGTCTCGATTAACCGCGACGTGTTCTCGGCCCGCTCAAGATAGCGGTACATCCAGAACAGCCCGTTTGCATCCTTGCCCAGCATCAGTCTTCCAACACCCAGGTATCCTTGGTGCCTCCACCCTGGCTTGAGTTCACGACCAAAGACCCTTTCTTCAACGCTACCCGCGTCAACCCGCCCGGCGTGATTTTGACGCCTTGCGGGCTAACCAGCACGAAGGGACGCAGGTCCACATGACGCGGCGCAAGCCCCGCCTTGGTATAGATCGGCACCGTTGAAAGGCTCAGGGTCGGCTGGGCGATATAATTGCCCGGCTTGGCCTCCAGCTTCTTGCGGAAGGCGGCCAATTCACTCTTGGACGACGTCGGCCCGATCAACATCCCATAGCCGCCCGAGCCGTGCACCTCCTTCACCACGAGGTCATGCAAGTTGTCTAGCACGTAGGCCAGCGCATCAGGCTCCGAACACCGCCAGGTCGGCACGTTTTCCAGGATCGGCCGCTCGCCGGTATAGAACTCGACGATCTCGGGCATGTAGCTGTAGATCGCCTTGTCGTCAGCAATTCCCGTGCCGGGCGCATTGGCGATGGTAATACCGCCGGACCGGTAGACGTCCATGATCCCCGGCACGCCAAGGGCGCTCTCGGGATTGAAATTGAGCGGATCGAGATACTCATCGTCAACCCGGCGGTACAGCACGTCGATCGGCTTGTATCCCTGCGTGGTCCGCATTGCGACGCGGCCATCGACCACGCGAAGGTCGTGTCCCTCGACCAGTTCGACGCCCATCTGGTCCGCCAGGAAGGCATGTTCGAAATACGCCGAATTGTAACTCCCCGGCGTCAACACCGCGACAGTGGGCTTTCCCGTCGCCGCCAAAGGGGCGCAAGCCGTCAGCGACCCGCGCAGCTCGCTCGGATACGACTGCACCGGCTGTACCCGGTTCTTCAAGAACAACTCGGGGAACATGCGCAACATCGTCTCGCGGTTTTCCAGCATATAGCTGACCCCGGACGGCGTGCGCGCATTGTCCTCAAGCACATAGAACTGGTCCGGTCCCGTCCGCACCAGGTCGATGCCGACGATATGGATATAGACCCCACCTGGCGGCTCGACACCGATCATTTGCGGCAGGAACGCTTCGTTCTTGCTGATCATCTCGACGGGGATGCGCCCTGCCTTGATGATTTCCTGCCGGTGATAGATGTCGTGCAGAAAGGCGTTGATCGCCCTGACCCGCTGTTCGATCCCGCGTGACAGCCGCTGCCATTCACGGCCCGAGATGATGCGCGGGATGATATCGAACGGAATCAACCGCTCTTCGGCTTCGGCGCGCCCGTAGACGTTGAAGGTGATGCCCGTCAGCCGGAACAACTCGTCCGCCTCGCGCTGCTTGGCCTTCAGTTCCTTGGGATCCTCGCCATCCAGCCAGGCCTTGTAGCCGTCGAAAGGCGCTCTGAGCGCCCCGTCCCGGCCCCACATTTCATCGAAATTTTCCCCATTACTCATGGGCCTAGCCTAGCCCGCATCCCGCAATAATCAAAAGGACTCATCAAAACGGATCGAATTTTTCAGGCAAATGCCTGTTCATTAGGCAGAAAGCGTGGCGTTAACGGTGCAGGATGCGCATTAACGGCGTCCGATGCCTAGCCGCTGTGCAGGAAATGCAGGACGTCGCCGTCCTTGACTTCATAGGTCTTGCCCTCGGCGCGCATCTTGCCTGCTTCCTTGGCTCCGCCCTCACCGCCAAGCGCCACATAGTCGTCATAGGCAATGGTTTCGGCACGGATGAATCCCTTTTCAAAGTCTCCGTGAATGACCCCGGCAGCCTGCGGCGCCAGCGTGCCCTTGCGGATCGTCCAGGCCCGCGCCTCCTTGGGTCCTACAGTGAAATAAGTCTGCAGGCCCAACAGCGCATAGCCGGCACGGATCAGCCGGTCGAGCCCCGCTTCCTCCAGCCCCATCTCTTCAAGGAACATCGCTGCCTCTTCCCGGTCGAGTTGGCTGATTTCTTCCTCGATCTTTGCCGAGATCACCACGGCAGCGGCCCCCTGCTCGGCCGCCATCTCGGCAACTCGTGCAGAATGGGCGTTTCCATCGGCAGCCTCATCCTCGGCCACGTTGCAGACATATAAAACCGGCTTGGAGGTCAAAAGCTGAAGCATCGCCCAGGCCTTCTTGTCCTCGTCATCGACCTGCACGCTGCGCGCCGGACGCCCCGATTCCAAGGCCACCTGGGCCTCTTTCAAAAGACGCTCCTGCTGGACCGCTTCCTTGTCGCCGCCGCGCACCTTGCGCACGATGTTCTGAAGCCGTTTCTCGATCGACTCAAGGTCGGCCAGCATCAATTCGGTCTCGATGGTTTCGGCGTCTGCAATCGGATCAACGCGCCCCTCGACGTGGGTGACGTCCCCGTCCTCGAAGCAGCGCAAGACATGAGCGATCGTGTCAACCTCGCGGATGTTGGCCAGGAACTGGTTGCCCAGCCCTTCGCCCTTCGAAGCGCCTTTCACCAGACCCGCGATGTCCACGAAGGTCATGCGTGCGGGAATAATCTGCTTGGACCCGGCAATCCTCGCCAGGGTTTCGATCCGCACATCGGGCACCGCCACCTCGCCCACATTGGGCTCGATAGTACAAAACGGAAAATTCGCCGCCTGCGCCGCCGCCGTCCGCGTCAGCGCATTGAACAAGGTCGACTTGCCCACGTTCGGCAGCCCTACGATCCCGGTCTTAAACCCCATGTGATCCTCATCATTCGCGTCGTCGCAGGCTCTAGCGACCCGGACCCCGCTCTGCAAGCCGAAGCATGGCTTTTGACCATCACCAATTGATCTTCCCGCCCCCATGGGGCAAAGCAGGTCCGACCGATTTGAACGAGGCACCGCGATGACCCGCATCGACCAGAAATTCGCCCAGTTGCGCGCCGACGGCAAGAAAGCCTTCGTCGCCTATGTCATGGCAGGCGATCCCGACTACGACACCTCGCTTGAAATCGTCAAAGGCCTGCCGGGCGCCGGCGTCGACGTGATCGAACTGGGCCTGCCCTTCACCGATCCCATGGCAGACGGCCCGACGATCCAGCTTGCCGGACAGCGCGCGCTGGAAGCAGGCCAGACGCTGAACAAGACCCTCGCCCTCGCCCGCGCCTTCCGCGAAACCGACGACAGCACGCCGATTGTGCTAATGGGCTATTACAACCCGATCTATTCGCACGGGGTCGACCAGTTCCTCGTCGATGCCAAGGCGGCCGGGATCGACGGGCTGATCGTCGTCGACCTTCCACCCGAGGAAGACGAAGAGCTCTGCATCCCGGCCCAGGCCGCCGGTCTGAATTTCATCCGTCTCGCGACACCCACCACCGACGACAAGCGCCTTCCCAAGGTGCTGACCAATACCTCGGGCTTTGTCTATTACGTCTCGATCACGGGCATCACCGGTGCCGCCAACGCGGTTGCGACGGACGTCGGTCCGGAGGTTGCGCGGATAAAGGCCAAAACAGACCTGCCGATCATCGTCGGCTTTGGCATCAAGACGCCTGAGTCCAGCCGCGACATTGCCTCGGTCGCCGACGGCGCCGTGGTCGGATCGGCCATTGTCGAGCTGATCGGCAAGGGCCAGAGCCCGGCCGAGGTGCTCGATTTCGTCAAGGGTCTCGCTGACGGCGCACATTCGGCCTGATGAGGCTCTGCCCCGCGGCCCGCTCCGGGGCTCCCCCCGGAGCATTTGACGAAAAGAGAAAGCGAAGCCGCGACTTCAACTTTTCACTTTAATTCCCTGGAAAATAATCTGTTTTCCAACCTATGCTCCCCGGTCCAGCCGGTGGAAAAGATGCGTGAAGGTCGCCGCTCCAAGGATCGGCACGACGAGATTCATCAAGGGGATGGTCAGGGGCACCGCCATCAGCGCGCCGGCCACCCAAACCGTCAGAAAGTTCCTGCGAAAGGCCGCCTTCGCGCCCGCGTGGCCCAGTCGACGCACGGCCACCATGCGATAATATTCCCGGCCCAGAAGAAAGCCATTCAGGCCATAGAAGACGAAGGGCGCAAGCGGTGTGAAGTAGAGGACCAGCGCAAGGATGTTCGTTCCCACCATTACCCCCAGGAAGCCGAGGGATTCGCGCAGATTGTCTATGAACGGCACCGGCTCGACGGGCGGCAGGCCCGGGTAGTAGCGCTCTTCGACGGCATCGGCCACATCGTCGAGGAACATGCCGGTGAACGCCGAGGCCACCGGCACCATCAGGAATACCGACAGGATCATCATCAGGATCAGCGAGCCCCAGGACAATATCTGATCGACGAACCCCACTTCGCCGATCCACGGCAGTGTGATGGTGTCGGGCAAAAGCCAGCTCACCCCGAAAAAAACAAGCGCATAGGCGGCCCACAAGAGCAGGACCGTCAGCCCAACTCCCAGAAACAGCACCCGTCGAAAGCGCGGGTCAGGCAACTGCCCGATGGCAGCCAGAAAAGCGGCCGGGATCATGCCTCGATCCATTCGGTGATACGGTCGAGATCGGGGCGCGGACGCTCCGGCGGGGCCGAGGTTTCGGTACCGAGATGGATAATTCCGGCGATGGCCTCATGCGGCATCAGCCCGAGGTTGCGCTCGCGCCAGTCGCGATCATGGCTGGCCCATCCGGACAACCAGTTCGCTCCCCAACCGGCCGCCAGGGCCGCCGTCAACAACTGCATACAGACTGCACCGGCCGACAAGACCTGCTCGACCTCGGGCACTTTCTCCGAAATCGTCGGACTAGACACCACGACCACGGCCAGTTCGGCACCCGCATATTCCAGCGTCGCTTTCTCGATCTTTTCGGGGGCAACCCCCAGTTCCGCACCCTTGGCCCCCAGCGTATCGGCCAATCTTTGCATCGCAGGTTTCTTCAAGACGATGAACCGCCAGGGCTCCAGCTTGCCGTGATCGGGCGTGCGCGCGGCGACCGTAAGAATGCGGCGCAATTCGTCGTCGTCCGGCACGGGACCCGTCAGCGTCTTGGCCGGGCGCGAGCGGCGCATTTCGAGAAAGGCAAATGCAGCGGGATTCGGGTCGGGCATGGGGCCTCCTTGGGGCGTCTTCGACGCTTTACCTAAGGCTCAAAGGTCGGAACTTCCACCGTTCAGACGCTCAAAAAAGCGCCGTGGCCATGCCGTTGATCCGGCTTTCCACCCAGATGTCGAAGGCCTCACCCGGTTGGCGTTTTTCCAGCGTGTCCGCAAAGGGATCGGGGGCATCGATGGAACTGCCAGCCATTTCGGCCAGGACCGCGTGACCGCAAAACGGCACATAGACCTCGCTATAGCCGCCCTCGTGCACCATCACCAGCCGTCCGCCACAGACGTCATCGGCCAGAGCCATGACTGCGCGCGTCATCTCGCGGAACGTGCGCGCTGTCGCCAGCATCCGTCCGAGAGGGTCGAAGGCGGCGGCGTCAAAGCCGCAAGCAATAATCAAAAGGTCCGGCTGAAAAGCACGGATTGTCGGAATCGCCAGCCGTTCGAGCGCGGCCATGTAGCCCCGGTGACCGGTCCCCGGCGGCAGGGGAATGTTCAGGTTTGCGCCCTCCCCGGCCCCTGTGCCCCGGTCAGCGAAATCTCCCGTATCAAGGGGATAGTTCCGCTCCTGGTGGATCGAGACGGTCAGGACGTCCGCCCGGTCAAGAAAGATCGCCTCGGTGCCGTTGCCGTGGTGGACGTCCCAGTCCAGCACCGCCACGCGGCCCAGCTTGCCCTCGGCCCGCGCGGCCTCGATGGCGATGGCGATATTGGCCAAAAGGCAAAACCCGTTCTGCCACTCCGGCAGGCAGTGGTGCCCCGGCGGTCGTGACAAGGCATAGGCGTTGCGATGCCGCCCCTCCAAGACCGAGAGAACCGCCCCCCTTGCGAGTCCGGCCGAAAGCGCCGCGATCTCGTAGCCGCCGTGACCAAAGGGGGCACGCAAACCCGTTTCGCCGCCGCCGGCATCGGACAGGGCCTTGAAATTATTCAGGAAACGCTCGGGATGAATCCTAAGCAGGTCCGTGTCGCTCGCGGCGGGCGCGGATACCGCGTCCAGCTCTGCCAAAAGCCCGGTAACGTCCAAGAGATTCTTCAACCGCCGCTTGGTCTCGGGGCTCTCGGGCAGGCCGCCCCCCGGTTGCACGGTATCACCAGTGGGAATCATGAAGGCATAGTTGCCCCCGCCATGCCAGAAACAGCGCTCGTGCCAGAAAAATCCCGTTGCCATGCCGTGATCCTAGACCGAAGTCGCCCCCTGGGGAATAGCTTGCCCGTACCTCCCTGCCGCGCCTAATGTCCCGCCATGAGCGACTTGTCCCATCTTGCCAGGCCCGGTGCGCGGATCGCCGTCAAGGTAACCCCGAAAGCATCGCGCGCACGGATCGCCGAAGACGGTGCAACTGTCCGCATCTGGGTCACGGTGGCACCCGAGAACGGCAAGGCAAACAAGGCAGCACGAGACTTGCTGGCCAAGGCCCTGGGCCTGGCAAAGTCGCGGCTTGTTCTAGTGCAGGGGCAGACCGCGCGTGACAAGGTGTTCGAGATTACGGATTGAGACCGCCGTGACCGGCTTTCGGCACGCCGTCGAAAAGGTGAAACGCGCGGCCTGGCGCCGCGCGATGCGTATTTCAGGCAAGATAAAGCGGGATGCCTACTGGCCGTGGCGCATCCGGTGAAACCAGTCCACGTCCTCGACCGTGATCCCGCCCCAGATGATAATCGCACAGATCATCGCCCAGACCGGAAAAGCGACCAGCGTCACCTGCCGCAGCTTGCGCTTCATCGAAAAACTCGACGCGGGCGAACCGGCATGTGTACCCTCGAGTGTCTCGCCTTCGTCGCCCTGTGTGCGCAGGCCGACCGGCAGCAAGATGAACAGCGTCAGAAACCAGACGACCGCCAGAAGCACGAGGGAAGAAACGATGTTCATCAGACTTCTTCCAATTCGACCAGCGTGCCGGTGAAATCCTTGGGGTGAAGGAACAGAACCGGCTTGCCATGGGCACCGATCTTTGGCTCGCCATTGCCAAGAACGCGCGCGCCCGCATCGGTCAGGGTCCTGGCGGCCGCCCGGATGTCCTCGACCTCGTAACAGATGTGGTGAATGCCGCCTGCAGGGTTCTTTTCAAGAAACCCGGCAATGGGGGAGTTCTCACCCAGGGGATAGAGAAGTTCGATCTTGGTGTTCGGCAGCGTGATGAACACCACCGTAACGCCATGGTCCGGTTCATCCTGCGGCGCGCCGACGTCGGCGCCAAGCGTGTCGCGATACTGTGCCGCCGCCGCCTCAAGGTCGGGCACGGCGATGGCCACGTGATTGAGCCGTCCGATCATCAGGTCTCTCCCGCATTTGTCGCCCGGTCTTATGCGCCCGGCCGACGCCCGCGGCAAGGGACACGCCGCCGCAGGGATCACCATTAACCGGGCATTAGCCAATTCTGGTCTCAAATGGCCCCAAACCAGCTCCGGAGGGGCCCGATATGCCCGAATCGCTTGAAGACCTCATCATGGTACCACCGCCAACGGCCGACCGTCCGCTGCTGGGCGCCATTGTCCTGGTGGTCGAAGATAGCCGGTATGCTTGCGAGGGTTTTCGTCTGATCTGCCAACGCTCGGGCGCAAGGATACGCCGCGCCGAAAGCCTTGCCTCGGCGGAACGCCACCTGCGGGCCTATCGCCCCCGGATCGCGGTGATCGACCTGGGCCTGCCCGACGGCTCAGGGCTTGAACTGATCGAGAAATTCGCAAGGGGCGAGCCGCGCATCGACGGAATCATAGCGATTTCCGGGGATGAAACCTTGCACGAGGCGGCAATGATGGCAGGGGCCGACATCTTCCTGCCCAAGCCCGTTACATCGGTCTCGACTTTCCAGAACGTGGTTCTCAAACTTTTGCCGGAGGAGGCGCGCCCGCCGTGCGTTTCACCGCCCGCGAATGATGACGTCACTCCGGACGCGGTGGCTCTGCGCGACGACCTTTGCCTCGTGGTTGACCTCTTGCGCACCGACCCGACACCCCAGACACTGGACTATGCAGGCGCCTTCCTGGCCTCGCTGGCCAAGAACACCGGCGACGAAGGCCTGTGTGCAATGGCCGGTCAAATCCGCGCGTTTGCCAGCGGCAACGGACCGACGACCAGCCCTCTTCGCCTGGCTGAAGGGATCGCAAGCCGCATCAGCCAGTGCGAAACCGTCTGACGGCATTGCCTTCGCCTGCATGTTCGCCTATTGTTCCACTGGCTTTCAGAACGGCAACCGACCATCATGTTGGATATGGGACAAGACGCAGCGCAAGACCTGGCCGGATTTCTGAACGGCGACCGCTTTGGCTGCGTACTGGCCGATCCGCCCTGGCGTTTCGTCAACCGCACGGGCAAGGTCGCACCGGAACACAAGCGGCTCGCCCGCTATCCCACGATGGAGTTGGACGACATCTGCGCCCTGCCCGTGGCCGACCACCTTGAAGACCGCGCCCACTGTTATCTCTGGGTGCCGAACGCGCTTCTGCCCGAGGGGCTTCAAGTGTTGAACGCGTGGGGGTTCGAGTACAAGTCGAACCTGATCTGGCACAAGATTCGCAAGGACGGCGGCTCCGACGGGCGCGGCGTCGGGTTTTACTTTCGCAACGTGACCGAGATCCTGCTCTTCGGCACCCGCGGCAAGAACGTCCGCACCGAAGCTCCGGGGCGTCGGCAGGTCAACATGATCCAGTCGCGCAAGCGCGAACATTCCCGCAAGCCCGATGAACAGTACAAGGTGATCGAAGAGTGCTCCTGGGGTCCCTACCTCGAGCTTTTCGGCCGCGGCATCCGGCAGGGATGGACGGTCTGGGGCAACCAGGCCGACGCCGATTACAAGCCCGACTGGAAAACCTACGCACATAATTCGGGCGTCGCCGCCGAATAGCCCCACCTGCGGGCCGGCCATCGGTTGGGAAAAGGTCCGACCGGCCCATACCCCAGGAGCACACCCCGAACAGGACGCCGAAGGGTTCCGCAGCCCCGGCGAAAACACCGGTCTGAATCCATGAACGTCCCGGGATGCACCCGGCTCCCGGTCTTTTTCAGTCGTCGATCAGGACGCGGTCGGGAAGGCCGACCAATAGCAGGGGGCACGGGTTGCCGACGCCCCGCATCACCCGGTCTTCAAGCTTGCTCCAATGCGTTGTGGCTTGCCCGAACTTGTCGGCCACGAACTTGCGGGCAAAGGCCTCGTCAAACGGCACTCCACGCGCCACCTGGTCGGCGACCGCCCGGCGCTGCGCCAGGGTACGCGCGCCGATGCCAAGTCCGTCGAGGTCGTCCTCCGAGGACAGCCCCTTTGCCTTCATCCAGGCCGTGATCCGCCCCAAAAAGGCCTCCTGCATCGACCGGCCGCGCGTGACGACGATGCCAAGACTGATGGCGCTCAGCGCATGCAGGCGCTGGAAATTCTCCAGGTCGCGGTCAAAAAACGGATCCTTGTTGTTCCACTCGATCTCCAGTGCCAGCGTCCCCGCTTCAGCAAAACGCACGTGATCCACCTCGTGGCTGACGCCGGCGCGGGCGCGCCCGTCGACCACGGTCTGAACCTCGAAATTATGCTTGCGCCAGTTCAGATCCGACAACTCGTGGCGCAGCCGCTGCGTCAGCCCCGCCTCGCCGCCACCGCCCATGACGACTTCGGACATCGGGATGCGAAACTCGTCCAGAACCCGGATCAACAGCTCCAACTCGCGCGGAAAATCATGGGCAAGGATGGCGCCCGCGTGGTTGCGCGCCAGAACATCGAACCCCTGCTCTCTCAGTGCGTCGAACATATCCCGACCATGCCGTTGTCCCTTTTCGGTGGCAATGCCGACCGCTTCTTTATCTTGCCTGAGAATACGCCGGGGTGCGGGGGCAGAGGTCCCGCCCGTCGCGGCGGGCGCAGCCCGGCGCAATCCCTGTCATCGCGGATCGCGGGCCACCAAGACAGGCGCCGTCAACTCGCTCAACCGCCGGATTTGCTGCCCGGCACCATCGAAATTCTCCGGCGCCAACCAGGTCTCATAGGCCGCCCGAAGGGCGGGCCATTCGCTGTCGACGGCGGCAAACCAGGCGGTGTCCCGGTTCCGCCCTTTCACCACCGCTGCCTGCCGGAAGATACCCTCGTAGGACAGGCCGAACCGCTCGGCGGCGCGGCGCGACGGGATGTTGGCCGCATCGCATTTCCACTCGAACCGGCGATAGCCCGCCTCGAAAGCCCATTTCATCACCAGATAGACCGCCTCGCTCGCCTCGCGCGTCCGCTGAAGCCGTGGCGTGAACACGATATAGCCGACCTCGATTGTTCCGGCCGCAGGCGTGATCCGCATCAGGCTCATGGTGCCGCCAAGACGCCCGTCCTCCATGCGAACCGCGAATTGCAGGGGATCGTCCACCGCAGCGACATCTTCCACCCAACCGGCAAATTCCGCTTCGGTTCTGAATGGGCCGACCGGGATATACCGCCATGTTTCCGGGTCGCTCTGCGCCGCCCAAAGTTCTCTGGAATGCTCCGGCGTCAATGGCTCCAGCGTCACATAGCGTCCGCGCAGAACCTCGCGCGCCGGCACGGAAGGCGCCTTCCAATCCGGGATCACCTCCGTCTCGGGCTGCCGGTCCCCACCAAAACTGAAACCGGGCGCATAGTCGTGCCAGCCATCGAAATCCGCTTTTCCGATGTCCAGCCCCGCGCCACGCGCGATGGCAAAGGCCATCGACAGGTGAAACCACATGTTCGGCAGGGCGAAAAGCCGCAGATAGACGTCGCCAGGATGGGTCACCGTCGCATCGCCGGCCTTGTGAGAAATGGTCCGCTCGAAAGCGTTACGAAAGGCCTCGGGCTCGAGGGCCCTGACCTGCTCTCCCGCCAGCCTCAGACGGGCCTCAAGCCCCTCGGCACCATCAGCAAACCCCGCCCCAAAGATATCGCGCGGCCAATCCTGTCCGACAAGGACATAGGTCGATCTCAGCGCAAAGATGCCGACCGTGCGCAGTTGGGCCGCGCAATCGAACATGCCCGGCGCCAAACGGCGCGCCAGGATATCCTCTCGTCCCGACGCGCGCAGGCGACCCAGAATATGCAACGCCCGTTCGATGCCCCAAATTGCGGGCACCACGGCCTCGCCAAATTCGGGCGGAAGCTCGTTCAGACTGGTCTCGCGCATGGGCACCCCCTTCACGGCAACAGCCGTCAGAGTGCACGCCGCCGGATCAGAAGCAACCCCGGAACGGGATCACTCCTCCGGCGGCAGAACCCGCAGGCGCAACTCGCGCAGCTGCTCGTTCGTCGGATCGCTCGGCGCATCCATCATCAGGTCTTCGGCGCGCTGGTTCATCGGGAACAGCATGACCTCGCGGATGTTGGCCTCGTCGGCAAGCAGCATGACGATCCGGTCGATGCCGGCTGCGCAGCCCCCGTGCGGCGGTGCGCCGAACCGGAAGGCATTGACCATGCCGCCAAAACGCTTCCTGACCTCGTCCTCGCCATAGCCCGCGATCTCGAAGGCCTTGAACATGATCTCGGGCCGGTGGTTCCGGATCGCGCCACTGACAAGCTCATAGCCGTTACATGCAAGGTCGTACTGATAGCCCAAAACCTCCAACGGATCGCCTTCCAGCGCCGCCATACCGCCCTGGGGCATCGAGAAGGGGTTGTGTTCAAAGTCGATCTCGCCGGTCTCGGCGTCCTTTTCGTAGATCGGGAAATCCACGATCCAGGCGAAGGCGAACCGGTCCTTATCAGTCAGGCCCAGTTCTTCGCCGATCACGTCGCGAGCACGCCCCGCCACGGATTCGAAACTTTTCGCCTTGCCACCCAGGAAGAAGGCCGCGTCCCCGACACCAAGACCCAGTTGCTGACGGATCGCCTCAGTGCGTTCAGGGCCAATGTTCTTGGCCAGCGGTCCGGCAGCTTCCAGCCCTTCGCCCTGGTCGCGCCAGAAGATATACCCCATCCCCGGCAGGCCCTCTTTCTGGGCAAAAGCGTTCATCCGGTCACAGAACTTGCGGCTGCCGCCTGTTTGCGCAGGGATCGCGCGGATCTCTGTGCCTTCCTGTTCCAGGATCTTGGCAAAGATGGCAAAGCCCGAGCCGCGGAAATGCTCGGACACATCCTGCATCTTGATCGGGTTACGCATGTCCGGCTTGTCGGTACCGTACCACAACGCGGCGTCGCGATAGCTGATCTGCGGCCAGATGGCATCCACCTTGCGGCCCCCGCCGAATTCTTCGAACACGCCCTGCAGCACCGGCTGGATCGTGTCGAAGACGTCCTGCTGGGTGACGAAGGACATCTCCATGTCGAGCTGGTAGAAATCCGTCGGCGAGCGGTCGGCGCGCGGGTCCTCGTCGCGGAAACAGGGCGCGATCTGGAAATACTTGTCGAATCCCGACACCATCAACAGCTGCTTGAACTGCTGCGGCGCCTGCGGAAGCGCATAGAACTTGCCAGGATGCAAACGCGACGGCACCAGGAAGTCGCGCGCGCCCTCGGGGCTGGACGCGGTGATGATCGGCGTCTGGTATTCGCGGAACCCCTTGTCCCACATGCGGCGGCGCATCGAAGACACCACGTCCGAGCGCAGAGCCATGTTTTTTTGCATGGCCTCGCGGCGCAGGTCCAGAAAACGGTACTTCAGACGGGTCTCCTCGGGGTATTCCTGATCGCCAAAGACCATCAGCGGCAATTCCTCCGACGCGCCCAGCACCTCCAGGTCGCGCACGAAAACCTCGATTTCACCCGTCGGGATCTTGGGGTTCACCAGGTCGGCATCGCGTGCCTTGACGTTGCCGTCGATGCGAATGCACCACTCGGCCCGCACTTTTTCCATGTCCGCGAAGACCGGCGAATCCGGGTCGCACAGCACCTGGGTAATCCCATAGTGATCCCGCAGGTCGATGAACAGGATACCACCGTGGTCGCGGATACGATGCACCCATCCGGCCAGGCGGACGGTATCGCCCACGTTCGATGCATTCAGGTCGGCGCAGGTGTGGCTGCGATAGGCGTGCATGGGTCTTTCCCTTCAGGGAGATTTCGAAACGTCGCGCCGATACACCGTGTGTGCACCCGGAAGTCAAGCGCGAGCCGATTGCCCCGGCAGAAAACGAACCGGAAAATGCGCCGTTTCCCCGGCCCTCAGAAGGGCCGTCGTACATTCCCCGAATAGAAAAACACGCCCAGCCCCATGGCAAAGACCACGAGGCCCGCGACCGCATGCAGCACGAAAGCTTCAGGAAAATTCCGACGCACCCGATAGGAATATGCAAAGACAAGCCCGCCGGCGAAGGTCAAGACGGCGACGATCTGGCTCCAATACATCAGGTGCGCGAAGGCAAAGATGCCCGCATTCAGCGGCACTGCCCAGATGGCGTGGCGCGGCAGGATGGCGCCGTACCTTTGGAAATACAGCACCCGGAACACCAGCTCCTGCGGCAAAGCCGAAAGCCAAGGATAGAATCCCGCGATCATCAGCATCAATTCGGGATTGCGCCGGATCAGCAAGAAATACTCTGGCGCATAGCGCTGCGATACCGACGCCGCCGCGACTGCCGTAATCCCTGCGGCAACGAGAACGAATGTCCAACTGATCCGCCCGATACCGTGGAACAGAGTTTTTAGCCGAAACCCCGGCGTCGCCAACAACAGAACCAGCCCGACAGCGGTGACCGCGAAAAGGACCGCGAACATCCACCTTGGCGGAAACAGGACCGCCACTGCCAGCGGCGCCGCAAGATAAAGGGCCGCGAACTCGACCCGGAGGCGCAACAGACCGCCCGAACCGTGCACGGCCGGGCTACCCGTCGATCCGGAAGATTTCATAGAACGAATAGGTGCCATCCAGCGCCATCCGATACCCGAACCTGTCCGCGCCCTGCGCCGTGATGAATTCCTTGGCATTGCGCTCCGGCATCAGCACGCGATAGCCCTCGTCCATGGCGCGGGTAACCAGTTCCGGATCGGGTCCATTGTTGTTGAACTGCGGGACGGCAACAATCTGGTCGGGGTTCAGCATCGCGCTGCGGAACATGTGGGTATAGACGAGGACCTTGCCTGGAATGACCGCATTGGCATCGCTGAGCGGCCGCCCCGAATATCTGCGCAGTTGCGACACGACGGTGTCCGAAAAGGAATTGAACCCGGCAACGCCAACACCGATGCCGACGCATAGAACCGCAACCTGTGCCGCCAGCACCGACCGCCAAAAGCCGGCGACAAGCGATACCGCCACGACTGCCAGGAAAACATAGACCGACAGCACCTGATGGGCGCTGGCAAGGCTTTCCGGCATATATGTCGTCCAGGCAACGCCAATGACAAAGCCGGCAAGCACTGCGTATAAAAGCAGCCGGCTTGCGTCTCGCAAGCGACGCGTCAATTCACCGATCAACGCCACTCCGAGAGCGGCGAGGAAAGGGAACAACGGCAGGAAATACCGCATGTTCGACCCCATGCCTCCGTGCCAGCTGCGCATCAGGAACGGAAAGGACCAGATGCCGAACACGACAAAGAGCATTATCAGAGAACGGCGGTGCTCGCGCCACAGAACACCGCTGACCAGGAGCGCCAGGACACCTATCCAGGGCATGCTTTGTCCCAGTGACTTCTTCGACAGTCCCCAGAACATCTTCGTCACACCTCCCTCGATGCGGACGTCGGAATAGGGACTTTCGATCGTGCGGGCATCGACAATCAGCGCGACCACCCCGCGCACCAGACCATGGGCCAGCGACTGCAGCGCCGGTACGAAAACCACGGCACCCGCCACCGCGGCCGCTGCCACGGCAAGGCCCCACCGGGGCACGCCGCGCTCGCCCCGAAGCCTCAGCAAGATCAAACCGACGAACATCAGCGCCATGATCACAAGGAACGAACCATAGGCCGCCAGGTTGGTATTGCCGGCCTTGCCGCCGTAGGAGATCGGGTTGTACGTGCCGAATTTCACATGGTTCGCCAGCGCCAGGATGACCAGAGCCGGGACCAGTCCGGCAGCACCGCCAATCGAGATCTGGAAGGGCGCGCGACCAAAGACAATCGTCAGAACGGCAATGGCCGGCAGCACCAGGATCGTATCGATCCGGAACAGCAGCCCGGCCCCGATGACCAGCCCCGACGCGAACGCGGGCGCCCAGGCCCGCGTGTCCCGGTCCAGAGCATCAAGGAACAACAGGAAGCCCAGCGTCACGGCAAGAACAGTCAGCATGTGGGGCCAGAAGACGAAGGCGTATTCCACGGCGAAGGTGCCAAATAGGAAAAGGATCGCCGACCACAGTGCCAGGCGCGCATCGCCGAACAGCCTGAGCGAAACCGCGCGGGTCGCGAACATGGAGCCGGCGGTCGCCAGTACGTTCAAAAGGATAATGCCGCGCTCCCCGAATACCGCCATGGGCAAGGCCCAGAACGAGGTTCCCGGTGGGTACTGCGACGTCAGGCCGTTCGGCCCCACCGTCAATAGCTCGGTCCATTGCAGATCACCGGAGGGGTAAAGGCTCCACCCGTTTTCTAGGATCAGGCTGCGATTGGCCAGGAAAGTGTCGGCAGCAAAGACATAGATCGCTTCGTCGATCGTGAAGAACCCGAGCGACGCGAAGAAATATCCAAACACGAAAAGCAGGGCGCTCACCCCCAGCAGGATGTTCACTGCGTGCCGTTCCATTGATGAGCCTTTCAAATCCTTTGCGAAAACCGACTAAAATTCGAATGTGGCAACAAAAGGGCGTCTGGCCCGGATTGTTCAGAAATCATGCACAATTCAGCGGATCCCGGCCATGGGTCAATTTGCGCCCAATGGCCCCTTGCACCCGGACCAAGAGGGCCTTACACGCACGACAATTTGCGTTAGCCGAGGGGACCGAAGCCTATGCCGAAAAGAACCGACATTCAGTCGATCATGATTATCGGTGCGGGTCCTATCGTCATCGGGCAGGCTTGCGAATTCGACTATTCCGGCGCCCAGGCCTGCAAGGCCCTGCGCGAGGAAGGCTACCGGGTCATCCTGGTAAACTCGAACCCCGCGACGATCATGACCGACCCCGGCCTTGCCGACGCCACCTATATCGAGCCGATCACGCCGGAAGTCGTCGCCCGCATCATAGAAAAGGAACGCCCCGACGCGCTCCTGCCGACCATGGGCGGCCAGACCGGTCTGAACACCTCGCTGGCGCTCGAGGAAATGGGCGTCCTGGAGAAATTCGGCGTCGAGATGATCGGCGCGACGCGCGACGCCATCGAGATGGCCGAGGACCGCAAATTGTTCCGTGAAGCCATGGACCGCCTCGGGCTGGAAAACCCGCGCGCCGCCATTGTCTCGGCCCCGAAGGGCGCCGACGGGCGCTATGACATCCCCAAGGGTCTCGAAGTCGCCATGGCCGCCCTGGACGAGGTCGGCCTTCCCGCCATCATCCGTCCCGCCTTCACCCTTGGCGGCACCGGCGGCGGCGTGGCCTACAATCGCGACGAATATTTCGAAATCTGCCGCCGCGGCCTCGAAGCCTCCCCGGTGGCGCAGGTCCTGATCGACGAGTCGCTACTCGGCTGGAAAGAGTATGAAATGGAGGTCGTCCGCGACAAGGCGGACAACGCGATCATCATCTGCTCGATCGAAAACGTCGATCCCATGGGCGTTCATACGGGCGACTCGATCACTGTCGCCCCCGCGCTGACGCTGACAGACAAGGAATACCAGGCCATGCGCTCGGCCTCGATCGCGGTCCTGCGTGAAATCGGCGTCGAAACCGGCGGCTCGAACGTGCAATGGGCGGTGAACCCCGCCGACGGCCGCATGGTGGTGATCGAGATGAACCCCCGCGTGTCGCGCTCGTCAGCGCTGGCCTCCAAGGCCACGGGCTTTCCGATTGCAAAGATTGCCGCGAAACTGGCCGTAGGCTTCACCCTCGACGAACTCGACAACGACATCACCAAGGTGACCCCGGCCTCCTTCGAGCCGACGATCGACTATGTCGTCACCAAGATCCCGCGCTTCGCCTTTGAGAAATTTCCCGGCTCCGATCCCTACCTGACCACCGCGATGAAATCCGTCGGCGAGGCCATGTCCATCGGCCGCACTTTTCACGAGTCGGTGCAAAAGGCGCTGGCCTCGATGGAAACCGGCCTGACCGGATTTGACGAAATCGACATCCCCGGGGCACCCGACAAGGCAGCAATTATCGCCGCGCTTTCGAAGCAGACCCCGGACCGCCTGCGCACCATCGCCCAGGCCATGCGTCACGGGCTGACGAACGATGACATCCAGGCAATTACCTCTTTCGACCCCTGGTTCCTCGACCGCATCCGCGAAATCGTCGAGACCGAGGAACAGGTCCGCCGCGACGGTCTGCCGGTGACCGAAGAAGGCCTGCGCGCGCTCAAGATGATGGGCTTTACCGATGCACGCCTTGCCAGGCTCGCCGGCCGCGACGAAGACAATGTCCGCCGCGCACGCCAAAATCTGGGCGTGAACGCGGTGTTCAAACGCATCGACACCTGCGCTGCCGAGTTCGAGGCGCAGACGCCCTATATGTATTCGACCTATGAAACCCCGGTCATGGGCGATGTCGAATGCGAGGCGCGCCCGTCGAACAAGACCAAGGTCGTCATTCTCGGTGGCGGCCCGAACCGCATCGGCCAGGGTATCGAGTTCGACTATTGCTGCTGTCACGCCTGCTTTGCGCTTTCGGATGTTGGCTATGAAACCATCATGGTCAACTGCAACCCCGAGACGGTCTCGACCGACTATGACACCTCGGACCGTCTGTATTTCGAGCCGTTGACCTTTGAACACGTCATGGAAATCCTGCGAGTCGAACAGCAAAATGGCACGCTGCACGGCGTGATCGTCCAGTTCGGCGGCCAGACGCCGTTGAAACTCGCCAACGCGCTTCACGACGCAGGCATCCCGATCCTCGGCACCACGCCTGACGCCATCGACCTGGCCGAAGACCGCGAACGCTTCCAGGACCTCGTGAACCGACTCGGCCTGAAACAGCCCCACAACGCCATCGCCTCGACCGACGCCGAAGCCATGGAGGCCGCCAAGGAAATCGGCTACCCGCTGGTCATCCGCCCCTCCTACGTCCTCGGTGGCCGCGCGATGGAAATCGTCCGCGACACGCCGCAGCTTGAACGCTATATTCGCGATGCCGTCGTGGTATCAGGCGACAGCCCCGTTCTTCTTGACAGCTATCTGGACGGCGCAACCGAGGTCGACGTGGACGCGCTGTGCGATGGCGAGCAGGTGCATGTCACGGGCATTATGGAACACATCGAAGAGGCCGGCGTCCACTCGGGCGACTCTGCCTGCTCGCTCCCGCCCCACACTCTCTCGAAAGAGATCGTCGACGAGCTGATCCGTCAATCCGAAGCACTGGCCCTGGAACTCCGGGTCGTAGGGCTGATGAACGTGCAGTTCGCGATCAAGGACGGCGATGTCTACCTGATCGAGGTGAACCCGCGTGCCTCGCGCACCGTACCCTTCGTCGCCAAGGCCACCGACTCGGCCATCGCCTCGATCGCCGCGCGCCTCATGGCGGGCGAAAAACTCTCTGCCTTCCCGATTGCCCCGCCGCACCAGCCGGTATCCGACGACGTGACCATCCCCATTGGCGACCCCATGGCGCTCGCCGATTTCCGCACGCCCTGGTACTCGGTCAAAGAGGCCGTCCTGCCCTTCGCCCGGTTCCCGGGAGTCGACACCCTGCTTGGCCCCGAAATGCGCTCGACCGGCGAGGTCATGGGCCTCGACACCGATTTCGTCATGGCCTTCGCCAAGGCGCAGCTCGGCGCCGGTTCCGATCTTCCGTTGAAGGGCACCGCCTTCATCTCGGTTCGCGACGGGGACAAGGAACGCGTACTGCCCGCGGCCAAAACGCTCGCAGCGGCAGGATTCAAAATTCTGGCAACCGGCGGAACCAGCCGCTTCCTGAATGAAAAAGGCGTCGAGTCGGAACGCATCAACAAGGTGCTGGAAGGCAGGCCGCACATCGAGGACGCCATCCGCAATCGCCAGGTCCAGATGGTCATCAACACCACCGAGGGACGCAAGGCGATTTCGGATTCAAAATCGCTGCGGCT
>JBNKHH010000024.1:0-156995 GCA_050290245.1 Silicimonas sp.
AACTTCCCCAGGCGTTGAAGGCAGGTCAGCTTAGGCAATCGTGTGATCCGGCTCGGCTGTCCGGCATCATCCAGGGAACGACCGCCGACGGTGGTCTGGTCGGCCAAGAGCGCGGGCTGAACGCTTTGCGCCTGGCCGTCGAAATCCGGCATAACGATTTCAACCTGTTCGTCATCGGCCCGCAAGGGACTGGTCGCCATACCGCTGTCGAAGAGGTTCTTCGCGCCCATGCCGCGACCCGTCAGATCCCCGACGACTGGTCCTATGTGAATAATTTCGACGACCCGCGTAAGCCGATTGCTCTGCGGCTGCCGCCGGGGACGGCCGAGGGGGTACGAGACGAGATGGCCCGCGTCGTCAACGATCTGGCCAATGACATTCCATCGCTTTTCGAATCCGAGGAGTACCAGACGCAGCGTCGGGCGATCGACGAAGAGTTCGGCGAGCGACAGGAAGGGGCGATGGCCGATTTCAACGCCCGCGCGCGTCAGGAAGGCATCGCGTTGATCCGGACGCCGATGGGGTTCATGCTGGCTGCCACTCGTGACGGGCAGGTTCTGAAGACCGAGGATTTCAACAAGCTGCCCGAGGACGAGCAGTCGGTTGTCGAGGAGAAGATCGCCCGTTTCCAGAAAGAACTGGCCGAGGTCCTGTCCAACGCCCCCAAGCTGGAGCGCGAGCACCGGATCAGGATCGAGGCGCTGAACGCCGATATGGCCAAGCGCGCTGTGTCGGGCAGGCTCGACGAGGCGCGCGGCGTGTTGGGCAAGTCGGAGGCGGTCGAGGAGTTCCTCTCGCGGGTTCAAGACGACATGATCGAGAATCCCGATCTTTTCCTGAAGGCGGCGGCGCAGCAGATTGACGGGCCGTTCCCGGAGGTGTCGGGCAAGGCGCATCTTGAGCCGCTTTTCCGGCGGTACATGGTGAACGTCATGGTCGCGCAGGACACGCAGAAAAATGTCGGCGCGCCGGTAGTCGTCGAAGATTTGCCGACCCTCGACCGGTTGGTAGGCAAGATCGAGCACATGTCGGAGATGGGCTCGCTGGTGACCGATTTCACGCTGATCCGTCCGGGGGCGCTGCATCGTGCGAACGGCGGATACATCGTGCTGGATGCGCGCCGGGTCTTGAGCGAGGCCTATGCCTGGGATGCGCTGAAACGCTGCACCAAGGAGAATTCAATCACGATCACATCGCTTGCCGAGCGCATAAGTCTGATGTCGACCACATCGCTTGAGCCGGACAAGATCCCGCTGGATGTTCGGGTCGTCCTGATCGGCGACCGGTTCACTTACGCGCTCTTGGTGATGTTGGACCCGGATTTTCAGGGGCTATTCAAGGTGCAGGCTGATTTCGAGGAATCCGTGGATCGGAATGACGAGACCATCGGCAGAATGTCCCTTCTCTTGCGCCGGTACAGTGAAACGAAAGAGTTCCTTCCGATCTCGGACGATGCACTTGCCTGTCTGGTTGACGAGTCGACGCGACTGGCCGAGGACGCGACGAAGCTGTCGTTGAAGCTTGGGCCCCTCACCGACATTTTGCGGGAGGCCGAGCATTACGCGCGCGTCCAGAACCATGCCGAGGTCCGCCGCGAGGACGTAGAGAAGACTTTGGAGGAGCGCGAACGGCGCGCGTCCCGTGTCCGCGACCGGGTCCAGGAGGCTATCAAGCGTCGGACGATCATGGTCGACACCGAGGGTCGGAAGGTCGGACAAATCAACGGCTTGTCGGTGCACGAATTGGGTGGTTTTCGGTTCGGGCGCCCGTCGCGCATCACCGCGCGGGTGCGGATGGGGACGGGCAAGCTCATCGACATCGAACGCGAGGTCGAACTGGGCGGACCGCTGCATTCGAAAGGTGTCATGATCCTTTCGGGCTATCTGGCGTCGACCTATGCGCTGGACATGCCTTTCTCGCTTCATGCGAGCCTTGTGTTCGAACAGAGCTATGGCGGCATTGAAGGCGACAGCGCATCCTGCGCGGAACTTGTCGCCCTGCTTTCGGCCCTGTCGGGGCAGGAGATCGTGCAGGAGTATGCAATCACTGGTTCGGTCAACCAATTGGGCGAGGTGCAGGCCATCGGCGGGGTGAACGAAAAGATCGAGGGGTTCTTTGACGTCTGCGCCGAGCGCGGGCTGACCGGCGGGCAGAAGGTTCTGATCCCGGCCTCGAATATCGGCCACCTTATGTTGCGTGACCGGGTGGTTGCGGCTGTTGAGGCGGGGACGTTCGGGATCATTCCGGTTGCGACCGTTGATCAGGCACTTGAACTGATGACCGGTGTCCCGTCAGGCACGCGCGGTGCGGACGGCAGTTTTCCGGTGGGGAGCGTAAACGCGCTGGTCGAGGCCAGGCTTCGGGAATACGCGCTCATGCGCAAATCCTTCGCTTCGCGCAGGTCCGACGCCGAGTCGGGGGAGCGGTCGTGACCGGGGAGGGGAGACGGCTTGTCATAGCGTCGGAAAGCCTTGGCGGCGCGGAGGCGGCGCTGGTTCTCGCCAGAAAGATACTCGAGCTTTCACCCGCCAATTTGACGGGCATCATCGTTGCGCCTGAGGAGAATGCAGTTTGGGCAGGGCACGACCAAAGCCTGGTGTCCAGCTCCGGGGCCGCGTTCCGGATGCCACCCCACGGGCGGTTGCTGCGGTTCGCCGAGAAAGACGTTGCTGCTTTGGGTGCACGCATATCGAGCCTTGCCAGAGACATGAACGCCGAGTCGGACTGTGCCCTCTCGGCAGGAGAGTTGGTGAGCGTGGCCTGCATGTCGGTCAGGGGAGACGACATCCTGTTCCTGGGCCAGAGGCCACTGTTCAAGAGCCAGAGCCGCGTCCTCGTTCTGGGCACGGAGCGGGGCGTTTCGGAGGCGTCACGCCGTTTGGGCGAGACGCTTGCGGGAGCCATGGCGAGCACGCTGACGGTGCTGGCCGAGGAGACGGAGATGGCGCAGGAGGATCTCGCGGTTCAGATTGAGCGGCAGCACGTTGGCGCCGTCGTCTTGGAACTTGGCCGTCCTGTTGATAACGAGGATAGCCTTAGACGTATTTTCGCGGCAGCCAGATGCCCCGTCGTGGTCTTGGGGGCGGCGCGCATCAGGCAGGTGCGTGCCGTGGATTGAAACCGCCTTCCTGGGTTCGGGATGGACGATTGCAACCTCGAAAGGGAGGCATAAATGCAAGACGACGTAATTCACGACGGCGATCCCGGTTTCGAGGACTTCTTGGAAGAAGAAATGGCGCGCCTGGGGCAACGCGCCCAGCAGAGGGGCATCTGCATCGACTGTCTGACGGATCGTTTCATCGTGGAAATGGTTGCCAGTCTTGCTCGGTCTGGGATGCCGAGTTCGGATATCCTTGGGATGGTCGTAGATGGTCTTTTGATGGCCGAAGAAGAAGGCGGAGACGGCACCGAGCGAGTGCACCGGCTTCATTGATTGCTGCCGTCCGTGGCAGGTGATGGGTGCCTGCCAGGCTGCGACAGCGAGGCCGGCAGGAGGGCTCCTGCCTGTGTTGATGGCTGTCAATGAAGAAATGGGCGACGTCGTGCAATCAGGATTTCACTACGGAAAAATCCTGATGTTGCGAGGTAGATATGGCACGCAATCGACTTGGACTTGTCATCTTTTCCCTGATCCTTCCAATCTCTGCATGTGATAACCTGACGACACAGCAGCGAACGGTTGTCGGGGTGACGGCCGGAGCGGCCGCCGGTCTGATCACTGCCGAAGCCCTGAAAGCGGACGACGACTGGCGTCTAATCGCGGCGCTTGCCGGTGCGGCCGCCGGTACGATCGTGGCGCAGAATTCGAGCTCGGACCTTTGCGCCTATGCGCGTGGCGACGGAACCTATTACACCGCGCCGTGCCCTTGATCATCGCGTCCTTTCGGGGCGAGCCAGAAGGGAATACCCATGCAGATTGACCCGATCATAAGTTTTCGCAACGTCGATCCGTCGCCGGCCGTGAGTGAGCTTGTGAACCGCCGTATCGCGGTCCTTGAGCGCATTAGCGACCGGATCACGGGCTGCGAGGTCGTTGTCGATGCTCCACAAAAACACAAGGAGCACGGCCAGATCATGAAAGTGCGGATTGATCTGCGGCTTCCCGGCCCCGATTTTTCCGTGACGCGCGAGGTCGCCCAGGGCGACAAGAGAGACGATCTGCTGCTTGCGCTTAACAAGGCGTTTTCGGCTGCGGAGAAACATCTGAAACGGCACAAGAAGTCGATGGGTGGGGTCGAGGTCAAGCATCACGCCCCGGTGCTTCACGGGAAGATTTCACTGTTGGAGTCGGAGTTGGGGTACGGTTACGTGCAGGCCGACAACGGGCGCGAGGTCTATTTCCAGCGTGACAGTTTCGCACCCGACGACTGGGACAAGCTGGCGCAGGGCCTGCGGCTGCGGTTTCGCGAGCAAGAGGGCGAGAAAGGCCCCTTTGCCGTGGGTGTATCCATCGCCGGGTGACGCCGTGCCATAGGGTCTGGTCGCCCGAAGGCTCGCTGCCGGAAGTGTGGCCCCGGCCGTCGGACATTTGCGCGCGATGCCCGTGCCGGCCAGTGGCGAATGTTAGTGTGACAAAAGGACCGGCAGTTTCGCTTTTGTCAGAAGGTGGCTCGTCACCGCGCCGATCATGAAGTTGTAGAACTGCGAATGCCCGAATGCGCCCGTGACCAGAAGGTCGGCATCGGCTTCCGCCGCCGCGCGCAGCAGTTCCTCTCCGCGATTATCGACAGTGGCCAGTCGGCTTGTCGTTGTGACCTTGAAGCCGCGGCGGTCGAGGGCGCCCGCCAAGTCTTCACGGCTGTCGAGGCCCGGGCGATCTTCGCTGGCGTGAGCGACGACGACGGTCAGGTCGAATTTCGCGCCGGGCTTTGCCACGGCCATCGCGTCATGGGCCGCGCGCGCGGCCTCACTTGTTTCACTCCAGCCGACGACGATGTTCTTGAATGGGCCGGAAAGTTCGGCCCCGGGCGGCACGACGAGAACCGGACGGCCGACATCGCGGATGAATCTTTGCGCAAGATTCTGGTCGTCGGGCGAACGCGTGCCCGAGCCGTTGCTTCCTATCAAGACAAGGTCGGCCCCTCGCGCCCCGGAGAGCAGGAACGTCTCGCCTCCGTATTGGGTCTCTTGGCTGCGGAACTCGGCCAGCAGATCGTTCTTGCGTGCCTGGTCTTCGAAGATGTCGCGAATCTTGTTGGATTCCTCGTTTTCCCAATCCTGGACATTCGCAAAAATGATCGGCGAACTGTTCACACCTTCGAAGAAGATCATCGGAGAATAGGGGTGGAGTCCGATCACATGCGCATCGAAAGCGACGGCAAGGGCGAAGGTTTGTCTGATCAAAACTTCGGCCTCTTTCGAGTCAAAGATGACGAGGGCTATGGTCTTCACGGTCATGTCCGGCGCTCCTTGGAGGGTCTCCCGGTCATAAAATCACGAACTGGAATGCGAACCATTGACAACGGTCATTGTTGGGGCGCCGCGATGGCGGTGGTCGCGGATCTTGCCGTCAGCGATAGTCGGCGCTTGGCTATCTGATTTCTTCTTCGGACGCTTGGAGATGCAGAAAGGGTGACTGGCGCGTCCATGGACTCCGTCAGAGGCCAGCGTGTCGGCGATACGGCCTTCCTCGCAGCGCGCAACATGGCGCAGCTTGATGATGTCGGTGATCTTGACCCTGTCAGCGGTTACGAGCGTGATAGCGTTGCGGTCGGACAATTGATGCAGGCCGCGGCACAGCGTTTCGGGTGTCATGTCCAGGAGGGAAGCAAGGTCGCGGCGCGTCAGGGCGACGTTGACCAAGGGCGCATCGGGGCCTTCGGAGCGCGGGACCTGCTGAAGCAGCCAAAACGCAATGCGGCGCAGGGCGTTGCGGCCCCGCATGGCCGCCACCCAGACGCGCTGTTCTTCAAGCTGTCGGGCGGTGTCTTCGAGATAGGCCTGAAAGATGCTCGTGCACTCTTTCATCATGGTTTCGAATGCCGAGCGGGTGATCCAGCAGACCTCTGACGCGGTTGCGGCCTCCCAGGAAAGCACGTTTTCCGAGCGGCTGGGATCGCCGACAATCTGGCCGGGCCTGATGACGTGAAGGACATGGTTCTCGCCGTCTTCGCTGATCAGCGAAACCTTGATTAGGCCGGAGGACAGAATGCCGACCCGATCGCAGGGTTCACCCTGGGCGGCAACTTCATCCCCGCTCTTGTAGCGTTTCTTCTGGCCTTTCGCGGCCAGCAGGCCGACTGAGCGTTCGTCCATGAGGCCGCAAAAGCCTTCGCTATGTGCTTCGCACATCGCACAGTCTTTCGAGACCATGGGTCTGACGTTGGCTGAGTATGCCATGGCTTTATCCCCCCTCTTAGGGCAGGTCGCCTTTCGGCCGTGGTTTCGGCTGAATAGAGCGCGTGCCGTGAAGGGAATGAAATCAGGAATGTGGTCGAGACGTCAGGGTCAGAATTGTGTAGATTTGTACGCACCAGGCGCACTTGGTGGCGTGAACTGTTAGTGTTGAAGCATGATGGGCAAAGTTCTCAAGACGGATGGCGGGTCGGGCGCCACGGTCATCGACAGTCGGCTTGCGGCGTTCGTTGCCGAATTGCCGGTGGCAGTTGCCATTTTCGACCACGACATGCGCTACATCTCCTGGTCGCGGCCGTGGACCGAGCGGTACGGTACAGGCGAACGTAATCTCGAGGGGGAATGCCATTACGACATCTTCCCCAATGTCACCGAGCGGTTCAAAGAGGCGCACCGGCGGGCCCTTGCCGGTGAAGTCGTCCAGTTGGTTGGCGACCGGGTCGAACATCTGGACGGCCACGTCACCTGGGAGCGTTGGAGTATCAAACCGATTTTCAATGACGATGGCGAGACCGACGGAATTGCAATTTTCACCGAGGACATCACCGGGCCAAAACTCGCGGAATCGCACCCTCGAGACGGGGATTATCGTCTGCGGCAGACGCTGGAGATCCTGGGTATCGGTGTGGTCGAGATGGACTTTTCAACCCATGAGTATTTGGCCAACGACACATTCTGCAGGTTGATCGGTTTGCAGCGTGACGAGTTCCCCAGGAGGTCCGAAGACTGGATAGCCATTCTAAATCCCGTCGATCTTGATTCCTATCGTTCGAACCGGGAAGACGCGTACAACCCGGCCATTCGTCGGACGGTCGATACCGAGTTGCGTCCCTCGACCAATGGCGTGGTCAGGAATGTCCGGTTGTGCGGTCATGTTGTCTTTTCGGATGACAGCGATGACGCCAAGCCGGAAAGGTTCATCGGAATCATGATTGATGACACGCAGAACCGGGCGATGCAGACGTCGTTGGAAAAGGTGCAGCGGCTTGAAACGGTTGGACGGATCGCCGGCATCATTGCGCATGATTTCAACAACCTCTTGTCGGTCATCCTTGCCAATGTCGAACTCGCGGCGCTGCGGGTCAGCGACCCGAGCATCGTCGAGTTGCTGCAAAGGGCGCAGAATGCGGCCGAGGTGGGCGGCAGCTTTAACCGGCGTCTGCTTGCGCTTTCCAGCCAGAAAGAGATTTCGCCGACGCCGGTCAGCCTGGATGCGCGCATTCTGAAGACCTGGGCGATGTTTGAGCATCTGCTGACCGAAGAGGTGTCTTTCAGGTTCGTGCCGGGCGCGGACAATTTGTGCGTGCTCATCGATCCGGCCGAGTTGGACGGGGCGATCCTGAACCTCGTCATCAATGCCCGCGATTCCCAGCCCAGGGGCGGTTCTATCGTGATCGCCACCCGGGACGTCGAGATTGACTCGGACAAGGCCCAGACGCTGGCGGAAGGCAAGACGGGGCGTTTCATTGAGCTTAGCATCACAGACGAAGGCATCGGCATGTCGAAGGAGGATATCCACGACGCGCAGGAACCTTTCTTTACAAAAAAACCGCCGGGGATGGGGACCGGGCTGGGGCTGACAAGCGTGGCGGCGACCGTTACGCGGTCGGGTGGGTTTATGTCGATTGAATCCGAGCCCGGGGAGGGGACCAGGGTGTCTCTGTTTCTGCCGGTCGCAAAATGCACGTCCCAGCATGATCCGCACGATGAAGACATGCCCTTTGGCAATGGTGAACTGGTGCTTGTCGTCGAGGACGAAGACATGCTGCGAGAGGCAACGCTGAAGCGGCTGGAGGCTCTTGGATATGCCGTGCTGGAGGCGGCGAGTGCCGAGTCCGCGCTTGAGTTGCTGGCCGAGGGTGAGCCGGTCGACCTGGTGTTTTCAGATGTGGTGATGCCCGGTGACATGACAGGGTTCGATCTGGCGGACGAGGTGCAGCGATCCTTCCCCGAGGTGGCAATCCTGCTGACTTCCGGGTATATTTCCGGGAGCAAGCGCTCGAAGGACTCGGATGCCAGCCATCCAGAATTACTAAACAAACCCTATACACTTGCCGTGCTGGCAAAGGCGGTGCACCGGAACCTCAACTCTCACTTTGGGCGGGCTTGACCTCGCCGCTGAAGACGTAACCGACGCCCCGCACCGAGCGTATCAGCATGGGTTCGTCGCCTGCGGGTTCGATCTTGCGGCGAAGCCGGGCCACATGGCCGTCGATGGTCCGGTCGTATGGAGACCAGTCGCGCCCATGCAAGACATTCGAGATCTCGTCGCGACTCAGGACGCGTCCCGGGTGCCGGACGAAGAGTTCGAGCAGTTGCAGTTCGGTTGCCGTCAGGTCCAGCGGCGTGCCGTCGAGATGCCGCGCAATCTTTCGTTTCAGGTCCAGCTCGCTATGGTCGAATAGGACTTTGGTCGATGCCCCGACTTGCCCATCGTAGCGTTCCAGCGTCATTTTCAGCCTGAGGACGACTTCGCGGATGAGGAAGGGCTTAACGATATAATCGTCAGCGCCGTTTTCGAGCCCGCGGACGCGGTCGTAGGGTTCGGTTCGGCCAGAGATCATGACGACGGGGACGTTGCGCTGATTGCGCAGTTCGCGCGCCAGTTCCAGTCCATCCGTGCCGCCGAGATTGAGGTCGAGCGTGACGATGTCGACATTGTTCGAGGCCATCGCTTCGAACAGCGAGGCGCGGTCCCAGGCTTCGGATACCTGCCAGCCTTCCGACTCGAGACCTGTGCGAAGTGTCTCACGGACCTCGGGTTCATCATCGACGACCAAGACGGAGATTTTGCTCATGGCTTCAGAACCTTTGGCATAAGATTCGATAGCACATGCGGATCTTTGTGTTAACCTTCGGATTAATCCATTGTTCCAAATAAGCTTTATGGAAAGGCGTTGCCAATCTAGTGGTGGGCCAAACCGCCATGTGTGGCGTTTGCCATCAAGAGCGTTGAGGGCGGAAGCGTCTGAAGGCCCGTTCACCGCCTCCGCCCGTACGCGTTTATCAAGGCGCGTCGTTGCTCAGGCAGCCTTGACAGAGATCGTCTTCTCGGACGCCAATGCAGCGGCGGATTTCGGTATCTGGATGGTCAGAACACCGTTTGAGAATTTGGCATCGATCTTGTCTGTGTCGACATTCTCGGGCATGCGGATGCTGCGTTGGAAGCTGCCCCAGCGGCGTTCGCTCAGGTGGTGGCTTGTGTCGTGTTCTTCCTTTTGTTCGGTCTTCTCGCCACTGATCGTCAGGGTTCCGTTGCTGACTTTGACCTGAATCGCGTCTGGCTCGAGACCCGGCAGCTCGGCGGTGACAGAGTAACTTTTTTCGTTCTCGGTAAGGTCGACCGCGGGGCAGAGCGGAAATTCGCGTCCTGCCAAACCTGATGCGGCGGACCTGCGGTCGAACCACTGCCGGGGTTCGAAAGCGTCGAACAGCCGTTCGATTTCGTCGCGCAGGCTTGTGAAACCGGTCCAGGGGCTGACGGGATGTTCGGGGCTGCCGGTGTCCTGGGCAACCGGCACGTTTGCGGGTTTCTTCGACATTTTCATCTCCTCAAAGAAATGCCACCGTTGGCAGTACTTTAGGGATGAGAAGCCTGCCAACGGCGATTTCCGCGATTGTCGGGACAGACATGACCGGTGCAGAGAACTAAAGAACCGGAGCATCGCGAATGCTGAAACGATGCCGCAATCGGAGCCATTTCGCATTGACCGCCGTCAATCGTGATGTGAGGGGAAGTCGGGTTTCTGGCAAATCCCAGATGGCGCGCGTTCAACTTTCGCCGGTCACGAGAGCGCGGATGGCAGCGTTGAGTTCGCGCGACGACATTCGCACGACGTTCTTGATGAATTCCTGCTGCACGTGCTTTTTCAGGGGGCCAGACGCCTCGGCGCGCCAGTAGCCTATGCTGTCGGGAGTCCCGATGACGACAAGCTTGTCGAAAGCCCCTGCACGTTCCTGTTCTTCGAGATAGCGGACAACCTCGCGGATGAAATGTCGGGCATCCTCGGCCAGTGGATCCGAAGACGGCTCCACCGCCGATCGCCGCCCGCCGCCCGCCGCAGCGAAGCTGCGAGTCGGTTTTGTCCCGATGGCCTCACGCAGTTTCCGGCGCGGGCTTTGCATCGTTACTTCGACGGGGAGCGGGTCATGCGGACCTGGTAATTCACGGATGATCCGGGCACGACCCGAGTTCATGATGAGGTACCAAACGCGATTGGGTTTCATGTGATCTCGTCACTTGTGGTGGTCGGCAACTGCGCGTGTCAGTTCACCGGTTAGTTCAAGGCCGGCAGCATCCGCCACGTCGCCGAGACTGAGCATGCCGACCAGACGTTTTCGGTCGTCAAGCACGGGCAGCCGCCGGATTTTCTTTTGGTCCATCAGGTGTACGGCGTCTTCAACCGTTTCTTCGGTGCGGCAGAACACGATGCCCCTGGTCATCACATCCTGCGCGATGGTCTTCTCGGGGTCGAGATGTCGGGCAAGGACACGGGTTGTCAGGTCGCGGTCGGTGATCATGCCGATGAGCTGGTCTTCTTTTCCGACCGGGACGGCGCCGATGTCATCCATTGCCATGCGTGCTGCGATCTCGCTGACCGGCGTATCGAATTCGACCCATTCTGCCGGCGAGTGCATGGCTTCACTGACCTTCATGATGCCCTCCTGATGTCTACACATTTCGATTGTGGCGTCATTGGCGGTGCAAGGCATTGATAGGCGTCAAGAGATGCGGGTGACGACCATCAATGCGCGCGCGAGTTTTTCCGGAAGGATGGAGGTCGGAGTTGATGGGAGACAGACCATGACAACGACCGGACACGCCGCGGTAGACGAAGCGCCTCAGATCGTCGCCGAGTGGATCAATGAGCTGTGCGACGATCTGGAATGGAACGAGAAGGGGCGGGCATACCTGCTTTTGACGGAAACCCTGCACGCTGTGCGGGACTATCTGAGCGTCGAGGAGGCCTCGGACCTGGCGGCGCAACTGCCGCTTATCATCCGCGGTATTTACTATACCGGGTGGAACCCGGCGCGCACGCCGGTCAAGCCCAGAAGCAAGTCCGACTTCCTGGAGCGGGTGTCACACCGTTTCAACAAGGTGCCGCTGGAAGACCCCGAACGCGCTGCCGTCGCCGTGTTCGATCTTTTGCGGCGTCGGGTGTCGATGGGAGAGATCGACCATGTGAGCAATTCCATGCCCGCTTCGCTGCGCGATTTGTGGAAGTGACTCGCGGAGGGAAGGGCCAGTCGTGACCGATTTGGCGCGCTGCGGCGTCGTACCAGAATAATGATTTTCGGGTCCCCGTCATGGGCTCGGCATCCGCATCTGGTGCCGGGCTTTCCTGGTTTTAAATGGTTCGTTTCGTGGGTCTGAACGACCGAAGTCCGATGGCGGATTCCCGAGCGAGGGTCCGGCCCATTGATGCCCGTCAATGGCGAGAATCGAAGAATCGGGCAGAGTGAATTTATCAGCAGGAGGAGCAAAACCGGAGAAAGATCGTAGTGAAACGTTGCGAGACGGCGAATGCGAGATGAAGAACCGGGGATGTGTTGAGACCTGTTGGTCAGGGGGCCGTCGGGACGTGGTTAGCGCTCTGGGGGAGACCTTGGAAGTGGAAGCCCTTCCCGGCGGTCCTTGTCAAAAGTGTGTTGCGTGCCTTGTTCTCGTTCCATGAAACCGGCGCCGGTCCTAGGCCGCGCCGGTTTTTTGTTCTGAAGGATTAAATGATTTAGGCCAGACGATGCGGAGATACCTCGTGTGAGGACTGTCGTGGGGATCCAAGAGTTCTGATCCGGGAGGATAGAGATGCAAGACGTTGCAGGCGCGGTTCCTCGCCACGAACTGCGTGAGAACCGGCAGATCGCCAGTCGGTTGGGACAGTATGCCGACCTTCTGGAAAGCCAGGGAGACGATGTGTTTCGGGTGAGGGCCTATCGCCGGGCTGCGGATTACGTTGGGGATATGGCCGATGGCCTGCGCACGGTCTACGAGGCTGGCGGCATCAAGGCCCTGATCGACTTGCCCACCGTCGGGCGGGGGATCGCGGGGGCCATCGTGGAAATCCTGACCTCGGGTCGATGGCTTCAGCTAGAACGGCTTCGCGGAGAGACAACGCCGGAACGCCTGTTTCAAACCGTGCCGGGGATCGGTCCGGTCATGGCGGAACGCTTTGCCGTGCAGCTTGATGCGCAGACCTTGGAAGAGCTGGAGGCATTGCTGCGAAATCCGAGGATGGACGTCCCGGGGCTGGGTCGGCGGCGGCGCCGTGCCATCCTTGCGGCGCTGGCCGAGCGGCTTGAGCCGATGCGTCGGATCAGGCGTGCGGAAGAAGGTCACGATGCGGAACCTCCGGTGTCGATGCTCCTTGAGGCGGACAAGCTTTATCGCGAGAAAGACGCGGCGGGAGACTTGCGCCAGATCGCGCCCCGCCGGTTCAATCCAGAAGGCGAGGCGTGGTTACCGGTCCTGCACCTGCGCCGCGGCGACTGGCACCTTACCCTGCTTTATTCCAACACCGCCCGTGCGCACGAATTGGAAAAGACCAAGGACTGGGTCGTGATCTTTTTCCACCAGTCGGACGGTCCCGAGATGCAGCGCACAGTCGTGACTGAAACACGTGGCCCCGGTGAGGGGCGCCGAATGGTGCGCGGACGTGAGGATGAGTGTTTGCGATATTATGAAGGCCAAAAGGGCTCGGCCAATACAGTGGGCTGACCGGCGTTCTTTTCAGGCGATGTTTGTGGCGACGGCCCGGGCACCGATGTGGGCGCTTGGGGCAGGGGCAGAGGCGCCGGTATCCCGGCGCCCCTTTTCTATTAGGTCACAGCTCTTCCGGCGGGACCGGAACCGCATATTCGTGGATGTAGTTGATCACGATCCGTGAATCCTCGGCCGCTTGCGTGAACGCTTCGAGCGTGCCGTCGGTGGCGTCGTCCGGTGTATCGGCAAAGATGTACTCGTAGACGTCGATCTCGGTCGGAACCCAGTTGCCGTCCGCGTCCTCGATAAGAATGGTGGTTGTTACGCCATCGAAGGTGCTTGCCCGATCATAGCTGAAGTCGTCAAAGCTGACTGCCGAATAGCTGATTTCGGTGTTCGGGAAGGTCTCGATCGGGTCGATGTCCAGGATCAGGTTCAGATAGGCGACTTCATCCGTGCTGAATTCGCCGGTCTTGTCCGTGGCGGCCGCAAGGAAGGTCGCTGCCGCCTGAAGATCCTCGGCAGTCTTGGCACCGTCGACCAGAAACGCGAGGTCCGAGTTGGAAATCGCCGTGTTGTCGACGCCTTCGATGTAACCGTCCGTCATAAGGGCGATATAGATCGACAGGTTTTCGAGCGGCGCGTCGATAGTGCGGGTTTCCCCGTCGATGGTCACGACAAGCCGACCCGCCGGATCGAGCGAAACCTCGGTCGCGGAGTTGAGGGCGAGAAGCACCTCTTCGCTGCGGCCGTCAAGCACATCTTCCGGCGCGCGGCTGACGCTGAGCCGTCCGAATTCGACCTCCTGAACGAGAGACTCGTCGATGACGTGGCCTTCCTCGTCGAGCGGGATCGGGTTGCCTTCCGCGTCGAGTGGCTGAACGAAACAGCCATAGTCGTTGCAGGTCAGGATCGGCACGCCCTGATCGTCACGGGCGATCACGTAAAGGTCGCCGTAAAGGTCGCCGCCACCGCCAGCATCGGGCGGGCTGCCACGACCGGCCGATCCGCCGGGTTCACCGGCCCAGTCAGGTTTGTCGGAGTCGCTGTCGCCACCGCTGCCTGCGTCGTCGGGTTGTCCGCCCTTGTCCTCCGGGCGGCCGCTATCGCTGCCTGCGTCATCGGGTTGGCCGCCGCCGGCGCCTTCGGGCGCATCGGCCTCAGCATCCGTGTCATGTCCGCCTGATCCGCCTTGGTTCTGCCCACCCTGGTCGGATCCGCCTTGGCCACCCGTGCCGGCGCCTTGTTCACTTCCGGCGTTGCCGGACCCCGATCCGCCCTGGCCGCTCTGCGCAAAGGCAAAATCCACCGATGCAAGACCGATAGTGCAGGCTGCCATGCCGGCCAGCAGAGCAGCTTTTGTGGTGGAACCTGAAAAGTCTCGTCCTGTGTTCATTGGTTTGTCCATTCGTATCCTGTGGATTTCAGCGCGGCCAACTACACCTCCGGGTGCAGTCGCTCCGCCGCTCTCAGGCTGTCGCAAGCCAAGGACAGCTTGCGATCAGTCTCGCGTTGTGCCGCCGCGGCTGCATTGACAACTGTCAAAGGCTCCATTGATAGATATCAATGTATGCATGTTCCGAAGATTCCACTGTGAGCCCCGACACCGGCAGGTATCGGCCCGCGCGCGTGCCGGTTTCCAGAGTTGTTTTGGTGCCGGCAAAGAGGAGGAACCGAATGATGATGCCTACGCCAATGAAAACGCGAAGTTTTTTTGCCCTGAAACGCACCTGGCGCTGCATGCTGTCCGTCGCGGCCTTCGCAGTCGCTGTTTCGGGGATCGCCAGCGGGCAATTCGCAGGGGCGGCCTTTGCGCAGGACCACAGTGATGGCGGACACACTGGTTCGGGCGGTTCCGGTTCGCACGAGGATGGCGAGGACGGGCACGAGGGCGGCCATAGCGGCGGCCACCAGGGTGGCGGATCGGGCGAGGGCGAAGGACCGAAAGCCGGTGAGGGCGGTGAAGGCGATGGAAGCGGCTATCGCGGAGGCGACAGAACCGGAAGCGGCGGTTTGCCCGTCTGGGCGCGCGAGGGTATTCCCGAAGTGGAACTTGGCCGACTGAACGTTGCACGGTCTCCTGACCGGGTGATCGACCGCGCCTTCAAGGAAGCCCTTGCCTCGTTCACGCCGGAAGTCGCGGCGTTTTACCGGCTGGACCTCGACGGAATGATCGCTGAGCTTTCCGGCAATTGGGACAACGTTCGGATCATCGATTCACCGTTGCAGAATCTGGCGTTGATGCGCGACGGGCTGGACGGGCAATCTATCCTGGCCAGCGTGGGTATCACGACGGACAACCAGACCCTGCTGGCGGCCTTCCTCGGCACGGCCTCGGACAAGGGAATCCCGGTGTCGACGGAAACAGCAATCGCGGTGTCCGCCATCTTGGGAGAGCGTTTGGACGACGCCGAGGCCGCTGACCTGGCCGCGAAGGCCGAGCTGATCAGGCAAGCGATTGTCGAAGGGCATGGATGAGTTCGATCTCCAACGGGTCCGGAGGTCAACATGCAACGAAGCTGGAAAAGGTAAAGGGATGAAGACAAAGGTAGAAAAATCTGTTTTGGCGATCGGCTTAATGGCCGTGGTCGCACTGGGTGCGCAGGCGGGTGGTGCCTTCGCCGAAGATGGGCCGAGCCTGTTCGATGTCAAGACCGCGAGCGTGACCTATGGCCCCTATGTCAGGCTTGAATTCGGCCACGCATCCTTGATGCCGGACGATGCCTACTGGCTGCCGCCGGGCGCCAGCGATCCCCGGATCAATTTTGACGCCAGCGCCGGAAACTCGGCGTTTGGCGCTGTCGCGGCGGGATACGACTGGCAAAATGGGATTCGGGCCGATCTGGCGATGTTCGGTACGGGCACCAGCCATGTTACCGCGCCCTGTTCCAGCGTCGTCGGCGGCGGGGATTGTGCGGATCACGCCGATATCTCTGACGCCAGCGTGTCGACCCGTGGAGCCATGTTGAACGTATTCTATGCGCCCCTGGAGGCGCGGGGCTCGGATGCCACCTTTCAGCCGTTTGTCGTCGGGGGGCTTGGTATCGCCGTCAACCATGTGGGCGAATGGACCCGTGAGAACCTGACCAAGACACGAACCACCCGCGTGTTCGAAGGCGGCAGCACTTCCAATCTGGCACTGTCGGTTGGACTTGGCGCTTCCTGGCAGGTGACACGCCCCGGCAAGAGGCCGGTGCTCGTCGAGGCGAGCTGGCGTTATTACGATTTCGGCACCGCGTCTGGCGGCGCGGCGCCGTTGCCGGGCAACGGCGCCGACGAGCCACGGCAGCCGTTCCGTTTTGATCACAACGCGCAGGTCGTGAGTTTCGGCGTTCGCATTCCGTTGGAACGTTATTGAGTGCGCCGCTTGATGCTGTGCACGGTCGTTTGATGGCGGTCATCTCCATGTCATGCGGCTGTGCGCGGCTGTGCGGTCGACTGGCCAGAACATGACAGGATGGACTTGGGAGACCGGGCGACACCTTTTGGAAAGCGTGGTGGGTCTGACAGATTTCTTTTCTCGTTTCGCATTGGTCTGACAGCGCCCATTCGTCTGCCAGTGCCGCCAAAGCGCCGCGCAAGCGTTGGATTAAAGCCGCAGCCTTGTTGGCCCGGATTCATCATAGAAAAAGACTGTCCAAGGCGGAGTTCGTATAGCCTCTGCAACTCAACTGATCGCCGGTTTCACTGCTTTGATTCGTCGTTTGGAGCGACCCCATCCAGGCTAACGCCGATCTGGTCGCCGATTTTTTTCATCGCCGGAAGACCGATCGCGAGGTCCAGAATCGAGCTCACCGCCTGCGCAGCCACCGTCCCGTCGCCGCCGCTTTGCCCAAGACCAGAAATATGGTTGATGTTGATCCCCTTGATCTTTTCGGCGGGCTTCACCGCCTCGGCCAGGATCGCGGGCATCTTTTCCAAGCGCATCCGCTCGGCTTCCAAGTTCATCGCGGCATCAGAACGGCTGTTCTCGGCCTTGATCTTGGCCGCCTCCGCCTCCGCTTCGGCCAGCCGATAGACCTTCATCGACGCCGCCTCCTCACGCCGGATCACGCCTTTGACCTTGGCGACCTCCTGGTCGGCCTCTGCAGTAATGCGTGCCCGCGTGGCATTGGCCTCGGCATCCTGCTGGGCTGCCATAATCGCCAGATCCTTGCGCCGGGCGGCCTCGGCCATCTCTTTCAGCGTCCGGATATCTTCCTCAGCCTTGACCAGCGCATTCCGCGCCGCCGTCGCCTCGGCCCTGGCCCGGCTCTCCTCTTGGCTCTTGGCCGCGATTTGGATCACCTTATCCTGCTCGGCCATTTCCAGAGCGCGGCCTTGTGCGATTTCCGCCTCGCGCACCTGCTGCTCGCGCGCAATTGAAGCCGCCTGTATATCCTGCTCCATCATGATCCGCGCCCGCGCCGCCTCGCGCTCGGCCTCGGCCTTGCTGCGCGCCACCTCGGTCAGTTGCGCCGCGAGCAAGGTCTCGATCTCCTGCGTCTGTGCGATCTCGGCCCGCCGCTCTTCAAGTTCGATCTCCAACCGCCGCTGGCTCGCCTGAACCTCGGCCCGCCGTATCGCCACGGCCGTCTCGCCCTCGATCTCGGCCCGTTCTTTTCTTGACTTTGCGATGAGTTCCGCCAGCCGCCGCATCCCGACCGCGTTGAAGGCGTTGTTCTCGTCAAGCTGCGAAAACGGCGTCTGATCAAGCGCGGTCAACGACACGCTGTCAAGCTCCAGCCCGTATTTTGCCAGTGTTTCGGTCAGCGCGTCCCGCACTTCACGCACGAACTCGGCACGGTTCTCGTGCAGTTCGTCCATGGTCATCTGTGCGGCCACCGCTCGAAGCGCGTCCACCATCATGCCATCAATCAGCGACTTCAATTGCTCCGGCTGGAACGTCCGCTTGCCCAGCGTCTGCGACGCCCGCGTGATCGCCGCTTCTTCCGGCATGACCGAGGCATAAAACTCGGCCCCCACGTCGATCCGCATCCGGTCCTTGGTGATCAACGCGCTTTCGCCGGTGCGCGACACATCCATGCGGATGGTTTGCATGTTCACCCGGCTGATCTCGTGGAAATAGGGGATCGCAAGCGTGCCGCCATCAATCACCACCTTGCGCCCGCCGATGCCGGTCCGCACAAGACTGACCTCATTGGTCGCGCGTTCATAGAACCAGGCCGCCAGGGCGATTAGAACCGCCAGTGCGACGACGATAAGGATAGTCCATCCAAGAGCTGTCATTGCCTTGCTCCTCCCGTTTCCCCCATTGACCCGATGCCCGTGCTGCGGGCAGGGCAGAATGCCCGCCCCGGGGGGGCGGTGCGGGCATCATCGGACCAAGGGTCCGATGGGTATCCGTTCCAATCCATTAAAACACCGGCGGGTAGTGACGTCCGCCCCGCTCAAGCGTGATCCACCTTAACTCGGTAAAGGCATCCAGCGACCACCGCCCGCCGTATCGTCCGACACCACTTGCTTTCACGCCGCCGAACGGCACCTGCGGCTCGTCGTTGATGTTCTGGTCGTTGACGTGAACCATCCCTGTCTCGAGCTGCGCCGCCAAACCCAGGGCCCGCGCCTCGTCCGCCGTCCAGACCGAGGCCGTCAGCCCATACTCCGTGTCGTTATTCAGCGCCACCGCCTCGTCGTCCGTGCGGAACGGACAGACCATCACCACCGGCCCGAAGGTCTCGTCATGCCAGATATCCATCGAGGTGTTGATGTTCGACAGGACCGTCGGTTCGACAAAGTTGTCCCATGCGTTGCCGCCCAGGTCGACCTTGGCCCCTTTGGCCACGGCATCGTCGATCAGGGCCTTCACCCGCAACGCCTGCCGCGTGTTCACCAATGGCCCGATCGTGTTGCCCTTGTCGCTGACATGCCCAGTCTTAAGCGTCGCCGCCCGCGCCAGGAACTTTTCCATGAACGGCGCATAGACGCTCTCATGCACCAACAGTTTCTCGGTCGACATGCAGACCTGCCCCTGGTGCATGAAACACCCGAAGTTCGCCGCCAAAGCCGCCTTGTCGAGGTCGGCATCCTCCAGCACGATCATCGAATCCTTACCGCCAAGTTCGACGCAGCACTTTTTCAGATAGGCCCCGCATTTCGCTGCGATCTGCCGCCCCACCGGGGTGGAACCGGTAAAGGATATCCCTTTCACCAACGGATGTTCGATCAGCGCGTCGCCGACCTCGGCCACGCTCTCGCGCGAACAGGTCACCACGTTGAAGACACCGGGCGGAATGCCAGCCTCTTCCAGGACCTCAGCATGGTACAGGCCGCCCGAATAGGGTGTGTCTTCCGAGGGTTTCAACACCACGGTGTTGCCAGCTGCCAGAGCCGCCGCATAACCGCGCGACGTTAAAATCCCCGGCATGTTCCAGGGGCTGATCACGCCCACGACTCCCAAGGGCCAGCGTGTTGCCATCGACACCTTGCCATGCGCCGAAGGCAGAACTTCACCAACCGCCTGGTAACACAGCGACGCAGACGTTCGGAAAATCCCCGCCACGAACCCGGCCTCGAACACGCCCTTGCCGTACCAGCCGCCGCCTTCGTACATCACCGCCCGGATAAAATCCTCGCTCCGGCGTTCCCAGGCATCGGCCACCTTCAAGAGCAAGTTCGCCCGTTCCTCGAAACTCCGGTTCGACCACTCGGGAAAAGCCGCCCGCGCCGCCTCGACCGCCCGGTCCACATCCGCCGCGCTGCCATCCGGTACACGGGCATAAAGCGAATTGTCCGACGGGTTCAGATCGTCGAATGTCCGGGCCGCGGGGACCCATGACCCTCCGATGTAAAGCCCCCGGATATTCGGGGAAATGCTTGGGGCATCCAACATGGTTTAACTCCTCCTCTCCGGTCCACGCCAGGCCTCGGCCCGTCGCGCGGCGGCTTCGATATCGTCCAGAATGGCACGTAGACGGTCGCCCGACGTGCCGGGTTCCAGCGGAACGTGCGTCCGCGGGACAGGCCCGGCAGACGCTACTGCCGGACGCTGTCCGGCTGGCCTAACAGACCCGTTTCGCCGCGAAGCACTTGCACTCGCTTTGGCCACCAGGGCGCTGACATCCATGGGATCGGACTTGGCGGTCGGTGAAATTGGCGCGGACATCGGCGGAGCCGCCTTAGGCAGCGGAGCCGGCGGCGCGGGCCGGGGCGGCGGTGCAGGGGCGACGCCAGGCGCTTTCGACCGCACTGTGGCGACGCCCTTTAAGGCTGCGGCGGCGATGTCTTTCGGAGACGGTCCAGCGCGCGGCCGTACTGGCTCGTTGGGTTTGGCCCCCGATTTTGGTGCCACAGGCATCGCGATCGACGGTTTGGCGCCGCTGCCTCCCAGGTAGGCCTTTTGAACCGCCGGATCACGCGTCAGCGCTTCCGCCGTGTCTTCGTGCACGACCTCTCCGTTCTCCAACAGGTACCCCCGGTCCGCGATCTTCAAGCTCTGCTTAGCGTTCTGCTCGACCAGCAACACGCCCAACCCGGCGTCCTTCACCGCCAAAAGGCTCTGAAACAGGTTCCCGCACAGCAAGGGCGACAACCCCAGGGACGGCTCGTCCAACCCCAGGATCGACGGGTTTGACATCATCGCCCGGCCGATGGCGACCATCTGCTGCTCGCCGCCTGACATGGTACGCACCACCTGCCGCCGCCGCTCTTCCAGCTTCGGGAAAAGCGTGAAAATCCGGTCAAGGTTCCCCGCCTCCTCGTCCCGCGCACGCTGGGCATAGGCGCCCAACGTCAGGTTCTCCTGCACAGTCAGGTCACCGAAAACGCCCCGGCCTTCCGGGACCAGAGCAAACCCCGCCTCGACGATCCGATGCGGCTTCTGCCCCACGAGCTCCTCGCCATCCAGAACGACCGAGCCCGAGGTCCGCCCCTCGCAAATCCCCGCCGCCGCCTTGAGCAAGGTCGACTTGCCTGCCCCGTTGGCGCCAAGGATGACGACAATCTCACCCTTTCCGACACGCAGCCCCGCGTTCTCCAACGCCCGGTGCTGGCCATAGCTGACCGAGAGTCCGCGCACCTCAAGCATGGCTGTGACCTCCCGCCGAGGAGCGTAAACCCGCGAGGCGGCGCACAAGTGCCAGCCCAGGGGGGCAGGTCGGAGCTGCCCCGTGCTTTGTACCCGGCAAGAAGCGGGCCACTCGTTGCACAAGCCTATCCATCATCATCCCCCAGATACGCTCGGATCACCTCGGCATCCGACAACACCTTCTCCGGCGTGCCCTCCGCGATTTTCTTGCCCGACGACATCACCACGCAGCGGTCGCACAATGACCGGATCGCATCCATCACGTGTTCGACAAGGATGATCGTCCGCCCTTCGTTCCTGAGCCGCTTGATCAAAGTGATGCCTTCTTCCAGCTCAGTCGGGTTCAGCCCCGCCAACCACTCGTCCAGCAAGAGAACCTTCGGATCCGACGCCAGCACCCGCGCTAGTTCGACTCGCTTGGTGTCGATGTAGGTCAACTCGCCCACATGTGCCCGCGCCCGCCGCTCCAACCCGACCAGTTCAAGCATCCGCAGCGCATGTGCCTCGGCCTCGCGCCCCCAGCGACGGCGATGACCGAACACCGCCCCGGCGCGCACGTTGTCCAGCACCGTCATCGACGGCAACAGCCGCACCAGCTGGAACGTCCTTTGCACGCCCTTGCGCGCGATATCAGCCGCCGACAGTTGCTCGATTGGCTGACCGCGCAACGCGATACCGCCGGATGTCGGTTTCAAAGCCCCCGAAATCAGGTTCAGCGTCGTCGACTTACCCGAGCCATTTGGCCCGATCAGCCCAAGCACCTCGTGCTCGGCCACGTCGAAATCCATGTCGTTGACCGCGACCAGCCCGCCAAACCGCTTGGTCGCACCACGCAGGGACAGGATCGGAGCATCGGCCCTCATGCGTATGCCTCCCGCGCTTGCATCCGCCTACGGATATCCTCGATCAGCCCGACGAATCCGCGCGGCAAAAGATAGACGATGATCAGGAAGCTCAGGCCCATCAAAAGCGTGGTCTGGTTCGGGAAGTTCTCCGAAATCTTTTCCCAGAGCAAAGTAAAGGGAATGACCCCGACCAGGGGTCCCCACAACCGCCCGGTCCCGCCCAAGAGGGCCATGATGACCACGAGGAACGACAACATCGGCGTGAAGGCCAGCGATGGTTCGATATAGACATACCGCGGCGCCAGCATCGCCCCGACAACCGAGGCCACAGCGCCCGACACAACGAACAGCATGACTTTGGCCAAGGCAGTGTTGATTCCCGAATGCCGCGCCACCTCCTCGTCATCCCCGATGATGCGCAGGGCGAACCCCAGCCGCGACCGCCCGATGGCCCAGCCCGCCAAGAAGACCAGACCGGCCAAACCGACCAACTGCCAATAGATCTCCGCCTCGGTGATCTCGGTTAGAACGTAAAGGCCCTTCTGGCCCAGAGAGTTCTGCACCCAGGTCACGACCTGCCGCACCAATTCCGACAAGCCCAGAGTGAAGATCACGAAGTAAACCCCTGACAGGCGCAGCGTCGCCAGACCGACCAGAGCCGCCAGGACCGCTCCAAGAACCGCCGCCACCGGAAGGGTCAGCCAGTAGCTCATCCCGGTCTCGATCCCGATCGCCGCGGTATATGTACCAAGACCAAAGAACGCCGCCGTCGCCAGCGAGACGTAATGGGTCGGCCCTGAGAACAAGGCCCAGCTCGTCGCCAGAACCGCGTACATCGCGATGGTGATCCCGATGGCGAGGTAATAGGCGTCGCCCAACAGGGGCAGGCAGGCCGCCACCGCCAATAGAACGGCCGAGACCACAATATTCTGCCAATCGCGCCCGCTCATGCCCTGCGCCTCCCGAACAGGCCCTCTGGCCGGAACAACAGGATCAGGACGAACATCAGGTACGCTGCTGCCAGCGTCAGGCCCGGATCGATCATCCGCGCCACGAATGTCTCCAACAGGCCCAGAAGAACAGCCGCGACGATGGTGCCACGCACATCGCCGACGCCGCCCATAATGACGATGACAAGGGCTTTCAGCGTGAACATGACGCCGGTCGAAGCATCCAGCGTCAGGAAAGACGAGATCAACGCCCCGCCGACCGCTGTCACCGCGCCGCCCAGTGCGAAAGCGATGGCCGACAGCTTGGGCACGTCGATACCGACCAGCCGCGCGGACTTCGGATCGACCGCGATCGCGCGAATCGACATGCCCACGCGCGTCCGGTTCAGCCACAACCACAGGCCGCCGCAGATCAAAGCCGCCGCCACCGCCGCAGCAACCCGGTTCGCCGCATAAGTGTCGCCCAGAATCGTCACCGGGCGCGCCAGGTAAGAATAGGAAAAATAATCGCCGCCAAAGACCGCCAACATAACCCCGACCGAGACGAAGGCTAGCCCGAAGGTGGTCAGGATAGCATCAACCTCCAACTGGCCATGCGACTTGGCGCGCTGCACCAGCGGGCGCAGCATCACGACATAGATCAGCCAGTTCACTGCAAAGGCAAGCGGCGCCACAAGGAACAGCGTCAGCAAAGGGCTGACCTGCGCCGAGGTGTAAAACCAAAAGGCCGCGAAACCGCCCGCTACCAGGAACTCCCCATTGGCAAGGTTCATGATCCGCGCCATCCCGTATTGCAGGTTCAGACCCATGGCGATCAGCGCATAGGTCCCGCCCAGCAACAGGCCTGTGATCAGGATGTCCATTTTGACGTTTTCTCCAGCGTCAGCCCGGCCCCGGTCAACACCAGGGCCGTGCCAGTTCGCTTATTCCCAACCAGCCTTGGGCATGGCGGCAACCGCGCCTTCCCGTCCGGTCGAGGCGACACCTTTGAACACGCCGCCCTGCCATTGGCCGACCGTCCAGTATTTCGAGTTCGAATTGTTCTCGTCCCACTCGACATGGCCGATGATCGTGTCAAAGGCGTTGTCGGCGATGTATTGGGAAACCGCCGCCTTGTCGGTCGATCCCACGGCCTCGATGGCCTGTTGCAGGATTTGGAACGAGGCGTACACCGGGGCTGAAGCCCAGAAGTCGGGCGCCTGTCCGGTCACCTCCATGTGCCGCGCTGCATACGCCTTGAAAGCATCGCCGTCGGCATAGACACCGCCCGCGCCAAGGACGCCTTCGGCCGCCGCTCCGAACCGGCCGGCATAGGCCGGGAAGGCCGTTGCCACTGCGGTATAGAACGCCTTGGGTGCCAAGCCCTCGATCATGGCCTGCTCGGTCAGTCCGAAAGTATCCGGCGGATAGGACCAGGCCACGAAGGCATCGGGGTTCGCATCTTTGGCGCCCTTGATGACAGGCGACAAATCCTGCGTGCCCAAGGGATAAGACGTCTCGTAGACGATTTCGAAACCGGCAGCCTCAAGCTGAGGCCCACCGACCTCGGCCAGCTCGATGCCAAAGGCATCAGCCACGTTGACCATCGCCACGCGATTGCCGATCTCGCCCGCTTCGCGCATGTCGCTCAGCACCTCGACAACACCACCGGAAAGGCCGGTCGCGCCGCCTAGCAGGAAGTACATGTTCGGGAACTTGTTCGACAAATCCTCTATCTGATCCGAAATCGCAGTATGGGTGATCATCGGATAGCCATAGCGCTCAAAGATCGGCGCGGCCGCGATGTTCAGACCCGTGGCATAGGGTGCCAGGATGAAGTCGGCCTTATCCTGCGTTGCCAGACGCTGGATCGCCTTGATCGTTTCGCCGGGGTTGGTCTGATCGTCATATTCAATGATCTCGACCATCATCTTGGTGCCGCCGACGTCGATGCCACCAGCCTCGTTCACGTCGCGCGCCCAAAGCTGGACGTTTGGCCAGAATGACACCGCCGAGCCACCGGCCAGCGGCCCGGTCTTCGGCGCAACTGCGCCGATCTTCAGCGTTTCCTGCGCCAGCGCAGGACCTGCCAGCGTCGCGGCAACAGCCGCAACCGCCACAGATTTCAATACAGTTCTACGTTCCATCTCTTTCCTCCCATAGAGAATGTTGGTTTAGCCGGGGGCCTCTTCCCCGGCGGTCTCGGTGATCGAGACCCATTGGCATTCGGTGAATTCTCTTAGCGCCTCCAGGCCGCCAAAGCGGCCATAGCCCGAAGCCTTGACCCCGCCGAACGGCATCGAGGGATTGTCGCACACCGTCGATTGATTGACGTGACCGATACCGGTCTCGGTTTCCCGCAGGATCGCTAGCGCCGCCTCGGTGTCGGCACTGAAGACCGAGGCGACCAGGCCGAACTCCGTGTCATTGGCGACTGACAGTGCCTCGTCCGCGTCCCCGACCCGGATCACACCCGCGATCGGCCCAAAGGCCTCCTCGTCATAAATCCGCATCCCCGGGACGACATGGTCAAGGATGGTCGGCTGGATGCTCCCACCGGACAACTCGCCTCCAGTAATCAGGTTGGCCCCTTTGGCCAGCGCGTCTTCCACCATGGACCCGATCCGAACCGCCGCTGACGGGTTGATCAGCGACCCCAAAGGCGCGTCGCCGGGACGGTACCGCAGCGCCTCGGCCTCGGCCCGGAACTTTGCTATGAAATCCTCCGCAACGCTGTCGACCACAAGTACCCGCTCGGTCGACATGCAGATTTGACCCTGATTGAAGAAACTGCCGTGCGCCGCCGCCTTGGCCGCCGCATCTAGGTCCGCGTCGGCCAGAACGATCATCGTACCCTTGCCCGACAATTCCAGCAGGCAGGGTTTCAGGTGGCTCGCAGCCGTCACCGCGATCTGCCGACCGACCCGCGTTGAACCGGTAAAGTTCACCCGGCGCGTCGCCGGATGCGAAATCAGCGCCTCGACCACCTCCTCGGCATGGTCGGGTGCATTGGTGATGTAGTTCAAAACTCCCTTGGGCAATCCGGCCGAATTGATGATTCCCGCCACCCATTCATGCGTCTTGGGGCATAGCTCGGACCCTTTCAGAACCACTGTGTTCCCGCAGGCCAGCGGCGCAGCAACCGCCCGTGTCCCCAGTGTCACAGCCGCGTTCCAGGGTGCGATACCAACGACGACGCCCGCCGGACGTCGCCGCAACAAGTGATCCCCCATCCGCTGAGTCTCGCTGTTCAATGTCTCGACGAAATTGGCGGTCTGGCGCAGCATTTCCGCCGCGATCCCGGCGTTGAACCGAACCCAGTCGGGTGACGAGCCAACCTCATCGCACGCGATCTCGACAACTTCCTCGACGCTGGCTTCCATCAGGCTTGCAGCGCATTCCAGGATGGCAATGCGATCGCCCGGTGCGGTCTGCGACCAATCGGCAAAGGCGGCTGCCGCCGCGGTCGCAGCCGCCCGCGCCTCGGGCGCGCGGCCCGCCGACGCCCGAGTGACTACTGCGTCGGACGCCGGTCCCCGCCGTTCGAACGAACCGCCGGGTCCGGGCGTGACTTTCTGCCCGCCAATGATCAACTGGCTCTCGTACAGCGTGCTTCCTCCCATCGCAGCTGTGGCGCGCGGCAGCTCTTCGGCCACCTGCCACTCTAGGAAAATCCGGAAAATGATTTGAGTAAATGTCATTTTGTGGCAATTTATTTTCAATTTGCGGGAATCTGCCCATGTTAACGCCAAGAAATACAACAGCGGGATCAGTTCGCACCGGTACTCTGGGCGGCCAGCTCAGGCCCCGCGTTATCGGCTTGGCCGAGGCGCTCGCCGGCCCGTCATGGCTCGCGCTCCTGATCTCATCGGGTGACGCCCGGATCTCGAACGAAGACGATGTGCTCCACGGTCCTACGCTGGCGTGGCGCCCCTGGAACCCGCAATCCCGTGCTACAGCACAGGCCGGGACGGAGGGCGCCTTCGTCATCCTCGGCAACACCGCCCTTGCCAGCGCTGTCGGTCACATGCCGATCACTGGGGACCTGCGTGCCATGGCCAACCGTTCGGTCACTGCACCCCTTGCGAACCACCCCGACACCTTCCAGACACTCTCCGCCGCCTTTGCCGGGTTGGGACGAGAACTGCGCTCGGATCATCCGACCGCCCATGCGGTGGTCGAATCCTACCTGCGCATCATCCTTGTCGAGACCTACCGAGCGGCTCTGACCCAAGCCAGCGCCGGCGACGTCGCCTCGCCGTCACACAAGATCTTCGCCGAGTTCGGAACCCTTGTCGAAGCTCACTTCCGCGACCGCTGGAGCGTCAATGACTATGCGCAGGCCCTCGGCCTGTCGCGCGACCGCCTCGGCGACATCTGCCGCCGAACCCGCGGCTTCGGCCCCAAACAGGTCATCGACCGCCGCGTCGCGCTCGAAGCCCGGCTGCAGCTAGAAAACTCGCCCAACTCCATCCAACAGGTCGCTGCGCTGACTGGCTTTTCCACGACCGCTCAGTTCAACCGATTCTTTAGTCGAATGGTGGGCACCCCTCCCGGCGCCTACCGCCGCGCTTTTTTCGGGGGGGGCTCCTCCGGCTTCAGCGATCCCGGAACCAACTACGACTGGCCCTGAGGAAAGCCATCATGCCACAGTGTGGCCTTGTCAGAGCAGACTGCGTTGAGAGGGGGCCGGGCATTCGTGCTAGGCGTGGCGAATGTCCGTTTCCAGTCCATCGCCACTTGATCCTTGGTGGGTCGTTGGATTTTGCAAAACCATCTGACATTTTCGGGAAACTCAGGCAATCACGCTACAGATCATATCAAGTACATCGCTGTTGTTCTTTTCCAGCATCATCATGTGGCCACTACCACGGATGCCGTGATCAGGAAGGTAGTAGAGGCGCGAATTGAGACCTTTGGACAGAAAGTAATTATGTATCTCTTCGTCGATTTCTCGGGTGTGATCGGGATCAAACTCGTCGGTAAAGATGGCTATCGGGACCTGACCCATCCTGTCGTGGTCCTCGATGCGCCACGTGACGGGCGAGGATGAGTACGGCGGACAGATCGACATGCGCGACCCACTGGCGCGGCGGCTTCGGGAGATTTACGAGAAGGCCGTGTTGGACGCGGAGGCGCTTGCGGATGCCTATCTTGGGTTGCGCAAGGATTTCGACGCGGGACTGGCCGCCGATGCCGGGTTCCGGACGGTGCTGTCCCGGCATCTCGGGTCGCTTTTTTGAGAACGGTGGCCCGGCAACCATGAGGCGGCTATAGGGCAGGGGCGGCGCTGGCTAGGTCTTTTCCTTGCTGCCGCTGGCTGCGACGATCACGCCGATGATGATCAGCCCGGTCAGCACCATTCGCACGCCCGCCCCGGCACCGAAGGTGTTCAGCATCGTAACCAACAGGAACAGGAACAGCGCTGCACCCCAAAGGCCCGGCACATTGGCGAAGCCGCCCGCGACCGAGGTGCCGCCAATCACCACAACTGCGATGGAACTCAGCAGGTATTCCGCGCCCATGTTCAGCGCTGCGCCCCCCGAGAAGGCCGAAAGCAGGAACCCGCAGAGCCCGGCCAGCGCCGCGCACATGACATAGGTAACTGCGCGGATGCGTTCGACCTTGATGCCTGCCAGATGCGCCGCGCGCATGTTTTGGCCAATGGCGATGACGCTGCGGCCGAATATCGTGCGGGTCAGAAGAATGTGCCCGGCAATTGCCAGAAGGATGACCAGTATTGCAACAACGGGAATACCGGAAATCTTGGCGGTGGCGAATTCGCCAAGCTCCGCAGGAGGCTTGACGCGCAGACCCCGGTTCCACCAGATCGCCGCCGACTGGAAGATGAAGCTGGACGACAGGGTGGCGATGATCGGCGGAATGCGCAGCAGGCGGATCAGCGCGTAGTTCACGCTGCCCACGACCATTCCGATTGCCAGCGACAGGGCCAGCCCGACCGGGATCATGGCTGCGGACCCGTCCATCGTTTTCATGGCCACAGTACCAGCCAAGGTCATGCAGGCCGGGATGGACAGATCGACATTGCCGGGGCCAAGCGTGATGACGAACATCTGGCCAAGCGCCACGATCACGAAAAAGGCGCCAAAGGTCATCGCCGCCGAGAGCACCTCGCCCGAGCCGCGCCCGCCGGTAAAGACCGCCGTGGCCAGCCAGACGGCCAGCGCCCCCGCCCAGGCCCAGAGCCAGGGCTGCCGGATCAGTCTTGCCATCGCGCTCATCGCCGGACCTCCCCTCGGCTGATCAGCACCCGCAGCGCGAGCACGATGATAAGGATCGCGCCTTGTGCGCCGATTTGCCAATCAGGATTCAGGCGCAGGAACGACAGGAACGACCCGGCCAGGGCCAGCGTCACAGCGCCGATCACGGCACCAATAGGCGATACGCGCCCGCCCACAAACTCGCCGCCGCCAAGGATGACCCCGGCGATGGACAGAAGCGTGTAACGCAGCGCGATATTCGCGTCGGCCGATGTGGTCAGCCCGACAAGGGCCATCCCCGACAGCACGCCGAAAAAGCCGGCCAGGGCGAACATGGTCATCTTGATCTTCAACAGCGACCAGCCCGCCCTTTCGAGCGAACGGGGGTTGCCGCCCGCACCGCGGAGAACCGTGCCATATGCCGAGCGCATCAGGCCGATATGTACCACGAACGCCAGCACCACCGACGCGATGATCGGGAACGGCACCAACGACGGCTTCAGTGTCATCAGCGAGCGAATGAAGTCCGGGGCTTTGCCGCCCGGAGTTGGCAAGACCAGGATCGCAAGCCCCAGCCAGACGAACGACATCCCGAGCGTGACGACGATTGATGGCAGGTTTCGCAAATGGATCAGCGCACCCAAGCCGGCATAGACCGCAATCAGCCCCGCCAAAGCGACGATGCCGAGAACCGGCGTATCATGCAGCCATGTCGCCGTAATGCAGGCGACAAGGCTGACGAAGGCGCCGATCGACAGATCCAGCTCGTTCACGCAAAGAATGAACATCTGCGCGATAGTGGCCAAAGCGATGGGAACCGCGAGGTTAAGCAGAAGGTTCAGGCCGAAATAGCTCATCGTGCGCGGTTGCAGCCAGAAAATGGCGATCAGCAACACGGCCAGCGACAGGGGCGGCAGCAGGCTACGTAGCAGTCGGGGGGAGAGTGACAGGTTCATGCGTCTTCCCGGAACGAGGACTGGATCACCCGCTCTTCCGTCATTTCACTGCGTTTCATATCAGCGACGATCGCGCCTTCGCGAAACACGTACACGTGGTCGCAGTTTCGCAACTCGTCCATTTCGGTCGTGTACCACAGGAAGGTGCGGCCCTTTGCGGCCTCTTCGCGGATCATTCCGTAGACCTCTTGCTTGGTGCCGACATCGACGCCGCGCATCGGGTCGTCCATCACCACGATGCTGGCGGAGGACCCAAGGGCGCGGGCGAACAGCGCTTTTTGCTGGTTACCGCCGGACAGCGACAGGATCGGCAGGTTCACGTCCGGCGTCCGAATGCCGATACGATCCCGCCACTCGCCCGCGAAGGCGAACGCGCGACCGTGGTCCAGCAGCACGCCGTTCAGGAAACGCCTCAGCGAGCCGATGGCGATGTTTTCGGCAATCGACCAAAGCGGAAAGATGCCATCGGTCTGGCGATCACCCGCGACCAGCGCCACTTCGCCGTCGACTTCGGTGCCCGGGCGGTGATCGAACACGTCAACAAGCAATTCCGCCTGGCCTTGCCCGCTGAGCCCGGCGAGGCCCACGACCTCGCCCATGTGAGCGGCCAGCGTCAGGCTGCCCGGCACTTTTGGCGTTGCGCGCACGACCACAGGCGCGGTGTCGCGCACCTCGGCCTTGTCGGCTGTGAGTTCCTCGGCCGCGACGCTGCCCATCGCGGCGACGAGTGTATTCCGGTCAAAGGCAGTGGCGGCATCCAGCGCCACAACGCCCCCGTCGCGCATCACGGCAATCCGGTCCGAAGTACCAAGGATTTCGCCGAGAAGATGCGATATCAGAACGCAGGTTCCACCAGCGTCTACATATCTGCGCACATGGGCCAACAGCTTTTCCGCCGACACTGAATCGAGCGAAGACGTGGGTTCATCCAAGATTATGACCCTGGCCTCGTTGCCGGTAACCGCAAAGGCACGGGCGATTTCCACCATCTGGCGGCGGGCGATCGAGAGGTCTCCGACGATATCATCTGTCGAAATGCCGTGGCCGGGAAAAACCTCGTCCAGCTTGTTGCCGATCAGCGCGCGCGCTGCCTTGCGCCAACCGACGCCGGCAATGGCCGGGTGCGAGATGCGGGCGTTTTCCGCCACCGTCAGGTTCGGGCAAAGCGACAGTTCCTGATAGACGCAGCGCACGCCATGAGCCATCGCCGTTTGCGGCGTGTAGTTCAGCGTGGCGTCCTTCCCGGCAATGACGATCCGGCCTGAATCTGGCGCGAGATTGCCTGAAAGCACATTCATCAGTGTTGATTTTCCAGCGCCGTTGTGACCGACCAGCCCCAGGCACTCGCCTGGCTGCAGGTCCAAAGTCACACCGCGCAACGCATGGACGGCGCCGAAATTCTTTTCGACGCCGTCCAGAAGGACGATCGGTGCCGTCTCGGTCATTCGAAGCCTCTGTTGCGTGGCCTATTTGGCGCTTGCAATCACAGCTTGCGCGTCTTCCTGCGAATATTCAACATTCGCGACGCCGCCGGCTTCGGTGTTGGCCAGACTGGCCTCCAGATTGTCCTGGTCGATGCGCAGGAACGGCACCGTCAGATCTTTTGGCACATCCGCACCGTCAAGGATCTGCTGGGCCACCCAGAAGGCCAGGGTCGACACGCCCGGTGCAATCGAAACCGACATGGTTTCATAGCCGTTTGCGTCTTTCTGTTCTTTCCACCAAGCCAGTTCGTCCTGGCGGTTGCCCATCACGATAATCGGCATGTCGCGGCCCGCAGCCTTGAAGGCCTGTGCTGCGCCATATCCGTCGCCACCTTGGGTCACGACGCCGACGATATCATCGGGCAGTGACGGCAGAATACCGGCCACGGCCTTTTGTGCCACATCCTGCGCCCAGTCGCCATGAACAGAGCCAACGATTTCGAACTTTCCGGTTTCTGCAACGCCTTCGTGAATGCCCGCGCTGATTTCGTCATCGACGAACACGCCCGCAAGGCCGCGGATTTCCAAAAGCTTGCCACCATCCAGACGCTCGGCCAAGTACAGGACCTCGTCCTTGCCCATCTGTTTGAAATCGACGGCGATACGCCAGGCGCAGGGCTCTGTCACGATGCCGTCGAAGCTGACCACGGTGACGCCCGCGTCGCAGGCTTCCTTGACCGCGCCGTTCAATCCTTCGGGTGAAGCGGCGTTGATGACGATGGCGTCATAGCCTTGCAGGATCAGGTTCTGGATCTGCGCTGCCTGTTCCGTCACCTGGTTTTCCGCCGTGGTGAAGGCATCTGCAGCGGCAACGACGCCGTCGGAGACTGCCGCGCTTGTCACCTTTTCCCAGCTGCCCAGCATGGCCTGACGCCACGAGTTGCCGGCATAGTTGTTCGACAGCGCGATGCGGTTGCCGGACGTGTCCGCATGCGCGGCACCCATGCTTGCCACCGTCGCAACGGCGGCCACAAGACCGATGGATCTGTTTTTCATGTTTCCCCCCTTGATTTTGTAACCCCTAACGGGCCAGTCGTGTGTCCAGCGTAGCGGTCAAAGTGGTGATCTCAAGTTGTTTTTTACTGCAGAAGATACCGTTTTGGGGGATCAGGACCCTGCGCATCCCCGAATGCCGCGACGGGAAGGTGTCGTTATTTCACCTCACCCATCGTCAGTCCTTCGACCAGGTGGCGCTGCATGAAGAAGGCAAATACGATGCCGGCAGCGAATAACTAGTTCAACTGGCAGCGCCGCAGCATGTCAATCCATCACTGAAGGTCCGGTTTGGACCGTCACTATTTGGAACAGGCGCGTCGGACATCGATACCCTACTTGCTCCGATTGCGGCGGCAAGCCTAACAAAACCGCTGCTCAGTCATCTAATTTCATGCCACCACTTCTTGAATGTGTAACCAACCATCCTGGGGTTATTGAATTCGCCGTTCTCCGAAAACGAGTGTACGGTCACTTACAGTCGCGCAGTAGCCGAGCTATGAGGTTGACTGCCGCTTCGTCCGAGAGGCCTCCGTCACGTGCGAGCACGCGCCAAGTCTCGAAGCTGAGAGCAAGCGTGATGGCCGCTTTCAGCGTCTGATCTTTCCGCTGAGCCTCGGAAAAGGCGGCGAGAAGGATATCTCCAGCCGTCTGCCAGTAGTCGTAGTAGGGGGCCATGATCGGCGAGTTGCGCAGGTCGTCGATAACGCTCGAAATCATCGGTTCCGTCTCACGATGGAATGTATAGGCGTCACGCAGCCCGTGTTGAACGCGTTCTCCGGGATCCGAAATCACCTGCCAGGCCTCAAGGTTGGGAAATGGATGCCGCTCGAAATAGGCGCCACTGCAGGCGCCCAAAAGTTCCATGTCGTCCGCGAAGTGTCGGTAGACTGTGACCACACCGACTCCGGCCTCCTGCGCGACGTCGCGCATCGAGGTGGCTGTGGGACCCTTCTCTAGATGCAGCTTCATCGCGGCCTCGACGATCTTTTGCCGCGTCTGTGCCTGGCTCTTGGCGCGCTGATTCTGCTGATAACGTCTCGCCATGTTTTCATGATACACGATATTTCACGAAGCTTGACAAGATGGGTCTCATCAACTTAGCGTCGATTTAACGGTACAAGATATTTCACGAAATTAGCGAGCCGCTTTGCCAGCCAGGAGATGAGCCTATGTCTACTCTGACCATGCAGAACCCCGTCTTCGTCATCTACATGATCGCCGCCGCCCTGATGGTGTTAAAGTTGATGGGCCAGGGATGGGTGACCGTTTACCGGATGCTGAAAGTTGGGGCAGGATGGGCCTCGCCTGAAGACCTCAGGACTGGGCTGATCAACCGTCACCCCGATCCCGCGCAAATGGAGGTCAATGATTACGTCGACCGTTCGCGCCGCATCCACCGCAACGACCTCGAGAACATCCCGGCCTTCCTCGCCATCGGCTTTCTATTCGTGATCGCCGGACCCTCGACGATGCTGGCGGGTGCGCTGATGTACGGCTTCGTCGTGGCTCGACTTCTGCATACGCTGGCTTACAGTGCCCAGCAGAGCCACGAGGTGCGGGCCATGCTCTATACGATCGGATCACTCTTCGTAATCTTCATGGCACTCTACGTCCTTGCGGCCATTGTGGCTCATTAATCCGATCATATCCCGAAGCATGATGTCTGCTCTATTCACTGGGCGGGCTCCATGTTCAGCCAGTGTCGACCCTCAAATGATGCTGATCCTGTAGAAGCCGCGTCCGAAAATCGCCGTCTTCTCGAGACGCTACATGGCCGATCAATGCTGATCGCAACGGCAAGGCAAGCGCCGCAGGCCAGAAGGAAAGCTCAGCTTGGCGCGAGGCAGAACTCGGCGACCCCACCAAATGGCCAAGGCCCTGAGATCGCGATGTTATTGCTGAGCGATGTGACGAAGCCCGCAGGCTGGAGTTCCCTCCGCCACCATCTTTCAATCTGAATTTCAGACAAGAAAAGGTTTCGAGATACCTGCCGGAAATCCTGCCCTCCGGAGCGCGATTGCTCGCGACGTCAATTGAAGGCACAGCAGTGAACCTGCTTGTTTCTACCCGATTGTTTGATATAAAAGTGGCAACTCTACCGAGAGGTGTTCGCTACTTTGGCTGAAAAGTTTCTACTCGTTGATCCGGAAGAAAGTCCGGACATCATCAAGGGGCTTGCGAGTCCAGTTCGAGTTTCAATCCTGAAACTACTTGGTATGCACGGTCCCAAGAACGTCAACCAAATCGCCGCAGAACTGAATGTGCCGCAGTCGACCGTCTCGACCAACATGCAGATCCTGGAAGATGCCGGGCTGATCGTCACCCGGACCGAGAAGGCGCGAAAGGGCAGTCAGAAGGTCTGTGAATCCGCGTTCACCGAGATCCTCGTGGCCTTTCGGGATATCCGCGCCGAACGTGACAGCAACACGATCGAAGTCTCGATGCCTTTGGGGCTGTATACCCAGTGCGAAGTTTCGGCACCCTGTGGGATGTGCTCGACCGAAGGGGTGATCGGTTTGCTCGACGTGCCGAATACCTATCTCGAGCCGGATCGAATGAGGGCCAGTCTTCTATGGTTTACAAATGGTTACGTGGAGTATCAGTTCCCAAACAATGCCAAGCTAAAGAACACCAGGCCGAGCGAAATCGAATTTTCCCTGGAGCTGAGTTCCGAGGTTCCGGGCACGTCCGCCGAATGGCCTTCGGATATTTCGCTTGAGGTCAATGGTGTTGACGTCGCGACCTGGACCTCGCCGGGGGATTTCGGTGACCAGCGGGGGCTCTACACGCCCGAATGGTGGAAGCTGGCCGGGTCGCAGTACGGAAAATTGAAGACCTGGCGGATCAATGGCGACGGCAGCTATGTCGATGGTCTGCGTGTCTCGGACGTGACCTTGTCCGACCTGGAAATCGACCGGCATCGATCGATCCGGATGCGGATCGGTGTGCATGAAGAGGCAAAGCATCCCGGTGGGATCAATATCTTTGGAAAGGGTTTCGGCAACTACGACCAGGACATAGTGATGCGCATCCGCTAGCGGAATGAATCATTGACCTGAGGTCTGAATCTCGTACCATATTCGAAAAACAGGTACATATCGGAAATTACGATATGTAAGGGAGGATGGAATGAAAGCTCGGGTCACCGCGCATGCGCGGTACACGATTTCGGACATCGACGACCGCCTCTATGGTTCGTTCCTCGAGCACCTTGGCCGGGCCGTTTACACTGGCATCTACGAACCGGATCATCCGACCGCCGATGACAGCGGGATGCGCCGCGATGTGATCGACCTTGTTCGCGAACTGAACACGCCGATCTGCCGCTATCCGGGCGGCAACTTTGTCTCGGCCTATAACTGGGAAGACGGGATCGGGCCGAAAGACCAGCGCCCGACGCGGCTGGACCTGGCCTGGCGGACATCCGAGTCGAACCAGGTCGGGATTCACGAATTCGCGGATTGGGCCGGGAAAGCCGGAACCGAGATGATGCTGGCGGTGAACCTCGGCTCGCGCGGCCTGGACGAGGCCCGCAACTTTGTCGAATACGTAAACCATCCCGGCGGCAGCTACTGGTCAGATCTGCGCAAGGCCAACGGTCAGGCCGATCCGTGGGATGTGAAACTCTGGTGCCTGGGCAACGAAATGGACGGGCCTTGGCAGGTTGGTCACAAGTCTGCCGCCGAATACGGGCATCTCGCCAACGAGACCGCGAAGGCACTGAGAGCCTTTGACAAATCGCTGGAACTGGTGGTCTGCGGGTCGTCGCATTCCAACATGCCGACCTACCCGCAATGGGAGGCGACGGTTTTGGACGAGACCTATGAGCAGGTCGATTACATCTCGCTTCACATGTATTTCGAGAATTACGAGCACAACACGCGCGAATACCTCGCGCTGCCCGAAAAGCTCGACCGCTACATCGGCACGGTGGCGGGCATTCTGGATTACGTGAAGGCGAAGAAGCGGTCGAAGCGCGATGTACGGATCAGTTTCGACGAGTGGAACGTCTGGTATCACGAGCGCAAGAGCGATGCCGAGCGGGTGGCGGAATGGGACTGGCCCCATGCCCCGGCTCTATTGGAAGATATCTACGACTTCGAGGATGTGCTGCAGGTCGGCTGTATCCTGAACACCTTTATCCGGCGTTCGGATGTGGTGCGGATCGCCTGCATCGCACAGTTGGTCAACGTGATCGCACCGATCATGACGGCACCGGGCGGTGCGGCCTGGCGGCAGACGATTTACTACCCGTTCAAGTTCGCCTCCGCCCACGGACGGGGCACGGCGCTGCGGCTGGATGTCGATTGCCCGAGCTATGACGCCGATATCGCGTCCGGTGTCAGCTATCTGGATATCGCGGGCGTTCACGATGGCAATGAGGGGACGCTGACCTTTTTCGCGGTCAACCGGAACATGGAAGAGGTGCTGGAAGTCGATCTTTCGATGGAGCGCTTCGGGGAGGTGAAATCTGTCGAGCATGTGTTGATCAGGCACGACGATCTGCGGGCGAAGAATACCGGGGACAACCCGGACAATGTCACGCCGGAACGGGGCGAGGGCGCAAAGGTTTCGGAGGGTCGGCTGGAGCTTTTGCTGCCGCCGCTCAGTTACTCGATGTTCCGGGTGCAGCTTTAGAACGGGCGTAGGCGCCGGGCCATTCACGGCCAATCAGGAAAACCGGTCTTCCGACCGGATATTTGGGAGGAATACAGATGAACAGATTTGTTGCAATAGCCGCGGGCGCGCTGATGGCCTCCGCTGCTCAGGCTCAGGAGACCGTGGTCTGGTGGGATTTTCTGGGCGGTGGCGACGGGGTTCGGATGAAGCAGATGATCGCCGAGTTCAATGCGGCCCATGAGGGCCAGATTTCCATCGACGCTACCACGCTGGACTGGGGCGTGCCATTCTATACCAAGGTCCAGACCTCGGTCGCAGTCGGTGAGGCGCCCGACATCATGACTTATCACGCCAGCCGCATTCCGCTGGCGGTCGAACAGGGTCTTCTCAGCGAGATCACGCCCGCCGATTGGGAAGCGATGGGTCTGGGGGAGGACGACTATGCCGATGCTACATGGGACGCGGTGAGCGTCGACGGTAAGCAATACGCCGTGGCGCTCGATACCCACCCGATCGTACTTTACTATAACAAGGACGCGCTGGCCGCTGCTGGGCGATTGAACGATGACGGCACCCCGATGGGCATGGACAGCCGCGAAGGCTTCACTGAAACGCTGCAGGCGTTGAAGGACAACGGCGTATCCTTCCCCTTGGGTTCGGTAACGGCGGACGGCAACTTCATGTACCGCACGATCTATTCGCTGATGGGCCAGCAGGATGGCGAGTTGATGACCGACGGTGAGTTTCTGGCCGGCGACAATGCCGACAAGCTGGCCAACGCTCTGGGGGCACTGGCGGATTGGACCAAGGCCGGCCTGCAATCAACCTATACCGACTATCCGGCGACGGTCGCGCTCTTCACCTCGGGTGAGGCGGCGATGATGATCAACGGCGTCTGGGAAGTCCCGACGATGACGGACCTTCACAAGGACGGCAAGCTGTTCGAATGGGGCGCGGTGGAATTGCCGGTGATCTTCGATCATCCCTCGACCTATGCTGACAGTCACTCTTTCGCGATTCCGAACGGCAACGATATGAGCCCCGAGAAGCGGGCGGCTGTCCTGGAAGTGATAAGCTGGATTTCCGAGAACTCGCTCTTCTGGGCGACCGCGGGGCATATCCCGGCCTATGGCCCGGTCACAAAGTCCGCCGAATATGCCGCGATGGAGCCCAACGCGACCTATTCAACCCTGACGGCCAATATGATCTTCGACCCCAAGACCTCGCTGGCCGGTGTCGCCGGGCCGATCTTCGATGTCATGTCCACCTATTTCGTGCCGACGCTGAACGGCGAGATGGACCCGGCTGAGGCGGTCGAGGAAATCAAGCTGGAACTGAACGACCTCTGACACTCCCGGGAAGGGGCGCCGGGCGATTGGCGCCCCTTCTATTTTCTGACCGAGGCAGTCCGATGATCCGCGACGCAAGAAAGGAATGGCTGATCGCCCTTGCGCTGATCGCGCCGTTTCTTGCGGTTTACGGTCTGATCTTCGTCTATCCCACCATCGACATGTTCCTGCTGTCCTTCACGGACGCGCCGCTGATCGGCGACGGGGATTATGTCGGGCTTGAAAATTACACCCGGCTTCTGCGCGACCGGCGGTTCGACACGGCGATGTGGAACACGGCGTGGTTCGTCATGTTGTCAGTCGTACCGGGCACCATCGTCGCGCTTCTGATCGCGCTGGCAGTCAGCCGGTTGTCCGGGCCGATGCAATCGGCGGTGCTGGCGTTGTTCTTCCTGCCCTATATCCTGCCGGTATCTGTCATCTACCTGATCTGGGACTGGACGCTGAACTTCCAGTTCGGCATCGCAATGCACATCTTCGACGCCCTCGGGATAGACCGCATTCCGGTCTTCAAATCCTCGACCTGGTTCATCCCGGCGGTGGCGCTGATCACCGTCTGGTGGACCTGCGGTTTTAACGTGCTGTTGTTCCTTGCAGGTCTTCGCGCCATCCCGCAGGAAATCTACGAGGCGGCGGCGCTCGACAATGCCGGGCGGTGGCGGACCTTTGCGAAGGTCACCTGGCCGCTCTTGTGGCCGATCACGGCGCTGAATTTCACCATCCAGCTGATCCTTCAGATGAAGATCTTCGATCAGGTCTATTTGTTCAGCCAGGGCGGCAGACCGAACGACAACCTGGTCATGGTCTACTACATCTTCCAGCGTGCCTTCGTGAACAACCACGGCGGACGGGCTGCGGCGGTGGCGGTGGTGTTGTTCCTGATCGTGATCGTTGTGTCGGTGCTGAACTTCCAGATGATGCGCCTTGCGGAGCGGAAGCAATGACGCCGGAGACGACCAGACGCCTGAATGTCGCCGGCGCGGTGATTACCGTGCTGACGGTGGTCTGCGCGGTGCTCTGGGCCTTCCCGCTTTACTGGGGCATCGTCTCGTCGATCAAGCCCGAGGACGAGGTTGTGCGGCCTTACATCGAGCTTTGGCCGGACACGTTGACCTTTGAGCATTACGTCCATGCGCTGACCGCCACGCAAATCGGGCGCTGGTATCTGAACTCCGTCGTCAGTGCGCTTGGCACCACCGTCATCACCATCGTGACCAGCCTGCTTTGCGGCTATGCGCTCAGCCAGTTGCGGTTTCCGCTCAGAAAGCCGCTCTACTGGCTGATCCTGGCGAGCTTCATGGTTCCGACCCAGACGCTGATCATCAACCATTTCGTGCTGATGGCGAATATGGGGCTGCTCAATAGCTGGGCGGGGATCATCCTGCCGCAACTGATCCATCCGGTGATCATCATCATCTACAAGCAGTTCTTCGACCAGGTGCCAAGCGAGTTCCGCGAGGCCGCCGTGATGGACAACGCATCCGAATGGCAGATCCTGCTGAAGGTCTTCGTACCGATGAACTGGGGGGTGACGACGGCGCTCTCCATCGTGGTCTTCATCTGGTCGTGGAACGCATTTCTCTGGCCGTTCCTTGCCGCGACCAAGACCGAGTGGATGACGATCACGGTCGGCATCACGCAGGTCAGCGACGCCTTCGGCATCTATTACGCCCGCGAGTTGTCGCTGGCGGTTCTGGCCGGTTTCCCGGTGGCGCTGGCCTATCTGCTGTTTCAGCGCAGGGTGACGCAGGCCATCACGCTGAGTGCCGGAATCAAAGGATAGGAAATGGCTGAAATCGCACTGGAAAAGGTCTCCAAGAGTTTCGGCGAAGTCCGCGTGATCGACGAGATATCGCTCACTGTCGGCGCCGGTGAACTGGTGGTCTTCCTAGGTCCGTCCGGCTCGGGCAAATCGACGCTTTTGCGGATGATCGCCGGGCTTGAGACCATCGACAGCGGCACCCTGACCATCGGCGGGCGGGAGAGCCAGGGCCTGGCCCCCGGTCAGCGCAATGTCGCGATGGTGTTCCAGAACTATGCTCTTTACCCGCATATGACGGTTCGCGAAAACATGGCCTTCGGGTTGAAGAATATCCGGCTGGCCACCGAAGAGATCGACCGCCGCGTGACGGATGCTGCGCGGATGCTGGAGATGGAGACGTTGCTTGAGCGCCGTCCCAGCCAGCTATCGGGCGGTCAACGTCAGCGGGTCGCCATCGGGCGGGCCATTGTCAAGGAACCCGCCGCATTTCTCTTTGACGAACCGCTGTCGAACCTCGACGCGGCGCTCAGGGTGCGCACACGCGTTGAACTGGCCGAACTGCACCAGCGGATTGGCACGACGATGATCTATGTCACCCATGACCAGACCGAGGCGATGACGCTCGCCGACCGGATCGTAATTCTGAACGACTGCAAGATCGAACAGATCGGCACGCCCATGGAAGTCTATACCAGCCCGTCCTCGCGTTTTGTTGCAAGCTTCATCGGCAGTCCGGCCATGAATTTTGTCAAAGTCGAACTTGCAAACGTCGCGGATACCACAGTCGCGAGGTTGCCGGATGGCGCGGAGGTTCCCATCGGCTTTTCCGTTCCTCCAAGCGAATCCTATGAACTGGGCATCCGCCCCGAGGCCGTTCGCATCACCGATGGTGATTGCACAATGACCGGCACCGCCACCGTGGTCGAACATCTCGGTGACCGGACTCTGGTCTATGCGAACCTGGCCGATGGGACGCAATTGATTGCGGAAGACGTCGGACGATCAGAGGTGAAGCCGGGAGAAAAGGTAGGCCTGATCTTCGACACGGCCGAGCTTCATGTCTTTACTGCGGAAGGCAATGCATATCATTCGCAATAGCATTTCATTCGCGCCTCTATGGAAAAAGGCTACGTCGTCCCTCGAACTGTGAATTCACAGATCCCAGGATGTCTCGCCCGCGGCCAATGCCCGGGTAGCGGATATTGACCGGTGTCACGATCGGGAACGGACCTGTCGCGTCTTGGTCGGCGAACGCGCCAGCCTAAGTTATCACGTCGGGTTGAGTTCGCCCGGTCAAGGCAGCGATGTCGGCAAGCGCCTCAGCGGCCGCAATTGCCGGTGCCAGCGCCACTTGCGGATCGCGGTCCATTGCATCGGCAGCGGTTTCAAGAGTTTCGAGATAAAGCCTGAGAGTTGCGCCTTCGGTCCCAGTCCCTGAGAGCCGCAAAACCACCCGGCTGCCCTCGTCAAAAAGCACCCGGATACCCTGATGCGCCGAGGTCGAGCCGTCGACCGGGTCATCGTAGGAAAAGTCATCCGCCGCGGTGACCCGAAGGCCTGCAAAACTTTGGCCCGGCAACTCTGCCAAACGATCACGCAGCCGTTGAACAAGTGTGTTCGCAGCAGCACTTTCCACGGCCTCATAGTCGTGGCGCGAATAATAGTTGCGGCCGTACCGTGCCCAGTGATCGGCCATGATCTGCGAGACGGTCTTTCGTGTCTTTGCGAGGATATTGAGCCACAAAAGCACCGCCCAGAGCCCATCCTTCTCGCGCACGTGGTTGGAGCCCGTGCCCGCGCTTTCCTCGCCGCAAAGCGTGACACGGCCGGCATCGAGGAGGTTGCCAAAGAACTTCCAGCCGGTCGGGGTTTCGAAGTGCTCGATCCCTTTGGCTTCGGCAACGCGATCGACGGCGCATGAGGTCGGCATTGAGCGCGCGACGCCGGCGAGGCCATTCTTGTAGCCCGGCGCAAGGTGGGCGCAGTCGGCAAGCACCGCAAGGCTGTCGGAGGGGCTGACATAGCAATTCCTGCCCACAATCATGTTGCGGTCGCCGTCGCCGTCCGAGGCCGCGCCGAAATCGGGAGCGTCGGGAGCGTACATCGCCTCCATCAGGTCCTTTGCCCAGACCGGGTTCGGATCGGGGTGGCCGCCGCCGAAATCGGGCAGGGGCGTGCCGTTGACGACGCTGCCTTTCGGGGCGCCGAGGATGTCTTCGAGGATGCGGTGAGCATAGGGGCCGGTAACCGCGTGCATGGCGTCGAACCGCAGGCGGAAGCCGTCACGGAACATCGCTGAAATGGCCTCGAAATCGAACAGTGTGGACATCAACTCGGCATAATCGTCGACGGGGTCCACGATCTCGACCGTCATGCCGTCCAGCGTCTGAGTGCCCGGGGTGGCGAGGTCGACAGTGTCCTCCTCAGAGATACGGTATTCGGTGATGTCCGCGGTTCGGGCGTAGATTTTCTCGGTCACGGCCTCGGTCGCGGGGCCGCCGTTGGGGCCATTGTATTTCAGGCCGAAATCTTCGTCCGGTCCGCCGGGATTATGACTGGCCGAAAGGATCAGGCCCCCGTCAGCTCCGCGCTTGCGGATGAGGTTGGAGGCCGCCGGGGTCGAAAGCAGGCCGTCGCGGCCCACGATGCACGTTGCGGCACCGTTCGCGGCGGCCATGCGCAGGAGCGTCTTGATCGCGGCATCGTTGAAATAGCGGCCGTCGCCGCCCACGACGAGGGTCTTGCCGTCTACGCCGCCAATGCCGTCGAAAATAGCCTGGGTATAGTTTTCCAGGTAATGCGGCTGCATGAAGATGCGGGTCTTCTTTCTGAGGCCACTGGTGCCGGGCTGTTGTCCGTCGATTGGCTGAGTGGGCACGGTGCGCGTTGTCATGCCTTTGCCTTTCTTTTCATGTGTGCAGAATCTTGGCCGCCGCAATCGACGGAGGGCGTCAGTTCGAATGCAACGACCGAATTCTCAGAGACGGATACCTTGCCCTCCGGAGGCACCACTGCAGGCTGGCCCGAGGTATCAAACACACGTTTCCAGCGATGTCCGGGCAGAGCCTCCGGCAGGACCGCCTTGGCTGTTCCGCCGGCGTTGAACATCAGGTAGATGGCGCCAAGCCGCGGTTCATAGGCAGGCGTGCCCCGCGCCATACGCATTTCCACGCCGAGGAACTTGAGGTCGTGCTTTTTCCAGTCCTCTTCGGTCATCGGATCGCCATCGGCGCGACGCCAGAAAACGTCGGGTTTTCCGTCGACTGCGCGGGTTCTTGAATGCAGGAACCGTTTCTGGCGCAGGATGGGAGAGGCCTTGCGGAAAGCGATGACCTGGCGGCAAAAGGCGAGGAATTCGGGGTCGGCTTCGTCCCAGTTGACCCATCCGATTTCATTGTCCTGGCAGTAGGCGTTGTTGTTGCCTGACTGGGAGTTGCCGAGTTCGTCGCCAGCGAGGATCATCGGGGTGCCCTGGCTGACCATCAGTGTCGCGAGCATGTTGCGCCGTCTCTGGGCGCGGCAGGCGAGGACGGAAGGGTCCTCGGTTGGCCCTTCGTGGCCGCAATTGTCGGAACAGTTGTGATCGTGGCCGTCGCGGTTGCCTTCGCCGTTGGCCTCGTTGCGTTTGTGCGTATAGCTGACAGTGTCCATGAGCGTGAAGCCGTCATGGGCCGTGATGAAGTTGATCGAGGAGGTCGCCGGACGGCCGTCGTGGTCAAAACCAAGCGCCGAGCCGGTCACGTGGCTCGCAAGCTTGCGGGTTATGCCCGTGTCTCCGCGCCAGAACCGACGCACGTTGTCCCGGTACTTGTCGTTCCATTCCGTGAAGGGCGACGGGAAGGCGCCGAGTTGATAGCCGCCCGGTCCGACGTCCCAGGGTTCCGCGATCATCTTGACGCGGTTCAGCAGGGGGTCCTGGCGGATCGCGCGGCAGAACGGGCCGTCACGGTCAAAGCCGCCGGCCGTGCGGGCGAGGGCGGCCGCGAGGTCGAAGCGGAAGCCGTCAACGTGCATGACCTCGACCCAGTAGCGCAGCGAGTCCATCACCATGCGCAAGACGAATGGATGGTCGAGATCGAGCGAGTTGCCGCAGCCGGTATCGTCAACATAGAACCGGCGGTCGTGGGCGAGCCGGTAGTAGTTGGCGTTGTCGAATCCTCGGAAGCTGAGCGTCGGGCCCATCTGGTCGCCTTCAGCGGTGTGGTTGTAGACCACGTCCAGGATGACCTCGATCCCTGCGGAATGGAAGCGGGCGACCATCTGCTGGAATTCCGAGATGTCTGAACTGCTGAGGTAGCGGGGTTCCGGGGCGAAGAAGCCGTAGGTCATATAGCCCCAGTAGTTCTTCAGGCCCTTTTCGACGAGGAAGCGGTCGTCGGCGAAGGCCTGGACCGGCAGGAGTTCGACGGCCGTCACGCCGAGGCTTGTCAGGTGCTCGAGCATCTGATCGGAGGCCATGCCGAGGAAACGGCCCGCATGGGGCAAATCCGAACGTCCGGCTGTCATGCCCTTGACGTGGGCTTCATAGATGATGGTGTCGGCCCAGGGCGTGTCGAGACGCATCAACTCGTTCTGGCCCCATGTAAAGGCCGGGTCGACGACGACCGAGCGGGGCATGTAGGGGGCGCTGTCGCGGGTGTCAAAGCTGAGATCCGCGTCGGGGTGGCCGACCTGGTAGCCGTAAAGCGCGTCGTTCCATTCAAGCTGGCCGGTCAGTCGCTTGGCGTAGGGGTCTGTCAGGAGCTTATAGGGATTGAAGCGGTGGCCTTCTAAGGGGGCGTAGGGGCCATGGACACGGTAACCGTATTGCTGGCCCGGACGCAGGCCAGAGATATAGCCGTGCCAGACGTGACCTTCACGCTCGGCCAGGTCGACGAGATAGATTTCCTTGCCCTGTTCGTCGCAGAGACAAAGGGTCACGCGCGTCGCGTGCTGGGAGAACACTGCGAAATTCACGCCTTCGCCGTCGAAGGTGGCGCCCAGGGGAAACGGGCGGCCTGCAGTGAGCTGGTAAGGAGACATCAGGCAGACTCGATCAGGTTACTGTACAATGCGGCGTAGGCCGCCGAAGACCAGTCCCAACCGACCGGGTGGGCCATGGCGTTTCGCTGCACCTTTGACCACATTTTCTGGTCGTCAAAAAGATCGCACAGGCGCGTTAATGCATTCGAAAGCGCCTCGGCAGTAGTCGGATGGAACTGAATGCCGGTTGCAACCTGCCGCGCCATGGTAGCCGGAGTCACCGGGATCACCGTGTCGGCGAGGCCTCCGGTCAGCGCGACCACGGGCAGGGTGCCATAGCGCAGGCCATAGAGTTGGGTCAGGCCGCAGGGTTCAAACCGCGAAGGGACAAGGATCGCGTCGCCGCCGGCCATCATACGATGGGAAAGTTTCTCATCATAGCCGATGTGGACAGCAACGTTGGGGTGGTTAATGGCGGCGAAGGCTTTTTCCAGGGTGGGATCGCCCGTGCCCAGCACGACCAGCTGGCCATCGCGTCCCAGAAGCGTCGGCAGAGCCTGGAGCAGCAGGTCGAGTCCCTTTTGCTCGCTCAGGCGGGAGACAACGACGCAGAGCGGGCCGGAAGACTCCGGCAGTCCGAATTCCTTGCGCAGCCGGGTCTTGTTGGCCGATTTGCCGCGCGGGGTTTTGTAGCGCTGGATATGGGCGTCGACCTCGGGCGACCAGGTGCTGAGGTCGATGCCGTTCAGGATGCCGCTGAGATCGTCCTTTCGCTCGCGCAGAACCCCGTCGAGGCCCATGCCGAATTCCGGTGTCATAAGCTCTTCGGCATACGTCGGGGAGACGGTTGTCAGGCGGTCGGCTGACACCAGTCCGGCCTTGAAGGTCGAGATCTGGCCCCAGTACTCGGCGACCTTTGAGGTGAGGTCACGCTTGGCGATGCCAAGGGATTTTGCAAGCCCCAGCGGGGCGATGCCCTGAAAGGCGACGTTGTGGATGGTCAGGATGGTGGGGACCGCCACCTTGTCACGTTTCAGGTAGTAGGGGACAAGGCCTGCCTGCCAGTCGTGGCAATGGACAAGGTCGGGGCGCCAGTCGCCAAGCTCGCCCTTCGAAATTTCGGCCGCCGCGCGGCAGAGGGCCGCAAAGCGTTCGGGGTTGTCGGGCCAGTCCTTCCCGTCCGGGCCGCCGTAAAGGCCACCCGCACGGTCAAAGAGGTGGGGGGCGTCGACCACCATGAGGCTTAGGCCGCCGGTTGTGCCGGTCAGCAGCCGCGCCGTCCCGCCGAAACATTTGGTCATCTGGCCCGCGACCTCGAAGCCCTTGGCTGCGGCAAGTACGGCCGGATAACCGGGCAGAAGCACCCGCATCTCGATGCCTTCGGAAGCCAGCGCCCCGGGCAGGGCGCCCACGACATCTGCGAGGCCGCCGGTTTTCACCAGCGGCGCACATTCCGAAGCAACCGAGAGGACCTTTGTCATTGCGCCGCCAGCCAGGAGTCGATCATCTTCTTGGTAATCAGCGTCGTGCCCTTTTCCGTCACGCGGAAATGCTTGGCGTCCTCTAGCGGATCCTCTCCGACGACAAGGCCGGTGGGGATCTCGACCCCCCGGTCCACGATGCATTTCCGGAGGCGTGCGGAACGGTTGACGACCACGTGTGGCAGGACCACCGAGTGGTCAAGGACCGCGTAGGAATTGGTGTGAACCTGGGTGAACAGCAGCGAGTTCCGGACCTCGGTCCCGGAGATTATGCAGCCGCCGGAAACCATCGACGAGATGGCCACGCCACGCCGGTCCATTTCGTCGTGGATGAACTTTGCCGGGGGCGCGGCCTCGGCGTAGGTCCATATCGGCCAGTCCTGGTCCCAGAGGTCCAGGTCCGGCGTGAAGTTGGTCAGGTCGATGTTCGCCTCCCAGAAGGCGTCCAGCGTGCCAACATCGCGCCAATAGCTGGGCGCGCCGTCCTTGCGGACGCAACTGTCGTCGAAGCGATGCGCTACAGCCTTGCCGTTCTTGACGATCGCGGGGATCAGGTCATTGCCGAAGTCGTGGCTTGAGTTGGTGTCCTCGGCGTCGGCCAGCAAAAGGTCGCGCAGGAAGGCCCAGCGGAACACGTAAATGCCCATCGAGGCGAGCGCTTTGTCAGGGTTCTCCGGCGTGGCGGGGGGATCGGTGGGTTTTTCCAGGAACGACGTGATGCGGCTGTCGGCATCGACCGCCATGACACCGAAGGCGCTGGCCTCTTTGCGGTCGACAGTCAGGCAGCCGATGGTGACGTCGGCTTTGGCCTCGACGTGCTGGCGCAGCATCAGTTCGTAGTCCATCTTGTAGATATGGTCGCCGGCAAGGATCACGATAAAGTCGACGCCATAGCTGTCCACGATGTCGATGTTCTGGGTGACCGCGTCCGCCGTACCGCGATACCACATGCTTTCGTCCATGCGCTGCGAGGCGGGGAGGATATCGAGGAACTCGTTGCGTTCGGCACGGAAAAAGTTCCAGCCGCGCTGACAATGGCGGATCAACGAGTGGGCCTTGTACTGTGTTGCGACGGCAATGCGGCGAATGCCGGAATTCAGGGCGTTTGAAAGGGCATAGTCGATAATCCGCGTCTTGCCGCCGAAATAGACGGCGGGTTTCACGCGGGTGTCGGTCAGTTCCTTCAGGCGCGAGCCGCGCCCGCCTGCCAGAACAAAGGCCATCGACCTTTGTCCCAGTCTTTTGGTATCTGTCATTTCTTGTCCTCCCTAATTCCGGTGACGGAACATCAGCGTCGCCAGGGGCGGTGCCGTGATTTCAATCGACTGTTCCAATCCATCCCTGGCGTCGTTCTGAGTAACAACGCCCCCAAAGTTCCCGCGGTTTCCGCCGCCGTATGCGTCGGAGTCCGTGTTCAATATCTCGTCCCACTGTCCAGCCAGAGGCACGCCAATGCGCCAGCGTCGCTCGACGGGGGTAAAGTTGCACACAACCACGACCGGGGAGTCGGTGTCGCCACCGTAGCGGACGAAGGCCGACAACGAATGTTCGGGGTCGTTGGCGATCCAGCGGAAACCCGAAGGATCGCAGTCTTTGACGTGAAGCGCGGGCGTGTCGCGGTAAAGGTGGTTCAGATCGCGGACCAGCGACTGAACGCCCCGGTTCCTGTCCCCGTGAACCGCATCCCAGTCGAGCGAGACGTCGTGGTTCCATTCGGACCCTTGCGCGAATTCGCAGCCCATGAAGAGGAGTTTCTTGCCGGGATGCGCCCACATGAAGCCGTAATAGGCACGAAGATTGGCGAATTTCTCCCAATCGTCGCCGGGCATCTTTTCGATCATCGAGCCCTTGCCATGTACGACCTCGTCATGGCTGATCGGCAGGATGAAGTTTTCCGAGAACGAGTAGTCGATCGGAAAGGTCATCAGGTGGTGGTCATACTTGCGATGGATCGGGTCTTTTTCGATGTAGCGCAGAGTGTCGTTCATCCAGCCCATATTCCACTTGAACCCAAAGCCAAGTCCACCCGCGTGGACCGGAGCAGACACGCCTGGGAAAGCCGTGGACTCTTCGGCGACCGTCATGATCCCATCGACCTCGCCATAGCAGACGGCGTTCATCTCCTGGAGGAAGCCGATGGCCTCGTAGTTCTCGCGCCCGCCGTCCTTGTTCGGAACCCACTCGCCGTCCTTGCGCGAATAGTCGCGGTAGAGCATCGAGGCGACAGCGTCCACGCGCAGGCCGTCGACATGGTATTCCTGGAACCAGTACAGCGCGTTCGAGGTCAGGTAGTTCCTGACCTCGGTGCGGCCATAATTGTAGATCAGCGTGTTCCAGTCCTGGTGGAAGCCTTCGCGCGGGTCGGCGTGTTCGTAAAGGTGGGTTCCGTCGAACTGGGCCAGGCCATGGGCATCCGAGGGGAAGTGGCCAGGAACCCAGTCGAGGATCACGCCGAGACCGGCCTTGTGGGCGGCTTCAACAAGGTCGCGGAATTCGTGCGGCGGGCCGAAGCGGATCGTCGGGGCGAACATGCCAAGCGGCTGGTAGCCCCAGGAGCCGTCGAAGGGGAATTCGCTGATCGGCAGGAATTCCAGATGAGTGAAGCCCATCCACTGGGCGTATTCGACCAGGTCCTTGGCAAGTTCAACGTAGCTGAGACGACGACCGTCTTCGGTGCGGCGCCAGGAGCCGAGGTGCACCTCGTAGACCGAGATCGGCCTGTCACGGTTCTGAACCTGCCCGCGTGTCTCCATCCATGCGTCGTCGTCCCAGCCGTAACCGGTGATGTCGCGCACGACACTGGAGGTTTCCGGCGGGTGCTGAGCTCCAAAACCAACCGGGTCCGCCTTCATGAACGGAGCGCCATGGGGCGGAGCGATTTCATACTTGTAGGTCGCGCCTTCACCGATGCCGGGGATGAAGAGTTCCCAGACCCCGGTGTGGCCAACCCGGCGCATGGGACGGGTGCGGCCGTCCCAGAAGTTGAAATCGCCCACAACCGAGACACGGCGGGCATTCGGCGCCCAGACCGCGAAATGAGTGCCGCTTACGCCGTCGATTTCGCTGACGTGTGCGCCGAGGGCCTTCCAAAGTTGACGATGTGTGCCTTCGCCGATCAAGTATTGGTCGACCTCTTGCAGGACCGGCCCGAAGCGATAGGGGTCGTCAAAGGTCCAGGTGGTGCCGTCGTCGGCGGTGGCGGTCAGTTGATAGACGGATTGGGTGCCGGGAACCTTGGCCGCAAAGAGCGCGCCCTCGATCCTGTCGAGGTGCACAGATTTCTTGGGAAAGGCGGCGGTGACGCTTTCTGCGCCAGGCACAAGGGCGACGCACCACGTGGCGCGACCGGTCTTGTGCCGGCCGAGAACGTCGAAGGGCCGGTCGTGGTGTGCACCAAGAAGCGCGTCCACATCCGCCTGGTCCATGTGCGGCGGCAGGGTCGGTGCGATCGGGGTAGCGGCAGATTTGCTCATGAAGCCTTTTGCCCGATGATAAAGCCATTGCCGCCGAGGATCGCTTTCTTGCCTTTGATCTCGCAAGACTGCTGGATCACCGGGTTGATTGCGCAGGGCAGTTCAACCGGTTCCTCAGTTGCTGACAGATTATAGATGCAGACCATCTTATCCCCTCGCGTAAAGCCTAGCACAGGATCTGGCAGATCGAGAAAAACCGTGTTTCCTTTCAAGAGGTCACTGTTGCCTCGCCGCAGCGTGAGCATTTCGCGATAAAACGCAAGGACGCTATCGTCGCCCTGTGTAGAGACCGCGCGGGCACGCTGTGGCTCCTTGACCGGCAGCCATGTTCGATTGGCCGCCGAAAAGCCGCCGTTCGGAGCGTCCTTTTCCCAGACCATCGGGGTACGGCAGCCATCACGGCCGGTTTTTTCCGGCCAGAAATTGATACCTTCGGGGTCGGTCAGTTCCTCGAATTTCAGAACGGTGTCGGTCTGGCCGAGTTCTTCGCCTTGGTAGATGCAGATCGAGCCCTCAAACGCCAGCAGGAGCGCCGCGCATTGCTTGGCGAGCGAATCCTGGTCGACAGCGTTTTCGAGCCAGCGGCTGGCGTGGCGCGGAACGTCGTGGTTGGAAAATGCCCAGCAGGGCCAGCCGTTCGGTGCGTCCTTGAAGAAACGTTCGATGCAGCTTCGGAAATGCTTGGGCGAGAAATCCGGCCCCAGCATTTCAAAGCTATAGGCCATGTGAAGGCGTTTGCCGGACGTGTATTCGCCCATCAGTTCAATCGAGTGGTGGCTGTCGCCGACCTCTCCGACCATGGCGCGGCCGTCGTATTCGTCGAGGAGGGCGCGCAGGCGTTCGAGGAAGGCGATATTCTCGGGCCGGTTCTTGGAAAACAACGTGTACTGCATCTCGAACGGGCGCAGAGCGTCCTGCGCCCAAGGCGAGGGGTTGGCGGCATTGTCGCGCAGCATCTGGTCGTGAAAGTAGAAATTGACCGTATCCAGTCGGAACCCGTCGACGCCCCGGTCAAGCCAGAAGCGCACACAGTCGAGCAGGTAGTCCTGAACGGCGGGATTATGGAAGTTCCAGTCCGGCTGTTCCTTGAGGAAATTGTGGAAATAGTACTGCCGACGCCGTGTATCCCATTCCCAGGACGAGCCGCCGAAGATCGCCAGCCAATTGTTCGGTGGCGTCCCGTCGGGATTGGGGTCAGCCCAGACAAACCAGTCGGCCTTGGGGTTGTCGCGGCTTTGGCGGCTTGCCTCGAAATAGGGGTGTTCGTGCGAGGCATGGCTGAGGACCTGGTCGATGATGACCTTGAGGCCGAGGCTGTGCGCCTTTTCCATCATGGCGTCAAAATCGGCCATGGAGCCGAAAATCGGGTCGATGTCACGGTAGTTCGAGACGTCGTATCCCATGTCCGCCATGGGCGAAGTGAAGACTGGGCTGAGCCAGATTGCATCGACGCCCAGAGAGGCAACGTGATCAAGGCGTTCAGTGATGCCCTTGATGTCGCCGATCCCGTCGCCGTTGGAATCCATGAACGAGCGAGGGTAGATCTGATACGTTACAGACCCGCGCCACCAATCTCGTTCTTTCTGCATGCCGTACCTCTCGTTCTCGTGATGTTAGCCCTAACATTCGAGCGCACTCTAGGTTGTGCAGGCCTCCTACACAATCGAAAGATTTACTATAGGGAAACTTTCGGAATTTGGCGCGAACTCCGCCCGGACCACCCGATTACACATGAAATCGTGGATGTCGACCTGCGCATTTTTCTGGTCGAGACCTATCGCGCATTCTTTATGGCTCCAGGCCGGTGCGGACGACATCGGGTCTCGATGGCGCAAGACCTTGGCCGAGTTCGGAACCCTCGTCGACGCAGTTTTCGGCGACCGCTGGAGCGTCAACGATTATGCTTGGGTGCTCGGGCTTTCTCGTGACCGGCTAGGTAACATCTGCCGCCGTATTTGGGGTTTTGGCCCCGAACAGGTTGTCGACCAACGCGTTGCGCTTGAACCACGCCTGCATCGCGGGAGTTCCACTAATCCGAGACAGAAGGCCGCCGAGCTGACGGGCCTTCGACAAGCCGGAAGTTCGATCGCCTCTTCAACCGAGAGGGTGGAGCGCGCCGCTCATGAAAGCGGCGTCAGTCTCAACAACTTGCGTTGCTCATACCTTGTTACCCGCGACTTGGTGTCTGGCGCCCGAGGTAGTCCTGGTCAGCGACGTGCTCCATCCATGTGACGCGTGTGCCGTTTTCGTTTTCGGCGATTGCGATATGGGTCATGGCGGTGGCGTCGGTGGCGCCGTGCCAGTGGCGCACGCCGGGTGGGAACCAGATGATGTCGCCAGGTCGGATGGTTTCGCGGGCTTCGCCCTCGATGCAGGCCCAGCCACAGCCTGCGGTGACGATCAGGGTCTGGCCAAGAGGATGTGTATGCCAGGCGGTGCGTGCACCGGGTTCGAATGTGACGGTGACGCCGCCGACGCGGGCCGGTTCTTCGGCGTTGAAGTTCAGGTCCATGCGCACCGAACCGGTGAAATGTTCGGCCGGGCCGGGTTGGGACGGTGTTGTGCCGTTGCGTGTGATTTTCATGAGGACCTCGTGCGTAGGGTTTGCAGACGAGCCTAGCGCTGTGCGGCGGGCGGAGCCAATGGAAATCGGGTATCCGGCGCGGACCGGTTCTCTCTGAGATGACGAGACGTTTTGGGGCTCTGAACACCAAGGCACGCAAGGTGGACTCGGGTGCGGCGCCTGATTTCCTCAATGGACGCTGCGGCGCCGGCCTCGCCCTCGTGCCCACGATCTGGAGCGGCCGGAGTTGCGCAAAAAAGGTTTCATTTTGATCGTCTGGTTGCGCTGTGCCGGAGTTATGGCAGTTGTGCAGCGTGAGTCCCAGCGGCAGGCAAAATCTTCTCCGATTTTCGCCTAACGCGTTGAAAGCCAGTCGAATTGACTTGCAGGTACGGCGCAGCCCGCCGGTCTGTGCTTGAACGTTCGCGGCGCATCTGCCAGACAAAACCCACCTGAAACGGACACGGGACGGTCATGAAGGTCATTATCTGCGGTGCGGGCCAGGTCGGCTGGCAGATCGCGCGCCATCTCTCGGGCGAGAGAAACGACGTGACGGTCGTTGACAACAATGCCGAACTTGTGCGCCGGGCGACCGATGCGCTCGACGTTCAGGGGATCGCGGGGCACGCGAGCTATCCCGATGTTCTGGACAAGGCCGGCGCTCGCGACGCCGACATGATCATTGCCGCGACCTATTCGGACGAGGTGAACATGGTCACCTGCCAGGTCGCACATTCGGTTTTCGCGATCCCGCGCAAGATCGCGCGGCTGCGGTCGCAAAGTTATTTGACGGCGATCTATTCTGACCTGTACCGGCGCGATCACATGCCGATTGACGTGGTGATCAGCCCGGAGCGCGAGGTGGCCGAAGCGGCCTTGCGGCGTCTGAATGCGCCGGCGGCCTTTGACACCGAGTTGTTCCTGGAGGGCAAGGCGCAGCTGGTCGGCATCCAGCTTGAGGCCGAGTGTCCGGTGCTGAACACGCCGCTCAGGCAGCTGACGGATCTGTTTTCAACGCTGAGAGCCATCGTCGTCGGGGTGCGGCGCAAAGGCAAGCTGTTCGCGCCCGAACCGGGAGACCAGCTGTTCGAGGATGATCAGATCTATGTGATGACCCATTTCGAGGATCTGACGCGGACATTCGAGATTTTCGGCAAGTCGGTGCATCGCCAGGAGCGCGTGGTGATCCTGGGCGGCGGCAATGTCGGCTTGGCCGTGGCCGAGGCTCTGGAAGGGCGGGCAGATCGGTTGCGGGCGCGCGTAATCGAGAAAAACCGTGCGCGGGCCGAACGGGCTGCTGACGCGCTGGAGCGTACAATCGTTCTGCATGGCGACGGGATGAATTCGGATCTCTTGACCGAGGCGGGGATCGAAAAGGCCGACGCCATCCTGGCGGTGACCGACGACGACAACACCAACCTTCTGGCCAGCGTGCGCGCCAAGCAGGCGGGCTGTCCGATGGCGATTGCCCTGGTCAACGACCCGACGCTTCTGCCGTTGATGGAGCCGTTGCACATCGACGCCTATATCAACCCGCGCGCGACAACGGTCAGTTCGATTCTGCGCCATATCCGCCATGGCCGGGTCAGGGGGGTCTATTCGATCGGAGATGCGGAAGCCGAGATCATCGAGGCTCAGATCCTGTCGCCGTCGCCGCTTGCCGGCCGCCATATCCGCGAGATCGAGTTTCCCGAGGGTGTTCTGGTGGGCGCGGTCATGAAGGATGGCGAGGTCGTCAAGCCGACCGCCGACACACGCATCGACGAAGGCGATGTGATCGTGGTCTTCACGCTGGCCGCCGATGTCCCCGAGGTCGAGCGCCTGTTCCAGGTGTCGATCGACTTTTTCTAGATGCGCTGGCTTCGGACCCTGCCTTTTTTCGTCCTGCTCCTGGGGATCGCCGCCGGGTCGATGATGGTGCCCGCCGCCTATGCGGTGGCAGTGAACGACCATCCGACGTCGCGGGCTTTTTTCTATTCCGGCGTGGTCTTTGGGCTGTTGTTCGTGATGGTCGGGCTGGCCAGTTCGAACATGCGCATTCGCCGACAGGAACGGGGCTACCTGATCTCGATCATGGCCTGTTACGCCGTGTTGCCCGTGGTTCTGGCAGTGCCCTTTTCCGAGGCGGTGCCGGACACGCGATATTTCAACGCCTATGTCGAGATGGTGTCGGCGCTGACCACCACCGGTCTCAGCCTGTTCGAGCCGGCGCGTCTGCCCGACGCGGTGCATCTGTGGCGCGCTCTGGTTGGCTGGATGGGAGGGTTGTTCGTCTGGGTGACGGCCATCGCTGTGATGGCCCCGTTGAACCTTGGCGGATTCGAGTTGTCGTCCCATGCCGAGATCGGACAGGGCGCGCGCAACATGCGGGACGCGACCCATCAGCCTGGGATACGACTGAAACGCTATAGTGCGCGGCTGCTGCCGATCTATGCCGGTCTGACCGGTGTGCTGTGGGCGTCGCTTTATATCGCGGGTGACAGGCCGCTTGTGGCGCTGAGCCATGCCATGTCGACGATGTCGACGTCCGGCATATCGGCGGTCGGCGGGCTCGCGGGCTCGACCTCGGGGCCTGCGGGCGAGATGGTGATCTTCCTGTTTTTCGTGTTTGCCCTGTCGCGCCTGACCTTCATTCGGGAAGACCGCCCGGACGGATTCAAGAGCCTTTTGGGCGATCCCGAATTGCGTCTTGGGGTTCTGATCTCGGCGACGGTTGCTGTGTTCTTGTTCCTGCGTCATTGGGTGGTGAGTTTCGACGAGGGCTCGGAGGTTGCGCTGGTCGAGGGGGTCAAGGGACTGTGGGGCGCCTTGTTCACAGTGACGTCCTACCTGACCACGACCGGCTTTGAATCAGAGTCGTGGAGCAGTGCGCGGGCCTGGTCCGGCGTCGGCACGCCGGGGGTTCTGTTGCTGGGGCTGGCGGTGTTCGGCGGTGGCGTGGCCACCACGGCCGGGGGCGTCAAGCTGTTGCGGGTCTATGCCCTTTACCAGCACGGATTGCGCGAGATGGAAAAGCTGGTCCAGCCTTCATCCGTCGGCGGTGCCGGGCGCTATGGCCGCCGCTTCCGGCGCCAGGGCGCCTATGCGGCCTGGGTGTTTTTCATGCTGTTCGCAATTTCGATCGCGGTCGTGATGATGGGCTTTTCGCTGACGGGTGAACTGGATTTCGAAGAGGGCATGATCCTGACGATCTCGGCCCTTTCGACGACCGGCCCCCTGGTCGTTTCCGCCGGCGAAGCTCCGCTGGTGTTGTCCCAACTGGGCGACGCGAGCCGCGCCCTTTTGAGCGCAGCTATGGTCCTGGGGCGCCTGGAAACACTTGTGGTGGTTGCGCTGCTAAACCCTGAATTCTGGCGGTGAGCGGTGTTCATGGCGAAAATTGTCGCCGGAATGCACCAGAACTGCCTGATTTTGTAGTCTTATTACAGCAGGATACCGGATCACCCTTACATTAGGGCAGGGCGATCCCTAATTGGGGGTGGAAAGAACGCCCGGTGGCCTTCATATTGGGCGCACGCAACAAAAACGGTCGGGAATTCGGCCACAATAACAAAGGCTATGACCAATGGCTTCGGATAGACAGAATTTGCAGGATGCATTTCTGAATCACGTTCGCAAGACGAAGGTGCCGGTAACGATCTTTCTGATCAACGGCGTCAAGTTGCAGGGCGTGATTACCTGGTTTGACAATTTTTGTGTCTTGCTGCGTCGGGACGGTCAATCTCAGCTTGTGTACAAGCACGCGATATCCACGATCATGCCGGCTCAGCCGATATCCCTTTATGAAGGTGAAGAATAACGGTGGATGAGCTTAGCGCGGGGGGCACGCGCTCCCTCGTGCTGCACCCCGATATGACGGGCGACCCGGAGCGTCGGGATGCCGATCACGCCTTGGAAGAAGCCATTTCACTGGCCAGTGCTCTTCCGGGGCTGGATCTTGTGGGCGCAGAGATCGTGCGGCTGCAAAAGCCGAAGTCGGGCACCCTGTTCGGATCGGGCAAGGTCGACGAACTGGCGCAGCGTATCAAGCGCGATGAGATCGAACTGGTCCTGGTCAACGGCGCGGTGACGCCGGTGCAGCAGAGAAACCTGGAGCGCGAGTGGAAGGTCAAGCTGTTGGACCGCACCGGGCTGATCCTCGAGATATTCTCGGATCGGGCCGCAACGCGCGAGGGCGTGTTGCAGGTCGAGATGGCGGCGTTGTCTTATCAGCGTACGCGGCTGGTGCGGGCCTGGACCCACCTTGAACGCCAGCGTGGCGGGCTGGGGTTCGTCGGTGGTCCGGGCGAAACTCAGATCGAGGCCGACCGGCGGGCCATCGACGAGCAACTGGCGCGGCTGAAGCGGCAGCTGGACAAGGTCGTCAAGACGCGTACCCTGCACAGGGCGGCGCGGGCCAAGGTGCCGTTCCCGATCGTTGCGCTGGTGGGCTATACCAACGCCGGAAAATCGACGATCTTCAACGCACTGACCGGGGCCAAGGTTCTGGCCAAGGACATGCTTTTTGCGACGCTGGATCCGACGATGCGGTCGGTCAAGCTGCCGAAATCTGGGCGCGAGGTGATCCTGTCGGACACGGTGGGCTTCATCTCGGACCTTCCGACGCAGCTTGTCGCCGCCTTCCGTGCCACGCTGGAAGAGGTTCTTGAAGCTGATATCGTTTTGCACGTGCGCGACATTTCGCATCCCGAGACCGAGGAGCAGTGCGCCGACGTCGAGGCCATATTGGCCGAGATCGGGGTGGGGGAGGATCGCACCAAGATCGAGGTCTGGAACAAGATCGACCGTTTGCCCGAGGCCGAGCGCGAGGCGTTGGTTACGATGGCCGAACGCACGGAAGGCGTAGTAGCGACTTCGGCCGTAACCGAGGGCGGGATCGCGCCGTTGTTGGAGGCTGTCGAGGCGGCATTGGACGCGGGTCGGATGCGCGAGACGGTTCTGTTGGGCCATGGCGATGGCCGCAAGCGGGCCTGGCTCTACGAGCAGGGCATCGTCACTGGCGAGCGCGAGACCGAGGCCGGGACACTTGTCGACGTGAACTGGTCCAAACCTCAGGCGGTGCGTTTTTCCCGTATGTGAAAGGTGGTGTCGCCTTCGCGGGCGCTGCGCGCGGCGGCCCAGACGGTGGCCTCTTTTGCCGTGAGGCAGGGGTAGGCGGTCCGGGTCTGGCCGCAAGCGATTTCACGGACTGCTTTCCTGTCTTCGGGCGTGAGCGCGGCCTGGATGACGTCGCCCGGAAAAAGGCTTTCGCTTTCGCAGCCGTTGGCAAGGACGCATTCGTGATCGTCGCAGAGGAAATGGACATAGGTAATGTCCGTCGCGGGCGCCGGGCGAGCAAACGGCAGGTCGCGGGCAGCGATATAGGCGGCCTCGAGGCCGAAGAGCCGTTCAAGGTCGCCGTCGCGCACGAGGATACGGTGAAGCGCAGAGACGGTGAGGTCGTTCTCAGGCTGGCCGGGGCCGAGGGTCCCGGCGGAGATCAGGATCGGCGTCAGGGGCGCGAAGGTCTTGACTTCGGTGGCGGTAAAGCTGCGGCGGGCGACGTATCGGACGCGGACCTTTCGACCCTTGTTGGTCAGAACGTGGTCGCCCGGAACAAGGTCCTGAACGGGCCGGTCGCCGAAGGGGGTCCTTATCAGTGTCCCGAGAGCATAGCAGGCGAAAGTGAAGTCGATCGAATGCGCGCCGTTCGGGAAACTGTCCATGATGTTCAGCCAGGTGGCCGAGCCATCGCTGCCGACAACAAAGAAATAGCGGTCGCCATTTTCAAGCGTCAGAACGCGAATTTCGGCACCGCGCAGGTCGACACCGCCGACGTTGGACAGCTTGTTCGACTGCGGCAGGTAGCCGCCGAATTCCATGGTGAAGGTCAGCGGGGTGGGGTCGCCATCGACATAGACCACGGTGTCGGGATCGGGCAGACCGTCGTTGAATTCGAGGTCTTCGTCGCCGCCCGCCGCGGCTTCGAAGGTCAGCAGAACCGTGGGCTGCTGGTTGTAGCTTTCAACGTTCAGAGATGCGTTGTTGGCCGTGCTGCTGTCACCGCGGGCATAGACTGAAAACGGCATGATACGATTCCCCTAGGTGCCGGTTTTTACCATGCGGATCGGCGCGGGGGCAAAGCCTTATGGAGTCGGGTTCAGCCGGGTAATGCCAACCGCGCCAGCGCGCGCGAGGTTGGGGTCTAGAGTCATGGGGATGTACTCGCCGCGCCGCCAGAGTTCTCCAAGGTCGTCATAGTGCCGCGAGAGCGGGTGGCCGGACTGGCCTGTCGAGATCACGAAGACCGAGCTGTCGGGGTCGGCAAAGTCGTAGACGCCGCGATAACCCGCGCCGTGGATGTTGTGAAACGGGGTCGGTTCTTCTCCACTGGTCAAGCCCCTGAGCAGGGTGTTGTCGCCGCCGGAGGTCGATTGGCGGATGTTGACGAGCCATGAGACCCAGCCGACCTCGCCCAGAACGGGGTGGTCGTGGGTGGCCTCGTGTGCGTCTCCCCAGCGAAGTGATTCCAGTGAGAGCCCATAGGTTTCGTCGATCCACAAAAGCGCATCGTCCAGCGACAGGCGGGCAATATCGGTGCAGTTTTCCTCGTTCGCCGACTGGATCACGTCGCACCAGACGGCGGCCCCTTCGATATTGCGGAAGACCCGTTCAAGGAACACCGGCTCGATATGAGTAAAGGCGTCGGCCAGGCTGCCGAGTTCGTCGCGGATCAGCCGGTCTTGCAGGCTGCGCATCCAGGCCATGTAGATCAGCGGCTCGGGCAGGTGTTCGTTCATCTCTCCGTTCCAGCCCGCCAAAAGGTCCAATGCTTCTCGGCGTCGTCGTTCCGGCGTGCCCTCGGGCGAGGCTTCTCCAGTGAACCACAAATCGCGGGCAACGAGCGGCAAAAGCGTGCGCGCGGTGATCGAGACGGTGTCGAGCTGCGCCTCCATAAAACTTTCGCGGGTATGGACGTCGCGCGATTGCATCAGCTTTTCCCAGCGAAGTACCCGTTGTGTGTCGCCCCAGCCGTAACTGACGTGCAGGGGAAACGGGCGGTCGATGATCTTATTGTTGGTGTTGCCGAGGATGCCGCCCTCCGGGTCGACGAATTCGGGGTTGGCGCTGTAGGCCAGCCGTCCCTGCCAGCGGTTTTCGGCTAGCCAGCCGGGTGCGGGCATGCGACCCCTGGTCTGGTGGCGCGCGGCGCGGCGCGGCAGGGCACCGATCACCTTCATGGCGATGCGGGATTCATCCACCAGCGTCAGGTTCTGGGGTGGGGCGGTGAAATCCTCGCCCGCGGCGAGGCCTTCGTCCACGTTGTGGGCGCGCATCAGCTTCAGCATCGCCTGCACCGAGGTGTCGCTGCTCGAAAGCGCTGTCCAGCCCAGGGCCGCGACGTGGCCACGGGGCGTGATCGAGGCAAGGTTATAATGGCTGCCGGGAAGGATGGGGCCGTTGTCGGACCACCGGAGCGTGACCGTGACCGGATCGCCATCCTTGACGTTGATGATCGAGGAGCGTTTGGCCAGGGGTTTCCAGCCCGAGGGAGTTTGCACCTCTTCGGGGTTTTCCGGGTTCAGCTTTTCAATGAAAACGTCCTGGTCGTCTGCGTAAGACGAGGTCAGCCCCCAGCCAAGCCGCGCCGAACGCCCGACTAACACCACGGGTGCGCCGGGGATGGTGCCGCCGATGACGCCGCCCGAGGCCAGTTCCAGCCGCGCCAGATACCAGATCGACGGGGCGGTGAATTCAAGATGGGGATCGTTGGCCAGAAGCGTGCCGCCCGCCGCCGAGCGGTCGGGCGCAGAGGCCCAGACGTTCGACGCCCCCGCCAGCCCACGCGGCGCGACGGGCGAGAGGGAGTCGACCGGCGCGGCTTCGGCGTAACGCGGGATCGGTGCGTCGAAAAATGATGAATAGTCCGGCAAAGCTGCGACCGCGCTGCCAGGCGCATCGGGCAGAATGTCGGCAAGTCTCTGGTCCGGAAGAATTTGCGAGACCTGGGCGCGCAGCACCTCCTCGGACAAATGGCCCGAAAGCTGCAGGGCCATCAGCTTGCCGATGACGATGCTGTCGGCGGGCTGCCAGGGAGCAATCGAGGGTTCGAACAACCAGAACTCCGGAGCGCCGCGACCGCGGGCCGAGGTGTTGACCTGGTCGAGCCAGGCGTTCACGCCGCGCGCATAGGCGTCCAGCGCTTCACGGGTGTAATCGTCCTGGGCCGCCAAAGATTTCACCGCCAGCGCGTACAGATCAAAGCGCCGCAGCAATTCGTCCACCTTGACGGTGCGTGCGCCGAACAGCTCGGACAGGCGGCCCTGGGCAGTGCGTCTCAGCATGGTCATCTGCCACAGACGGTCCTGGGCATGGGCCAGGCCGAGGCCAAAATAGACGTCCGCATCCGAGGCTCCGAATATATGCGGGACATCGGCATTGTCGCGCACGATTTCCACTGGCGCGGACAGTCCGCGGACATCAAGCGTCTCGCTGTAATCGGGGATCGAACGGGCGAAGAACCAGTAGAGCAGAAGCGCCGCGAGACACCCCAGGACCAGGACACCGGTCACGATACGAAGGAGCCAGCGGAATAAACGAACCATCAGAGCCTTGTTGACTGCACCTGCGGGTGAGGTAGGTAAACCTCAAGCACCCGAACTTTAGGACTTAAGCGGAGAGGATACCATGGCGAATTGCGCGTTTCTCGGACTGGGAGTCATGGGTTTCCCGATGGCGGGACACCTCAGGGCGGCGGGCCACGATGTGACGGTCTACAACCGCACCTTCTCGAAGGCCGAAGACTGGGCCGACAAGCACGGCGGCCAGGCGGCGAAGACCCCGCGCGAGGCGGCTGCGGGCGCTGATTTCGTGATGGCCTGCGTCGGCAATGATGACGATTTGCGCTCGGTGTGTCTCGGCGAAGACGGCGCCTTTGCGGGGATGGGGGCGGGCACGGTCTTTGTCGATCACACGACGGTATCGGCCAAGGTCACGCGGGAGTTATACGCGGCTGCCGACAAGGCCAATATCTCGTTTGTTGACGCGCCGATTTCCGGCGGCCAGGCGGGCGCCGAAAACGGGGCCTTGTCAATCATGTGCGGCGGCGACGCGGGCGCCTACCAGCGCGCCGAGCCGGTGATGCAGGCCTATGCCAAGATCTGCCGCCGGATCGGCGAGTCGGGATCCGGGCAGATGACCAAGATGTGCAATCAGATCGCCATCGCCGGTCTGGTGCAGGGCCTGTCCGAGGCGCTGCATTTCGCGGAGAAGGCGGGGCTGGATGGCCGTGCGGTGGTCGAAGTGATCAGCCAGGGCGCGGCCGGTTCCTGGCAGATGTCAAATCGCTACGAGACCATGCTGGATGACCATTTCGACCACGGCTTCGCGGTGGACTGGATGCGCAAGGACCTGGGGATTTGCCTGGACACGGCCAACGAGACCGGCGCGAGCCTGCCAGTAACGGCGCTGGTCGACCAGTATTACAAGGACGTTCAGAAGATGGGCGGCGGCCGCTGGGACACGTCGAGCCTGTTCAAACGGCTGCGCAAGCTGGGGTGAGGTGGGGCGAGGGGCGCTGCCCCTCAAGCACCCCGGGATATTTTACCAAGAAGAAACACAGTTTGGCGTAAATTGTCGGCGCGGTACAGGCGGGGACGCCGATGACCGCCCAAGGAGAAAGCACCGGAAAGCGCCCTTTGTTGCAAGGGGCGCTTTCTTCTTGGGTAAAATATCCTCGGGGGTGAATTTGCCGTGAAACGGCAAAGAGGGGGCAGACAGCCCCCTCATCCGGCGCGACGCGTAGCGCGCGGCGCAATACTTCTCATCAGGGGATGATACGCGAGTACTTCGTGCCTTCGACCGACGCGCCGGCGATCAGCCCGGCCTGGCCGAAGATGACGGCGATAACCGGCGACAACACTGTCGTGGTTTCTGCCGAAAGGTTGCCGCCCCGGTCCGAAACCGCGTATTCCACGTCCGCGCCAGCGGCCCAGCCGGGCGAAGTGCGGAATTCGGCAAGTGCCTCTTCGGTCATGAAATACAGCACGTGGGCGTATTGCTGAGCGCCGATCTGGATTCCAAAGCTGGCCTGAGCGGCCGAGTAGTAATCGACCGTCACGTCGTTGACGCGCAGGGCGCCGCGTCCGTAGGCGCCGCCAAAGCCGAAGCTGGCTTCGGTGATCAGCGGCATGACCAGCATGCCGACGGCTTTCTGGCGCAGGTCGCGGGTGCCGGGGTAGTTGTTATCAAGATAGGCGAGCGTAGCATCGACGCGGGCGTCGATGTTTGCGCCACCCTGGCTGCCGATGCCGTTTCCGCAGGCGGTGAGCGCTAGCGATGCGGCGACGGTCGTCAGGAACGCGCGGCGGGGAAAGCGTGTCATGGGGTCTGCCCTTTGCTGGAACCTCGTAAAGACGGCCTTATTTGGCCGTTCACCGCAAAGTATAGGGGAGCTGTGAACAAGAGTCACCCTCTATAGTAGGAGACCCTGCGCTCGATCACGGGGTTGCGAGGGCGGCGACCGCGGCCAAATCGGCGGGAAATGGCCGTTACCGGCTTGCGCGGTACCAGGCCGTGAGGCTTTGGCGTTCCTTGGGAGTGATCTCGGTGATGTTGGCCGGTGGCATGGCATGACTGAGGCCTGCCTGAAGGTAGATTTCGCGCGCGTGCCGGGCAATGTCACCCGGGGTTTCGAGGAAGACGCCTTTCGGGGCCCAGAGGATGCCTTCCCAGACCGGTTCGCGGGCGTGGCACATCGAACAGCGTCCCAGCACGACGCTTTCGGCTTCGTCGAATTCGGCCAGTTGCACCAGATTGGTCTCAGACGGGGTCAGCGGTCGGGCCTCGGCTGCCTCGTAGCTGTCGCCCACGGTGGCTGTTGAGAGCCAGGCCAGGAGGATAAAGATCACAACGGTGGCCGCCCAGGTCCAGTGCGGATTACCCTTGCGGGCGTGGTGAGTGTTGAACCAGTGGCGGATCGTGACGCCCATCAGGAAGACCAGCGCGGCGATCAGCCAGGAATAGGTCGTGGCGAAGGCCAGCGGGTAATGCGTCGACAGCATCAGGAAGACGACCGGCAGGGTCAGGTAGTTGTTGTGGGTCGAGCGCAGCTTCGCGATCTTGCCGTACTTGGGGTCAGGTTTGCGGCCCGCCTTGAGGTCGGCGACGACGATCCTCTGGTTTGGCATGATGATGAAAAAGACGTTGGCCGTCATGATCGTCGCGGTGAAGGCGCCGAGGTGCAGCAGCGCGGCGCGACCTGTGAAGATCTGATGATAGCCCCAGGACATGGCCGTCAGCAGGACGAACAGGAGCAGCATCAGCACGGTCGGCTTTTCGCCGAGAGGGGATTTGCAAAGAAAATCATAGACTAGCCAGCCGATGCTAAGGCTCGCGGCTGAAATAAGGATCGCCTGCCAGAGCGCCACGTCCGCTTTGGCTGTGTCGACAAGGTAGAGTTCTCCGCCGACCCAATAGACCAGCATCAGGAGCGCTGCGCCGGAGAGCCATGTGGCGTAGGATTCCCATTTGAACCAGGTCAGGTGCTCGGGCATGGCCTCGGGGGCGACCAGGTATTTCTGAATGTGATAGAAGCCGCCGCCATGGACCTGCCATTCCTCGCCATCAGCCGGTCCGGGGATCGAGCGATTCAGTCCGAGGTCCAGTGCGATGAAATAGAACGACGAGCCGATCCAGGCGATGGCGGTCACCACGTGTGTCCAGCGCACCGCGAATTCGGCCCAGGCCCAGAGAACGGCAATGTCGTACATGTGGGGCTCCTGTCAGGGTGTGGCGCCATGTGACGACAGACGGCGCAAGATGGCAAGGGGCCTAGCGCATCACCCGGCCGCCATCGAACGGGATGGTCTGTCCGGTGACGAAAGACGCAGCGTCGGAGGCCAGCATCTGGATGAAAGCGGATGTTTCGGCATAGGTTGTCAGCCTGCGCAGGGGGACGGAGTCGCGCGCGTCAGCGATTTCCTGGGGCGTGAACAATTCGCGTACGAGGTCGCTGTCGACAAAACCGAGTGCGACGGTATTGACGTTGACGTGCGGCCCAAGTTCCAGCGCCATGCTCTGGGTCAGCATATTGAGACCCGCCTTTGCGGCCGCATAATTCGCATTGCCGATGCGTGCCTGCACGGCAGACGTGGCCGAAACGTTGACGATGCAACCGCACCGGGCGGCGACCATGTGGCGTCCCACAGCCTGCGACACCAGGAACGGACCTTTCAGATTCACATCCATCGTCCGGTCCCAGGCTTCCTCGCTCATGTCGAGAAAGGGCGCGTCGATACTGAGCCCCGCATTGTTGATCAGGATGTCGATGCCACCGAATGCGCTGACCACCCGCTCGACCATGGCTTCGACGTCCTTTGCCGAGGCGATGTCGGCCTGAATGGCAAGCGCCTGCCCGCCTTGCTGGACAATCATTTGGGCAGTGTCTTCGGCTGGTGCCCTCGAGGACGCGTAATTCAGCGCAACTTTCGCGCCTGCATCAGCGAAGTCACGCGCAAGTTGTTGGCCCAGACCGCCGCCCGCGCCCGTGATCAGGACCGTTTTGCCGGAAAAACGTGCCACGAGTGATTCCTTAACTCCCCCGATACGTCGAATATCCGAAGGGCGAGAGCAGCAAAGGCACGTGATAGTGGTCCTCGTGGCTCATGCCAAAGCGGATCGGGATCTGGTCGAGGAAGCGGGGGCTTTCCTGGACGACGCCGGTGGCGTCCTGGTAGCCGCCCGTGTGGAACACCAGTTCATAGGTGCCGGGGCGGAATTCTGCCTTGTCCAGAATGGGTTGGTCGGTGCGTCCGTCGGCATTGGTAACATGGGAATGGATGTAGGTGCGGCTGTCGCCTTCGATCCGGTAAAGCTCGATCGTGATGCCCTGGGCAGGTTTGCCTTGAGCGGTGTCGAGGATGTGGGTTGTCAGGTATCCGGCCATCTCAGTTTCCGTTTTCTGGCGTTGTTGCGGTGGTTTGGGATCGTTTCCTCATTCCTGCACCGGATGGCGGGAATGTCGCAACCTTTATCCTGTTGACTGCAACAGGCTTGACGGATTGGGCGACAAGCCCCCCAGATGTAGGGGCGAACACCAACTAAAAGGGACGGGGACTATGACAGATACAAGTATCGGAACGCCCGAGCAGTTGCGGGATCCAGACTACACACCACCACTGGCCAAGGCGGTGCCGCTGGGTATCCAGCATGTGCTGGCCATGTTTGTTTCCAATGTGACGCCCGCGATTATCGTTTGCGGGGCGGCGGGTTTCGGGTTCGGATCGAACAGCCCGGATTTCCCCGAAATGATCTACATGATCCAGATGTCAATGTTCTTCGCGGGTATCGCGACGCTGTTGCAGACCATCGGTCTCGGTCCGGTCGGCGCACGGCTTCCGGTGGTGCAGGGCACGAGTTTCGCCTTTATCCCGATCATGATCCCGCTGGTGGCGGGCAAAGGTGTCGATGCCGTGGCGGTGTTGATGGGCGGCGTGCTGGTGGGCGGTATCTTCCATGCCTGCCTTGGCCTGTTCATCGGCAAGATACGTTTTGCCCTGCCGCCCCTGGTCACTGGCCTGGTGGTCACGATGATTGGTCTTGCGCTGGTGCGCGTCGGTATCCAGTACGCCGCAGGTGGCGTGCCGGCCATAGGGACCGAGGAATACGGCTCGGGCCTGAACTGGTTCGTGGCCGGTGTGGTGATCGTGGTGACGCTTGCGCTGAAGTTCTACACGCGGGGCATGCTGTCGGTGTCGGCGGTCCTGCTGGGCCTTGTCGCGGGATACGTCGTGGCGATGGTTTTCGGCATGGTGAACTTTGGCAACGTGGGCCGGGCTGCCAGCTTTGCCTTGCCCGACCCCTTCCACTTCGGGATCGAATTCTCGGTCGGCTCGATCATCGGATTCTGCCTGATGGCATTCGTTTCGGCGGTCGAGACCGTTGGCGACGTCAGCGGGATTACTAAGGGTGGTGCGGGCCGCGAGGCGACGGACACCGAGATCCAGGGCGCGACCTTTGCGGACGGGATCGGCACGGCGGTGGCGGGAGCCTTTGGCGCACTGCCCAACACCAGCTTCAGCCAGAACGTCGGGCTGATCGCCATGACCGGCGTGATGAGCCGCCACGTGGTGACCATCGGGGCGGTCTTCCTGATATTTTGCGGGCTGGTGCCCAAGATCGGCGCACTGATCTCGACAGTACCCATCGAGGTGCTGGGCGGCGGCGTGATCGTCATGTTCGGCATGGTCGTCGCGGCTGGCATCTCGATGCTGTCCGAGGTCGACTGGAACCGGCGCAATATGGTGATCTTCGCGATCTCCCTGTCGCTGGGTCTCGGGCTTCAGCTGGAACCGGGCGCGCTGCAATACGTGCCGGGGACGCTCAAGGTCCTGCTGGTTTCGGGCATCCTGCCGGCGGCGATCCTGGCCATCGTGCTGAACCTGATCCTGCCGGAGCATCTGGACGATGCGGCAACTGAAGAGATCGCCGGTGGAATGTCGGGCGGTTCGGGGTCCTGACCCTTGGCCTGATCTGAGCTCTATTGCCCGCCCCCCTTGGGGCGGGTAATTTTTTCGTGACTCTTGAAGGAAAGTTTTCCCAGATGACCGACGCCCCCCGTTATCCCCGCGACATGACCGGATATGGCGCGTGGCCGCCCGATGCCAAGTGGCCGAACGGTGCACGCATCGCGGTGCAAGTCGTGGTGAACTACGAGGAAGGCGGCGAGAACAACATCCTGCACGGAGATACCGCCAGCGAAGCCTTCCTGTCGGAAATCGTCGGCGCGGCGCAGTGGCCGGGGCAGCGGCACTGGAACATGGAATCGATCTATGAATACGGCGCGCGGGCAGGGTTCTGGCGCCTGCACCGGCTGCTGAAGGATACGCCGGTGACGGTCTATGGCGTGGCCACGGCCCTGGCCAGGGCGCCCGAGCAGGTCAAGGCCATGAAAGAGGCCGGCTGGGAGATCGCGTCCCACGGGCTGAAGTGGATCGAGTACAAGGATGCCCCCGAGGAGGCGGAGCGCGCCGACCTGATGGAGGCCATCCGCCTGCATACCGAAGTTGTCGGCGAGCGTCCCCTGGGGATTTACACCGGGCGGACCTCGATGAATTCGGTCAAGCTGGCGGCAGAAGAGGGCGGGTTCGCCTACGTGGCCGACACCTATGCCGACGATCTGCCGTATTGGATGGATATCGGCGGGCGCGAGCAGCTGATTGTGCCCTATACGCTGGACGCCAACGACATGCGGTTCGCCGTGGCGGCAGGGTTCGGGGCGCCGGACGAGTTTGAAAGTTATCTGAAGGATTCGTTCGACATGCTTTATTCCGAGGGCGGGCGTATGCTGTCGATCGGGCTGCATTGCCGCCTTGTCGGTCGCCCGGGCCGGGCCATGGCGTTAAAGCGGGCGCTGGAATACATGGCGGGGCACGACGACGTCTGGTTTGCGACCCGACTCGAGATTGCCGAGCACTGGGCGCGGATGCACGCCCCCCACAGGCGCAGGCGGCCATCGTCGATGTCAAAGACGGATTTCGTGAACGCCTATGGCGATATCATCGAAGAGTCGCCTTGGGTGGCCGAGCGTGCCTGGGGGCTGGAACTGGGGCCAACCCATGATACAGCGGCGGGGTTGCATTCGGCGCTGGTGCGCGCCTTTCGCAGCGCCAGTACCGAGGAGCGTCTGGCGGTGCTGAACGCGCACCCCGACCTTGCAGGCAGGCTGGCGCAGGCCAAGCGTCTGACCGAGGCCTCGACCGCCGAGCAGGCGTCCGTGGGGCTGGATGCACTGACCGACGCCGAGCGGGCCGAGTTCGAGGCCCTGAACGCAGCCTATGTCGACCGCTTCGGCTTTCCGTTCATCATAGCGGTGCGCGACCACGACAAGGCCGGCATCCTGAAGGCATTCAAGCGACGGCTGGAAAACGATCGGGAGGTGGAATTCGCCGAGGCCTGCCGCCAGGTGGAACGGATTGCAGAACTGCGGCTGGAGGCCATCTTCGCATGAGCCGGGACATTGCGCCCGAGCCGTTGACCGCCGAGGCTTTTGCGCCTTTTGGCGACGTTCTGGAGGCCTCTGGCGCACCGGACAAAATCATCAACCAGGGCCAGTGCGGGCGTTTCCACGACCTCGCACGGTTGGACTTCTCCGACGGGAGCGCCGGGATCAGCCTGTTCGACGCCAATGTCCGCACCCTGCCGCTGGACCTCGAGATGGTCGAACGCCACCCTGATGGCAGCCAGGCCTTCCTGCCGATGGCCCATGTGCCGTTCCTGGTCGTCGTGGCCCCCGATCAGGACGGCGTGCCGGGGCGTCCGCTGGCCTTTGTCACCAGGGCCGGGCAGGGGATCAATTTCCACAGGGGCATCTGGCATGGGGTGCTGACACCGCTTCATGCGCCGGGACTCTTTGCCGTGGTCGACCGCATCGGCGCGGGGGCGAACCTCGAGGAACACTGGTTCGACACGCCCTATCGGATTACTTCGATCTGATCTTTATCTTGCCGAAAATACGCAAAAAAGGCCGCCGCGGCACGCGGCGGCCCCCCGCGACGACCAAGTCGGCGCAAAACCTTAAAACGGTGTCAGCGGCATCTGCCGGTTCACGTCCTTGTAGAGCAGATAGCGAAACCGCTGAGGTCCACCCTCGTAGCAGGCCTGCGGGCAAAACGCGCGCAGCCACATGAAATCGCCCTCTTCAACCTCGATCCAGTCGTCGTTCAGCCGGTAGACTGCGCGGCCTTCCAGGACGTAGAGTCCGTGTTCCATGACGTGGGTTTCGGCAAAGGGAATCGTGCCGCCGGCCTCGAAGGTTACGATGTTGACGTGCATGTCGTGGCGCAGGTCGGCTGGGTCGACGAAACGGGTGGTCTTCCACAGCCCGTTGGAGTTTTCCATCTCGACCGGGCTGACGGAATTCTCGTTGGTGATCATCGACTCCGGGGCATCGAGGCCTTCGACCCTTTGATACCGCTTGCGAATCCACATGAAGCAGACATTTGCATCTGAGCGGTTCCAGAGCGTCCACTTGGTGCCGGGTGCAATGTAGCAGTAGCCACCGACGGTCAGCCTGTGCGGATGTCCGTCGATGGAGATTTCCACCTCGCCCTCGGTGACGAATAGGACCGACTCGGCTTCGGGGTCGTCCTCGGGGCGGTTGGTGCCGCCCATGGGAAAGATCTCCATGGCGATCTGCGCGAAAGTCTCGGCAAATCCCGAGAGCGGACGGGCGAGGACCCACCCGCGGGTTTTTTCCCAGAACGGGAAGAAGCTTGCGGTTATGTCCTTGGCACAGCGGCGCGGGATGAAGGCGTAGGCCTCCTTGAAGACGGCGCGGTCGGTCACCAGCGTCGTCGGGTCGGGCGAGCCACCTTTCAGCGAATAATAGCTGTTCGGCGCCATGTCAGTTTCCACTTCTTTCGAAACGTCCCGCTTCCTCGGCCGCTTTTTTCAGAGCGCGGCTCTTGTTGACGGTCTCGAGCCATTCGGCCTCGGGGTCGCTGTCCCAGACAACGCCGCCGCCGGCCTGGATATAGAGTTTCTCGTCCTTCAGCACGGCGGTACGCAACGCGATGCACATGTCCATGTCACCGCCCGCCGAGAAGTAGCCGAGGCCGCCACCGTACACACCACGCTTTTCCGGCTCAAGCTCGTCGATGATTTCCATGGCGCGGACCTTGGGGGCGCCGGAGACTGTACCTGCGGGCAAGCCTGCGAGAAGGGCGGAGAGGGCGTCGTGGTCGTCGGAGAGTTCGCCGACAACGTTTGAAACGATATGCATGACGTGGGAATAGCGTTCGATGACGAATTCCTCGGTCGGGTGAACAGTGCCGATCTTGGCGACGCGGCCGACGTCGTTGCGCCCGAGGTCGAGAAGCATCAGGTGTTCGGCCAATTCCTTTTCATCCGCCAGGAGATCGGCCTCGTGAGCACGGTCTTCCTCCGGGGTTGTGCCACGGGGGCGGGTGCCGGCGATCGGGCGGATCGTGACTTCATTGTCGAAGACGCGCACGAGGATCTCGGGCGAAGCGCCGATGACCTGGAAGCCGCCGAAGTCGAAGTGGAACATGAAGGGCGAAGGATTGGTGCGCCTGAGCGCCCGGTAGAGCGAAAACGGCGGCAGCGGGAAGTCCTGGGTCCAGCGCTGAGACGGGACGACCTGGAAAATATCGCCCGCGGCGATGTAGTCGCGCGCCTTTTCGACGGCGGCCTTGTAATCGTCCTTGGCAAAGTTCGAGACCGGCTCGGCGGTCGGGAGTTCCTCGCCAAAGTCACGGCCGGTGTCGGGCAACGGCCGGTCGAGGTCGCGCACGGCGTCCATCACGCGTTCGGCTGCCTGGGCATAGGCGGAGCGGGCCGAGAGGCCGGACGAGGTCCAGGCAGGGGCGACGACGATGACTTCGCCCTTTACGCCATCGAGGACAGCCACAACCGAGGGGCGCAGCAGCACCGCGTCGGGCAGGCCAATCGGGTCGGGGTTTACGTTGGGCAAGTGTTCGACCAACCGGATCATGTCATAGCCGAGATAGCCGAACAGCCCCGCCGAGGCTGCGGGCAGGTCGTCGGGAATGTCGATCCTGCCCTCGTCGATCAGCGCCCGAAGCGATGTCAGCGGGTCGGTGCCCTCGTCTGTAAAGGTGTCACGGTCATAACGGGCGTTGCGGTTGATGCGCGCCTTGGTGCCGTCGCATTCCCAGATCAGGTCAGGCTTCATGCCGATGATCGAATAACGCCCACGCACCTCGCCGCCGGTGACGCTTTCCAGCATGAAGGCGTCGGCGCGCGCGCCGGTGAGGCGCAGCATCAGCGAGACGGGCGTGTCGAGGTCGGCGGCAAGCCGCATATAGACCAGTTGGTTCTTGCCCTGTTCGTAACCCGCCGCGAAGGCGTCGTATGACGGTTCGAGGGCCATGTTACTGAAGCTGCGTATTGACGGCGTTGATTGCGGCCTGGTTGATCTCGATACCGGCCTGTTCGGTCAGGGCGCGCGTGTAGGCATTGGCCAGGGCCGCGGCGATTTCGTTGGCGATCTGGGCCGAGACGGCGGCTTTGCCGTTGACGGCTTCCGGCGTTTCCTGGTTCGGCATGTTGATCTGGTCGAGACGCAGGATCCATGCATCACCATCCGCCGAGAGCACGGCGATGTCGTCGCGCTCAAGCTGGAAGACGGTCTCGATGAAGTCCGGCGGAGTACCTTCGACAAAGCCGTTGCGGGCGATGCTCCGGTCGGTCTCGAGCGCGAGGCCCATGCCCGCCATTTCGCGACCACCACGAAGCTGGTCGGCCATTATTTCGGCCTGGGCTTCGAGTGCGGCTTGGGTCTGTTCGCGCGTCCAGGCTTCGGCAACCGCATCGCGGACCTCGTCCAGCGGACGCACCTGTGCCTCTTGCACTTCGTTCACCGTCAGCGCGGCGATGGAGCCGTCATCGAATTCGATCACCTGGGCAAAGTCGCCGGGCCGGGTGGTTGCCGCCGCCTGGCGGAACGCGTCATAGGCGGCGATGCCGTCGAATACATCGACGTTCCACTCGATCGTGCCGCTTTCCATGTCGGTGCGCTCGGCCAGAAGCGCCATGTCGGCACCACCTGCCAGCAGGTCCTCGACCGGTGAGATGCTGTCCTGGATCAGGCGGCGGGCGCGGTCGGAAGAGGCTTCGATTCGAAGGTCATCGGCGGCCTCTTCGAAGGTGGTCTCATGGGCGGCGAGGATACCGTTCATGCGAAACAGCGCCGGGCCGAGGTCCGAGGGCAGGGGACCGGCCACACCGGGTTCGGCCATGGCGAAAACCGCTTCGCCAGCGGCCCCAAGGTCTTCGACGGTGACGTCGCCAAGGTCGATGTTCGACAATTCAAGGCCACGCTCGGCGACGAGGTCGTCGAAGGTAATCTCTTCGGCGTCAAGGCGGGCCATGGCGGCGGTAGCCTGGTCTTCGCTGGAGAACACAAGGCGTTCGACCAGACGCCTTTCGGGCTGGACGTAGTCGTCGATGTTTTCCTCGTACAGCGAGCGGAGTTGATCCTCGGAGACCTCAACCTTGTCGACCAGCATATCCGGCGAAAGCCAGGCATAGTCGATGACCTTGGTTTCGGGGCGCATGAAGGCGTCAGTATGGGCCTCGTGGTAGGCTGCCAGCTCGTCCTCAGTCGGTTCGGCCAGGGGCTCGGCCAGATCGTCGGCGGTCAGGCGCGCCCAGGTGACGTCGCGCGTTTCGCGGATGTAGGCGTAGAGTACATCGGCATGGACGTCGGGGACTGTGACGCCGCGAAGGACCGCGCTTCTGAGCAGGTTTTCGGCCAGGTCGCTGCGGATGCGGGCTTCGAAGGCATCGACGCTCAGGCCGGAACGGGCGAGGCTTTGTTCGTAGACTTCACGACTGAAGGCGCCCGAAACATCCTTGAACGCCGGTGCATTCTGGATTTCGGCGCCGACGTTTTGATCACCGGCAGACAGGCCAATGCGGGCCGCCTCGTTTTCAAGCGCAGCCTCACCGACAAGCTGGCCAAGCACCGAGCGGTCCAATCCTAACATCTGGGCCTGCTGGAAGGTCAGGCGCTGGCCCGTCTGGGCCTCGAAGCGCCGGATCTGAGCATCGACGGCGCGGGCATAGGTGTTTACGTCGATCTCGGTGTCGCCGACAGTCGCAACGCTGCGAAGAGAGCCGCCGAAGTTCGTCACGCCAAATCCTGCAAGCCCGGCCACAAGAAGTGCCAGGATCATGAAGGTGACGGTATTGGTTCCCTTTTTCTTTGCCATGCCGGAGCGCCTTTAATTGCGGGTCGGGACGATCTACCGCGCGCCGAAAGGCAGGGCAAGGGCAGACCGTTGCGGGCAACGCTTAGCTGGCGTTGGCAGAGGTCATCGCGCGTCGGTACTCGATCAGGGTCAGGACGATGATGGCGACGTCGAGAAGGCAGAGCAGGATGAGCGAGAGCGCCGGTTCCGAAAGGTAGCGGTGAATCTGGTAGGCAATGAAGCCGGTGAGCACAGCGACGGCAAGGGGGTAGGCCCAGAGGTAGCCACGTGCAAGCAACACCACGACGGCAAGCTTCAGTGCGCCGTGGGCGACGAGATAGATCGCGTAGAAGTTCTGGAGGTCGAGAGACAGGCGGTCGGTGGAGGCAATGAGCGCGCGGGCGATGATGTCGCTTGGGTCTTCGGTGAGCTCCTGCGCCGTCAGCCAGTGGATAAATGTCCGGATCGCCGCCGTGTCGAAGAAATAAAACAGGGCTCCGGCCACGATTTCTGCGGCGGAAAACATGCCTTTCAGGAGCAGGGTGGCCCGGAAAGCCCGGTGCGCAAGCCCGAAGAGGCCGCGCATGGGGTCAGTCAGTGCCGCGGTAGGGTTCGACGTATTGCAGGGCCATGTCCCAGGGGAAGAAAATCCAGGTGTCCTGGCTGACTCCAGTGATGAAAGTGTCGACCATCGGCTCGCCTTTGGGCTTGGCATAGACAGTCGCGAAGTGGGCCTTGGGGTAAAGCGAGCGCACGAGTTCCAGAGTTTTCCCCGAATCCACGAGGTCGTCCACGACAAGGATGCCGGTGCCGTCGCCCATCATCTCGGCGTCAGGAGCCTTCAGGACCGTGGCCTGGCCCTGGTCCTGGTGGTGGTAGGACTGGACCGAGATGGTGTCGACGGTGCGGATGTCGAGTTCGCGCGCGACGATCATCGCCGGCGCCATGCCGCCGCGGGTGATTGCCACGATGGCTTTCCAGTGACCGTCGAGGGGGCCGCGTCCGTCAAGCCGCCAGGCAAGCGCCCGTGCGTCGCGGTGGATCTGGTCCCAGGAGACGTGAAAGCCTTTTTCGTGGGGCAGGCGATCGGTCATTCGGACGGTCCTTTGCGCTCTGTATAGGTCATGTCGGGCGCATCGAGCGCCTTCATGCCGACGACGTGATAGCCCGAGTCGACGTGGTGCACTTCGCCCGTGACCCCGTTCGAGAGGTCGGACAGGAGGTACATGGCCGCGCCGCCCACGTCCTCGATCGAGACGTTGCGGCGCAGGGGCGAATTGTACTCATTCCATTTCAGGATATAGCGAAAATCGCCGATGCCCGAGGCTGCGAGCGTCTTGATAGTGCCCGCCGAGATGGCGTTGCAGCGGATGCCGTCGCGCCCGAGGTCTTCGGCGATGTAGCGCACCGAGGCTTCCAGCGCGGCTTTGCACAGCCCCATGACGTTGTAGTGCGGCATGACCTTTTCGGCGCCGTAATAGGTGAGCGTCAGAAGCGAGCCGCCGTCGGGCATGATCCTGGACGCCTTCTGGGCGATCATCGTGAACGAGTAGACCGAGATGTCCATCGACATCAGGAAGTTGTCGCGGCTGGTATCGACATAGCGGCCCCTGAGTTCATTCTTGTCGGAAAACCCGATGGCGTGGACGACAAAGTCGAGCTTGCCCCAGCGTTTTTCCAATTCGGCGAACAGCGCGTCGACGCTGGCTTCGTCGCCGACGTCGCAGGGAAGCACGATGTCTGAGCCGAGTTGCGCGGCCAACGGGTTGACCCGTTTAAGGAGTTGTTCACCCTGATAGGAGAAGGCCAGTTCCGCACCCTGGTCAGCCACCGCCTTGGCGATGCCCCAGGCGATTGATTTGTCGTTGGCCAATCCCATGATCAGCCCGCGTTTGCCTGCCATAAGCCCTGCGGTCATTTTTTCCGTCCCTCGACCATTTATCTTGGCTCGGGTCTATGCCATCACGGCGAGTGCATCAAGAGCGGCCAGAGGCCCCAGGGAGGCGACCATGGCGGACAGAAAAGGCATATTCGCGGGGAACGATCCTTTCGAGATCGCGCGGGCCTGGCAGGCCGAGGCTAATGTCAGCGAGATCAACGATCCCAATGCCATCGCCTTGGCCACCGTCGACGAGAACGGTTTGCCAAACGTGCGCATGGTCTTGTTGAAAGACATCGAGGACGACGCTTTCGTGTTCTATACCAACTATGGCAGCACCAAGGGGCGGGAACTGGAAGCCAGCGGCAAGGCGGCCTTTGTCATGCATTGGAAAAGCCTTAGACGGCAAATCCGCGTGCGCGGCGAAGTAAGTCGCGAGGAGGGCGCGCAGGCAGATGACTATTACGCGTCGCGAGCGCTCAAAAGCCGGATCGGGGCCTGGGCCTCGCACCAGTCGCAGCCCCTGTCATCGCGCGAGGCGCTGATGGCGGAAGCGGCAAAAATGGGCGTGAAGCATGGTCTGTCGCCCAAGCGTCCGCCGTTCTGGGGCGGGTACCGCCTGAAGCCAGTCGAGATCGAGTTCTGGGCGGATGGCGAGTTTCGTCTGCACGACAGGTTCCGGTGGGTCCGGGACGCTCGAAACCGTGCCTGGGATGTCACACGTTTGTATCCCTAATGGAATTCTGCACAAAAAGATGAGCAATTCCTGATCTTTAAAGTTGCAATGAATCCTATGAGTGGACCACACTGTTTGAAAAGTTTGGGTAAAAAGAGACCCGAGGGATGATGCAACATATGACCGACGCCGAAAACGAAGGGGCGCGTGTCACGGGGACCGTTAAGTGGTTTGATCCGTCGAAGGGATTCGGCTTTGTCGTTTCGGATCATGGTGGACCTGACATCTTGCTTCACGCCAATGTTCTGAGGAACTTTGGTCAATCATCGGTAGCTGACGCCGCCGGGATCGAAGTGATTGTGCAAGAGACCGCGCGCGGCATTCAAGCCGTTGAGGTTCTTCATATTGAACCTCCTGCTTCGATCGACCCCATGGAATCCATGGAGGCTGGCGGCGAAATAGCCGAGCCCGTGGACCTGTCCTTGCCACTCTTGCCCGCCCGGGTGAAGTGGTTCGACAAGGCGAAAGGCTTTGGGTTTGCAAACGTCTTTGGACGGGACGAGGATGTATTCCTGCACATCGAGGTTCTGCGCCGGTCGGGACTGGCCGACCTTCAGCCGGGCGAGGCGGTGTCCTTGCGCGTCGTCGAAGGCAAGCGTGGGCGCATGGCAACGCAGGTGACATCGTGGGAAGCCGCACTTCAGGACGATTTCGACGACGAGTGACGCTGGCGTCGCTGATTTGCATGATGGCCGCTTCGGCGGCCAATGCTGTTTGTTCTGACGACAGAGTGGATTTGCGCGGGGACTGGGGAACGGCACGGTTCACGGTGGAACTGGCCGACGACCCGAAGGAGCGCTCGCTGGGGCTAATGCATCGGGAACATATGTCGGCGAGTGCGGGAATGTTGTTTGCCTATCCCGTGCCGCAGCGCGCGGTGTTCTGGATGAAGAACACACTGATCCCGCTGGACATGATTTTCATGGATGCCGCAGGCGTCGTGACACGGGTCCACGAAAACGCCATTCCTCACGATGAGACCGGGATCGACGGCGGCGAGGCCGTGAAATACGTGCTCGAGATCAACGGTGGCCTCGCCGGTCGGCTTGGGATCGGCGAAGGCAGTGCGTTGCGCCACCCCGCGATCGACCAGTCCGAGGCTGCATGGCCCTGCACCGAGTGATCCATGGGGTCCAGGCAACATTTTTGCATACCAAAGCAGTGAGCGGTCGAATCGGGGTTTTCACAGCCGCATCGCAGCGCTAAACACGCGCCGTCGGGGCGTGGCGCAGTCTGGTAGCGCACCTGTTTTGGGTACAGGGGGTCGTGAGTTCGAATCTCGCCGCCCCGACCACTTTTCTGGATGAGTTCGGGACAGATTTGGTTTGACCGATAAGGCATTGAGATCAATTGCTATTGCGGCTGTACTGTTCTACGTTTTCCTGTGCTTTCTGTTCCATCCCTTCGTTGCAGATGACGCCTTTATCGTCGGCCGCTATGCGCTGAACGCTGCGGCAGGAGACGGGCTGGTTTACAATGTCGGCGAACGGGTGTCGGCGCTGACTTCTCCTTTGCACGCGTTGATTGTCGTGGCGATCGCGCAATTTTCTGCGACGCCGGTCGAAGTCTATCGTCTACTTGCACCGCTAATCCCCCTGCTTGGCTGGGGCCTTGCAATCCTGAACTACCGCCCGAGTCCGCGCGAGGTTGCGGTCGTGTCAGTCTTTGCTCTGGCCTCGCCCTTTCTGGCACTATGGGCCGGAGGCGGGCTTGAAACGCCTATTCTTGCCGCTATCCTAACGGCTTACGTCGCGTTGTTGTTCCGCGTCGCGCGCACGGGGGAGGCCTCTGCGCTGACCCTGCTGGGCCTTGGCGTGGCGGCGGCTCTGGCATTCCTGACGCGGTTTGACTCGATCCTGGTGACAATACCGCCAATGATTGCGATCCTGGTGATGATGTGGCGCAGGCCCGCTGTCTGGGTTGCCGGGGCGCTGTCCTTTGCCATCTCGGCGAGCTGGCTGGTGTTTGCTCGGGCCTATTACGGGGATTTTCTGCCGACCTCGGCCTATGTGAAGGCAGCTGCGAATGCCTTGGCCGGGCCTGACAGCCTGGCGGCAACGGTCAACATGGTCTTGGTGACCGGGACGGCCATGGCCGTGATGTTCCTGATCGGTGCGCAAAAGGAAGGGCGCCAAACCAGCGGCCTGTCGCCTGCAATCGGTCGCGGTGCGGCCGTGTCGGTCGCGATGTTCATTGCCTACGCGATCAAGACATCAGGCGTGCACATGATGTTTTCCTACCGGATGTTCGTGCCGGTGTTGTTTCCCCTCGGCATGGTGATCGCCGCCTTTATGGCAGAACGGCGAATTCTGTCGTTCCTGTGTCTTCAGGGGGCTCTGCAACTTGGCGTCGCGGTATTGATGATGACCGTGGGTATGAACGTGGTGGTGCTGCGCGATTTCGGGCGGCTCGGGGCCACGAACCCGGAATATCGCGAGGTCGTGCCGACGCAGTACGGTGTCTTTATGGACACGCTGCGCCAGGACGCCGCCGACCTGGCGGCCCACTGGGCCGAGAACGGCGACGGGGGCACACCGCGGCTCTATCTGCATACCGCCGGGATGGGGTACTGGCTGCCGGATTTCTACGTCTTCGAGCTGTTGGTCAGTTATCGCCACGATTGCTACCCCGGACAACGGCGCGTTTTCCTGGCGTCAGACTACGTACAGGACCTGGGCACGGTCGCGGCGCGCTATAACCGCGTGAACTATCTGAAGGACCGTGGGCCGGGCGCGTTCGAGGTCGTGTCGCCAACGCCGGTCCAGATGAATGTCATCTGGGAGGTGCGGTATCGTTTTGCAGCACGCGAGGACGATTTCGTGCTGCCCGATCGCGTAGGTGGTCCCTGCAGCTTCGCGCATGTTGCCACCACATCTGGTGGCTAAAGCGCAACGGTCTTCACTCTGTTGTGGTTCGCAGAGATTTTTTTCGGGTCTGTTGCGCGCATTAACTTGGGTTAATTCTGAAGTGGAAAGTTAACCGCTTGCCCTAAGGTCCCGCTGTTCAACAAGATTTTTTCCGCTGGTTTTTGCAGGTGCGGAATCGCCTGGCGTGCCGACAGGTGAACCGGCCACCGTCAACCCAAATTTTTACTAAAATGCTGTTGACGAATCCGCGCCTGATGCCGCAAGTTGTGCGGGCTGATCAGGTAGCCCACAACATATAGTGGTCGCCTGGCGGTGCGGGATAGATTTCCAGAAAGCTCCTCGGCAATGAGGACAAAGGGACGCGCAAGCAGGTCTTGCCGCGCAGGGAAGAGGTTTATTCCGCTCGTGACGGTCGGCGCAAACAGCGGTGGTTCGGAGAATCCGGACCAGAGGCAAAATCGGAACGGGGCACGAATAAATGAAAATCGAACGCAGCTTTACCGAGGCAGGTAAGGACGCCTACGCAGCAATTGAGTTTGTCACGACGTCGTCGGAGATCCGTAATCCTGACGGCACCGTCGTGTTCAAACTGGACGACGTGGAGGTTCCTGCAAGCTGGAGCCAGGTGGCATCGGACGTCATCGCTCAGAAATATTTCCGTAAAGCAGGCGTGCCTGCGCGTTCGAAGAAGGTCCGCGAAAAGGGCGTTCCGTCCTTCCTGTGGCGGTCTGTGCCCGACGAAAAGGCGCTGGCTGAGCTGCCCGAGGACGAGCGGTTCGGAGGCGAGAATCGCGCCACGCAGGTCTTTGATCGTTTGGCCGGGGCCTGGGCTTACTGGGGCTGGAAGGGCGGCTATTTCTCGACCGAGGAGGATGCGCGCGCCTATTTCGACGAGATGCGGTACATGCTGGCGACGCAGCACGCTGCGCCGAACTCGCCCCAGTGGTTCAACACCGGCCTTCATTGGGCCTATGGCATCGACGGCCCGAGCCAGGGTCATCACTACGTGGATTACAAGTCGGGCGAGCTGGTCAAATCCGACAGCGCCTACGAGCATCCGCAGCCGCACGCCTGTTTCATCCAGTCCTGCGCCGATGATCTGGTGAACGAGGGCGGCATCATGGACCTGTGGGTGCGTGAAGCGCGCCTGTTCAAGTACGGTTCGGGCACCGGCACCAACTTCAGCCACCTGCGCGGCGAAGGAGAAAAGCTTTCGGGCGGTGGCAAATCGTCGGGCCTGATGGGCTTTCTCAAGATCGGTGACCGGGCTGCCGGCGCGATCAAGTCGGGCGGGACCACGCGCCGTGCGGCCAAGATGGTTATCGTCGATGCTGACCACCCGGACATCGAGGACTTTATCAACTGGAAGGTCCTCGAAGAGCAGAAGGTGGCTTCGATCGTCGCCGGTTCCAAGATGCACGAGCGCGAACTGAATGGCATCTTCAAGGCGATCAAGACCTGGGACGGTGCCGAGGAGGATGCCTTTGACCCGGCTACCAACGAGACGCTGAAAGCGGCGATCCGTTCGGCGAAAAAGTCGGCCATCCCCGAGACGTATATCAAACGTGTCCTGGACTATGCGCGCCAAGGATATACCGAGATCAAGTTCGACACCTATGACACCGACTGGGATAGCGAGGCCTATAGCAGCGTCTCCGGTCAGAACTCGAACAACTCGATCCGTGTCACCGACGCATTCCTCAAGGCTGTGGAGAATGACGAGAAGTGGCAGTTGATCAACCGCAAGGACGGCACGGTTTCCAAAGAAGTCAACGCCCGCGACTTGTGGGAACAGGTTGGCCACGCGGCCTGGGCCTGTGCCGATCCCGGCATCCAGTATCACGACACGGTCAATGCCTGGCACACTTGCCCGGCGGATGGTGAAATTCGCGGCTCCAACCCCTGTTCGGAGTACATGTTCCTGGATGACACCGCGTGCAACCTGGCCTCGATGAACCTGCTGACCTTCTACAAGGACGGTGAGTTCCAGGCCGACAACTATATGCACGCCACGCGTCTCTGGACCGTGACGCTGGAAATCAGCGTGATGATGGCGCAGTTCCCGTCCAAGGAAATCGCGCAGTTGTCCTATGACTTCCGCACGCTGGGCCTGGGCTATGCCAACATCGGCGGCCTCTTGATGAACATGGGACTGGGATACGACAGCGACGAGGGCCGCGCCCTTGCCGGTGCCCTGACCGCCATTTTGACCGGCGTGGCCTATGCGACCTCGGCCGAGATGGCGAGCGAACTGGGCACCTTCTCGGGGTATGAACGCAACGCCGAGCACATGCTGCGGGTCATCCGCAATCACCGTCGTGCGGCCTATGGCGAGACCGACGGTTACGAGGCGATGAACGTGAACCCGGTTGCTCTGGATCACGCCAACTGCCCCGACCAGAGGCTGATCGCCCTGTCCAAGGCCGCCTGGGACGAGGCGCTGAAGCTGGGCGAAAAGCACGGGTATCGCAATGCGCAGGCGACGGTGATCGCGCCCACGGGCACGATCGGTCTGGTCATGGACTGTGACACAACGGGCATCGAGCCGGATTTTGCACTGGTAAAGTTCAAGAAGCTGGCCGGCGGCGGTTACTTCAAGATCATCAACCGGTCGGTTCCCGCCGCGCTTGAGACGCTGGGGTATGGCTCGGCCGAGATCGAAGAGATCGTCTCATATGCGGTCGGTCACGGCACGCTTGGCAATGCGCCGGGCATCAACCACACCTCGCTGATCGGCCAGGGCTTTGGCCAGAAGGAGCTGGACAAGATCGAGGCGGCGCTGCCATCGGCGTTTGATATCCGCTTTGTCTTCAACCAATGGACCCTGGGCGAAGAGTTTTGCACAGGTGCCCTGGGCATCCCGGCCGAGAAGCTGACCGACCCGTCTTTCGACCTGCTGCGGCACCTCGGGTATTCGAGAAAGGATATCGAGGCCGCCAACGACCACGTTTGCGGGACCATGACGCTGGAAGGTGCGCCGCACCTGAAGGAAGAGCATTACAGTGTGTTCGACTGCGCCAATGCCTGCGGCAAGAAGGGAAAGCGGTTCCTGTCGGTCGACAGCCACATCACCATGATGGCCGCGGCACAGTCGTTCATCTCGGGAGCGATCTCAAAGACGATCAACATGCCCAACAACGCCACCATCGAGGACTGCAAGGCCGCTTACCAACTGTCCTGGAGCCTCGGCATCAAGGCGAACGCGCTGTATCGCGACGGTTCCAAGCTGTCGCAGCCTCTGGCCGCTGCCCTGGTCGAGGATGACGACGAGGCCGCCGAGATCCTGGAGACCGGGACCCCGCAGGAAAAGGCAGCCGTTCTGGCCGAGAAGATCGTCGAGAAGGTCATCATCAAGGAGGTCGCCAAGGGCCGGGAAAAGATGCCCGAGCGTCGCCGGGGCTATACCCAGAAGGCGATCGTCGGGGGCCACAAGGTCTATCTGCGCACCGGCGAGTACCAGGACGGCACTTTGGGTGAGATCTTCATCGACATGCACAAGGAAGGCGCTGGCTTCCGGGCGATGATGAACAACTTCGCCATCGCCGTGTCGGTTGGTCTCCAGTACGGCGTGCCGCTGGAAGAGTTCGTCGATGCCTTCACCTTCACCCGGTTCGAACCGGCGGGCATGGTGCAGGGCAACGACTCGATCAAGAACGCGACGTCGATCCTGGATTACATCTTCCGCGAACTGGCCGTGTCGTACCTCGATCGCACCGATCTCGCCCATGTCAAGCCGGACGGTATGACCTTCGACGAGATGGGGCGCGGTGAGAATGAAGGGAAGAGGAACTTCTCGGAAGTGCCTGAAAGTGCGGGACAAAGCGCATTCGAGGTGATCAAGAAAGTGGCCTCGGCCGGGTACACGCGGGGACGCGTGCCGCAGGACCTGTTCGTCGTCCAGGGCGGGATCGGCGCCACGGCATTCGCTGGCGGCTCGGACCCATCGGCGGCCTTGCAGACCTTGGTGCCGGAAGTGGCGACCACGGTTGTGGCCGAGACCTCGGTCGGCAGCGGAACGCTGAAGATGGACGAGCGCGTAAAAGCCAAGATGCAGGGCTATGAGGGTGATCCTTGCGGCGATTGCGGCAACTACACGCTGGTCCGCAACGGCACCTGCATGAAGTGCAACACCTGCGGCGCGACGAGCGGGTGTAGCTGAGGAATCTGCTGGGCGGATGCGCCCGGCATGGAGATGGGGTTGGACCCGCGGGTTTCTGCGATGTCCGGCTCTGCGAGAGCAAGGCTCTCGCTGTCACGGGGTGGGGCGGTCCGCTGCCTCCCCACTCTCACACGGGGCGGATGCGTTCGCCCTTGACGCGGGTCAGGCCGCAGGCAGAAACCGGGCGGTACACAAAGAGTGAGCCTGACAAGCGAGACTAATAGGGGGGCCAAGAGCCCCCCTTTTTTCTTTTTGGCGACGACTCGAGCGTCGCTGCAAAACAGACCTTAGTGGTCAGGGCGAATGAAGGTGTTGTTGCGCAGGTCGTTCATGGCTTGCATCAGCTCTTCGCGCGTGTTCATCACGATGGGGCCGTGCCAGGCGACGGGTTCCTGGAGCGGCCGGCCCGTGATCAGGAGAAAGCGCACGCCTTCCGGCCCGGCATGAACGGTGATCTCGTCGCCCGTGTCGAACTTGACCAGGGTGCGGTTGCCGCTCATGTCACGAATGTTCAGTTCCTCGCCCTGGAATTCCTTTTCGACCCGTACGCCCTGGGGCGCCGAGGCGTCGCGGAAGCTGGCGGAGCCCGCGAAGACATAGGCAAAGGCATTGGCATAGCCGTCGACGGGCAGGGTGCGGCGCACGTTCGGCGGAACCGATACGTCGAGGTACATCGGCTCGGCGGCGATGCCGTCGACGGGACCCGACTTGCCCCAGTAGCTGCCGGTGATAATCTTGACAGCGGTGCCGTCATCATCGACCACCACCGGGATATCTTCGCCCTGAATGTCCTGGTAGCGGGGCGCGGTCATTTTCAGCGCGGAGGGCAGGTTCGCCCAGAGCTGGAAACCGTGCATCCGGCCCGAGAAGTCTCCGCGCGGCATTTCCTGGTGCATGATGCCCGACCCGGCGGTCATCCACTGGACTGAACCGCGTCCCAACGTGCCCTTGTTGCCGATGGAATCGGAATGTTCGACCTCACCTTCGAGAACATAGGTGATGGTCTCGATGCCCCGGTGCGGGTGCCAGGGAAAACCGCGCAGATAGTGTTCGGGGATGTCGTTGCGGAAATCGTCCAGCAGCAGGAAGGGATCTGTTTCGTCGGTGTCACCGAAGCCGAAGACACGGTGCAGGTGCACGCCCGCGCCTTCAAGCGTCGGCTGGGCGAGGGAGGTGGATTTTACCGGGCGGAAGGTCATGGGAGCCTCGTGTTCACTGTTCGTGGATACAGATAGTGCCTGTGCGCGCAGATTTCACGCTGCGATTTTGCACAGGTTCTGTTTTTTGCCGCCGGTTCCGGCGGCTCGGGCTGCCGGGCCGCTTCGAAACGGCCGGAAATGAAAAGGAGCGGCCTGCGAACCGCTCCCTGTCTGGTTTTCGCTGTCCGGGCGACCTAATGGGCCGAAGTGCCCCGCGCAAGCGCCGCAACGCCGGTTCGCGCCAGTTCCTCAAGCCCGAGAGGGCGCATCAGCTCGGCAAAGGCATCGACCTTTTCCGAAGTGCCGGTGACCTCGAAGACAAAGCTTTCCAGGGTCGAGTCGACCACGTTGGCGCGGAAGATGTCGGCGAGCCGCAGCGCTTCGACGCGTTTTTCGCCCTGACCTGTCACCTTGAACAGTGCCAATTCGCGTTCGACGGCGGGGCCTTCGCTGGTCAGGTCGTGAACTTCGTGCACGGGGACGATGCGCCCGAGTTGGGCCTTGATCTGTTCAATGACCGAAGGCGTGCCAGTGGTCACCACGGTGATCCGCGAACGGTGGCCGGTGTGGTCGATTTCAGCGACCGTCAGGCTTTCGATGTTATAGCCCCGGCCGGAGAACAGGCCGATGACACGGGCGAGGACGCCCGCCTCGTTGTCGACGACCACGGCGAGGGTGTGCCGTTCGACACCGGCCTCGTGGTAGTCGCGTAGGTCGTAGGCCGAGTGCTTGGAAGTGCCTTTTTTGATTTTTAGAGCAGACATGTTGTTTCCTCAGACCAGAACCGCGCCGCCATCCTTGATGGCGTCTTTGGTCGACGCTTCACCAAGGAGCATTTTGTTGTGTGGCTCGCCCGACGGGATCATCGGGAAGCAGTTTTCGTGTTTCTCCACCAGGCAGTCGACGATCACGGGGCCGTCGTAGGCCAGCATCTCCTTGATGCCTTCGTCCAGGTCGGCAGGGTCGTCGATCTTGATGCCCTTGATGCCAAAAGCGTCGGCCAGCTTCACGAAGTCGGGCAGGGCCTCGGACCAGGAGTGCGAGTAGCGTTCTCCGTGCAGGAGTTCCTGCCACTGGCGCACCATGCCAAGGCGTTCGTTGTTCAGGATGAACTGTTTCACGGGCAGTTTGAACTGAACTGCTGTGCCGAGCTCCTGCATATTCATCAGCCACGAGGCCTCGCCGGCGACGTTGATAACCAAGGCGTCCGGGTGCGCCATTTGCACACCGATCGAGGCAGGGAAGCCATAGCCCATGGTGCCGAGCCCGCCGGAGGTCATCCAGCGGTTCGGGTCGTTGAAGGTCATGTACTGGGCGGCCCACATCTGGTGTTGGCCAACCTCGGTCGTGATATAGCGGTCGGGGTGGTCCTTGGTCAGGGCCTCGAGCCGGGCAATGGCGTGTTGGGGCCTGATCGTCCTGCCCGTCTGTTCGAACTTGAGGCAATCGACCCCGCGCCATTCGTCGATCTGAGCCCACCAGTTCTTGACGGCGGGGCCGTTGATCTTGGAACCGCGGGATTTCCAGACCTGGAGGATGTCCTCAAGCACCGAGGCCACGTCTCCGATGATCGGCAATTCGACGTTGATCACCTTGTTGATCGACGAAGGGTCGATGTCGATGTGGGCCTTGATCGAATGGGGCGAAAAGTCCTGTATGCGACCGGTGATGCGGTCGTCGAAACGGGCGCCGACGTTTATCATCAGGTCGCAGCCGTGCATCGCCAGGTTGGCCTCATAAAGCCCGTGCATACCCAGCATCCCGAGCCAGTTCTTGCCTGTGCCCGGATAGGCGCCAAGGCCCATCAGTGTCGAGGTGATGGGAAAGCCCGTGCCGTCGACCAGTTCACGCAAAAGCGCGGATGCCTTGGGCCCCGAGTTGATGACGCCGCCGCCGGTATAGAAGACAGGGCGCTTGGCGTTTTCCATCGCATCAACCAGGGCGGTGATCGTGTCGATGTCGCCCTTGGTACGCGGGGCATAGTGGCTGGCCTTGGTGTCCGCAGGCGCGACGTATTTGCCGTTGGCGAACTGCACGTCCTTTGGAATGTCGATCAGGACCGGACCCGGGCGGCCCGAGGTGGCGACGTGGAAGGCTTCGTGAATGGTGCCGGCCAATTGGTCGGTCTCTTTCACCAGCCAGTTGTGCTTGGTGCAGGGGCGGGTGATCCCGACGGTATCGGCTTCCTGAAAGCCATCCGTGCCGATCATGAATGTCGGAACTTGGCCCGTGAGGACGACGAGCGGGATCGAGTCCAGGAGAGCATCGGTCAGACCGGTCACTGCGTTGGTCGCGCCGGGACCCGAGGTCACCAGAACGACGCCCGGCTTGCCGGTCGAGCGGGCATATCCCTCGGCGGCGTGGACCGCTCCCTGTTCGTGGCGGACGAGGACGTGGCGGATCTGGTTTTGTTGAAAGATCTCATCGTAGATCGGAAGGACAGCGCCTCCGGGATAGCCGAAGACGACCTCCACACCCTGATCTTTCAGGGCCTCTACAATCATTTTCGCTCCGCTCATCTGCGTTTTGCTCATCGCGCCATTTCCTTTGCTTCGCGCATAAAAAAGCCCCCGGTTTTTTCGGGGGCGCATGGGGTACCGTTCAAGGGTTTCCGTTACCGGCCCATGCGCCATGTTCCTACAAGTACGACTACCGTTCTTTCCACGGGAAAGCTCTCCTATTCAGTGGCGGGGACACTAGGCAGACGCGCCGGGGGCGTCAACCGCGAATTTTCGCTTTCTTTCGTTTAAGGGATGGTTTGCGCAACTTTTGTCAGAAACGTCCCGTGCCCTGCAAAACCCCGTGTTCCATGGCATAGCGCGTCAGACCAGCCGTCGAACTGATACCAAGCTTGCGCTTTATGTTGCGGCGGTGAGTTTCGACCGTGTGGACCGAGATGTCGAGATTGTCGGCCACTTCGCGGTTTGAACGGCCCTGGGCCAGTTGCAGCAAAATGGTCTGCTCGCGCGATGTCAGCGGTTCGCGGCCGTCGGCAATCTTCCTTGGCACCAGCGAGGATTTGGCGCCGGTACAGAGATATTGCTCGCCCCTCATGACGCTATCAATGGCGTCCTTGATCTCGTCGGTCGGGACGTCTTTGAGAACATAGCCAAGCGCGCCGTGGCTGAGGGCTGTTGAGATGTACTCGGCGCTGTCATGCATGGTCAGAACGAGGATTCGCATGGTGGGGCATTGTTCGAGGATCATCTCGGTGGCCGAGAGCCCGGACATGCCGGGCATATTCAAGTCCATCAGAACCACGTCGGGCGAGAGGGCGACGGCCTTGTCGATCGCCTCGCGTCCATTGGTTGCCGTGCCAACGACCTTGATGTCGTCATAGGTTTCCAAAATGGCCTCGATGCCCTCGGCGACCATGGGATGGTCATCGACGATCAGGACGCGGATGGGGTTGGTCATGCGGATTCTTTCGTGTTCGAGTCCGGGCTGAGGAGGTGGGTCAGGGGGACCTCGGCCTCGACAACGGTGCCGGAAGCGGATGTGAGGATGCGGAATGTGCCGCCAAGAAGTTCGACGCGTTCCTGCATGTTCCTGAGACCGAGGCCTGGCGTGACCTGGTCTCGCTGGAAACCCGAGCCGTTGTCTTGGATGCGCAGCGTCGCGCCCCGGCGATGGCCATAGATGCGGATCTTTACCTCGGTGGCCTTGGAATAGCGTTCGATGTTGGTCAGCGCCTCTTGCGCGATGCGGAACAGCGCGATCTTGGCGTCTTCGTCAAGGCGGTTGCTGAAGACCACGGTTTCCAACTCGGCGGCGATGCCGGTGCGTTCCGCGAACTCGTCGGTCAGCGTCTTCAAGGCAGGGCCCAGACCAAGATCGTCGAGGGAGCCGGGGCGCAGGTCGCGGCTGATGCGGCGCACTTCCTGGATAGCAGTGAGAAGGCCGGCGATCCCCTTCTTCAGGCTTTCGCCAGCACGAGCGTCACCCGTGCGCAGACGGCGGTCGGCCAGGTCGAGAGCATAACGGACGCTGACGAGGATTTGGGAGATTCCGTCGTGCAACTCGCGCGCCACGCGGCTGCGTTCCTCTTCCTGGGTGTCGATGATGCGCTGCGTCAGCCGGGTCAAAGCAGCATCGGCGAGCTGGCGTTCGCGGATGTTGATCAGCAGGCCTGACGCAAAGACCAGCATCAACGCGCCAAAGGCGATGGCGCCGATATAGAGGAAGTTTTGGCGCACGCGGTCCTCGACGCCGGCACGGGCAGCAGCGACGGTGGTGCGGATGTCGTCGATAAAGATACCGGTGCCGACGGCCCATCTCCAATCCTGCAGGCCGATGACATAGGTAATCATCTCGGCCTGTTCGCCCGTTGTCGGCTTGAACCACAGGTGGGTGTGATAACCGCCGCCCGAGCGGGCCAGTTCGATGAATTTTGCGGTGATCGGGACGCCGTTGGCGTCTTCCAGCTTCAACCAGTTGCGGTTGATGAGCTGGGTCTGGCGTGGGGCGACGAGATTTTTACCGTCGTAGTCGAAGACGAAGAAATAGCCGTCCTGGCCATAGATCATGGCGGCGAGGTTCTGCATGACCTTGCGCTTGGCGCTTTCGTCGTCGGGCAGGGCGTTGCCATAGATCGGACCAATGGCGGTGCGCGCAATCGAGATATAGTTTTTGAGCTCGGCCTTCTTGGCATTGATCAGCTCGCGTTCGAGGGCGGCGATTTCGCGTTCGGCCAGCGCACGCGACTGAATGGCAACCAGCGTGGCGATTGCCGCGATGGCCAAGACAAGGGGCAGCGCAGCCAAAAGCAGGAACTTGCGCCGATACCGCCGGGACTGGTCTTGGTCGAGCGTGTCGTGTGTACGTTTCATCAAAGGTCCCCAGCCTCACGATTCGCAGGTGGCGCGTCGCAGAGCAAGGGGGACGTGATGTCTTTTTCGTCCAAAAAACGTGCGAAACATGAAAATTGGCCCAAGAAATACTTAGTAGCGGGTATTTCCTCCTGTAACCGGGCGACCTACTGTTTCCACACTTGCATCGATCCGTCGGCCCGCACGGGCGGACAAAACGACTTGGGAGGAAATACCACATGGATCGTCGTTCATTTCTAAAGAACACGGCACTTGGCGGCACCGCCGCTGCTGCAACTTCGCTTGCAGCCCCCGCTTATGCACAGGGCAAGCGGACCCTTACGCTGGTCACGACCTGGGGTCGTGGCCTTGCCGGTGTTCATGACGCTGCTCAGCGTTGCGCCGATAGCATCACCGCGATGACCGATGGCGACCTGACCATCGACCTGAAAGCCGCGGGCGAACTCGTCGGCGCGTTCGAAGTCTTTGACGCGGTGACCTCGGGCCAGGCCGACATGTACCACGGCGCCGACTACTATTTCACGGGTCAGCATCCGGGCTATCAGTTCTTCACCGCAGCGCCTTTCGGCATGACGTCGCAAGAGCAGTTCAACTGGTACTATCAGGACGGTGGAAAAGAATTTCACGACGAGCTGGGCCAGATCTTTGGTCTGAAGTCGTTCCTGGCCGGCGACACCGGAGCGCAGGCCGGCGGCTGGTTCAAGAAAGAGATCAACGGACCGGAAGACTTCCAGGGCCTCAAGTTCCGTATGCCCGGCATGGGCGGCCAGGCGCTTGGCAAGCTGGGCGCGTCGGTTCAGAACCTGCCGGGTGCTGAAGTGTACCAGGCACTGGCTTCGGGCGCCATCGACGGCACCGAGTGGATCGGTCCCTGGGCAGACGAAAAGGCCGGTTTCCAGGAAATCACCAAGATCTACTACACCGCTGGTTTCCACGAGCCGTCGGCTGGCTTGTCGCTTGCCACCAACCGCGACGTCTTTGAAAGCCTGAGCCCGGCGCACCAGAAGATCATCGAGATCGCCTGTGGCGAGGCCCATGCCTGGAACCTGACCCAGTTCCTGTCCAACAATGGTGCCGCCCTGCAGCGCCTGATTGCAGGCGGCGTGACGGTGCGCGAATTCCCCGACAGCGTCTGGGATGCCTTCGGAAGCGCTGCAGCGGAAACGCTGGACGAGTACATGGACGACGAATTGTTCGCCCGCATCCGTGAGAGCGTCAGCACCTCTGTGCGGTCCTCGTCGGGCTGGATCGACAAGTCGATCAACGCATTCGCCCGCCAGCGCGACCGCGTTCTGGGATAAGTCCGAACACTATTATGATGGAGAGCCCCGCCGGGGCTCTCCTTCTCTGCCATCCAGGCAATCGGGGAGGGGACAGTGGTCGAAGCTCTTGTGTGGTTCTTCAAGAACATCGCCCTGGCATTTTATAATCTATTCTATGCCATTGCTCATCCAGGCCTGTGGCTGGACTGGTCGGATAAAGAAGCGGTCATGCGCTTTATCTACTACGGCGGGTCGGTCGAATTCTTTTTTGTCGTTTTCACTGCATTCCTGATCCTCACCGCTGTCGGGATGTGGCGCAATTCGATCCTTTGGGGCGCGGTGCGCTTCTTCGAGGGGATTGGCAACACGGTGGGCCGGGTCGCGGCCTGGGCGGGCCTTTTGATGGTGCTGCAGCAGATCGTAATCATCCTGATCCAGCGGGTCTTTGCCTCGGCACAGATATCGTTCGGATTTGGCATTCCGTTCACACGCGACATCTCGTGGTGGGGCGAGGAGCTCAAGTTATATAACGCCATCGTCGTGTGCCTATGCGTGTCCTACACGTTTGTGCAGGGCGGTCATGTCCGCGTCGACCTGATTTATGCGCCGGTCAGCTATCGCACCAAAAAGCTGATCGACATGTTCGGTTCGCTGTTCTTCATGATGCCCGCAACGGTTTTGATCTGGATGTACGGCTGGTACTTCCTGTGGCGGCACCTCGTGGTGCCAAAGCCATCCGCGTCGGACACGCTGGAACGGCTCTTGGCCAAGAGCCGGGCATTGCGTTGGAACGTGGAAACCATCGGTTTCAGCCCGAATGGGTTCGACGGATATTTCCTGTTCAAGATCCTGCTGATCCTGTTCACCGGGTTGGTCTTCATCCAGGCCATGGCCTTTTTCTATCGCTCGTACCTTGAGTGGAAAGAGGGTCCGGAGAGCGAAGGCAAATTCCACGATCGGGACGTGCTGGGCGATGCGGACGCCGAGCTCGTCCATGCAATCGAAGAACATCACTAAGGGGCTGGGCGGATGCTATTTGGATTGGACGGTGTCGAGCTTGGGCTCCTGATCGTATTTCTCAGCCTCTTCGGAGGTATCCTGTCGGGCTTTCCGGTCGCTTTTGCGATCGGCGGTGCGGGGGTCATTTCGTTCGGTGTCATCGCGGGTCTTGATAGTGCCGGGCTGTTGATTCACCAGGCGATCGACTCGGGCAGTGCCGAATACGCGGCCCTGATTGCCGAAGGTGTCAGGCCGGACAAGATATCCATTTTCACCTACCCAGACCTGCCGAGATACGCCACGTCGGTGTTCCCGCAGGGCTGGGAAACGGCGATGGACCGCAACCTGAGTTTCATCGTGAACCGGATGAACGAGCGGGTTTTGGCCGGCCAGTCGATCGAGACGCTGCTGGCGGTGCTGATGTTCGTCATGATGGGCATCACGCTTGAGCGCTCGAAAATCGCCAACGATTTGCTGCTGACGATGGCGCGGGTCTTTGGGCCTCTGCCGGGCGGTCTTGCAGTGTCGATCGTGGTCGTGGGTGCGTTCCTGGCCGCCTCGACCGGGATCGTTGGCGCCACTGTGGTCACCATGGGCTTGCTGGCATTGCCGACGATGCTGAAGAACAACTATTCGCCGGAACTGGCGACGGGTGTTATCGCCGCCTCGGGGACGTTGGGGCAGATCATTCCGCCGTCCATCGTGATCGTTCTTTTGGGCACTCTGGCCGGCGATTTGTATTCGGCCGCGCAGGAAGAACGCGCGCAGTTGGTCGGCTGTTCGGATGCGCTGACCTACCTGGGCGAACCTGCGGTGGTCTCGGTCGGAACACTGTTCCAGTCAGCTCTGTTGCCGGGCATCCTGCTGGCGGTTCTCTATGCGCTCTACGCCTTCTGCTTTGCGCTGGTGAACCCATCCAAGGCGCCGGCCGTACAAATGGATTCGGGCAGTTCCGAGGTTATTACCCGCGGCGAGGCTCTGACCTGGTTCCTGGGCGCTCCCCTTGTGCTGGTCGGCGGCCTGATCCTGTTGAATTCGGCGGGGGTCATCGGGAGCCAGTCGGTGGCCGTGGACAGCTTTAGCGAGGCCGGTGAATCAGCGACCTTGCGCACGAACGTCGGCGAAGATTGCCGGGCGGCGATGATCGAGTTGCATGGGCAGGAGGCCTGGGACTCGGCTGTTGCGGAGCAGCAGACCATCGACGCTGCAGGCGGCGTCAAGCAGGCAGTCCAACTGACCGATGAAGAGCGTGCCGCGCAGCTTGAAGTCAATATCGCCAACGCCGCTCCGATCGGGACGGGCATCGCGGTGGCCTTTGTTCTGTTCGCACTGGTTCTGACGACGGCAATAGGTATCTCGCCCAGCTCGAACCCGGTGCCTCTGTGGATTGGTCTCGGCGGTGTGGCCGCGGCGCTGTTGCTGGATGCGGTGGTGATCTCGCCGCTCACCTCGCCGGGGGCGACGTTCCTTATCATCCTGGCACCGCTGTTGGTCGTTCTGTGGGCCTGTCGCGAGGCCTTTACGAGGCTGGGCCGCAACGAATTGTTGCGCGTGGTCTTCCCGCCGCTGATCCTGATCGTGGCGGTTCTGGGCTCGATCCTCGGCGGTGTCACCAACCCGACACCGGCGGCTGCGCTCGGCGCGGGTGGTGCGATCATGCTGGCCGCCTATCGCAAGCTGCAGGACGAGAACAGGTCGGGGCGCATCATCATCATGACCAGCTTTGCCGTGGTCATCATGTTGCTTGTCGGCGTGAACTTTGATCTGCGGATCCACCAGGAAGATGTCGGCTTCGAGAACTGGGTGGCCTTTTTCGTCGCTCAGGGCACTTACCTTTATTCGGTCTTTGGCCTGTTGTTCGCTTGTTGGGTTCTGCTCCGCTCGGGCGTCTTGAAGCCGGTTGTGCGCGAGACGGCCAAGGTCACGAGCATGGTGTTCACCATCCTGATCGGGTCTCAGCTGTTGAACCTCGTGGTGATCTCTTTTGGCGGCGAGCATTACATCCAGACGTTCCTCAAGAGCTTCGAGGATGAATACACGGTCTTCCTGATCGTGATGCTGGTGCTGTTCTTCCTGGGGTTCGTTCTGGATTTCCTCGAGATCATCTACATCGTGATCCCGATCGTGGGGCCAGTCATCTATGGCGGAACTTTCGATCCAAAGTGGGTGACGATCATGATCGCTGTGAACCTGCAAACGTCCTTCCTGACGCCGCCCTTTGGCTTTGCGCTGTTCTATCTGAGGGGGGTTGCCCCGCCGGAAGTCACGACGCGGCACATCTATCGGGGTATCATACCCTTTGTGCTGATCCAGGTCCTGGGGCTTGCCTTGCTGTGGTACTTCCCAAGCGTGGTCACCATCCTGCCTGACCTGATCCCCAAGTGATCTCGACTCATTTAAAAGACGAAGGCCGCGGGTTTTTCCCGCGGCCTTTTGGTCTTTGGGAGCCTGTATGCGGCCCCGGAGCAGGAGGGTCAGGCCCGCGTAGGCCGGGTATCGGGCAATGAGATGCGCGCCACCTGCTCTGCGATCGGCGCCGTTGACAAGGGGTGGGTTTCGGCGGAATAGGCCGATGGGTCGCCAATGTCTCGCCATTCGCCGCCGACATAGATCTCAAGGGCCGAAAAGTTCGCCTTGTAGACCATTTTGGACGATCCGGGCACCCAGTAGCCGAGATAAACGTAGGGCAGGCCAGCTTCGCGTGCGATGTCGATATGGTCAAGGATCACATAGGTGCCGAGGCTGGCAGCGGCCATGTCGGGGTTGTAAAAGCTGTAGACCAAGGACAGCCCGTCATCGAGCACATCGGTAAGGCAAACCGCGCGGAGCACCTTTTCGGCATCTTCCATGCTGGTGTATTCGATCACGCGACTGCGGATCGGCGTTTCCTCGACCATGGCGGCGAATTCAAAGATATCCATGTCGGCCATTCCGCCCTCGGCGTGGCGCGAGTCGAGATAGGTGCGAAACAGCGTGTATTGCTCTTCTGTAGCCCAGGGCGAGGTCGCTTCCCGTTTCAGGGACTTGTTGCGACGCAGGGTCCGTTTCTGGCTGCGCGAAGGCTCGAAGTCAGCGACCCGGATGCGGGCGGACAGGCAGGCCGAGCATTCGGCGCAGGACGGCCGATACAGCACATTTTGCGACCGTCGAAAGCCCTGTTTGGACAGGGCGTTGTTCAGTTGCTCGGAATAGTCGCCCTGGAGAGCGGTGAACAACTTCCTCTCCAGCCTGCCCTCAAGATAGGGGCAGGGCTGGGGTGCGGTCACGTAAAACTGTGGCGCAATTGGAAGTGTATGACGCATTTATTGACCTGGGCGGGTAGCTTACGGACAGAGACTAGCAATCGAAATCCGATCCGCCAATCCCCCAATCCGGCGAGGTCAACGCGCGCTTTTGTTCAACGCGGCGGTGCCGAGAACGTGGTCCGTCAGGCTTTGGCGGCGCGGCGACATCAGGATCAGGCCGATCGAGATCAGTTGCAGCGGGAAGGTCACCACGGACACGACATAGCCTATCGTGTGGAGCAGTGCTGTCGTGCTGTCAAAGTGCGACCCGTCGGTACGGCGCATTTCCAAGGCCACGAGGCGCATACCCCAGGTCGCAGAACCCGAGGCCAACGTCGTCCAGCGATAGAGAAAGCTGATGACGGCAAACAGGACGGGCAGGAAGAGCAGCGGCAGGAACAGGCCAAAGACCGTGGCCACCGCCGTGATCATCGAAATCACGAAAACGTCGATCACCCAGGCGATCAGGCGTTTGGAGGGCACGTCACGGTAGAAATCCGCGTCATAGTCGGGATCGGGCAGGCCGTTATGCGTGAGGGTTTGGTGCGTCATATCCATCTTGAGGTCTATCCAATACAGGGAGGTCGGGCAAATCCGGCGGCCCCTTGGGGACAGTTGGGTGGGGCCGCCGCCGAAAGGGCGGGGCCCCTCCGGTGTCAGGCGTCGACGGTTTCGCCGTGAACGTCGACGTCGTCTTTCGCCTTGCGGGTGCGGTCGTCCATGAACTGGTCGAACTCGGCCTTGTCCTTGGCTTCGCGCAGGCGTTGCAAGAAGGCCTCGAAGGCGTCCTGTTCATCTTCCAGGCGACGCAGGGTCTCGGCCTTGTAGGCGTCGAACGCGCTGTTGCCGCTCGTCTTGAAAGCGTGGCGTGCATAGTGGGCGTTGCGGGCGTGGCCGCAGGATCCTTTGAACATTTGTTTTCCCCAGATCATGTAGGCAAGGAAAGCGAGGCCGACGGGCCAGAAGAAGATAAAGCCGAGGACCATGGCCGCGATCCAAGCGCCTTTACCACGTTCGTCCAGCCAACGTTCGCTCCGGCGGAACCAGTTACCCCGGTGAGAGGGAATGGCAGTTGCTGTCGCGGTGGTCATTTCGAGTGCTCCTAAAGGTTCGTATCAATGTGAATGCCTTTCACATCTCCAATATCGGTACTGAACCACCGCCCCGCAAGAGGAAATGTGAATGATTTTTACATTTTATAATTAAGGCGCTGTATTGAAATGGAAAATCATGTGAATTCTGCCGTTTTTGCGCCCGAGATCGCCACCAGAACCGCAGGGTCGATGGGGAAAATGTGGCGCGGAGTGCCGGCCGCGGCATAGACGATGCCAAAATCCAGCAGCCTCTTGTCGAAGAAGACGCGCGAGGGGGTGAGGTGGCCGATGGGGGCTACACCGCCGATTGCGAAACCGGTGGCGCTGCGCACCCGGGCGGCGTCTGCACGGGACAGGGGCTCGCCCGCGACGGCGCTGGCGCGCGTGGGATCGACCTGGTTGCCGCCGGCGGTAATGAACAGGACGATGGCACCGCTTTCAACACCTGCAAAGATGATGGATTTGGCGATCTGGTCGATCTCGCAGCCCGCTTCGCGCGCCGCATCTGCGGCAGTGCGGGTTTCGCCGGGCATTTCGAGGACTTCGGTTTCGACCCCGGCCTCGGCCAGAGCGGTTTTCACGCGTTTCAGACTTTTGCTCATGCCCCGAGTGGTGCCGGGCCGAGCGGCGGTGTGCAAGCCCTTTCCGCGCTGCGCGGGGATTGCTAGGTTTTGACCATGAACAAGAATTTTGAGGCGCGTATCACGCGCTGTTCGATTCCCTACGATCCCGAGCGGGGCGACGAGGCGCTGGCACATGTGCCGGGGCTGTGCGGCGCGCTGGCCGAGGTGGTGCGGGGCGCGGGGGGATCGTCGTTCCATCTGCACGATTTGATGCGGCTTGAGGGGGCCTGGCTGTCCGAGGCCCTTGCGGGCGCGCCGGAGGACGCCCTGGAGGCTGTTCTGGGCGAGAAGGCGGGAGAGGGCGTCAGGGCGGTCTCGATTCAGTTGCGCCAGGCCAAGGCGCGGCTGTCTTTGCTGATCGGTCTGGCGGATTTGGCCGGTGTCTGGTCGTTGGAAGAAGTGACCGGAGCGCTGACGCGGTTTGCGGATCTGGCGGTGAACCGGGCTTTGACGGAGTCGTTGGCGGGGGAGTTGCGGCGGGGCAAGGTGCCTGGCCAGTGCGAAGACGACCTGGCCCAGGCGGCGGGGTTGTCGGTTCTCGCCATGGGCAAGATGGGCGCGGGGGAGTTGAATTACTCATCCGACATCGACCTGATCTGCCTATTTGACGAAACTCGCTTCGATCCCGAAGATTATGCCGAGGCGCGCACCGCCTTCGTCAGGGCGGTGCGTCTGATGTGCAAGACGCTGAGCGAGCGCACCGCCGAGGGCTACGTCTTTCGTACCGATCTGCGTCTGCGTCCCGACGCCTCAGTCACGCCGGTGGCGATGTCGATGGAGGCGGCCGAGCGGTATTACGAGGCCTTCGGGCGGACCTGGGAGCGGGCGGCCTATATCAAGGCGCGGCCCTGTGCCGGCGACATCGCGGCGGGTGAGCGGTTTCTGAAAACCCTGCGCCCCTTCGTATGGAGGCGGCATCTGGACTATGCTGCGATCCAGGACGCGCAGGACATGCGGTTGCGCATCCGCGAGCACAAGGGGCTGCATGGGGCGGTGTCTCATCTGGGGCATGACCTGAAGCTGGGCCAGGGCGGAATTCGCGAGATCGAGTTCTTTACGCAGACCCGCCAGATCATCGCGGGCGGGCGCGACCCGGAGTTGCGCCTGTCCGAGACGGTGCCGGCTTTGCGTCGGTTGTCAGAAAAGGGCTGGGTCTCGGGCGAGGACGCCGAAATGCTGGTCGCCGATTACCGCGCGCATCGCGAGGCCGAGCACCGGGTTCAGATGGTGGCGGATCAGCAGACGCACAAGCTACCCGAAACCGAAGAGGATTTCGCGCGTCTGGCCGCGCTGGCGGGGCGCGATGCCGGAGACTATGCGTCCGAAATCGAGGCGCGGTTGCATCGCGTCTCGAAACTGACCGAAGGGTTCTTTCAGCCGGGAAAGGCGGCCGATGAACCGGTCATGGCCGTCGAAGGCGCCGAAGAGTTCATCGACCGCTGGAACGGCTATCCGGCTTTGCGGTCGCCGCGTGGACGGCAAATCTTTCGCCGGGTCTGGCCGCGCTTGCAGGAGCGGCTTGCCGTGGCCGAGAAACCCGATGAGGCCTTGCTGAACTTTGACGGCTTCCTCAAGGGGCTGCCTGCCGGGGTGCAGTTGTTTTCGCTGTTCGAGGCCAATCCGCAACTTTTGGATCTTGTGGTGAACGTGGTCGATACGGCGCCCGGGCTGGGGCAGTACCTGGCGCGCAATGCGGGGGTTTTCGACGCCGTGATCGGCGGGCAGTTCTTTTCGGACTGGCCGGGCGCCGATGTGCTGCGGACAGGGCTGGAGGCGGCTTTGGCCGAGACCTCGGACTACGAGTCCAAGCTGGACCGGGCGCGGGTATGGGCGCGGGAATGGCATTTCCGGATCGGGGTGCATCATCTGCGGGGCCTGATCGACGCCGACCAGAGCGGGCAGCAGTACGCCGATCTTGCAGGCGCAGTGGTGCAGGCGCTCTGGCCCGAGGTGGTTGCCGAGTTCGGCCTGAAGCACGGGCCTCCGCCGGGGCGCGGCGCGGCAGTCGTTGCCATGGGATCGCTCGGAGCCGAGCGGCTGAACGCGGCGTCGGACCTGGACCTGATCGTGATTTACGACGGCGAGGGGGCCGAGAGTTCGGAGGGCAAACGGCCGCTGCCGACGAGGAGCTATTTCGCGCGGCTGACGCAGGCTCTCGTGACGGCGCTTTCGGCACCGACGGCGGAAGGGCGGCTTTACGAGGTTGACATGCGGCTCAGGCCCTCGGGGCGGCAGGGCCCGGTGGCGACGTCCTACGCGTCGTTTTGCTCCTATCAGCGCGACGAAGCCTGGACCTGGGAGCACCTCGCGTTGACGCGGGCGAGGGCGCTTGCGGGCAATGCCTCGCTCATGGGCGATATCGAGACCTTTCGTGCTGAATTGTTGGACGAAGAGCGGAACAGGGCCAAGGTGCTGGCAGATGTGGCCGAGATGCGCGCGCGCCTGGCGTCGGCGAAACCTGCACAAGGCGGGCTCGACGTCCGGTCCGGGCCGGGGCGGTTGCAGGATGTGGAGCTGTTTGTGCAGGCAGGGGCCCTGCTGTGCGGTGCGTCCGAACGGCGGACGGGTGCACAGTTGGGCGCGGCGGCGGAGGCTTTCCATCTATCAGGCGACGAGGTGTCGGCCCTGAGTGGCGCGGTACGCCTGTTCTGGCAGGTGCAGGCGGCCAAACGGCTGGTGTTTGGCGAAGCCGGAGAGAGCGGAGAGCTTGGCACCGGAGCACTGGCTTTTGTCTTGCGCGATACGGGATGCGACGATCTGGGGGCGCTTGAGGTAGCCATCGCTGCGGCGGCCCAGGCGGCGGACGAGATCGTCACGATCCATATTGGCAGCAGCGCGGCGTCGCGATAGCGTGCGGCCATGAAACATCCCGTCGACGAGAACGACCCCAAGGGGCTAATTCGCGAAAGCTATCGGATCGAAGGCATTACCGAAGCAGAGTGCCGGTCGATCTTTCTGGATTGGGCGATCGGCGTGCCGGTGGGCGTTGAGGCGCGCGAGATGGTGACGGCCTTGCTGGAGCGCTATGGCGCCGCCAATCCCGATCATCCGATGACCGAAGTGTTAAAGGGTGGACTCGGCACGGCAGACCGCCCCATGCGGCGGGGTGGCGCGCGCGGGCGGCGGTCTTAGGTCCGGGATTTCAATGGCGCGGGCAGTCAGCCCAAGGCAGCAGCCTCGCGGGCGAGCGCCTCGATTCCGGCCCAGTCTCCGGCGGCGATCTTGTCCATCGGTGCCACCCACGATCCGCCGACACACAGCGTGTTGGGCAGCGAAAGATAGGTGTCGACGTTCGAGAGGCTGACACCTCCGGTCGGGCAGAAGGACATTTGCGGCAGGGGCCCGGCAAAGGCCTTCAGGGCGGGTGCGCCACCGTTGGCTTCGGCAGGGAAGAACTTGGCAACAGTATAACCGCGCTCAAGCAGGCGCATGACCTCGGAGGGCGTCGATGTGCCCGCGAGCAATGGCAGATCGGCCGCCTCGGCCGCGTCCAGGAGCTTGTCGGTTGCGCCAGGCGAAACGCCGAACCGGGCACCTGCATCTTTGGCGGCGCGCACGTCTTCGGGTGTCAGGAGCGTGCCGGCTCCGACGACACCGCCTTCGACTTCGGCCATGGCGCGGATGGCGTCGAGCGCGGCGGGGGTGCGCAGCGTCACTTCGAGCGCGGGCAGGCCGCCGGCGACGAGCGCGCGGGCAAGGTCCGCGGCGGTATCGGCTTTTTCGACCGTCAGGACGGGGATCACCGGGGCGAGACGGCAGATTTCGGCGGATTTGATGCTGGCTTCGGCAGGGGTCATCGGGGCCTCATGGTTTCATCTTTGGTGCCCGGTAGGGGCGGACTTTGCAAGGGTTTCAGACCACGAGCGCGGCGCCATCCGACGACAGGCCACATCCCTGGCGGAAGGCTGCGAAGAGTTCGCGGCCAAGACCCTCATTGTTGGCAGAGAGATCCGCTGTTGCGGGGGGGCGGGTCTCGAAATCGGCTTCCAGCACCTCGATCACGCCCGAGTCGGCATCGACACGAACCATATCACCGTCCCGCACCCTGGCGATCGGCCCGCCGTCTACGGCTTCGGGCGACAGATGAATGGCCGCCGGCACCTTGCCGGAGGCACCGGACATGCGCCCGTCAGTTACCAGTGCCACCTTGAGGCCACGTCCCTGCAGAACCGAAAGGCTGGGTGTCAAACCATGGAGTTCGGGCATCCCGTTGGCCTTAGGTCCTTGGAAACGCACAACAAAAATCGTGTCTTCGGTGATTTCGCCAGCTTTGAAGGCTGCTTTGACGGCGTTCTGATCATGAAAGACGCGGGCCTTGGCGGTGATCACGCGGTGTTCGGGGGCGACGGCGGAGACTTTCATGACCGAACGCCCCAGGTTGCCTTTCAGCTCGCTGAGACCGCCGGACTTTTGGAACGGCTCGTTGGCGGGCCGCAGGATCTTGTTGTTTTCTGAGGCCTTGGGGCCGTCGCGATAGGCGATCGTGCCCTCGCGGAACTCGGGCTCCTGCGTGTAGAGGTCGAGACCGCCGCCGGCGACAGTCCGCACGTCCTGATGCAAAAGCCCTGCGTTGAGAAGCTGGCCGATCATATATTGCAGGCCTCCGGCGGCGTGGAAGTGGTTCACGTCAGCAAGGCCGTTCGGATAAACCTTGGCCATCAGCGGGGTAACAGCCGAGATGTCGTTGAAGTCCTCGACGTCGAGGATGACGCCGGCTGCGCGGGCCATGGCAGGCAGGTGTAGGACGAGGTTCGTCGACCCTCCGGTCGCCATCAGTCCGACGATGCCGTTGACGAAGGCCTTTTCCGATAGGACCTCGGCGACGGGGGTATACATACTGCCCTGGGCGGTGATCTCGGCCGCCTGTTCGGCGGCGCGGTCGGTCAAAGCATCCCTCAGCGGCGTGCCGGGATTGACAAAGCTGGCGCCAGGCAGGTGGAGGCCCATGAATTCCATCAGCATCTGGTTCGAATTCGCGGTGCCGTAGAATGTGCAGGTTCCGGGGCCGTGGTAAGAGGCCATCTCGGCCTCCATCAGCTTGTCGCGGCCAATCTCTCCGGCGGCAAAGGCCTGGCGCACCTTGCTTTTTTCGTCGTTGGGCAGGCCCGAGGGCATCGGACCGGCGGGGACGAAGATGCCTGGGATATGGCCGAAGGTGGCGGCGGCAATGACGAGGCCGGGGACGATCTTGTCGCAGATACCGAGGTAGAGGGCCGAGTCAAAGGTGTTGTGGGAAAGCGCGACACCGGCTGCGAGGGCGATGACATCGCGTGAAAAAAGAGACAGCTCCATGCCGGTCTGGCCCTGGGTGACGCCGTCGCACATGGCGGGTACGCCGCCCGCGACCTGGGCCGTGGCGCCGACCCGGCGAGCCGCCGCCTTTATGCGGTCGGGGTAATCTTTGTACGGCTGGTGGGCCGAGAGCATGTCGTTATAGGCGGTAACGATCCCGATGTTCGGGGCGCGATCCGCGACGAGCGCCGGTTTGTCGTCGCCCATGGCAGCATAGGCGTGGGCCTGGTTGCCGCAGGCAAGGTGAGCGCGGGCGACACCTCCGTCCCTGGCACGGCCGATCTTGGCCAAATAGGCCGCGCGGGTGGCTTCGGAACGAGAAATGATACGGTCAGTGACGCGGGCAATTGTCGGGTTCAGCATCGGCTCTCCTCCAGGGAAAGTCAGACTATACCAGACCATGTTAACGCTAACAACCAGCAGATGAGAAAAGGTCAACAGCCATTCCCTTTGTGCATGGCGGGAATGAACTTTCTGTGGGTACTCGTTTGAAATCAACAGGTTTAGGTCGTGGGTAACGAAATGAAAGGTAGTGACAATGACCGCTTTCACACAAGACCGCATCGACCTGGAGCAGATTGAACGCAAAGCCCGCCAATTGCGCGCTGACTTTATCGCCGACTTGTTCACTCGCCGCCGCAAGCAGCGTTAAGGCTCTTTTGCATGACGGGTTGACCGGGTAAGGGAGGGCATGTCCTCATCCCGCCCGATCATCCGCCTGCGTCCCAAGTCCGATCCCCGCCACATCCGGCGAGGCTTTCCCTGGGTTTACGATAACGAACTTGTCACGGATCGGCGGACCCGAGCCCTGGCGCCCGGTACAATCGCAACCCTGCAAGACAGCGAGCAGCGCCCCCTGGGCACCGTTGCTGTCACCGCGTCTTCGAAAATATTTGCGCGCATGCTGGACCCCGATCCCGAGGTTCAGATCAACCGCGACTGGTTGCGGGCGCGTTTGCGCACCGCGCTGGATTTGCGTGAACGTCTTTTCGATGCGCCCTTTTACCGCCTGATCCACGCCGAGGCCGACGGGATGCCGGGGACGGTCATAGATCGCTTTGGCGACCATGCGGTCATTCAACCGAACGCTGCCTGGATTGACGTCTTGATGGACGATCTGGCCGAAGTTCTGGCTGAGGTGACGGGCGTCAGGACCATCTTCAAGAACGCCAGCGGGCGTGCGCGCGTGCTTGAGGGGCTGGATGATGAGAGTTCGGTTTTGACAGGGAGCCTGTCCGGGCCGGTCGAGGTGCCGATGAATGGGGCGGTCTATATGGCCGACCTGGCGGGCGGGCAGAAGACCGGGTTGTTCTTTGACCAACGGCCCAACCATGCCTTTGTCGCGCGGCTGGCCAGGGGTACCTCGGTACTGGACGTGTTTTCCCATGTCGGCGGGTTCGCCCTAGCGGCCCTGGTTGGTGGCGCGACAAGCGCGCTGGCGGTCGATGGGTCGGAGCCGGCGCTGGACCTGGCTCGGCAAGGGGCCAAAGCCTCGGGCGTCGAGGCGAATTTCCAGACGCGCAAGGGCGACGCCTTTGACGTCATGACGGCATTGGCCGCCGAAGGCCGCCGGTTCGGCACGGTGATTTGCGATCCGCCGGCTTTTGCCCCGTCAAAACCTGCGCTGGACAAGGGGCTCAGGGCCTATGAACGTGTTGCGCGGTTGGCGACGCACCTGGTCGAGCCGGGCGGCACGCTGACCCTGTGTTCGTGTAGCCATGCCGCGGGGTTGGACGCGTTCCGCACCGCATGCCTGCGCGGCGTCGGCAGGGCCGGGGGCCGGGCGCAGATCCTGCAGACGGGTTTCGCGGGAGCCGACCATCCCCTGCATCCGTCGCTGGCCGAAAGCGGGTATCTGAAGGCGATCACGTTCAGGCTGATGCCGTGAAAGTTCTGATCGACGCCTGCGTGCTGTTCCCGACGGTACTGCGCGAATTGGTGTTGGACTATGCCGCGACGGGGGCGTTCGCCCCCCTGTGGTCGGCCCGGATTCTTGAGGAATGGCGGCGGGCGGCGGCGCGGTTGGGCCCGGTGGATGCGGCGGTCGCCGACGGCGAGATCGCGGCCGTTCGGGCGCGATTTCCAGATGCTGAGGTCGTCGTTTCAGATAAGACCGTGGCGCGGTTGAGCCTGAAAGACCGGGACGACATCCACGTTCTTGCGGCGGCGATCGACGGAGGTGCAGACGAACTTTTGACGCTGAACCTGAAGGATTTTCCGACCAATGCGCTGGCTGCCGAAGGGCTGATGCGCCGACATCCGGACGAGTTCCTACTGGAAGGGTATCACGCCGATCCGGGCGGGGTGTCCAGGATTGTCGAGGACGTTCTGACGAGAGCGGCGGCGCATGGGATCGACACGTCAAACCGGCGGGCGATCCTGAAAAGGGCGCGGCTGCCCCGGTTGGGCAAGGCGTTGGATCAGGTCTGAGCGACGGCCCAGCGGTCCTCCAGCTTCTCGATGGCGGCGATACGCTCGGCGGTTTTCGGGTGGCTCATCAGCCAGACCGGCATTCCGACCCCACGCGCGCCGGTCAGCGATTCCAGTTTGCGGAACAGGGATTTCTGTGGCTCGGTGCCGATCCCGGACTTGGTCAGGAGCGCGGCGGCATAGGCGTCGGCCTCGTATTCGTCACCACGCGAGAGGCGGGCGGCAAGCACCGAGGTCAGGAGGTTGGCGATATAGACGCCAAGGCCGGGCAGGAAGCGCCCAAGGATCATGATGAGGGCGGCGCGGATGGCATTCTGGCCGGAAAAGTCGATCATGCGACGGCGGGAATGGCCCAGGGCGACGTGGCCCAGTTCGTGAGCGATCACCGATGCGAGCTCTTCGGCCGTCACCTCTCCGTCGGCGTATTTCTGGTAAAAACCGCGCGTCAGGAAGATGCGTCCGTCGGGGGCGGCGAGGCCATTGACCGGTTCGATCTCGTACAGGTGGACGCGCACGCGGGGCAGGTCGAGCGAGGCAGCCATGCGGTCGGTCAGTTCCTTAAGCCGCGCATCGGCCAGCTCGGACGACCTGGCGTCGAGCTCCTTGGCGCTTTTCCAGGTCGAGACCTTGTACATCACGAGGGCGTAGATGACGGCCAGGAATATGGGCAGGGCTTTCAGCATTGAGGTAATATGGGGGTGTCGGGTGTTCTTCGCTAGCCCAGAAGCTTCATGCCGCGGGTAAGGCCCTGGAGTGTCAGCGGCACCATGCGTTCGGGGCCGATGGCCTGGCGGACAAGCTGGATCGAGGGCGTGTACCCCCAATGTCGTTCCGGGACCGGGTTGATCCAGAGCGTGTCGGGCCATTGGGCGACGGCGCGTTTCAGCCAGGTTTCGCCTGACTCTTCGTTCCAATGTTCGTTCGCGCCGCCGGGCACCGCGACCTCGTAGGGCGACATCGAGGCGTCGCCGACGAAAATGCATTTCCAGCCGGGGCCGAAACGGTTCAGCACGTCCCAGGTCGGTGTGCGTGCGTTCCAGCGTCGGGCGTTTTCGCGCCAGACCCCTTCGTAGAGGCAGTTGTGGAAGTAGAAATGGTCGAGGTGTTTGAACTCACTCCGGGCAGCCGAGAAAAGCTCTTCGATCATCTGCACATAGGGGTCCATCGAGCCGCCGACATCGAGAAAGAGAAGAACGCGCACGGCGTTGCGCCGTTCGGGACGGGTTTTCACGTCGAGATAGCCATGCTCGGCGGTGGCGCGGATGGTGCCGTCAAGGTCGAGTTCGTCCGCGGCGCCCTCTCGGGCCCACTGGCGCAGGCGCTTCAGAGCCACTTTTATGGTGCGGGTGCCGATCTCGCGGGTGTCGTCGAGATCGCGGAATTCACGCTTGTCCCAGACTTTGACTGCACGCTGGTGGCGGGATTTGCCCTGGCCAATGCGCACGCCTTCGGGGTTGTAGCCATGGGCGCCAAACGGCGAGGTGCCCGCGGTGCCGATCCACTTGTTGCCGCCCTGGTGGCGTTTCTCCTGCTCTTTCAGGCGCTCGCGCAGGGTTTCCATTAGCTTTTCGAACCCGCCCAAGGCCTCGATTTCGGCGCGTTCCTCTTCGGTCAGATGCTTTTCGGCCATCTTCCTGAGCCAGTCTTCCGGCAAATCCAGCGCTTGTACCACCGCTTCGGGCGGGATGGATTGGACGCCGGAAAAGGCAGCGGCGAAAGCGCGGTCGAAACGGTCTATGTGGGATTCATTTTTCACCAGAGCGGCGCGGGCAAGGTAATAGAACCCATCGACGTCATACGTGACGAGATTGGCTTGTAGCGCTTCGAGAAAAGCCAGGAATTCGCGCGGCGAGGCGGGGACGCCTGCCTTCCTGACCTGTTCGAAGAACGTCAGGAACATCAGAGTGCGGCGCGGTGAATGATGATGGTCAAAAGGAACCCGATAAGCATGAAGATGATGCTGTAGACGGCAGCGTACTGAAGCATGTCTAGGCGGTTGCCGCCCCGTTTCTTGGCACTGAGAACGCCAAGGATGATGCCTGCCACAAGCCCGATAATCACGATCATACCGCGTCTCCTTCGCGAGACCGGGGCGAGATCGCCAGGATCTCGGCTGCACGGTCGCGGATTTCCTTTTCGTCGCCAAAGCCATAGCGCGCCCATGCGAAAGCTTCGCTCTGAACGTCCCTGGCCTCGTTTGAACGGCCTTCTACCTCAAGCGCCTCGGCCTTGACCATCAGCAAAAGCGACAGAAGGGCCGCGTGTTCGCTCTGGCGGACGATGGGCAGGTTGCTGTCGACAAGGGCGATGGCCACGTCGGCGTGCCCACCTGAAAGCTGAAAGGCGGCGATCTGAAGGGCGATGTGGGCCTCCTGGATCGCGGTGTCGGGGCGGGACTGGTAGATCTTCCCCGCCTGGAGAAACGCGTTCAGCGCTAGGTTCGGGTCGGTCGCGAGGCTGAGGCGCCCGAGGATATAATACGAGAGCGCCAGACGAGAATCCCGCGCTCCGCCACGTTTGGCCAGATCGAGCGCACGCTCGGCGGCGGCGCGGCGGCGCGTGCGCGATGTCCCGGGCGTCGTTGCCTCGGTCATGGCCCGCGCCCAGTCGGTGTCGGGCGGTTCGGGAGCCGCAACGGGGCCGACGCCGCCCGAAGGATTCAGCCGGGCGAGAATCGCCGGCAGCCGCGCCGCAACCTCGGCGCGCGACATGCCCGAGCGCAGCGACGAGTCGTAAAAGACCCTTAGGATCAGCATGTCAAAGCCAGTCAGCACGGTGTGGAAGTTGTCGTCGTTGAAGATGGATTCGTTCAGACGGTACAGGTCGTTCACCGGTCCGAGAGCCTGGGCTATTTCTTCGTGTAGACAGTCGCGCACCTCTTGCGGGCTGACGTCATTGGGCAAAAAGACCGCCATGGTGCGCCGCAGGCTGAGCCGGTTCCAGTAGGTCGCGGGATCGTTGCGGCGCTTGCGGTAGTCGTCCCAATCCGAGACGTTGGGGCGCACGAAACAGGCGGCCGAGGGCGCCACGCGCTGAATCTGGCGACGGGTCACCGGGTGTACGGTGATCGAGGCCGTTGCTCCGGGGCGCGCGCGCCGGATCGGGATGTTGGCTTCGGAGCGCAGGCGGGCCAGCAGGCGGTCGAGATCGGCGTCCAGCGTCGGCGGGGCGCCCGGACCGACGGCAACGGTGATCGGGCCTTCAAAGCGCGCAAAGACCGGCATGGCGTCGCCGTTTTCAAGTAGAAATGTCAGGTCGAGGAAATCCCTCGCAATAAGGGCGTTGGAGAGCCTTGGTGGTGTTGGTTTGACTTGCGGGAACGTCTTCATCGGAGGCAGCACAATGTCGGGTGCGACATTGCGCGAGGTTTCGGGCGCGGCGCATCCGAACAGGGCCAGGAGGGCCAGGGCTGCGGCGGCGCGCGTCACGTGGCCCGCGCGTATTTGATGAAGGGTGTGACGGTGCCGATGCGATCGTAGAGCCTGCGGGCCTCGGCGTTGAAATCCTGGGTTAGCCAGTAGACCGAGGGCGCTCCGGCGTCGTCAGCTGCCGTATAGACGGCCTCGATCAGAGCGCGACCCACGCCCTGGCCGCGGACATCTGGGTCGGCGTAGAGGTCTTGCAGGTAACAGACGTTTTCAATCTTCCAGCCGTGACGGTGGAACAGGTAGTGGGTCAGGCCGACGGCCTTCCCATCAACTTCGGCAATGAAGCCATTGAAATCATGGGGATCGTCACCAACGAGGCGCGCAAAGGACGATTCATAAACCTCGTCCGGCACGGCGCTTTCGTAGAAGGTCAGATAGTCGGTCCAGAGGCGGTGCCACCGGGCGTAATCGTCTTGGCGAATGGGACGGATCGTGCAGGTCATGAGATGTAATTAGCCCCGTTGCGGCGCGGTTGCCATAGATTGTGTGGGCCTGGCCGTCGGTGGGTGCTGCCAAGGTCTTGCGAGATTGCCGTGCAGGCCTGAATTTATCTTAGGAAAACGACCAAATCGACCGGTCGGTATTGCACCGGTCCCACGTCGGCGTCCGGTAAATCCGACGGGAACGGCGACGGGGGCGGCAAATGCACGGGCGCAGCGGCGTCAGGCCAGCCAGGCAAGCGAGAACAGCGACAGCACGCTGGTCCAGACAATCACCGGGGCAATGTTGCGGGTCGACACCCCGTGCAGAAGCGCCAGCGCAAAGGCCATGGCACCGGATGGCCCGGCGGCGTTCAGGCGGAACAATTCGGTCCATGGGTTGCCGGGAGACAGAACCATGAAGCCAGCCCAGACCAGGAGCGGAAAGCACAGGAGTTTGATCGCCGATATTCCCGCGATGGTGGCATTCGGGACGATGGTATTGGCCGAGAGCACGACGCCCATGGCAAAAAGCGTCATCGGCGCAGCCCCCGCACCTGCAAAACGGGCAGCGGTCAGGATCGGCTCGGGGACCTGGACATGTCCGAGATTCAGCCCGAGGGCGAGGACGATGGTGGCCAGGATCGGATTTCGCAGGATCTTGGGCAGAGCGGCGGAGAGCGCCGAGGTTCGTCCGTTGCCTTTGCCAGATATGATTTCCATCGAGACGATGAAAAAGCCAAAGGAGAGTGACGAGTCGAGCGCGACAATGGCCGTGATCGGCAGCGCTTCGGCGTCGCCATAGATCAGCGTTGCGATCGACCAGATATAGAGCAGTGAATTGACGAATACGACTGCCATGCCAAGCAACCAGGCCTCGGCCAGCGGGCACTTGTAGAGGGTCCTGGCGACTATGAATGTGCCTGTAAAACCAATGATTTCGCAGGCGAGGTAAATGCCTATCGCGTCGAAACGGACCGTCGAAAGGTCGAGCCCGGTCAAGAGCATGAAGATCAGCGGCGGTTGCAGAACCAAGAACGCGATACGGTTGACAGCACGGGCTTCGTCCTGGCTGACGGTCTTTGCGCGCCCCAAGATGAAGCCGAGCGCCAGCATCGAAAAGACCGGAAGGATGTTATGTGTCAGGACGTGGAGCATCAGGACGTTTCCGTGTCTCGGTCAGGCCGCACGGTCGGCACAGTGGACGGTGCGCTATTGGCGTAATTTGAGCTGGGTAAAGCCAGGGGGCGCTGGCTGACGCTGAAAGGCGGTGAAACGCTCACCCGCGGCCACGCGCCATGAAGGCGAGCCGTTCGAAAAGCTGCACGTCCTGCTCGTTTTTCAGAAGAGCGCCGTGGAGTTTTGGCAGGGTGTCCTTTCCGCCACGCTGCAAATCCTCGGCGCTTAGATCCTCGGCAAGGATCAGTTTGAGCCAATCGAGCACCTCGGATGTCGAGGGCTTTTTCTTCAGCCCAGGTGTATCTCGAATTTCGAAAAACTGTGTCAAAGCAGTGGTTAACAGGCGGTTCTTGATGCCAGGAAAATGCACGTCGATGATGGATTTCAGTGTCTCGGCATCAGGGAAACGGATATAATGGAAGAAACAGCGGCGCAGGAAGGCGTCGGGGAGTTCCTTTTCGTTGTTCGAGGTGATGATGACGATCGGGCGCCGGATGGCCTTGATGGTTTCGCCGGTCTCGTAGACGTGGAATTCCATGCGGTCGAGTTCCTGCAGCAGGTCGTTCGGAAACTCGATATCGGCCTTGTCGATTTCATCGATCAGGAGGACGACGCGGTCCTCGGCGGTGAAGGCCTCCCACAGCTTGCCACGTTTGATGTAGGCCGAAACGTCGTGCACCTTTCCGTCGCCCAGCTGGCTGTCGCGCAGTCGCGAAACGGCATCGTACTCATAAAGCCCCTGGGCGGCGCGGGTGGTGGACTTGATATGCCACTCGATGATCCTGAGACCGAGCGCCGAGGAGACCTGACGGGCAAGCTCGGTCTTTCCTGTCCCGGGCTCTCCCTTGACCAGAAGCGGGCGTTCGAGCGTGATCGCGGCATTCACGGCAATGCGAAGATCGTCGGAGGCGATATAGCTGTCGGTTCCCTCAAACTTCATCGGTATCTCACTTTTCAAGGCATTTTCTGGCGCGAACCTAGCTTGGGGACTTTGCCCCCACAAGGGTATGGATCGTGTAGTGACAAGTCCCAATTGATAGGGTATCAGCCCGCAAAGACGAGGTGCCGGATGGCCGAGCGCGTAAATGTCGACCCGAAACTCCGGGATGGTTTGAGAATGACAAAAAAAGGTAAATCCATGAAAGCCGAGGTTTTTCTCCCCGACGATTATCGCCCCGCAGAGGACGAGCCGTTCATGAACAAGCGGCAGACCGAGTATTTCCGCCGCAAACTTTTGAACTGGAAAGCCGAGCTGATGGACGACAGCAAGTCGACCATCGAAGGCTTGCAGGATTCGACCCGCAATATTCCCGATATCGCCGACCGGGCCAGCGAAGAAACGGACCGCGCACTGGAACTGCGCACCCGCGACCGTCAGCGCAAGCTGGTCAGCAAGATCGACGCGGCGTTGCGCCGGATTGACGAGGGCGAATACGGCTATTGCGAAGAGACGGGCGAGCCGATCTCGCTGAAGCGTCTGGATGCCCGTCCGATCGCGACCTTGAGCCTCGAAGCCCAAGAGCGGCATGAGCGCGCCGAAAAGGTGCACCGCGACGACTGAGGTTCGCGGCAATTGGAGATTTGAGGCGCCTGTCTTGATCGGTATCAAGGCGGGCGTTTTTCGTTTCAGGGCATGGGGATGGTCATGACGAAACTGAACATCACGATTGCAGGCGCCGGGATCGGCGGGTTGGCGGCGGCGACGGCCCTGGCGCGGTCGGGGCACAAGGTCCGCGTGGCCGAAAAGGCGACCGAAATCCGGGAAGTCGGTGCGGGGATACAACTGTCGCCAAACGGGATGGCGGTGATGAACGCGCTTGGTCTTGAGGAGGCGCTGGAGGAAGCGTCGATCCGTTCGGAAGCCGTGCGGCTGATTGACGGGCGCACCGGGCGCGAGGTCGTCACGCTGGACCTGATGCGCGATGCGCCGGAGTTGCAGTGGCGGTTCATCCATAGGGCGCCGTTGATCGAGGTGTTGAGAATTGCCGCCGAGGACGCCGGCGCCGAGGTTGTGACCGGCGAGGAGGTCGTCGCACCTCCGGCCGGGGCGGCGCTATCGGGCGACGACCTGCTGATCGGGGCCGACGGGTTGAAATCGGCGGTGCGGGCAAGGGTCGACGAGGCATCCAAGCCGTTCTTTACCCGCCAGGTAGCCTGGCGCGCTGTGGTGCCGGAAGAAGACGTGCCGCCGGTGGTCGAGGTGCACATGGGGCCGGGGCGGCACCTGGTGAGCTATCCGTTGCTCGGTGGGCGCAGGAATATCGTGGCGGTCGAGGAGCGCATGGCCTGGGCCGAGGAAGGCTGGAGCCACGTGGATCACCCCGCCAATCTGCGCGCTGCTTTCGCCGGGTTCACACCCAGGGTGCGCGACTGGTTGGAACGCGTCCAGGAGGTGCATCTCTGGGGTTTGTTCCGTCACCGGGTCGCGGATCGCTGGTGGAATGGCCGACAGGTCATCCTGGGTGACGCCGCCCATCCGACGCTGCCGTTCCTGGCACAGGGCGCGAACCTGGCCCTGGAGGACGCCTGGGTGATGGCTGAGGCTCTCAAGGCACATCCGATAGAGGCGGCGCTCAAGGTCTATCAGGAGGCGCGCAAGCCGCGGGCGACTCGCGTTGTCAACGCCGCCAGTGATAATGCGCGCAACTATCACCTGCGGTTCCCGCCAATACGTGCCCTTGCACACACCGGACTGCGAGTGGTTGGGGCAATGGCACCAGCACGTCTCTTGGGACGATTCGACTGGCTCTATCGTCAGGATGTCACGCGCCAAAAATATTGACAGGCGCGCGTTAAGAATTTCAGCAATCGCGCGCGTTTACTCTTGCCCCTTTCGGCCCATTCCGGTTTTGAAAGCTCCATGGGCGTGGTGACGACGGCATATGACAACAAGATCGTCGCGGGCGGGCTTGAACCCGATCCCGCCCAGATCGCCGTCTTGCCCGTGTTCGACCGCATCGCCGAGGAACTGGCTGCGGCCCAGCCGAAAAAACGCTTGTCCGGGTTGTTCGCGAAAAAGCCCGAGCCGGTCAGGGGATTGTACCTGTGGGGTGGGGTCGGCCGCGGCAAGTCGATGCTGATGGACCTGTTCCACGAAGTAGTTGGCGGTGATCATTCACGGCGCGTACATTTTCATGCTTTCATGCAAGAGGTGCAGGCGGGGTTGCACGAGGCGCGCAAAACAGGTGTGGACGACGCGATCCTGCCGGTCGCGGCGGCGATGGCCGAGGGGCTGCGCATCCTCTGTCTGGACGAGATGCAGATCACCGATATTGCCGACGCGATGATCGTGGGGCGGCTGTTCGACCAGATGTTCGCGGCGGGCGTGACGGTCGTTACCACCTCGAACCGACCGCCTGACGATTTGTACAAGGACGGGCTGAACCGCGGCCTGTTCCTGCCGTTCATCGAAATGATGAAGACGCAGCTGGAGGTGCGCGAACTGGTCTCGCCGCGCGATTATCGCCAGGACCGCCTGGAAGGCGAACAGGTCTATTTCCATCCGGCCGACGCGCGCGCACGGGCCGCGGCTTCGGCCATCTGGGAAGATCTTACGCATGGCGACGTGCACCCTCTGATCCTGCACGTGAAGGGGCGACAGGTTGAGATCCCTGCCTTCGCGCACGGTATGGCACGTGCCAGCTTTTATGACCTTTGCGGCCAACCGCTTGGTCCTGCGGACTACCTGGCGCTGGCCTCGTCGGTTCGGCTCCTGATCCTGGAAGACATCCCGCGACTGAGCTCCGAGAATTACAACCAGGCCCGCAGGTTCGTGACATTGATCGACGCGCTGTACGAGGCGCGGGTGCGTCTGATCGCGACTGCGGCGGATGTGCCCGAACACCTCTATATCGAGGGCGAGGGCAGCTTCGAGTTCGAGCGGACGGCAAGCCGGCTGCGCGAGATGCAGGCGGCGGAATGGGGTCTGGCCTAGGCCCGACCCGACGTTTCGCGGCTGGATGTTCGGCCTACTCCAGGGGAGCCGTGTTCCTGATAAACAGCGTCAGTATGAAGGCTATCGTCACCAGCACCAGGGCGCCGATCGCGAGAGGGCGGATTGTGCCGTCGAAAGCCTGGCCGATGGGGGCGGCAAGGAGCGCGGCCCCAATTGTGGAAAATGCAGTGATGATCGAGGCGGCAAGGCCTGCCACATGGCCGACAGGTTCAAGCGCGATGGCGTTCATGTTCCCGATGCCGAAACCCGCCAGGTAGAAGATCGACGTGAACCAGATGAAGGCGACGGGGAAGTGCAAGCCGCCCACCAGTGCCCCGGTGGACAAAAGGACGATGAAGGTCAGCGAGAGGCAGGCCTGCACCAGCAGTGCCCATTTCACCACGTTTCGCATCCCGACCCTGATCACGATGGCAGCGTTTAAGAGGTTCGAGCCTGCTGCCAGCACGGACATGCCGCCGAACCAGAAGGGGAAGGTTTCGCCCTTGCCGAACACCTGGTCGAAAACCTGCTGGCTGGACATGAGAGCCGAGAACAGCGTGGCGAAGATCAGCGTTTGCACCAGAATGGCCAGCACAACCTGACGGTTGCCGAGGACTTCGCGGGTGCCGGAAACAAGCACGGCCAGTCGAAAGGGCCTTCGGCGCCCGGGGGGCAGCGTCTCGGGCTGGCGCAGGATGAGCCAGGACACAGCGATCAGGGCAAATACCGCGAAGGAGGCGAAGATCGATCGCCAACCGAAGAGGCTGGCCAGCACCCATCCGATGGAGGGAGCAAAAACCGGGGCGAGGGTGAAGACGAAAATGACGAAGCTGACGATCTGCGCCATTTGACGCCCCGAGAACAGGTCGCGAATGATCGCCATCGACGCCACGCGGGGGCCTGCCGCGCCGAGGCCTTGCAGGAAACGTGCCGCGAGGAGGAGTTCGAGGCTTTGCGTCATGGCCGAGGCGAGTGCGCCAGCGATGTAGATGCCAGCACCCACCACCGCGATCGGTCGGCGACCGTAAGCGTCCGACAGGGGCCCGGTGAAGAAGGTGCCGACGCCAAGTCCGATGACGAATGAAGCGATGACAAGTTGGGCGCGGTTGGCGCTGTCGGGACTGAGAGCCGCGCCGATATCAGGGATGGCAGGCAGCATCGCGTCGATGGAAAACGCCACTGTGGCCGTCATCATCGCCATGAGCGCCACGAGTTCGGTGCGGGAAATCGCGTTTTCGTACTTAGCCATCGCTGTCGGCTTTTAATTGGTCCGCCAGTTCATCAATGACTTTCAGCCAGAGTTCCGTGGGTTGTGCGCCGGGGGCAACGTGCTGGTTCGCAACGATAAAGCATGGCACCCCGCTGACGCCACGCTGCCGGGCGTGGGCGTCGCGCGCAGCGATGTCGGCTGCGTCGGCGTCCGACGCGAGGAGCCGTTCGGTCATCTCGCGGTCCATTCCGATGCCCTCGGCGATGTCGAGGAGAACGGCTGGCTCGCCAATGTCCAGGCCGTCCTGGAAATAGGCCTTGAATAGACGTGACACGGCGGCGGTCTGGCGGCCCTCGAGCATGGCCCAGTGGATCAGTCGGTGAGCATCAAGGGTGTTTGGCGTGCGTTTGATCGCGCCGAAGTCAAGCGTCAGGCCCGCCGCATTGGCGGTCTCTTCGATCTGGGTGTAGGTCTTGACCGCGTTGTCACGGCCGCCGAACTTGGTTTCCAGGTAGGTGCGGCGATCCATGCCTTCCTTGGGCATGTCGGGGTTCAGCTGGAACGGGTGCCATTCGATCGAAAAGGGGTGATCCGGGCGCTGTTCGAGCGCGCGGTCGAGGTTGGTCTTGCCAATGTAGCACCAGGGGCAGATGGGGTCGCTGAGAATATCGAGCTTGATCATTGCGGGAACTCGTTCGCAGGCCCGAGCGCCCGACGCAAGAGCTTTCCGTTGGCATTTTTGGGCAGCGCCTGTTCGTGGATGAACAGACGGGGTTGCTTGTAGCGCGCGAGGTGGGCCTCGGCGTGGGCCCTGAGTGCGGCGTCATCCACCGCGGTAGGGCCGGTGTAATGGAGCGCGATCAGTGTGGTCTCGGGCGTCACAGCGCGGTCGACTGCGGCGGCTTCGTCTATGCCGGGGTGGCGCATCATGGCGGCCTCGACCTCGATCGGGGAGACGCGGAAACCGCCGGCGGTCAGGATGTCGTCGGTGCGGCCGTGGTATTCGATGGCGCCGTCTTCACGCATGAGACCCTGGTCACCGGTCAGGAACCAGTCGCCACTGGTGCGTGAAGCGGTATCGGCGCCGAGGTAGTCGAGCATCAGCCCGAGGTCTGACCGGTGGACGCCAATGGCGCCGACCTGGCCGCGCTGGACCGGGCCGTCGTCGCCCAGGATCGCCAGGGCGCGGCCCGGCTGGGCATAGCCGAGCGTGCCCGCCGGTGCTGGGCGGTCGGGGGAGCCGGAGATGAAGGTCGAGCATTCGGACTGGCCGAAGGCTTCGTGAATGTCGGTGCCCGTGACGGTGCGCCAGTGTTCGCGCAGGGACTCGGGCAGTTTCTCGCCGGCTGCGAGGACGTGGCGCAGCTTGGGAAGCGTTGGCAAGGGGCCCCTGAGAAGGTGACGAAAGATACCGGGCGCGCCCGCGATCAGCGTCGCTTCATGGCGTTTCGCCAGGAGCGGCAGCATCTCGGGGGCGGTGCCGGGAGCGAGGACGAGCGCGGTGGCACCCATTGCCCAGGGGTCGAGAAGGCCGGTGCCGAGGGTGAAGGTCCAGTTGAAGGCGCCCGCGTGCAGCATGCGGTCGTCCGTCGTGAGGCCGTACCAGCCTTTTGTCATCAGGCCGCGCGCCAAGATGGCACGGTGCGCGTGGACCACGCCTGTCGGGGTGCCGGAGGTGCCGGAGGTAAAGACGATATACGCCGGATCGTTGGCCGCGGTGTCGGTGGCTGCGTCGGTGGGGCTGGATTTGGCAAGGTCGGCGGCCTGCAGGACGGGCGCGTCATAATCCGGCAAGGCGACTCCGGGGCCTGCGACGACAGCGGCGGGCTGGAGAAGGGTGGTGATCTTGGTAATCTCTTCGCGACCGAGGGCGGCAGCAGTCGGAACTGGAACAAGCCCGGCGGTGATGGCGCCGAGGAAGGTGATCGGAAAATCAGGTGTATTGCCGATGCGCATGAGGACGCGGTCGCCGGAGCTGAGCCCGTTTGCCCGGAGGCCGCCCGCCATGCGCAGGACCGCATCGCGCAGGCGACCATAGCTGAGCCTCTCGGCTCCGGTGGCGCTGAGGAGCGCGAGGGCGATCTTGTCGTCCGGTGCGCCATTGGACCAGAGCACATGGCGCGCAAGGTTCAGGCGGTCGGGGCAGGCAGGGCCGGGGCGGTGATCGTCGATGGCAAGCATGGCCATCGGGTACTGGTGTGCGCTGCCAGTTGCAAGCTGTACGGGGATGGCGCTATAGGGCGAGCATGTCCAAACGCACCGAACCTTCGCTGATCCGCCTTGCGCGCGCGAATGATGCCGATGGCCCGGAACCGCAACCGCTGGACCTGGGCGAACGTGTGCGCGCGCTGCGCAAACAGCGCGACTGGACTCTGGAGCAGGCCGCAAAGCAGGCCGGATTGGCGCGGTCGACCTTGTCGAAGATCGAAAACGGGCAGATGTCGCCGACCTATGACGCGCTGAAAAAGCTGGCGGTCGGTCTTGATATCTCGGTGCCACAGTTGTTCACACCGCCCGGTGGCGATCAGATCACGGGCCGTTTTGCCGTCACCAAGGCAGGTGAGGGGCAGGCCCATGCCACGGCCACCTATGAGCATGATCTCTTGGCTGGCGCGCTGACCAAGAAGGCGATGCTGCCCTATCGGGCGCGCGTGCGGGCCCGGTCGATGGAGGAGTTCGACGGCTGGGTCCGCCATGACGGCGAAGAGTTTCTGTATGTGCTGACCGGAGTGGTCCGGCTTTACACCGAGTTTTACGAGCCGGTGGAGCTAAGGCGGGGGGACAGCGCCTATTACGACGCTGCCATGGGGCACAACGTGATTTCCTTGAGCGAGGAGGACGCCACCATCCTTTGGGTGACGTCCCTTTGATCAGGCTGCATCAAGTCTGACCGGAGGCAGCGCGATTGGCACTCGGGTCTCGAAGGTTTCCAGCGCTTCGATATGGGTGATATCATTTACTTCAGCGAGATAGCGGATCAACTGGCTGAAGTTGCCGATGATCGGCATGACATCCCTGGGACGGGCTGCGGGAAATACAGAGGTGATGGCGTTCAACAGGTCGACCCTGTTGATTGCGGAAAATGAATAGGTCATGGCGGCATTGTCTCCGATGTCACAACGCTGAAATTGGCAGGTGAGTCCTAAGCAATCCCTAACGCGCGGACGGAATGTCGCCGGCTTTTTCAACGTTGACCGCGGCGGCCAATCTGCGGGTCGCGATCCAGCCAAGCGCCGACAGAAACGCGGCCATCGCAAGGCATCCTGCGACACCAGCGAGTTGGTAGCAGAGGCCGGAGAGAAGCGTTCCAAGGAGCCGGCCTGCCGCGTTGGACATGTAGTAAAACCCGACATCGAGAGTGATACGCTCATCCTTTGAGAACGCCAGGATCAGGTAGGAATGGAGCGCGGAATTCAGAGCAAATATTGCTCCGAACAGCATCAGCCCCAGAACCACGATCAAGGTCAGGCCGGGCAGTTGCAGGGATGCGGCAAGCGCGAGGGCTGCGGGGATCAGTGTCAGCAAACCGATCCAGCGGGCGGCGGCCGCGACAGTCTGGGGAAGTGCCTCGGTCTGGCGGGCAAGGAGACGCGGCGCCGAGGCCTGGATCGCGCCGTAGCAGATGACCCAAATGGCCATGAATGCACCGATCAGGAAGAACGCCGAGGCGGCGCGATCCGGCGCATTTTCGGTCAATGCATCGTAGAAGAACACCGGTATGGCGACGACGAACCAAGTGTCGCGGGTGGCGAAGAGGAAAGTACGGGCGAGCGACAGAGCGCGGATCTCGGGCGTTTTGGGGAAGACGGCGGAGAACCTGGTGCCTTTCTTGCCGCGTGGAAGGCCAGGCGGCATGAAGATGGCGACGGCGATGAGGATCGCGGTCAGTGCGGCGGCCATGGCCAGGACCGAGGGGGTGAAGCCGAGAAGGGCTAGGAGGGCCGCGCCGAGGAAGAAGCCGAGTCCTTTGACGGCGTTTTTCGATCCGGTCAGAAGCGCGACCCATTTGAAGAGGCCGTTGCCTTCGGAGGGCGCGAGCAGTTTCACCGCGCTTTTCGAAGACATCTTGGCAAGATCCTTGGCGACGCCCGACGCGCCCTGCACCGCCATGACATAGGCGACCGAGGCAGCGATGGCCCAGTCGGGGTTCAGGCCCGCGAGCGCGATCAGGGCGGCGATCTGGATGGCAAGGCCCGCGTATAGTGTCGAGGTCAGGCCGAAACGGTTGGCGAGCCACCCTGCCGAGAGGTTGGTGACGATGCCCATGACCTCGTACAGCAGGAACAGATAGGCCAGTTGGACGGGCGAAAAGCCAAGCCGGTGAAAGTGCAACAGCACCAGCATCCGAAGGGCGCCGTCGGTCAGCATGAAGGCCCAGTAGGCCGCCGTGACGGCGATATAGGCTTTCAGGCCGTTGTCCTGGTTCATCCCATCGACCCGGCGACCAAGGCCGCAATATCTCCCATCCGGCAGACATAGCCCCATTCGTTGTCGTACCAGGCATAGATTTTCGCCTGGGTGCCGTTGATGACCATGGTTGAAGGTCCGTCGACGATTGAAGAACGGTCGTCGTTCAGGAAATCGGCCGAGACCAGAGGGCGGGTTTCATAGCCCAGAATGCCCTTCAGGGGGCCGTCGGACCATTTTCGGAACAGCGTGTTGATCTCTTCGGCCGAGGTCTCGCGGCGCATCTCGAAGACGCAATCGGTGAGTGACGCATTCAACAGCGGCACGCGCACCGCCATGCCGTTCAGCCGACCTTTCAGTTCGGGGTAGATCAGGGTGATCGCGGTGGCCGAACCGGTGGAGGTCGGGATCAGCGAGTTCAGGGCCGAGCGGGCACGGCGGGTGTCCTTGTGGGCCTTGTCCACGATGGTCTGGGTATTGGTCACGTCATGGATCGTGGTAATCGAGCCGTGGCTGATACCTATCTCTTCGTGCAGAACCTTGACCACAGGGGCGAGGCAGTTGGTCGTGCAGGAGGCGGCGGTGATCACGTTGTGGCGGTCGGCGTCGTAGAGGTCGTGGTTTACGCCGTAGACGAGGTTCAGAGCATCGCCGTCCTTGACCGGGGCTGATACGATGACCTTTTTCACGCCGGTGCCGAAGTAGGGGGCGAGCTTGGCCTCGGTTTTGAAGACGCCGGTGCAGTCGATGACGAGGTCGACGCCGCGACGGTCCAGCGCGAGCGCCTCGATGGTCCTTTCCCGGGTGAAGGGGATGGCATGGTCGCGGACAGTGAGGTTGTCGCCGTCGGCACGGATGTCGCCCGACCAGCGGCCATGGACGGTGTCGAACTCCAGAAGAAGCGCGTGTTGGTCGATGTCACCGAAAGGTTCATTGATCAAGACGATCTGGCCGCCAAGGCCGGTGTCGAACAAACGCCGGACAAGGAGCTTGCCCATGCGGCCAAGACCATTAATTGCGATGCGAGTCATCTACCCTCTCCGTTCCCGTTGAACGGAGTTCTAGCCACGGGGACGGTGGCGGCAAGTAAAGGTTTTATGACGCATTGCGCCCGCCGCGTGGAACGGGCGCCGCTCTTTGCCTCAGATCGCGCGGTCGATGGCGCGGGCGCCGGCCGAGATATCCTCGCCCGCACCTTCGATGGTGTTACAGGCGGCGAGGCCGAGGAGAAGGGCGGTGAACAGAACGATTTTCTTCATGGGGGTCTCTTTCATTCTTCGTACCACCAGACGTCGGGCTGGAAACCGATCCAGTCACCGTACATCGGCAGGGTTTCGGGATACTTCAGCTCTTTGGCATGGGCAATGCGGGACTCGGGCAGGTGCCAGATCGGCACGACATAGCGGCCCGAGGTCAACACACGGTCAAGCGCTTTTGCGGCGGCGCGGAAGTCGTCCTGGCTTTTGGCTGTCAAAAGCCGGTCGATCATCGCCTCGGCGGCAGGGCTTTTCATGCCCATCCAGTTGCGGCTGCCTTCGGTATCGGCGGATTCTGTGCCCCAGTAGAGATACTGTTCGTTGCCGGGGCTGAGCGAGAGGCCCCGGGTGTACCAGGTCATGTCGAAGTCAAAGGCGTTGGTACGTTCCTTGTATTCGGCGGAGTCAACGGCTGTGACAGAGACCTGAACCCCGATGCGCTGCAGCGCTGAAACGTAGAGATCAGCAATTTGCTGCGGTTCGCTGGCGCCATTCGACAAAAGGATGTCGAAGGCAAAGGGCACGTTCTCGGCATTCTTCAAGACGCCTTCCTGAAGGGTCCAGCCGGCTTCTCCCATGAGCGCGAGTGCCTTGCGGACGTTGGCGCGGTTCCTTTCGGTGCCGTCGCCTTGTGGCAGGCTGTAGCCTTCGATCGCGCCCGGCAGCAGTTCATTGGCGAAGGGGGCGAGGAATTCTGCCACGCGGCCCGCGGCCGGGCCGTGGTCCATGGCCAGGACCGAGTTTGCGAAATAGGAGGCGATCCGGGGTTGTTCGCGCCCGTTGATGGTCTGGTTGATGAATTCGAAGTTGAAGGCGGTAATCAGTGCCTCGCGCACGCGCCAGTCCTGGAATTGGGGACGGCGTGTGTTCATCACGAAACCGGTGATGCCGGCGGGCCGCTGGTGCGGGATGACGGATTTGACGATGTCGCCCGACTGAACCGCGGGGAAGTCGTACTGGGTATCCCACTTCTGGATCGAGGTCTCGCGTGAGGTGTTCAGGATTCCCCCTTTGAAAGCCTCGAACATGGCGGTGCCATCGGCGAAAAACTCCATGCGGATTTCGTCGAGATTTGCCTGTCCGTTCATGAAGGGAACGACGCCGTCGCCCCAGTAATCGGGATTGCGGGTCAGGACCACGAAGCGGCCCGGATCGAAATCGGTGATCACATAGGGGGCCGAGGAAATCGGAACGACGTCGACGCCGGATTCGGCGAAATCCATGCCCTCCCATTGGGCCTTTTTCAGGATTGGGCGCATACCCAGGATCAGAGGAAGTTCGTCGTCCTTAGTGTTGAAGGTAAAGCGGAAAGATCGTTCGCCGGTCTGTTCGGCCGCAGCGACTTTTTTCCACGACCCCTGGTAACGGGGGTGGCCGACCGTGCCCAGGGTTTCATAAGACCACAGCACATCCTCGACCGTGACGGGCGTACCGTCCGAGAATCGGGCCTCGGGGCGCAGGGTGAATTCGACCCAGGAGCGGTCGTCGGGGACTTCGATTGATTCGGCCAGTACTCCATAGAGTGTGAACGGTTCGCCGTAACTGCGGCCCATCAGGCTTTCGTGGGCGAGGAATCGCAACTGCCAGGGAACACGGCCCTTTCGGATGTGCGGGTTAAGCGAATCGAAGCTGCCAGTTTCGCCCTGAACGATGCGGCCGCCCCTAGGTGCATCGGGGTTGACGTAGGGAAGGGACACAAAATCGGGTGGGAGCGCCGGTTCGCCATACATAGCTATGCCATGTTTGGGTTCGGCCATGGCGGAATGCGTGAACAGAATGGCGACGAGCGCGACGAGCGCGAAACAGCTTTTTTTCATTGCGTGGACAATCCCTGTCATTCGGTCGCTTTGTATCAAGCCTAGGCACCGTTTCGTGAGTTTTCAAACTTTTAGCTTGGCCAGCAGCAAAACCTTGCGTATAAACAAGTTACTGCTCGATAGGTTTCTTGCCTGTATGAAACCTGCCTCAATAACTTAACGCCCGCCTTGTGCGGGCGTTTTTTTCTGCGGGGGATAGGGCTGACCATCCGGGATCGGGGTCTCGCGGCGTGCGGCGTCTGATTGGATCGGGTCCTTGACGCGCAACACCAGCCAGATCAGCGCGCTGCCCGCCAGCACCAAAAGCGGTGCCATGGCCATGTTGACCGCCGTCCAGCCTTCTTGCGCCGAGCCGCCCGAGCAATTCATCAGACCGCCGGACGCCAGCGATCCCAGCGTCACGCAGCCGAAGACAATCATGTCGTTCAAGCCCTGGACCCGGCCGCGCTCTTCGGCGGTATGCGCGCCCGCCAGCATCGAGGTGGCGCCGATAAAACCGAAGTTCCAGCCAAAGCCCAGAAGGACAAGTGCGATGAAGAAGTTTTCAAGGTTGGTGCCCGCCAGCGCGACTCCGCCGGCGCCCGCAAGGATCGCAAGACCCGTAGCCATGATCTTTTCTGGGCCGAAGCGGGCGATGAGGTGGCCGGTGAAGAAGGAAGGCACGAACATGGCCAGGACGTGAGCCGAGACGATGTCAGCGGCGTTGTCATTGGTGAAGCCGCAGCCGACGACCGCCAGTGGTGTGGACGTCATCACAAGGTTCATCAGCGTGTAGGAAACCATCGCGCAGATAATCGCGACGGCGATGATCGGTGTCTTGAGCAATTGCCACCGGCTGCGGCCCGCGTTCGAACGGGAGACAGCGGCGGGTTTTGGAATGTCGAGGAAGACAAAGAGGAACGAGCCGAGGACGTTGATCGCAATCACGGCCATATAGGTGCCGAGGAATGGCACCACCATCGAGTCCGAGGTCAGTTTTACCAGCTGCGGTCCAATGATCGCGCTGGCGAGACCTGCGGCCATTACATAGCTGATCGCCTTGGGCCGAAAGGCGTCGGACGCTGTGTCGGCCGCAGCAAAGCGGTAAAAGCCCTGGGAAGACATGTAGATGCCCATGAAGAGCGAGCCGATCAGGAAGATCGTGAAGCTGGAAGCCGCCAGGCCCCAGGCGCTGAGCGCCGCCCCGATAGCGCCGCCCATGGTGCCGACGACGAAGCCTGTGCGGCGCCCGAATTTTTGCATCACGGCTGACAGCGGAGTTGCGGTCAGCATCGAGCCGAGGACGATCAGCGAAATCGGCAGGGTGGCAAAGCAGGGGTTCGACGACAGCGACTGACCGGCGAGCCCTCCAATGATGAAGATCATTGGCATCTGAGCGGCCAGAATCCCCTGGGCCATGACGAGGACGGTCAGGTTGCGGCGGGTCCGCAGGGCGGGCGAAGTAATTGACATATGCAAGCGCTATCCTGTCGTCAAAGGCTGATCAAGCGGTGGCGTGAGGGTTTTCCTTGGCTGCGGCGACGCGTACCGTGGCCGCGGACCACGTTTGGAGATTTTCAATGGAGCCTGCAATTGGCCGCATCATCACATCGCCTGACTGCGTGGCCGAAGGTGCGTCCTATCTGGCCGGAATCGAGCCGCGCTTTGCCGAGGCGCTGGAACAGACCGGTCCGCTGCCTTTGCGGCTGCGAAAGGACGGTTTTGCCGCGCTTTTGGACGCCATTGTCAGCCAGCAGGTTTCGGTCGCGGCGGCGGATGCGATCTGGGGACGGCTCAAACTGGCAGGCCTGACGGGCCCTCGAAAGATCATGTGGGCAAGCGATGAGGATCTGCGGGCCTGCGGGCTGTCTCGGCAAAAGATTCGTTATGCGCGCGAACTGGCCGGGTCGCGGATCAACTACGCGCAACTGCGCGACATGCCAACCGACGACGTGGTCGAGACGTTGATCGCGGTGCCGGGAATCGGACGTTGGACTGCCGAGATATATGCGATGTTCTCTCTTGGCCGGGCCGATGTCTTTGCCCCCGGCGATCTGGCGTTGCAGGAGGCGGCACGCGTGTTATTCGACATGCCTGAGCGCCCGAGTGAGCGCGTCCTGCGCGGCTTTGCCGAGGGCTGGTCGCCCTGGCGGGGCGTTGCGGCGCGGCTGTTGTGGGCATACTACCACGTGGCGAAAGACCGGGAAGGAATCAGATGAGCGAATTGAACTACAAGCGCCGCGCATCGGCCTCGGGCGAGGACAGTTCGGTCGTCCTGTTTCTGCACGGCTATGGCGCCGATGGTTCGGACCTGTTGGGGCTTGCCGATCCGCTTGCGCCGCACATGCCCGACACGGTCTTTATCGCCGCCGACGCACCGTCTCGGTCGATGGCCAACCCTATGGGGTTCCAGTGGTTCCCGATTCCCTGGATCGACGGGTCGAGCGAGGTTGCCGCCGCCGAAGGTTTGCGTGCCTCTGCCAAGATGCTGGATGCGCTGATCGACAGGATTCTGGCCGAGGAGGGGCTGGCGCCCGACCGGATGATCCTGTTCGGCTTTTCGCAAGGAACGATGATGAGCCTTCACGTGGCGCCCCGGCGGGCCGAACCGGTGGCCGGAATCGTCGCATTTTCCGGGCGGCTGATGTTCCCGGACGCTCTGGCACACGAAGCATTGTCCAAACCGCCGGTCCTTTTGATCCATGGCGATGCCGATGATGTGGTTCCTTTTACCGACATGCAGGCGGCGGGCAGCGCCCTGCAAGCCGCCGGTTTTCCGGTTTTCGGCCATGTGATGGAGGGCACCGCCCACGGTATCGCGCCCGACGGCCTGTCGGTGGCCTTGTCGTTCATGCTTGAACGGCTGAATGCCGATTAGTCCTGCCCGCCCATGCCAGGCTGTTATATTCCCGTCATGAAAATTGGCGATGATCCTCATAATGATGGGGCTTGCCAGGCTTGAGCCTCCATATATAGTTCTGATCAGGCGGTCCGGAGAGGACCCGGCCGTCGGTATGCCAGGGACAGTGTCGAGGCGTAGGCGGAGAAAGAAATGGGCGGTGAGTTCAGAACGAGTTTCGTGCGTGAGCCGAATAACCTGCGGCACCATCCGGCCCTGGTCTTGAACGCCGATTACCGACCCTTGAGCTACTACCCGCTTTCGCTTTGGCCCTGGCAGGAGGCGGTCAAGGCAGCCTGGCTGGATCGGGTGCAAATTATCGCCGAATACGACGAGGTGGTGCGCAGTCCTTCGACCGAGATCCGGATACCTTCGGTGGTTGTCTTGAAAGACTATGTGCAACTGCAAAAACGTGTGGCGTTCACTCGGTTCAACCTGTTTCTTCGCGACGAGTTCAGGTGCCAATATTGTGGTACGCGCGGCGATCTGACGTTCGATCACGTTGTGCCAAGGGCCCGCGGCGGGGTGACGAGTTGGGAAAATGTCGTTGCCGCCTGTTCGCGATGCAATTTGCGCAAAGGGTCGAAATCGCTTGCTCATGCTGGAATGTCGTTGCGCCGCACGCCGCGCCAGCCCGGGGCGGAAGAGTTGCGGAACCAGGGACGGAAGTTCCCGCCGAACCACCTGCATGAGACCTGGTTGGACTTTCTTTACTGGGATGCGGAGCTTGAAGCCTGAACCGACGGAACAGCCGGGGAGGCGCGTCGATTGATGCCGGGCTAGAAAAGCGAGAGCTCTCCGGCTTCCACCTCATCTTCACTGGTTGTCGATACAAGGCCGAGCAGCAGGTTTTGCAGGCTGTGAAGAGTCAGAGCGCCAGCCAGCTTTTTCTGGTGGACCGGATGACCGACAAGGCAATCTGCCAGCTGTGGCAGAAAGCGCGCCAGGTCCGCGTGTGTCTGGGTTACCAGGTCGATGTGCTGAAGGTGGCTGAAATCCGTCGGCACCCCCGCGGCCGTCGAGGTGATGTCCGAAACGGCATCCTGGAGCGCAAGATCGCAGGCATGCAACTGGTCCATCAACTGACCCATTGCACCCAATATGCGAGCCACATCTTGCGGGCTGACCTGCGGCATATGGAAGTCTTGCTGTATCACCCCTAAAGCCTGCCGACGATGGCTTCGATTGCAGTTTTCAGGTCTGCCGCCTGGAACGGTTTGGCCAGAAAATTGTTCATGCCGAGCTGTTTGCCCTTGTTGATGATCGCCGGATCGGCACGCCCCGTGATCAAAAGAAATCCAGTCTTTTGCGTTTGCGGCGTGTTGCGCATGTAATGAAGCAGGTGAAGCCCATCCATTTCCGGCATGTTGTAATCCGAGATGACAAGATGGACCGGTGCCTTGACCAGGGCAGCGAGAGCCGACTTTCCGTCTGAGGCCGTCGCAACGTTCTGAATCCCAATGGCGTCAAGCGCCTGGGTGATCAACCCGCGGCTTGTGGACATATCGTCCACGACCATAACCCTTAACTGCTCTCTCAATGACATGTGCTTGCCTTAATGCGTATTCGTTTCGGTTTTCTGGTAGATCGTGACGCCAACCGACGCGAAGCCGGTACCTTCGAGGGGATGTATTCGTTCTGAGTGGCCAAGCATGAGCCAGCCTCCTGGAGCGAGGCGGTCGCGGAATCGGGGCCAGAGTGCGCGTTGGGTTTCATCGTCGAAATAGATCACGACATTTCGACAAAGGATGGCTTCGTACGAGGCCTGCATTGGCCAGCCGCCATGCAGGTTGAGCTCGCGAAAGTGGACCAATTTCCGTAACTCGGGCTTGACCGAAAAAGAACCAGGTCGATCTTCTGCGGGGACAAAGAATCTATCGCGCTCATGCCGCGGCACGGCTTCGATCTCGGCCTCAGAGTATGTCCCGGCAACCGCGCGATCCAGGATCTTTCGGTCAATGTCGGTTCCCAGTATTCGGAAGTTTTTTTGAACCAGGTCCGGCATGGATTTGAGCAACTCCATGGCAAGTGTATAGGCTTCCTGACCGCTTGAGCAGCCGGCCGACCATATACGCGCCGGTTGGCCGGCATCCAATTTTTCTTTGATCTTGGGAACAACCCTTTCCACGAGAAATTCGAAATGATGCTTTTCACGATAGAAATTGGAAACATTGGTCGTCAGAACGGAAATGAGTTCCCTGGTTTCAGACGCGTTGCTGTCGACGAAGGCAATATAGTCTTGGCAAGTGGAAAGACCGAGTTGGCGCATACGCCTGGCAATACGGGATTGAACCAGAGATTTTTTTGAGGCGGGAATCGATAGCCCGGCAAATTCAGCCGCGATCGCAGCCAGCCGTGCGAACTCGACGTCCGACAAACCAGACGTGCTGATTGGCTGGGCGGCAACGTTCATGCGGCAATCTCTTCATTCGATGGAAGGACGGCTTCCAGATCGAGAAGCCGGACCATCCGGTCCTCGAGTATGGTGAGTGCCCGTACAAACCGCGATTTCGATGTCATCTCCGGCGGGGGCTGGAGCTGATCTTGGGAGAAGGAGAGAATATCGGAAACGGCATCCACCCTGAGACCCATGACGCGCGACCCTACGTCGACGACGATGATCACATTGCGATCTTCGGGTTCGGAAGCGTCCAAGCCAAGCCGAAGAGCCAGGTCGACAACCGGCAGAACCGTGCCACGCAGGTTGATGACACCTCGCACGAAATGAGGCGCATGGGGAAGAGAAGTCGTGCGTGTCCATCCACGGATTTCGCGAACGGACATGATTTCGACTGAGTACTCACTGTCACCGATGCGAAACGAGAGGTACTCGGTCTGGCTGCTTCCATTTTCGCTTTGTGCGTTCGCATCTCTTTCAGTCTGTGCGGTCATCTCAGGATGCCTTCCTTTGCAACATGGAAAGTTCGTCCCCGGCGGCATTCTGGACGAGGTCGTTGGGATCGAGGATCAGGGCAATTTGCCCGTCACCAAGGATCGTGGCGGCCGCAACGCCGGGAACGCGACCGTAGCTTTCCTGAAGACCTTTGATGACAACCTGGCGCTGGTCGACGATGGTATCGACAAGCAGGGCGACCAGTTGCCCTTCTTCAGGAGATATCAAAAGGGCGATGGTTCCGTCTTCCAGCGGGGCTTGCGCCCGGTAGCCGAGTTCGACGCCCAGATCGAGGACCGGGACGAACTGTTCGCGCACGCAGAGTACCTTTTGGCCGGGAGCGACCTCGCGCAAATCGTCCCTCGTCAGTGACAGGGTTTCGACAATGGCGTTCAGTGGAATAACCAGTGTTTCGCTCGCAACGGTAATCACCATCCCATCCAGCACGGCGAGAGTAAGCGGCAGGGAGATCGCAAACGTGGTTCCGACCCCTGGAGTCGAATCGATGGAGACCCGTCCGCCAAGCGAGGTGATCTGAGTCTTTACCACGTCCATGCCGACGCCGCGGCCTGAAAGCGAAGAAACTTCGGTTGCCGTGGAGAATCCTGGAAGAAACAGCAGTTGGTCGATTTCCGCGTCGCTCAGTGTGGCGTCCACAGGAATCAGCCCTTTTTGGACCGCGATGTTCTTAACTTTTTCACGATCGATGCCGCCACCATCGTCCGAGACCTCGATCACCACGCGACCCGAACGGTGAGCAGCACTAAGGCGAATTTCGCCCTGTTTGGATTTGCCTTGGGCCAACCGGGCTTCCGTTGATTCAAGCCCGTGGTCCACGGCATTTCGGATCATGTGTGTCAGTGGATCCGCCAGACGTTCGATCGCGGTCTTGTCGATCTCGGTGGTGTCTCCGTCCGTTGTGAGTTTGACAGACTTGTTAACCGCGGCGGAAGCCTCCCGAACGATGCGCGACATCCGCTGGAAAAGCGATTTTACAGGCTGCGCCCGGATCATCATGACGCTTTCCTGGATGTTTCGCGTCAGTTGCATGAATTCGTCAAGACCGGCAGTCACCGGCGAGTTGGGGGCGATGTTTTCCTGCGTGATGGACTGGGACAGCATGGCCTGGTTGATAACCAGTTCCCCGACAAGGTTTACAAGGCGCTCGATGCGCTCAAGGTCGACCCGAACAGTTGGGTTTGCCTTGGCCGGCGCGGCCTTTGCCGTGGCATCGCCCAATGCCTTGGCCGCGACCGGCGGTGCGGGCGGTTTCGGCTCAACCATCGCTGCAGTCGGCCGGTCTGCGGATGTTGGTGCCGGCTCCGGGGACAAGGGCGCAGGGGAAGCGCCAGGCTCAGGCAAATTGGGAAGATCGGGTGAGTTCGGTGTGTTACCGGCCGATGTTCCGGCCACGATGGACAGATTGCACAGGCCTTCGACGAATTCGAACACCTCGTGCGCCGCACTTGGCGCAGCCTCGGTCGCGATCTGGATGTTCCAGGTCAAATTCGCGCCGAGCTTGTCGAGATCAGTGTAGTCGTTCGGTGCCCTGTGGTGCAGGGTGATGTCACAAGGGCCGAGATCCGCGAGAGTCTTGAGCAGGAACAAAGGTTCGTTGCCGCTTTCGTAGAGTTCACCGTCGGGTCGGAATTCGACAAACAACCTGCTTTCATCTGGTGCTGGGGTCTCTGCGGGCGCCGGTTCGAGGTCGAGCGGGGGGAGTTCCGGAGGACCATCCCCTTCGGCTGGCGGGGCCAGATCGTCGAGGCTGAGCGTCATCGGCTGGAAGTCAATCTCGGGCTCGGGCTCACCTGTGCCGGCATCGTGGGCGACATAGGTGGCAAGTTCGTCGATCAGGGCCTTCGAGGTTGGCGCGTCGATCTCTTCGCCGTCTCTTGAACAGCGGATAAGATCGGAGAGCATATCCGCGCAGCGCAGGAAAAGAGAATTTAGCGCTTCGTCAGGGATCAGGTCGCCAGAGCGGCAGGCGTCCATGACGGTTTCGAACTGGTGTGAAAAGTCGACCAGGCTATCCAAGCCGAAAGCCCCGGCGCCCCCCTTGATCGAGTGAACGGCGCGAAATGCAACGTTGATTGTTTCGACGTCACTGTCACCGTCCGCCATGGACTGAAGTGCGTCAACGAGGGCCTCGTGCAGTTCTTCGCATTCCACGAAGAACGAGGCCATGATTTCCTGCATCGGGTCGGACACTGTCTTGCTCCTATCCCGCAACCATACGAAGGGCGCGCACGAGTTTGTCCTGGGCGAAGGGTTTGACGATCCAGCCGGTGGCACCCGAATTTCGCGCCCGGGCCTTCAGGTCGGCAGAGCTTTCGGTGGTGAGGACGAGGATCGGAGTGGATTTGGCGTCTTCGCGGTCGCGCACGGCGTCGATGAAACCGAACCCGTCCAGGCGGGGCATGTTGATGTCGGTGATGATGACGTCGGGATCAATGCCATCTAGAACCTCAAGCCCATGCTGGCCATCTTCCGCAAGGTGGACTTCGAACCCTTCGGAGGTCAGCGCGAGGGTGATCATGTCGCGCATGGTGCGGCTGTCATCCACAGCCAGGACGGAGATTGTCATGCCGTGCCCCCTGCGAAGGTGTCCTGAGGCAGACCGAAACGGCCCAGATTTTCGACCAGGTTGGGAGACGGGTTTTCGATGGCAAAGGCCTTGCCGGCCTTTTCCCACAGGTATTTGGCGGACATCAGCAGTTCCAGGCAGAGACCCCCGAGATATTCGACGTTGGTTCCGTCGAGGAGGACGTCGTCATCCTTTGCCATTAGAATCTGGTCGCGCAGCGCCTTGGCAGCTGCCGAGTCCAGTTTCGCCGTCAGGACCACCTGTGTTGTCATCCGTGCACCTCAAGTTCCAGCATTGGGTCAGAGGCTTAATTCCTCTGGCAACGGCTGATTAGCGCACGGCTTATTAAGATGCGGTTACCCCGGGCGAGAGTCTGAGGGCAAAGTCAGGAAAGATTGTCGAGATGTGCGGCAAGACCCGAAAGAGCGGCGAAATCATCTTCGACAACAGAGACTTGGAACTGATCCATGAAGGCAGAGAAGCGGCCCTTGCTGCGAAAGTTTTCGGCAAATCCGAAGCGTTCGAGATAGGGGACCATCGCGCGCGCGACGCCACCGATCAGGTAGAGACCGCCAAAGGGCAGGTGGGTGAGCGCAAGGTCGCCCGCAACAACGCCCATCAGTCGCACAAAGCTGGCGACAGCCTTGGTCGACATGGGGTCATTGTCGCAGGTCGCCATGATCTCTGCCGCAGAACTGTTTTGGCCCGTGCACCAGGCGTATATGTGCTCCAGTCCCCTTCCCGAGAGGACGTCTTCCACGGAGGAGAACCCGTGCCGGGCGCGCACGAATTCGGCAAGCGACAGGTCCTCCGGGGTGCTGACCGGCATGGAGACGTGGCCGCATTCTGACGGTGGCGAGACGCGGCCGTGGCCGGTCTCGAGGGCAAGCGCGGCGTTGAAGCCCGTTCCAATGCCGATCACCAATTGCGTAGCGCCCGGGGCCGACGCGGGAGCATCTATGATGCAACGCAGGTTTTCCGGTGCAATGTGACCCAAGGCATGTGCCTGTGCCTGTAGGTCGTTCATGACCGCCAGATTCTCGGCGCAGGTAACGCGGGCCAGCATTTCGGTGTCGATCGACCAGTCGAGGTTGGTCAGCCGGCCATGTCCGTTGCGCACGGGACCCGCGACGGCAACGGCGGCGCCCTTGCAATCGACGTCCTTGGCCTGAACATAAGCGTTCAGCACCTCCTCAAGGCTGGCGTGGTCGGCGTTGCGGAATTTCCCGACGGAGTCGGTCAGAAGCCTGGCGCCAACGGCGAGGGCGACTCGCGTGTTGGTGCCTCCGACGTCGGCGACAAGAGAAAGCGTGTCCGGGGCAAAGGTCATGGAGGTCGTTCCTGGCGATTAGCGCAATAACGCGGCGGCAAGGGCGTGATAGGACTGTTTGGGCGTGCGCTTCAAGCTTTCGAAATCGACATGGACAAGTCCGAAGCGTTTTTCATAGCCGAGCGACCACTCAAAGTTGTCCATCAGCGACCAGACGTAATAGCCGTTCACGGGCACGCCTTCAGCCACGGCCTGGCGGACCTTGGCGAGGTGGGCGTCGAGGTAGTCGATGCGGTACTGGTCGGGCACCGTGCCGTCGGTGGCAATGGTGTCGCTTGCGGACATACCATTTTCAGTGACGTAAAGCGGCAGGTCGCCGGTATATTCAGAGGCGGTGCGTATCAGGAAGCTGTAGAGCCCGTCGGGGTAGATTTCCCAATCCATGGTGGTCAAAGGCAGGTCACCCTTGCCCTCGGCGTAGGACGGCCAGGGGCTGTCGTCCGGTGAGATCAGCTTGCGGGTGTAGTAATTCAGTCCGCACCAGTCGACCGGGGTAGTGATGGTGGCGAAGTCGTCCTGCCAGTTGGCGGGCAAGTGGGGTTCCAGGCCTTCGAGGACAAGATCGGGGTATGCGCCCTTGAAGATACCGCCGAGGAAAAAGCGATTGTAGATGGCGTCGTACCGGGCGGCGGCCAGTACGGCCTCGGGGCTGTCGTCGGCGGGAGCAGCCCACTCGAAGTTGCAGACCGCGCCAAGGTTGGAAAGGCCCATGTCGCGCATGGTCTGAATGGCGCGACCATGTGCCAGGAGAACGTGATGCATGGCGCGGGCGGTAGCTCGGATGTCGCGGATTCCCGGTGCATGCAGGCCCATGAAATGCGACAGCCAGCCGACGCACCAAGGCTCGTTGATCGGAGCGACGGACCAGACGCGGTCCCCGATGCGCTCCAGAAGGGTACGGGTGTAATCGGCGAACCACTCAGCGATGTCGCGATTGCGCCAGCCGCCAAGGTCGAGGAGAGGGACGGGGAGTTCCCAGTGATAGAGCGTCAGGGCGGGTTTCACGCCGCGCTCCAACAGGCCGTCGACGAGGCGGTCGTAGAAATCCAGACCTTCGGGGTTCGGGGCGCCCCGCCCTTCGGGCAGGACGCGGGCCCAGCTTGCCGAGAAGCGATAAACATCGGCGCCAAGTCCCGAGATCAGGTCAAGGTCCTCTTCCATGCGGTGGTAGTGATCGCAGGCGCGGCCGCCATTTTCGGCACGTGCCACATTCCCCGGCGTTGCAGCGAAATCGTCCCACTGGGTGCGGCCGGCACCTCCGAAGGCGTGGCCTTCGATCTGGTAGCTCGAGGTTGCGACCCCGAACTGGAAGTTCTCGGGGAAGTCAGAGCGCGACGTTTTCATGGATGCTATCCTTGTTCGAGCAGTTGCCGGAGCCTTGGCGCGGGGCCGGTCGATTGCCCGATGGTCAGTTCGGCCTCGAGAAGGACGTTCGAGGGGGGAGTTTCCGGAGCGTTGATGGTTTTCAGAAGAAGGTCGGCGCAGTGGCGGCCGGCGTCCCGCACCGGCGAACGGGTGGCGGTAAAGATCGGCTCGGCCCCGTCATTGCGGAAATAGGACAGGACGTCGTCGTGAACGACGATCGAGACATCGCGCCCGACGGTCAGTCCTAGGTCGTGGAGCGCACGGCGCACGCCAATGGCCGCCATGATCGACGACACAAGGAAGGCAGTAGGCGGATTCGACAGCGACAGAAGGCGGCGGGCCGTGTCGTGGCCATAGGTCTCGGTCATCTCGCCGTTGGTCATCAGGGCCGGGTCGCAGGCGACACCGTGCCGGGCAAGGGCATCTTGGAAACCCGATTGCCGGCGCATGGCGAAATCCATGTCGGCCTGGCCGTTCACCAGGGCGATACGGCGGTGGCCGAGGTCGAGAAGCAAAGCCGTTGCACGGGCAAAGGCACGGCGGTTATCGACGTCGACCCAGTTGTATGCGGTGGTCACCTCGCTCGAGCGGCCGTGAACGACGAAGGGCAGGGCGAGGTCGCGCAACAAGTCGATGCGTGCGTCGACCATCTTGGGGCCATGGAGCACGACGCCATCTACCGCGCCGCGCCGAGTCAGGTCGCGATAAGCCGCGTCTTCGTCGTGAACCACGGACAGGAGCAGGTCATACCCGGCCTCGGAATAGCGTTCGCCCGCGCCGGCGATGAAGTCGGAGAAGATCGGATTGACCATCTCGTGTTCTTTTGAAACGGGCAAGATATGTCCGATGGCCATGGCGCGCCCGGTCGCCAGACGTTTGGCGCGAGTGTCGGGGGAATAGTTGTGCTTGCCCGCAGCCTCCATAACGCGCTTGCGCGTGGCCTCGCTGACCTCGGGGTAGCCATTCAGCGCACGGCTGACCGTGGTGGGCGACAAGCCCAGAAGCGAGGAGAGTTCCTTGAGGTTCATGGTTTCAAAGCGCTTTCAATTTCGGTGCAGAATACGGAGATTGCTGGACTTGTCAAAATGCTTGTTGTTTTTGCGAGTGGCAAAGCAATTCAGCAAACTTCGATTGACATATGGATAGATTCGGTGCTTTGTGACGTTATCCAAACCGCTTTGGGAATCTCCCGGGGCGGCCAGGAAGTGGAATATTGAGAGCTTCGGTTCTGACTTGGGAGGTCACCATGAAACAATCATTCTATCTTGGCGCGGCGATTGCAGCGCTGAGCGCGGGGTCCGTTGCGGCTGAGCAGCTGACCGTCTTTGGGCCCTGGCTCGGCCCGGACCAGGAAAACGTAGAAGCCGTACTTGCGGATTTCGCGGCCAAATCCGGCCATGACGTGCGTTATGTCGGCTCGGACAGCTTTGAACAGCAGATCATGGTTGATGCCGAAGCTGGCTCTGCCCCGAACATTGCCGTCTTTCCGCAGCCCGGCCTGGCCGCCGACATGGCCAGGCGCGGCTTCCTTTCGCCGCTGGCCGATGGTACCGGCGACTGGGTTCGCGACAACTATGCCGCCGGCCAGTCCTGGGTCGATCTCGGTACTTTCGCCGGGGCTGATGGCGCAGATCACCTGTATGGTTTTTTCTACAAGGTCGATGTGAAGTCGCTGGTCTGGTACGTGCCGGAAAACTTTGAGGACGCTGGTTACGAAGTCCCTGAAACTATGGAAGAGCTTAAGGCTCTGACCGATCAGATTGTCGCCGACGGCGAGACGCCCTGGTGCATCGGTCTGGGATCGGGCGGAGCGACCGGGTGGCCGGCGACCGACTGGGTCGAAGACATGCTTCTGCGGACCCAGAGCCCCGACGTCTATGACAAGTGGGTGACGAACGAGACGCCCTTCACCGATGCGGCAGTTGTCGGCGCGATCGAGGAATTCGGTGCATTTGCCCGCAATGACGCCTATGTCTCGGGCGGGGCGGGAGCAGTTGCTTCCACCGACTTCCGCGACAGCCCCAAGGGTCTGTTCGGTAGCCCGCCGCAGTGCTACATGCACCGCCAGGCCTCGTTCATTCCTGCCTTCTTCCCGGATGGCACGGTCGTTGGGGAAGATGCCGATTTCTTCTACTTCCCGGCGTATGAGGGCAAGGACCTGGGCAAGCCGGTTCTTGGTGCAGGCACGCTTTGGGCCATCACCAACGAGAACCAGGCTGCGCATGACCTGATCGCCTATCTGCAGGATCCGACCGCGCATGAAATCTGGATGGCGCGCAAGGGCTTCCTGACCCCGCACAAGGGTGTGAACCCCGATGCCTTCGGTGATCCGACCCTGCGCAAGATGAACGACATCCTGCTGGGCGCGACCACCTTCCGTTTTGACGGCTCGGACCTGATGCCTGGCGGAGTAGGCGCGGGTTCGTTCTGGACGGGCATGGTCGACTATTCCAGCGGCAAGTCCGCGGCGGATGTCGCCAAGGATATCCAGGACAGCTGGGACGCGCTGAAGTAATCTTCGGCAAGACGAATACGGATCCGGGGCCAAGGTCCCGGATCCCAATAACAACAAATCTTTCATCACGTTGATCAACGGGGAGGGTGGTCATGCATCCCGCATTACTTGGCCTGATCACGATTGTTGTCGGTGTCGGTGGCTGCGTCGGTTACTTCTATTTTTCGAACCTATTCCTGGATAAGGTTCTGTTCCCGGCCAGTGGTCCGAACGCGGGCCGCAACATCAACCGCGCCAATCAGATCCGGCCCTGGCTGTTCCTGGCGCCTGCTGTCTGCGCTCTTGGGCTGTATCTTGGGTATCCGGTCATCGAGACGCTGCGGCTTTCACTGACTGACCGCGATGCCGGCGGGGCCTTTGTCGGGCTGGCCAACTACAACCAGATGTTCGGCGAGCCCAAGTTCTGGGAAGCCATGCGCAACAACATGCTGTGGTTGATCGTTGTGCCTGCGGCCTCGACCGCTTTTGGCCTTCTTGCGGCGCAACTGACCGACCGGATTTCCTGGGGCAACCTCGCGAAGTCGCTGATCTTCATGCCGATGGCTATTTCCTTCGTCGGCGCGAGCGTGATCTTCAAACTGGTCTATGACACGCGTCCTGAAGGCCAGGAACAGATCGGCGTCCTGAACGCGGTCTGGATGCAATTCGAAGGCGGGGCCGGATCGGTGCTGTTCCTGAAGGTGTTGCCCGTATTGGTTTTTCTAAGTTTCGCAGCCATCGTGGGATATGTCGCCTGGTTACTGGCAAAGGCTGGGACCAAGACGAGCCCCGTCATGTTGGCGGTGCGTGGGTTGTGCGCCCTTTTTGCGGTCTGGATCGTCTTTTTGTCGCTGCGCTCGACCCTCAACATCGTTCTGGCCGACTTGCCCTATGGCGAGCCGCAGACATGGCTGACTCTTCCGTTCTTCAACAACTTTTTCCTGATGGTGGTGCTGATCTGGATCCAGACGGGGTTCGCGATGGTGATTCTGTCGGCGGCTCTGCGCGGCATCCCCGAAGAGACGGTCGAGGCCGCCATCGTGGACGGGGCAAATCCGTTGCAGACCTTCTTCAAGATCAAGGTGCCGCAGATCATGCCGACCATCGTTGTGGTCTGGACCACGATCACCCTGGTGGTCCTGAAGGTGTTCGACATCGTCTTTGCCATGACCAACGGTGAGTTCAATACCGAGGTTCTGGCCAACTACATGTTCAACAAGCTGTTCCGCGCCAATGACTGGGGTGTCGGCAGCGCCAGTGCCATCATCATCATGTTGCTCGTCTCACCGATCCTGATCTGGAACGTGTGGAATGCGCGCAAGGAAATGCGCTGAGAGGGAGGCCGATATGGACAACATAGCTGGAAGAAAATCAGGCCTGAACTGGGCGGTGCACATTTCGGTCGTGTTCTTGGTGGCGCTTTGGTTGTTCCCGACCGCAGGGCTGTTCGTGTCGTCGTTCCGTACGGCAGACCAGATTTCCTCGGGAGGGTGGTGGAACTCGCTTTTCCCGACCGAGCAGACCGTCCAGTTGCGCACAGGCGGCGTCGAGGCCGCCGTGAAGGAAGGCGATCTCTGGGTGGTCGAGGGCAACCTTTTGACGGATGATCCAGGCAGTCCGGGCACCGAGGTAACTCTCGGACGGTTCGGGGTGTCGTCGCGGGATGTCTCCGCCTACGGGATCGGTGAATTGGCCGAGTTCGGCGATGGCAAGGAAACGCTGGTTCTGAACCCGGATGGATCGTACCGGTACACCAGTGTCGAAGAGCCCGGACGCCGGGGCCAGAGGGTTTTCGTTTCGGCAGAAGTGCCGCCCGATTTCACGCTGGCAAACTATCGTCAGGTCTTGTTCAGCGATGACAGCACCGACAGCATGGCCAAGGCGTTTTTCAACACGCTGACAGTGACAATACCGGCGACGATCATCCCCATCGTGGTGGCAGCTTTCGCCGCTTACGCATTGGCATGGATGGATTTTCCGGGTCGTGCATTGCTGATTGCCATGGTGGTCGGTTTGCTGGTCGTACCTTTGCAACTGGCCTTGATTCCGCTTTTGAAGCTGCATCTGGGGATAGGCATCGGTAAAGGGTATCTGGGCGTCTGGCTGGCGCATACCGGGTTCGGCCTGCCGCTCGCTATCTATCTGCTGCGGAACTACATGGTCGGCTTGCCACGCGACATCATCGAGAACGCGAAGGTCGATGGAGCGACAGATTTCCAGATCTTCACAAAGATCATCCTGCCCTTGTCGTTCCCCGCGCTGGCCAGCTTTGCCATCTTCCAGTTCCTGTGGACATGGAATGACCTGCTGGTTGCCAAGGTCTTCCTAATCGACGCGACGGGCGAGACGACGGTCATGACAAACCAGATCGTCGAGTTGCTCGGCACGCGTGGTGGCAGATGGGATATCCTCGCGACGGCCGCCTTTGTATCGATTGCCGTTCCGTTGGCGGTCTTTTTTGCAATGCAACGTTATCTGGTGCGCGGCCTTCTGGCTGGCTCCGTCAAGTAGAGACTGATTGAATGAACCTTCTTGATCCATCCGTGGTGCAACATAGCAGGCTGCATCCCGACCCCGACTGGTGGCGCGGCGCGGTGGTCTATCAGATTTATCCGCGCTCGTACCAGGACTCCAACGGCGACGGGATCGGGGATCTGTCTGGAATCATCCATCGCTTGCCGCACGTAGCCTCGCTGGGTGTGGATGCGATCTGGCTGTCGCCGTTTTATACGTCACCCATGCTGGATTTCGGTTATGACGTGTCGGACTACCGGGACGTGGATCCGATGTTCGGCTCGCTTGGCGATTTCGATGCCCTGATCGAGCGCGCACACGAACTTGGCCTGCGGGTCATCGTCGACCTGGTGATGAGCCACACTTCGGACCAGCATCCCTGGTTCAAGGAAAGCAGGTCCGGCGCCAACAATTCCAAGTCCGACTGGTATGTCTGGGCGGATGCGAAACCGGATGGCTCGCCGCCGAACAACTGGCTGTCGATCTTTGGCGGGTCCGCCTGGGAGTGGGACGGACAGCGGATGCAGTACTATCTGCACAACTTCCTGACCCAGCAGCCCGATCTGAACTTTCACAACCCGGACGTGCGGGCCGAGATGTTGGATATCACGCGTTATTGGCTGGAGCGGGGCGTTGACGGGTTCCGGTTGGATACGGTGAACTTTTACTATTGCGACGAACACCTGCGCGATAACCCGCCCTTGCCGCAGGATGCGCGCAGCGACAAGATTGCCCCCTCGGTGAACCCTTATAATTTCCAGGACCATTTGTACGACAAGAACCGGCCCGAGAACCTTGAGTTCCTGAAGGCGTTTCGCACCGTACTGGACGAGTTCGGGGCGACGGCTTCGGTCGGTGAGGTCGGCGATGCGCAGCGCGGATCGGAAATCCAGGCGGCCTATACGTCGGGCGGCGACAAGTTGCACATGGCCTACGATTTCGACTTGCTGTCGAACGAATATCCGACGGGCACTCGGGTCGCCGAGATCATGGAGCGATCGATTGGGTTCGGGGCCGATAGCTGGCCGTGTTGGGCCTATTCCAACCACGATGTGATGCGCCATGCCTCACGCTGGAACCTCTCGGCCGAGGCTCAGCAGACGTATCTTGCTCTTTTGCTGGCGCTGAGAGGGACCGTATGTCTGTATCAGGGCGAGGAACTGGGGCTGACGGAGGCCTATGTCGCTTTCGAAGAGCTTCAGGATCCTTATGGCAAACGGTTCTGGCCAAAGTTCAAGGGGCGTGATGGGTGTCGTACGCCGATGCCCTGGAGCGCCGATCAGGCCAATGGCGGTTTTTCGGACGGCAAGCCCTGGCTGCCGGTTGCAATGGAGCACATCCATGCTGCGGTCGAGGCGCAGGAAGCCGACGCTGGCTCGATGCTGAGTTTTTACCGCCGGATGATTGCATTCCGCGCAGGGCACCGGGCCTTGCTGAAAGGCCGTTATGTACCGCACGAGGCGGAAGACGATTATCTGGCATTCACACGTGAACATGAAAATGGCCGCGTCTTTTGCGCCTTCAATCTGTCGGGAGAGCCGCGCGCGGTACGTTTCCCGGACGGGGATTGGCAGGTGGACGAGTCGTCGCCGTTCGGCATTGAACGTCACGATGGCGAGACGGTGTTGCCCGCGTGGCAGGCACTGTTCGCCGTGGTCGGCGAATAAAGGGGCGAAGGGAGAAAACCATGGCAGGATTGGTTCTGAAGGACGTAGCCAAATCTTATGGCGATGTCGCCGTACTGAAAGATATCAACCTGGAGATCGAAACCGGTGAGTTGATCGTCTTTGTCGGTCCGTCGGGGTGTGGCAAGTCGACCTTGCTGCGGATGATCGCGGGGCTGGAAAAGATCACCGGCGGCACACTGGAAATCGACGACCTGGTGGTCAACGACGTTCCGCCCAGCCAGCGGGGCATCGCGATGGTGTTCCAGTCCTATGCGCTTTACCCGCATATGACGGTGCGTGATAACATGAGCTTCGCGCTGAAGATCGCCAAGATGGGGCAGGACGAGATCGAAGAGCGTGTCGAGAAGGCAGCTCAGACCCTTCAGCTGCACAACCTTCTCGATCGCTTGCCCAAAGAACTGTCTGGTGGTCAGCGTCAGCGGGTTGCCATCGGCCGGTCGATTGTGCGGGACCCCAAGGTGTATCTGTTCGACGAGCCACTTTCGAACCTGGACGCCGCATTGCGTGTTGCCACCCGGATCGAGATCGCCCAGTTGAAAGAGGCGATGCCAGAGTCGACGATGATTTACGTTACTCACGACCAGGTGGAGGCAATGACGCTGGCGACCCGTATCGTGGTGCTGGCCGGAGGCGGGATTGCGCAGGTCGGCTCTCCTCTGGAACTGTACGAGCGCCCGGAAAACGAATTCGTGGCGCAGTTCATCGGCTCGCCCGCGATGAACCTTTTGTCGGGGACGGTCACGGCGACGGGGGACCGCACCACCATCAAGCTGGACGGCGGCGGTGAAGCGGTCTCGGCGGTTCCAACGCTGGCCGAGGACATGGGCAAGGCGGTGAACATCGGTGTCAGGCCCGAGGACTTTGTTGCCGCGGATGGTCCGCACATCTTCTCCGGTAAGGTCGGCATCGTCGAGGCGCTAGGAGAGGTGACGTTGCTCTACTTCGAGCCAGTCGGTGACAATGACCCCGTCATCGCCAAGCTGAGCGGTATCCATAAAGAACTGCGTGGGCAGAGCGTGTCCCTGACGGCAGATCCGTCCAAGGTGCACCTGTTTCACGATACGCAGTCTCTGTTGTATCGCGACCGGCCGATCAAACGGATCGCGACAAAGGCGCATTAGGGCGGATCAGGCGTTCGGGAAGGCGATCATCAGCTTTCCCGGCGCGTCACCCGCGCGCAGGCGTTCGAGCGCCTGGGGAATGTCCTTGAACCGGTAGGTGCCAGCGATCACCGGCTTGATCGTGCCTTTTGCGATGAGGTTTGCCATTTCGCGTTGTTTGTCGAGCGTTTGTTCAACTGCTTCAAGTCTGAACGTCTGGCCGTCCTTGCGCGTATATAACCGCCCAAAAACCAGCAGTTTCCCAAGCGCTCCGGCAGAGCCGCCGAAGAAGAAATACTTGCCGGTGGAGGTCATGATCCGGCGATAGGCGAGAAAGCTTCGGCAGGAAGAATAGTCGAGGATAAGGTCGTATCGCTCGGCGCGTTTGGTGACATCTTCGTGCAGGTAGTCCAATAAAAGGTCGGCCCCGAGTTCGCGGGCGAGATCCAGTTTGATACCTTTATCGATGGCCGTCACCGTGGCGCCGGCTTGTTTTGCGAGTTGCATGGCCAACGTGCCGGCGGCCCCGCAGGCCCCCAGGATAAGGACCTTTTGGCCAACTTGGACATTGGCGTCGCGGATCGGTTGCAGCGCGTTGGTGCCGTTCTGGGGGAAGGATGCGGCTGTTGGAAAGCTCATGCCTTTCGGAATGGGCAGGAGTCTGTCGGCAGGGGCAATGCAGGCCTCGGCAAAGCCGCCCCAGGTGCCGAACACATCGCCAAAGGCGGCATCGCCGGGTTTGAAGCGCGTGACGTCGGGTCCGACCGCGTCGACCACCCCTGCAATGTCCGAGCCAAGCGTTGGTTGTCGCGGCCTAAGCGGGCCAAAAATCCGGGAGTAGAGCGGCGTTCCGGCGGTGATTTCCCAGTCTGAGCCATTGACGCCGACGGCATGGAGGCGCAGGCGCACCTCGCCTGGTCCCGGCTCGGGCGTGGGCTTGTCGACCAGCTTCATCACTTTGAGGGGCGGGCCGTAGCGATAATATTCGAAGGCCTTCATGGCATGAAGGCTAGCAGTCGCACCGGCATGTGCCGATGCGACCAGAGTACGCGGCTGAGTTAGACCAACTCGCCTACCGGCGTGATGCGGGTCTTGCCACCGAGCCAGGGGTGCAAACCCTCGGGAAGGTCTACGCCGCCATCCGCGGTCTGGCCGTTTTCCAGAACCGCGATCAGAGCCCGGCCCACGGCAAGGCCCGAGCCGTTCAGCGTGTGCACGAACTGGGGTTTGCCCTCTCCGTCGCGGAAACGCGCGTTCATGCGCCGGGCCTGGAAGTCGCCGCAGGTCGAGACGGAGGATATCTCGCGGTATGTGTTCTGGCCGGGTAGCCAGACCTCGATGTCATAGGTGCGGCGCGCACCAAAGCCGAGGTCGCCCGTGCAGAGAGAGACGGTCCGATAGGCGAGGCCGAGGCGTTCGAGAATGCCCTCGGCGCATTTCAACATGCGTTGTTGTTCGTCCTCGGAGGCATCCGGATGGACGATCGACACCATCTCGACCTTTTCGAACTGGTGCTGGCGCAGCATCCCGGCCGTGTCCTTGCCCGCGGAGCCCGCTTCCGAGCGGAAGCACTGTGTGTGAGAACACATGCGGATCGGCAGGGTGTTGCCGTCGAGGATCGTTTCGCGGACCGTGTTGGTCAGCGTGACTTCGGACGTCGGGATCAGCCACATGCCCTCGCGGGTCTGATAACTGTCCTCGGCGAACTTGGGCAACTGGTTGGTGCCATACATCGCCTCGTCGCGCACGAGAACCGGGGTGATGGTCTCAGTCAGGCCGTTTTCGTTGGTGTGGGTGTCGAGCATCATCTGGGCAAGCGCCCGGTGGACGCGTGCGACCGCGCCACGAAGGAGCACGAACCGGCTCCCCGAGAGCTTGGCGGCAGTCCCGAAATCCATACCCGGTTTGACGCCGGGGATCTCGAAATGTTCGAGGGGCTGGAAGTCATAGCTGCCGGGCGCGCCCCAGGTGTGGATCTCAACGTTGTCGTCTTCGTCCGTGCCGTCGGGAACATCATCGTAGGGCAGATTCGGCAGGCCGAGGAGAAGGTCGTGCAATTCGGCGTCCTTTGCCTTTGCTTCCTCTTCAAGGCGCGCGATCTCGTCCTTCTTGTCTGCCACCAGGGCGCGCAGGCGTTCGAATTCGGCGTCGTCGCCGCGTGCCTTGGCTGCACCCACCTCTTTGGAGGCGGCGTTGCGTTCAGCCTGGGCTGCCTCGGCGGCGGATATGCGGCTGCGGCGTGCCTCGTCGATGGCCAGGACCTCGGACGACACGCCCGACAGCCCACGGCGCGCCATGGCGGCATCGAAAGCGGCGGGATTCTCGCGGATTGCGCGAATGTCATGCATCTGGGTGTCTCCTGGTTTATCGACGAGAGGCTCTATCGCGCATTTTGGCGGGCGAGGGAAGATACCTGTCATGGAGCTTGCCAGACTCGTTACTCATCCCGTAGGCTGAAACCAACCAGATATCGGAGGGCGACATGCCGCCCAAACGTCCAAGGGGCGCCGAACCTCTCCCGCTCAAGGTTGAAGAGGGCGCGCCCGATAAGGCAGATCCGGCCGATCTTTATGCGGCCCTGGATCTGGGCACGAATTCGTGCCGGATGCTGATTGCCCAACCCAAGGGCAACCAGTTTCACGTCGTGGACAGCTTTTCCAAATCGGTGCAACTGGGGCAGGGGCTCGAGGCTTCGGGACGGCTGTCGCGCTCGGCCATGTACAGGACCGCGCAGGCGCTCAAGATTTGCCGCTCCAAGCTGGACAAGCACGACGTGAAGCGGATGCGCCTTGTGGCCACCGAGGCCTGCCGACGGGCCCAGAACGGTGAACGGTTCCTGGCGAACGTCGCTCGTGAGACCGGGTTGAAGCTGGAAATCATCAAGCCCGAAGAGGAGGCACGGCTGGCGGTGATTTCCTGCGCGCCGTTGGTTTCCGCAAAGACCGAGCAGCTCTTGGTGGTCGATATCGGGGGCGGATCGACCGAGCTGGTCTGGATCGACATAAGCCGGGTGCCAAAGGTCGAGCGGCCACGGGCGCTGATGCGGATCAATACCGGCTTTGTGTCTGACCCCGCTTCGCCGTTTCCGGCGGCGCAAGTGGTCGACTGGATCTCGGTGCCACTGGGTGTGGCGACCTTGCGCGACCAGTTCAACGACGTGGAAAGTGACGCGGCGCGGTTTGCGCTGATGAGCTGGTATTTTGAGGAAAACCTGGCCGACTTCACACCCTATGAAGCGGAACAAACGCGCGAAGGGTTCCAAATTATCGGCACCTCCGGAACCGTTACAACGGTTGCGGCGAGTCACCTGGGACTGCGCCGATATGACCGGTCAAAGGTAGACGGGCTGAGGATGACCTCGGACCAGATCGACAAGGTGATCCGCGATTATCTCGATCTTGGCCCCGAGGGACGGCGGAATGATCCCCGTATCGGCCGGGACCGGCACGCGCTGATCATGTCGGGCGCGGCAATCCTGCAAGCCTTGTTGCGGGTCTGGCCAACAGACCGGTTGTCAGTGGCCGACAGGGGGCTGCGCGAGGGCCTGTTGTACGCTCAGATGTCTGCGGATGGCGTTCTCGAGGACGCGGCCTACTAACGCCGCAGTCAACTGCGCGACGGCCCAAATGGGGCGGAAAAGTGGCGCCCGTGTGATGAAAGCCCGGCGTAAATTCGACATTTATGGTAAACTTGCGGGGTGTTTTTAATCAGTACCGCGAGTTTGCATTATGTCGGTAGAATTGTCTTTGAATACAGGTGCTTCCGCCTATGCGGATAGCGAAAATACTCTTTCGGACCTTGTTTTCGGTGCCCGGTACACAAGCTATCGGGACATCGATCGTTTCCTGGAACAAACCGATGATGCCAACCTTGGGTTGATTGTCTGGCCTGGGGGAACGCTCGCTGAAACGCGGGATGATCTGTACGGTTTCGGCTTTGACGAGCTGTATAATCCCGACAGCGGCAAGCCCGGACTTTCTGAGATGATGGCCATCGCGGTGGATCAGGGGACGGGTCTTTCCGTGATCCTTCCGACGGCGCGCTATGACGACGATCCCGAGGCGGTGCGCGCGGATATTCACGATTTCATGGGCGAACTTCTGGGGGGAGCGTTCGGCCCCTTGCCAGAACCGATGATTCTAGAAATCGGCAGCGAATATTACGGAAATTTCAGCGATGGTGCGACCACGGCAGCGGCGCAATACGGGGCAGTTGCGGATATCATGGTGGCCGAGATTTCTCTGGCACTGGCCGATCCTTCGGTGAACCTTGTTGGCGCCGATGTCGCCATTGCGGTCCAGGCGGGCAAGACGTTGGAGGACGACGCCGATATTCGTGCGGAACTGTCAGAGACCGTGATCGCGAACACCGACATGCTGATTCACCATCGCTTTGCCTATCAGCCGCAGGGGATCGACGGCAGGATTGATGATCTGCAACTGATCCTAGAAAGCTGGGCAACAGACGGAGGCGACGCGCCGGACCTGTTCGTATCGGCCTGGAATACCGTGACGCTAACCCGCAACGAGATGCTGGACGACTATATCCGGTGGGAAGCGGATCGCGGCAATGATGTGCAGCGATCGGACGTGGATCTGGAAGGCCGGACGACAACAGAATTCGAGACCTATTGGCAGGACCGCCTGGACGACGCGGCTTATGGTCAGGAGCACGCGGCCTATATTCTGGAAAGCTTTCACAGCTATGCCGAGGCGGGGATGGATGCCGCGTCGCTCTATGGGGTCGACCTCGTCCATCCCGGCCGGGTGAGCTGGGAGCAGGACGGCGTGGCCTATGACTTTGTCGGGGCCGAGATGCTTGAGATGATTTACGAAAGTGTCGGCGGCACCCATGTGATCGCCTCTGAGGCGGATTATGACCCGCAGGCCCCGGTTACGTCATACGCGTTCGAAAACGAAGACAAGCTGGTGGTTTTCCTTGCGGCCGGAAATGCGGCACCTGGTGAAGTGACTCTGGATCTCGAAGGGTTGGGCCTGACCTACGAACAGGTCTGGGTCGAGCGGCTGACGGGAGAGACGCCCGAGGACTGGATGGCGATCTTCGGTATCGCCGATAACCCTGATGTGGACGAAAGCCCGGAGGCGGAGACCTATACCGTTGGTATTCGTGAAGTCGTTCAACCAGAGCTTGATAATGGCGGCCTCACCGTGTCGTTGGACTCGCCGCACGAGGTGATCCGCCTGGCCTTTGCCAAGACCGACGCCGGGGCAGCGGAGATCTCTTCCTGGGCCGAGGGAACAGGTGTCGATCTGAGCGATGTACCGTTTTTGCCGCCCGTCGATCCCAAACCGATGCCGCAGGATGAAGACGACGAGTTGAGCGATGATCTTGCTCTGCTGGCCGAGGCCGCTGGCGGCGGCGGCGGATTTGGCCTGCTCTTCGCGCTGTTGTTCCTGTTGTAGCTTACAAGAAAAGGGCCGGCGCAGCGGCCGGCCCTTTGTATTTATACCTGTTTTGCGACTTATTCGCGGTTGCCCAGGAATTGCAGCAGGAACATGAACAGGTTGATGAAGTCGAGATAGAGGTTCAGCGCCCCCATGATTGCCGACTTGGCCAGCCATTCGCTGTCCATGGACTGAGCGTGCATGATGTAGTCGGTCTTGATCTTTTGGGTGTCATAGGCGGTGAGGCCAGCAAAGATCAAAACACCGATCACCGAGATGGCGAACGTCAGCGGACCCGAAGACATGAACATGTTGATGACCATGGCGATGATCAGGCCGATCAGGCCCATCATCAGGAACGAACCCATACCCGACAGGTCACGTTTCGTCGTGTAGCCCCAGAGGCTGAGGCCCGCGAAACCGGCCGAGGTGGCCAGGAAGGTCTGCGCGATCGAAGCGCCGGTGAAGGCCGCAAAGATCCACGAGATCGACAGGCCCATTGCAGCGGCGAAGACGTAGAAGAAGGTCTGTGCGCCTGCGGCCGACAGCCGATTGATCATGCCGCCGAAGAGAAAGACCATGCCCAAAGGCAGGAACATGGCAATCCAGCCGAGAATGTTCGGCTGCAGAGTCATCGGATCGCGGAATATCGACAGAAGCTCGGGGCTTGATCCGACGGCCCAGGCAACAGCAGCTGTCACCAGCATGCCCACGGACATGGTGCCGTACACCTTGTTCATGTGGGCGCGGAGGCCCTCGTCCATCGCGGCCGTCCGGGCACCTGTCGCGGTACTGCGGATGGTCTCGTATTCAGCCATAAGTTTTGCTCCCGAAGAGTTGCGTATCTGAAAGGCCGGATGAATTGCCGGCCACATGGCTAGATATTGGCAGGTGCGGGCGAATTTTCAACTCTTCGGGAGGTAAAAACGAAGTGTTTTGCTAAGAATTTGTGATCTTAGCGCAACCACCGTTCCGGCGCGTCCCAAACCGGGCGGCGGGCTTCGCGCTCGGCTTCGCTTGCACTAAGGCCCATATCTGCAAGGCGATCGGCGTCCATTTCTGCCAACGCGCGGCGCTCTTTGTGGATTGCCTGGAGTTCCACGAGGCGAGCAATGAGCGTTTTCCCGGTCAAAAACGGAGCGGGGAAGAAGCGGGTCAGCGCTGTTTTCATTGTCGTTGTCATGGCGATCTCCTTTCGTTTTCCTGATGCGTTGATGTTCGTACATCAAATCGCTTGATGGATATGACATTCTGAGATACATTTTGGAAACGAATTATTCTGAACGCTCACATCAAAAAGATTGATATGCCAAGAAACCTCGATCTGACTGCTCTTCGTTCTTTTGTCGCTGTGGCCGATACCGGCGGGGTGACAAAGGCCTCGTCCGTGCTGAACCTGACCCAATCTGCCGTATCGATGCAGCTGAAACGGCTCGAAGAGAGTCTTGGTCAAAATTTGCTGGATCGTAGCGGCCGCAAAATCGCGCTGACATCGGCGGGTGAACAGCTTTTGAGCTATGGCAGGCGTCTCTTGGCGCTGAATGACGAGGTTCTCAGCCGCATGACAGACGACGCCTACGAGGGGGTGCTGGTGCTGGGAGTGCCATCGGATATCGTCTATCCCTCGATTCCGCCGGTGCTTCGTTTGTTCAGCAATGAGCATCCACGCATGCGGGTTCAATTGGTGTCGTCCTATACAGTGCGGCTGAAGGACATGTTCGAAAGCGGCGAATGCGATCTGATCCTGACAACGGAAGACAACTGCGATCCGGGAGGTGAGACCCTCGCCGAAGTCCCTCTGATCTGGTACGGCGCCAAGGACGGCACCTCGTGGCAAAAGCGGCCGATCCCATTGGCCTCGCAGCCCCAGTGCCAGTTTCGAAAGGGCATGATCGACGCACTGGACGCGGCCGGCATTGCCTGGGAAATGGCGGTGGATTCGCAGTCTTCGCGCACCATCGAAGCGACAGTAACCGCCGACCTTGCGGTTCAGGCTCAACTCGCCGGCTCGGCGCCGCAGCTTCAGCAGGTGCCTCACGGAGGCGTCTTGCCCGACCTGGGGACCCGGAAGATCAACCTTTATGTCGCCCATCCCGCCAAGAGCGAGGTGCTGCACGATCTGGCCAATCTGGTGCGCCGGTCCTACCAGGCGCCGACGCTGGCGCTCACAGCGTAAGTACGACCTTGCCCGTAGCCTTGCGGCTGCGCAAAAGCTCAAGGCCGTCGGCCAACTGGTTTATGGGCAGGACGTGGCTTATGTGCGGGCGGATGCGGCCCTCTGAGTGCCACTGCATCAGCTCAGCCAGGCTGCCGGTCAGATGCGCAGGGGCAAAGCTGCGATAGCCGCCCCAATAAAAGCCGATCACATCGATATTCTTGACCAAAAGGTGGTTGGCCCGGATGACCGGAACGTCTCCGCTGGCAAAGCCGATGACCAGATAGCGCCCTTCGGGGGCGAGGCATCGTAGGGCGGCCTCCCCCGATGCGCCGCCAACAGGATCATAGACCACGTGGATCGGGCCTTGCTCTTTAAGCGCGCCACGCAGGTCTTCGGTACGAGCGTCAATTGTCTCATCCGCCCCGGCAGCACGGGCAGCCGCCTGTTTCGCTTCGCCCCGCGCGACCGCGATGACGCGGGCGCCAATGGCCTTCCCGATCTCGACGGCCGTCAGCCCCACGCCGCCGGCTGCGCCAAGGACCAGCAGCGTTTCGCCGGCCCTGAGCCGTGCACGCCGCGTCAGGCCCAGATGTGAGGTGCCGTAGGCGATCGGGAAGGCGGCGGCGGTCGTGTCGTCCATCGACTCCGGGATGGTCATGCAACGGTTTGCATCGACAACCAACTCCTCTGCCAGCCCGCCGTGGCCGCAAAACGACGTGACTCGCTGGCCTGGCGCGAATCCTTTGGTATTGGAGCCAGCCTCGATGACCCGGCCGGATATTTCCATCCCCGGTACAAACGGCAAAGGTGGAGTGTCCTGATAGGTGCCCTCAATCATGAGCAGATCAGCGAAATTCAGCGCGCAGGCGCCGACTTTCACGCGCAGCGAGTCGGGTGCCAGGCTGGGGCGCGAGATTGGCTGCCAAGTCGGCAAAATACCGTGGTTTTCTACAACCATTCCGTGGGGATGATGCATGTCGAGCAAGCCCTGAAAAGTGATCGCCGGGACTATAGGTGAGCTGTGCCGATCATGGTACCCATTGTAAAACACGCTTGAGTATAGTAGCATCCGAGAGTTCTCTGCCAGGTTGCAAACTGCCGTTTTTGTGAATTTGAGTGGGATTTTGCCCCGAAAAAGCGTCAGGCCTGACCAAAAAGACAACTATTCATAAGCCAGCTTTGGGCGCATACCTGCTTTAGGTTGAAAAGGGAGCCTACAATGAAGCACCCGGTTGACGTGCATGTTGGAAAGAGAATTCGCCATCGTAGATGGCTGGTCGGCATGACTCAGCAGCAACTTGCTGAAAAAGTCGGGATCAAATTCCAGCAGATCCAGAAATATGAAACAGGCATGAACCGTGTCTCTGCGTCCCGACTTTGGGATATCGCAGCGTCACTGAGCGTTCCTGTCAGTTTCTTCTTTGAGGGCTTGAGTGAAGATCAGCAGAAAGAAACCGCTGGTATTCAGGCCGATGTGCCCTTGGACTTGTTGAAAGACAAGGAAGCGCTGGAACTTGTCCGGTCGTATTATTCGATCCCCGAAACGCAACGCCGGCGTCTTTTCGAGTTGGCACGTGTTTTGAGCGACGCGGCCTGAGCTACGTCGAACTTGACGGCACCTGATGCGCTGCCTAGGCCAAGGTTGGCAGGCAGCGCGAGGTAAGCAGGTGAGCAATCAATCCTACGATTTCGGTGAGCTTTGGACGGTTGCGGATCGTCTGGCGGATGAAGCGCGCGTGGAAACACTGCGCTACTTTCGTTCGTCGGGTTTGCAGACCGAGAGCAAGCGGGAGGATTTTGATCCCGTAACCGTGGCCGACCGCAATGCCGAGGCGGCGATGCGCGCGGTTTTGAAAGAGATGCGGCCGCAGGATGCAATCCTGGGTGAAGAGTACGGGAAAACAGAGGGGACGTCCGGTCTGACCTGGGTTCTCGACCCTATTGACGGCACGCGTGGTTTCATCAGCGGGACGCCGACCTGGGGGGTGTTGATCGCACTGTCAAATAGCACCGGCCCGATTCTCGGTGTGATTGACCAGCCCTATATCGGCGAGCGATTTTGTGGTGGCGGCGGTCGGGCCGAGCTTACCGGGCCACATGGTGGCAGATCGTTGCAGGTCGGTGCGGTAACCGATCTGTCCGATGCGACCCTGTTCACGACCTTCCCGGAGGTTGGCACCGCCGATGAGGGGGCGGCCTTCCGGCGGGTGGCCGAGAAAGTTCAGCTCACGCGTTACGGTTGTGATTGTTATGCCTATGCCTTGCTTGCAGCTGGACAGATCGACCTTGTGATAGAGGCGGGACTGCAGGCCTACGACATCCAGGCCCCGATTGCGGTGATCGAGGCAGCGGGCGGTATCGTCACCGATTGGCAGGGGAAACCCGTCCATGAGGGCGGGCGTGTTCTGGCGGCGGCAACGCCTGAATTGCACCGGGCGGCAATGGAGCTCTTGCGGTGACGCGCCGCCTGCTGAGAAATGCCGATTGTGTCCTGACCATGGATGGGACCGAGCTTGCTCATGCGGATGTCCTGATCGAGGGCGGGGTTGTTTCAGCCGTCGGTGCCGGGTTGGATGCCGCAGGCGCAGAAGTAGTCGATGCGTCGGGCTGCCTCGTCACGCCGGGCCTGGTGAACACGCACCATCATCTGTACCAGACCTTGACCAGGACCGTGCCCGGTGCGCAGGACGCGCTTTTGTTCGGCTGGTTGCAACGGCTCTACCCAATCTGGGCGCGCTTTACGCCTGAAGACATGCGGCTTTCGGCGACGCTAGGGTTGGCCGAGTTGGCCATGGCGGGCTGCACGACGAGTTCTGATCACTTGTATCTTTTCCCCAATGGGGCGCGGCTGGACGACACCATCGAAGCGGCGGTTGAAATCGGCCTGAGATTCCATCCGACCCGGGGCGCCATGTCGATCGGCGAAAGCGCTGGCGGCCTGCCGCCCGATCAGCTTGTCGAGCGCGAGGAGGATATCCTGGAGGATTGCCTGCGCGTGATCGATGCGTTCCACGATTCGCGCGAAGGTGCGATGGTGCGTGTCGGTGTGGCGCCGTGCTCGCCCTTTTCGGTCAGTCGCGAATTGATGCGGGACGCGGCAATCCTGGCGCGTGATAAGGGCGTCCGGTTGCACACGCATCTGGCAGAGAATGACGAGGATATCGCCTATTCGCTGGAAAGGTTCGGATGCCGGCCAGGGCAGTACGCCGAGGACCTGGGCTGGACCGGCGACGACGTCTGGCATGCGCACTGCGTGAAGTTAGACAGCCAAGAGATTGATTTATTTTCTAGAACGGGGACCGCGGTCGCGCATTGCCCGTGCTCGAATTGCCGGCTTGGGTCCGGTATCGCTCCGGTCAGGGCGATGAGAGATGCAGGCGTGATTGTGGGGTTGGGGGTCGATGGCTCGGCCTCGAACGATCAGGCAAGTCTCGTGGGCGAGGCGCGGCAGGCGATGTTGTTGCAGCGTGTGGCACATGGTGCAGACGCTATGAGTGCGCGTGAAGCCCTGGAGATTGCTACCGTCGGTGGCGCAAAGGCACTTGGACGCGACGACATCGGACGGATCAGGCCGGGTATGCGCGCAGACCTGGCGGTCTGGGATGTCACGGGTCTGGAGAGTGCGGGCAGTTGGGACAAGGCGGCCATTCTATTGGCCGGGCCGAGGGTCGTGAAGCATCTGTTCGTCGAGGGGCGCGCGGTGGTTCGGGATGGACGCTGCGAAACGGTGGATGTCGCGCGCGCCACAGAGCTGGCGCGAAAGGCCGTGGATCGGCTGGCAGCCTAGATCTGCGGTGCGAGGGCCGCCAGTGCCACGACGGCCAGCATTGCCAGGGCCATGACGATGTTGATGGCACGCTGCATCCGTTCCGGGAGCTCAAGTCTCCGGATCGTGACGCCGAGCCAGAGCCAGAATGCATGGGCCACCAGCCAGATCGACATCATGATTGCCCATTTGATCGCAATTTCCAGTCCCGGACGCTCGGCCATGAAGGCAAAGTTCGAAAAGATCGCGGTGTTGACCGCGTAGGCCTTGGGATTGATCACCTGCAAAAGCGCGCCGCCTTTCAAGCCGGGCGGCTCGGGGCGGATGATAAAGGCGACTTTCGCACCTGCGAAGGCGATCTTGTAGGCGAGGTACAAAAGATAGGCGGCCGAGGCGAGGCCGAGCACGGTCCGCAGCCCGTCGTGGGCAAGCATGACCGCCGCGAGGCCGGTAACCACAGCCAGCGATACGATGTTATGGCCGACGAACAGCCCTGCCATGTATCGCGCGCCATCACGATAGCCGAAGGCGGCGCCGACGCCGGCAAGCGAAAGGACGCCCGGTCCAGGCGTGATCATGAGAAAGACGACGGCAAGGGTAAAGGTCAGCATGGAGGCAGACCTTCACGAATTTTGCGAGGTGCACAAGCGCGGAATGGCTCTGGGTCTTGCTGAAGGGCGCGAAAGGGGCCGCCGCCCCGGCGGCCGCACCTAATGATTGCCGGTCACCCGGCGACCCATGATCCGCACGTCCCTGATCGCCCGGTCGTCCCCCATCATGATGGTAGGAAAAAGGGCTTCCCAGATGGTTTCGGCGCGGGCGGCGCGTTGCGCGATGACGGGGGTCGAAGCGAGGTCGAGAACCACAAGGTCAGCGTCGCAGCCGGGGGCAAGCCGGCCGATGCGATGGTCAAGCCGGAGCGCGCGGGCCGAGCCTTCGGTGGCAAGCCAGATCAGTTCGGCCGGGTGGGCAGCGCGGCCTTTGAGCTGGCCGACCTCATAGGCCGCCGCCATGGTTCTGAGCATCGAAAAGGACGAGCCGCCGCCGGTGTCCGTTGCCAGGCCGACCATTTGTCCGTCGGCCTTGAGGCCGCCGAGATCAAAGAGCCCTGAACCGATGAAAGTGTTCGACGTGGGACAGTGGATCAGACCTGCACCAACCTCCTTGATGCGCGCGCGCTCCCGATCGGTGAGGTGGATCGCATGACCATAAAGCGCACCGGGGCCGAGAAGGCCGGCGGATTCGTAGGTATCGAGATAGTCGCGCGCTTCGGGGAAAAGATTCGAGACCCAGGCGACTTCGTCGGTTTGCTCTGACAGATGGGTCTGCATTGGGCAGTCGGGATGTTCCGACCAAAGTGCACCAAGGGCTTCGAGCTGTTCGCGGCTCGAGGTCGGGGAAAAACGTGGGGTGACGGCATAAACCAGCCGGTCAAGCCCGTGCCACTTTTCCAACAGGCGCCTGCTGTCGTCATAGGCAGACTGGGGTGTGTCGGTCAGCCCGTCGGGCGCGTTGCGGTCCATGCAGGTTTTCCCGCCGACGGCCGCGAGGCCACGGGCCTGAGCTTCGGCAAAGAAGGCCTCCACGCTTTCGGGGTGCACGGTGCAAAAGCTGCAGACAGTGGTGGTGCCGTGGGCAAGCGAAAGGTCGAAGAAGAGCTTTGCGGCGTCGCGGGCGTAGGCGGGATCGTCAAATCGCAGCTCTTCTGGGAAAGTATAGCTGTTCAGCCAGTCGATCAGCCGTTTGCCCCAACTGGCGATGATCGCTGTCTGGGGGTAATGGACATGGGCATCGACAAAGCCTGGAAGGATCAGCGCCTCGCCATAGTCGGTGATCTGTGCGTCGGCATGGTCGCGGCGCAGGTCGTCGCCGTGGCCCACGGCCGAGATCCGGCCGTTTTCGATCAGGACGCCGCCACGCGCGTCGTGGCGCACGCTGTCGATCCCGGCGCGGAACGGGTCTTGCGGAAAAGTTACGATCTGACCGAGTAGAAGGTCTTTTTGAGCTAAGGTCATGACACAGACCGTAAGCCCGCTATCTTTCGGTTGTCCATCCCATGGGATTGACTAGTGTGCGCGAGACTCCGGGGGAACACCCTGGGTGGAAAGGAGGCCTTCCATGAGCGAACCGATCGAGCAGGAAACCGTGGAAAGCCCCCGCGAGGACGAATATGCACTGAACAGGGCAATCGTTTCGCAGGTTTTGCAGGCTGTCGAAGCGGATGATCATGATCGTCTTGCCGAGTTGTTCGATCCGCTTCACGCCGCCGACATCGCCGACCTTATCGAGCAGGTCGACAGCAGCCAGCGTCATGATCTGATCGTTCTCGCACGCGGGTTGATCGACGGTGAGGTCCTTTCCGAGATCGATGAGGACATTCGTGACGGCGTGATCGAGTCGCTGGGTCGCGAGCAGTTGGCCGACGCCGTGCGCGAACTGGAGTCAGACGACGTCGTCGACATTCTGGAGGACCTCGAAGAACCGCAGCAGGAGGCGGTTCTCGAAGCCCTCGACATGGTCGACCGGATCGCTGTCGAACAGGCTCTGTCCTACCCCGAGTACTCCGCTGGTCGTCTCATGCAGCGCGAGGTGGTCACCGCGCCCGAGCACTGGAACGTTGGCGACGCGATCGATCATCTTCGTAGCCAGCCTGAGCTTCCTGAACAGTTTTACCACATCATTCTCGTCGACCCTCGTCATCGCCCGGTGGCCTATGTGACCCTTGGCCGGTTGATGTCATCGCTGCGCGCGGCGGCCTTGAAGGATATCGCAGAGGAGAGCTTCCGCACCTTTGATGTCGAGGAGGATGAGGGCGACGTTGCCTATGCGTTCAACCAGTATCACCTGATCTCGGCCCCTGTGGTCGACGAAGACGAACGCCTGGTTGGTGTGATCACCATTGACGACGCAATGGCCGTACTGGACGAAGAGCACGAAGAGGACGTGTTCCGCCTGGCCGGTGTCGGCGATGAAAGCCTGTCGAATTCCACCCTGGAAATCGTGCGGCGGCGGATGCCCTGGCTCGGCGTGAATCTGGCGACGGCGGTTCTCGCCTCTGTGGTGATTTCACTGTTCGAGGATGTTCTGGCCAGTGTCGTGGCCCTGGCGGTCTTGATGCCCATTGTGGCCTCAATGGGCGGCAATGCGGGGACCCAGTCGATGACGGTCGCGGTGCGTGCGCTGGCTACGCGCGACCTGACCGGATCGAACGCCTGGCGGGTCATTCGGCGCGAAAGCATGGCCGGGTTCTTAAGTGGATGCCTCTTCGCCGTGGTCATGGGCATCGTGGGATACCTTTGGTTCGGTTCGATCGACATCGGGCTGGTCATTGCGGCGGCGATGGTGGTGAACCTGCTGGTGGCAGGCGCGTCTGGGGTTCTGGTGCCGATTGCGCTGGAAAAGGCAGGGGTCGATCCGGCCCTGGCGTCGGGAACATTCGTTACGACAGTGACCGACGTGGTTGGGTTTTTTGCCTTCCTGGGGCTGGCTTCGGTGGTGTTGTTGTGAGCATTGCCGAGGAAAAGGACCGGGCGCGCAAGGCGGCATTTGCGCGGCGCGCATCCGCCGATCGGGCAGTGACGGAGACCGCGAACAGGCATCTGATCGAAGCGGTTCGCGACCTGCCGGGGACGGTGGTGTCGGCCTATTGGCCAATCCGCACCGAATTGGACCCGCGCCCCGCCATGCACGAGTTGGCGAAGACCCACGACTTGTGCTTGCCGGTTGTGCTGGGAGCCGCCCGGCCGTTGGGGTTTCGGCCCTGGGTGCCGGGAGCGGCGATGGAAGCCGGGGCCTTCGGGGCGCAAATTCCAGTGGATGAGCGTTCTATTGTGCCGGGTATACTCATTGTACCGCTCGCCGCGTTTGATCGGCAAGGCTATCGGTTGGGCTATGGCGGCGGGTTTTACGATCGCACGCTCGAACAATTGAAGGCTCGTGGACCGGTGTGCGCGATCGGTTTTGCCTATGACGCTCAGGAATGCGATGGCGTGCCCCGCGACGCAACCGATCAGCAGTTGGATGCCATCGTCACGGAAAGCGGCATTCACCAGTATGGCTGAGGCGCGGGTCGCTCTTGCCATGCCGTGGCAGGGGCATTAGGCCAATCGCATGCGACTTATGTTTCTTGGTGATGTGATGGGCCGCGCCGGGCGCTCGGCCATCAAGACTCGTCTGACGGACTTGCGAGCACGGCTGAAGGCCGAATTCGTTGTGGTCAATGGCGAAAACGCCACTTCAGGTGTTGGGCCGACCCTGGCCCATGCTCAGGCCTTGCTTGAGGCGGGCGCGGATGTCGTCACCCTCGGCGATCATGCCTTTGACCAGCGCGACATGCTGGCAGGGATCGAGCGGCAACCGCGCATTATCAGACCACTGAACTTTTCCAAAGCGGCGCCCGGCAAGGGCGCGCGGGTATTCGATGCTCCGGGCGGGCGCAAGGTTCTCGTTGCGCAGGTTCTGGGTCAGGTTTTCATGAAGCGGCCCTTTGACGATCCCTTTTCGGCGATCGAAACCGTGCTGAAAGCGCATCCCCTGGGCGGCATGGTTCAGGCCAGCCTGATCGACGTCCATTGCGAGGCGACTTCGGAAAAGATGGCCATGGGCCATTACTGTGACGGACGTGCCAGCATCGTGGTCGGTACGCATACCCATGTGCCCACGGCGGATGCGATGATTCTGCCGGGCGGCACGGCCTACATGACGGATGCGGGCATGTGCGGGGACTACAACTCTGTTATCGGGATGGAAAAAGACGAACCACTGCGCCGCTTTATCACGGGCATGAGCAAGGGTCGCTTCCAGCCCGCCATGGGCGAAGCGACATTGTCGGGGCTATTTGTCGAGACCGATGACCGTACCGGCAAGGCTGTGCGCGTCGCACCTGTTCGCGAAGGCGGGCGATTGCAGCCTTCTGGCTAGACTGCGCCCAAGTTTACAATACGAAAGACTAGTATTCTTGCGCCGCAAAGGTGCTAGTCTCGGCCTCGCTGTGCGGGTCCGCTTTGATGTGGGGCCGGGCGCGCAGCAAATATAAACGGAGAGGGATGTGGCTATGAAGGGTATAGCGTTTTTGTT
>JBNKHH010000025.1:0-52433 GCA_050290245.1 Silicimonas sp.
TGGCGCTTTTGCGCATCGATCAGGTGATGTTGGGATGGATGGCACCGGAAATCGAACTGGCGAACTATTCGCTTGCTGCGCGTCTCGCCGAGATATTGTTGGTCATACCGGGCGTTTTGCATTCTGCGTTTTATCCCAGTCTTGTGCAGGCTAACCACAAAGACGCGGCTGGGTTTGAAGAGCACATGCAGCGCTATTTCGACTTGCATGGCTTGGCCGGATGGTTGGGTGCGCTTGGTTTGGCACTCGGCGCCTGGCTTTTGTTTGTGCCTGTTTTCGGCACCGCCTATTCGGGTGGAGTCGCGATGTTGATGATACTCGCTCTTGTGATCCCTGTCCAACTACTCGTGGTTTCGCGTGATACAATGTTATCGATTAGGAGAAAAACACGGACGATCCTGTTCTTCTCGCTGATCGGCATAGGAATGAATATCTCAGCCAATCTAATTTTAATACCGTTCTTTGGAGGGCAGGGCGCCGCCCTGGCAACTGTGGCATCGGTCATTCTGGTGGCGCTCGCAACCTTGCTGGATCGCGAGCTAGGGTCGACCTTTAGGCGCCTAGCGTGGGCTCTTGTACCATGGGACGCCGCGGCACGAATCGCCAAGTTGGCTAGAAACGGTTGAGTGCATGCCTATCAACTGGGGGCACTGGAAAAGCAAACTCGTCAGAATTGGCGGAACAGAAATCAGGTTGATGTCTTGAACTTGGATCGAAGTGATTTGGCTGCGGTCACTGCAGACTGCGCGATTTTCACTGGATATCGGGTGACATTTCCTGGCTTGGGTAGAGGTCGCCGTCTTTGCGCGGTTGGCTTGCGCAGCCGCGGCGCTCTGGCAACCGCACGCCCGAAGGCCGTCTAAAGGTGTGATTCCTGCAGACCTTGCGCAAGGTCTAGCGTGACTGAAGCATCTTGATTGCTTCATGAATGTATCTGCGGACAACGGAGATCAGCCATTTCGCTGGGCCGATTTCCCTAAATATCCAGGCAGTGGCGCGTGCAACGCATGCAAGTGCCGCCTTCCTGTCGCCTTTTGACGTGTGATAGGCGGCGACGTTCAACAAGCCTAGGATGGTCATGTAGTTTTGTTGGCTTTCGGCCTGCAGCGACAGTATGCCACCGCTGTGATGCCGATAGCCGGCTGGCAGCAATTCGGGCATGAATTTGCCTGAGCCGACATGACCGAGCTGTGCCCAAACCGTCATGTCGCCGATGGGTGATGAACGCAGAAATGCCGGAGGTGGTTGCCGAAAGATATTCCGAAAGCAAGTCGTTAGAGTATTTATGGCCAGCCCGGTCTTCAGCTCCATAGGCGAGAGATCGCGTTCCAACCCGTTCTTGTAAGGGTCGATCGTTTCGTTTGCTGCAATGGCCTTGACCCGACCATAAGTGATCGCGGTTTTGGGATGGCTGTCCAAGTAGGCGACCTGACGCGCAAGCTTGTCGGGGTCATCCCAGAAATCATCCCCGTCACAAATCGCAATGTACTCTCCTCTGCTCTGGGGAAACACGTAGGCGTAATATGGGTTCACGCCTTTTGAGTACTGGTTGTCAGTCTGAAAAATGGGAATAATTAGATCGGGGTAGCGCGACGCATATTCTCGGAGTATGTCAGCGGTTCCATCCGTCGATGCGTCGTCGTGTATAATGATTTCAACCCGGAAATCGCAGTGCTGATCTAGGAACCCTTCGATGCATTGTGCGAGGTAATCTGCATGATTGTAGGTAATCGTGCAGATCGAAACTTTGATCGGGGCGGTGCCGTCGAATGCTGTGTCTCTCAAACTGACCGTCATGACCGGCGCTGCATCGATTCCGCGCGCCTGAGATCAGCCTCCTGAACGAGACAGGCTTTGGACCGGGCGCGGATTGCGCGGGCCGGTGCGCCCGCATGTAATGTCCAGGCGTCGAGCTGACCCTTTACCAGAGATTGAGCTCCAACGCTTGCGCCTTCATGCAGCGTCGAGCCGGGAAGGATAGTGGTCGCCGCGCCGATGATACAGTGTGCACCGACCGAAACCTCAGCCGTCTCAACCTTCTTATATCTGTCGGGCACGGTCGGGTTGGTCAGGCTTCCCCCGGAGTAATCATCGGTCGAAGAAAAAATCAGGCAGTGATGAGACAATCCGCTAAAGTTGCCGAGCGTAATCCTGGCTTTCCCTGAAAACGAACAACCGCTGGCAATATGGACATAGTCGCCGATCAGTAGACTACTGCAATTGATAACTGTGAAGGGATCGATACGAATATTTCGGCCGAACGTAATGGCTCTGAAATCCACGACAACAGCGGTGCTGTGAACCTGCACATTCTTTTCGGCGGCATTGGGTACACCGAGCTCCGCCAGCTGCTCAGGCGTAAGAAAATCTGCATTCAGCCGACTGGGGGTCATTTAGGCCGTCTCTTTCATGGCAAATTCGAGCGCACCAAGGGTTGCGGCGAAAAGCGCATTTCTCTGATCGGCCGGCATGTAGGATCGGACCGGCAACACGACGGCGCCTTTTGAAAGGCCGTGCGCATTCTTGCAGTGGGTAATAGAGCGCATCCCGTTGCAGTCACCCAAACTCGGGAAGTAATAACGCCGCAACTCGATACCTTGCGCTGCCAAATTCTCAATGAATGCCAGCAAAATGGATTCAGACGGGAGAACGATCGGGAAAGTTTGCCAAGGTGAGTGGCTCACTTTCGATTCAAACACGATATCCGAATACCCGGACAGGGCGTTGCACCATTCATTCACCATCGCCTGCCGGTTTTTTACCCTGATCTCCATTGTTTCGGCGACAGCCAGCCCAATTGCTGCTGCAACCTCAGACATCTTGCCGTTTATGCCCCAGAATGGGGGCTTTGGGTCACCGGTGCCACTATGTGACGTCAAACCGAAGTTGATTGCAGAACGCACTGCGGCGGTGTTGTTGGCCGAAGTAAAGACCGCGCCGCCTTCGCCTATTCCAAAAGGCTTGGTCGCGTGTAGCGAGAAAACCTCGTCGACATGATCACTAACAGCGCGCGGAAAGAACTTGCGGCGATCGATGCCAAGCCCGGCTGCATTGTCGACTATGAGTCTCGCCCCCGCTCTTTCGCATACGTTGGCATGCTCGGACAGGTCGAACGAAATGCCATAGGGTGCGACAACGAGCGCCGCCTTGGCATTGGTCTTCGCAAGCACGTAGCCAAGGGCTTCAGGACCTACAATTGCGGTTTTCGGGTCAACATCCACAATGACGGGCTCGCAACCTGCGCCAAGGATGGCGCAAGCGCTGGCTTGAAACGTGAAGGCCGGGCACAGGACAGGGCCTCGAATGTTGTGGGCGATCAGGCAAGCACTGAGGCCGGCGGTCGCACTGGAAGCAGACACCACCGATTCTTCAGGAAGGCCATAGGTGGTGCAAAGCTTTTCCTCGAACTGCCTTGCAAGCGGTCCGAAGTTTGAATGCCAGTTTTGGCCCTTGGTACAGTTGAGATACCCGAACCACTGCTCCGTTTCAGGCATCTCTGGCCACACGGCCCTAATCTCGAATTCGGTCACTGCACGTAACTCTAGCGATATCCCTGAGGAAAAATTTGGCTTTTGAGAGAACTTTACCACAAAAAAGACTGTTGACCATCGGCGCGGTGCGCAAGTCTGCAACTGTACTCGGGATGTGTTGCGAAACGACCCGAGTGCAACAGCAGAACCAATCGATCTGGTTTATCGGAATGCATGGGAAGTCTTTTGAGGGTGGTGCCCAGGAGAGGACTCGAACCTCCACGTCCATACGGACACTAGCACCTGAAGCTAGCGCGTCTACCAATTCCGCCACCTGGGCAGGTGTCGTGAGCGCGTGAAATAAGCGCGGTGCAGGGGACTGTCAACGGGCAATCTCGGCGATTTGGACCTTGCCGCAGGGGACACGCATCGTTACACCCGGAGCCGGGGCAACCAAAGGCTCAGACCATGGCTAAACTTGTCACGATTTTCGGCGGATCCGGGTTTGTCGGACGCTATATTGCGCAGCGCATGGCGCGGCAGGGCTGGCGCGTACGCGTGGCCGTGCGGCGACCGAACGAAGCGATGTTCGTGAAACCATATGGTGCGGTCGGACAGGTCGAACCGGTCTTTTGCAACATCCGCGATGACGACAGCGTTCGGGCCGTGACCCGTGGTGCTGACGCCGTGGTGAATTGCGTGGGAACTTTCGACGCCAAGGGCAAGAACAACTTTGATGCCGTTCAGCACGAAGGTGCCGGTCGGGTCGCGCGGATTGCAGCCGAAGAGAACGTGGGCCGGATGGTGCACATCTCAGCAATCGGCGCGGATGTGGAAGGCGAGAGCGACTATGCGCGGACCAAGGGTCTGGGCGAGGAGGCCGTAGTTGCCGCGTTTCCGAGCGCGGTGATTCTCCGGCCGTCGCTGGTCTTTGGGCCTGAAGACGCGTTCTTCAACCGTTTCGCGGCATTGGCGCGGATGACGCCGGTTGTTCCTCTGTTCGGCGCAGACACAAAATTCCAGCCGGTCTATGTCGATGATCTTGCCGAGGCAGCTGTGAAGGGTGTGCTGGGCGAGGCCGAGGCCGGTGTCTATGAGTTGGGTGGTCCCGACGTCGAGGACATGCGCGGTCTGGTCGGCCTGACCTTGGATGTGGTTCGCCGGCGCAGGCTTTTGATCGGGTTGCCGTACTGGGTGGGCCGCGTCGTGGCGCATGTTTCTGGCCTGGCTTCGTACCTGACGCTCGGGATCATTCCTCAGCCGATCACCCTGGATCAGACAGTGCAACTGAAGTCTGACAACGTGGTTGGTGAGGGTGCGCGCACCCTGGCCGATCTGGGGATCAAGGCGACTGCCATGGCAGCGGTTTTGCCGTCTTACCTGTGGCAGTTCCGGCCTGACGGTCAGTATTCGGATATCACCCGCAGCGCCAGAAACCTGCGCGGCTAGGCGTAGCTGAAGACCAGCAAGGCGATACCGAGGAACACCCTGTAGATCACATAGGGTGCAAAGCTGGTCGAGCGCAGCAAACGCATCATAAAGTGCAGCGCCGCCAGGGCGGCGGCAAATGCGAAGGCGGCCGCGATGGCGCTATCCCTGGCTGCGGCCGCATCCAGCTGGACGGCAACTTCGAGCCCCAGCAGCGTGCCCGAAGCCAGGATGGTCGGAATCGACATCAGCATGGACAGGCGGGCTGCGTCATGGCGGGAATAGCCAAGTTGGCGCGCGCCGGTGATGGTGATGCCCGAACGGGACGTGCCCGGGACCAGGGCCAGTACCTGCCACAAGCCCATGGTCAGAGCATGGCGCACGGACCAGTCCTCGGCCTTCCGAATGGTTGGTCCTGTTCGGTCTGCCCACCACAGGACCAGTCCGAACAAGAGCGTCGTCCATGCGATGACCGTGACCGAGCGCAGAGCGTCGGACAGGCCGGTCAGCTTGAAGATCAGCCCGGCGATGACGACGGGTATAGCCGAGAGGGCAAGCAACAGGGCCAGGTGGGCCTCGGGGGTTTTGGTCCTGCCGGTGAGGATGTGTCCTGCTCCGATCAGGGCGCGGCGGACGTCGCCATAGAAATAGAGAACCACGGCACCCAGAGTGCCGATGTGGACGGCGACGTCGATAACCTGGCCCTGGTCCTGAAGGCCGGTAAGATTCGGAAGGAGAATCAGGTGACCGGACGAGGAAATCGGCAGAAACTCGGTGATACCCTGGACAATGGCCACAAGTATCAGTTGGAGGAGTGGCATGCGTAAAAGCCCGGTCGGTTGAGATGCGGCCACTCTAACCTTTTGAGATTCATTGGAAAGGCTTTAAATAGGTCCGATTAGATACCTAAAAAATTGAAAAATGGGTGGATGGCGCTGCAAGGTCTTCCAAAAAATGCGAAAAAGGTCAGTAGATATGACTTTTAATTCTTTTCGAATGCTCGTATGAGGGCATTTCGGAAAAGGAGAGTGTCATGGGCGAGAATCCTATGTTGAAATTCGTGACCATCGGGCGGGACATGCCCGAGAAGCGTGGCGCCAGTGAGCGGCGCGAGGATTTCAATGAGATTTATGCCGAGTACGCGGACGCCAAGGCCAAGGAGCAGGCCAGCCGGTGCAGCCAATGTGGCGTTCCTTATTGCCAGGCCCATTGCCCTCTTCACAACAATATCCCCGATTGGTTGATGCTGACCGCCGAAGGCCGGCTTCAGGAGGCCTATGAGGTCAGCCAATCAACCAATACCTTCCCCGAGATCTGTGGCCGGATTTGTCCGCAGGACCGCCTGTGCGAAGGCAACTGCGTTATCGAACAGTCTGGCCACGGCACGGTGACCATCGGCAGCGTCGAGAAATACATTACCGATACCGCCTGGGAAAATGGCTGGGTCAAGCCGATCGCCCCGAGCGAAAAGCGCTCGGAAAGCGTCGGCATCATCGGTGCAGGTCCCGGTGGCCTGGCCGCGGCGGATCGTCTGGTGCGCGCGGGCGTGAAAGTGACGGTCTATGATCGGTATGATCGCGCTGGCGGCCTGCTGACCTACGGCATCCCCGGCTTCAAGCTGGAGAAAGACATCGTCATGCGCCGGAACCAGCTTTTGGAAAGCGGCGGCGTCGAGTTTGTTTTGAACTGTAACGTGGGCGAAGATATCTCGTTCGAAGAAATTCGCGCCAAGCACGATGCTGTGCTGATTGCCACCGGCGTCTATAAATCAAGGGATTTGCAGGCTCCGGGCAGCGGTGCCAAGGGCATCGTCCGCGCGATTGATTACCTGACCGCGTCGAACCGCCAGAGCTTTGGCGATGAGGTGCCAGAGTATGACTCAGGCGAGTTGAACGCCGAGGGCAAGTCGGTTGTCGTTATCGGCGGCGGCGACACGGCAATGGACTGTGTGCGGACGGCGATCCGCCAGGGTGCGCGCAGCGTGAAGTGCCTGTATCGCCGTGACCGCGCGAACATGCCGGGCTCGCAGCGCGAGGTGCAGAACGCCGAGGAAGAAGGCGTCGAATTCGTCTGGCTGACCGCTCCGCAGGGCTTTGCGGGCGATGCGGTCACCGGCGTTATGGCGCAAAAGATGCGCCTGGGCGCGCCTGATGCCACGGGCCGTCAGGTACCGGAGCTGATCGAGGGATCGGATTACGTCGAGGACGCCGACCTGGTGATCAAGGCCCTGGGTTTTGAGCCGGAGGACCTGCCGACGCTGTGGGGCGAGAATGCCCTGGAAGTGACCCGCTGGGGCACGATCAAGGCCGACTTCCGCACCCATGAAACCAGCCTGCCCGGCGTCTATGCAGTGGGCGACATTGTGCGTGGCGCAAGCCTTGTGGTTTGGGCAATCCGGGATGGGCGAGAGGCCGCGGATGCCATTTTGAACCACATCTCGGCATCGTCAGCGGTGGCCGCGGAATGAGTGTCTGCAAGCTGCATGGAAAGTGTACGGCAGCCGCCGGCAGAAGGTCAGGCCCGGACATGCACGCCGCATGTGAGTAGGTCAGGGGCGCTGACACGTCCGGCAAAAGAACTGTAAACGCGAGATTGGACCAGAGATGTCGTTGGAAAACCCGGTCATGGCCGAAAACATCACGGGACGGTGCCTTTGCGGCGCGGTCACCGTGCATGTCGGCCGTCACCGGGCCGAAGTCGGGGCTTGCCATTGCTCGCGCTGTCGGCGCTGGACGGGGTCGGCGCTTTTCTGTTTCGAGGCAGAAGCGGAGGGCGTCACCGTAAGTGGACCGGTCCGCATCTGGAAACACGAGATTGCCGAGCGGGCGTCTTGCGAAACCTGTGGCACACTGTTGTGGCTGAGAAACCATGGCGAGGCCTACGAATTCCAGGTGGGCCTGTTCGACGCTGCCAAGGACTATCCACTGATCTCGGAAATCTATACCGACTGCGCCTTTGCCGCCGTACCGTTGGCGGGCGAGCACAAGCGGGCGACACGAGCCGAGTACGAGGCGAAATTTCCTATCGTGGAGTCGGCACCATGAGCATTTGTAAGGGACAGTGCATGTGCGGGGCGGTAAAGTTCACCGCGCGGGATGTGCCCGAGAAATTCGGCGCCTGTCATTGCGAAATGTGCCGCCGCTGGACCGGATCGGCCTTGCTGGGGATTTCGATTCCGAAAGGCAGCGTGGATTGGGACGGTGCCGAGAACATCCGCAAGATCCAAAGCTCGGACTGGGCCGAACGCGCCTTTTGCGGCGCGTGCGGTTCGCCTCTTTATTATCACGTGACTGCCGAAGGACCCATGGAAGCCAATATCGAGATGCCAATTGGGCTGTTCGATGACGCTTCGGGCCTGGAGTTCACGAACGAAATCTACATCGACCACAAGCCGGACAGCTTCGCCTATGCCGGTGACCGGACACGCCTGACCCGCAAGGAAACACTGGCAAAGTTCGGGATAGACGAGGGAGACATGGAATGACCAAATATGACGCCGAATGGGCTGCTGCCGAGGAGGCACGCCGGACGTGGATGGCTGAAAATAGTCTCTATTCCGAGGAAATGGAGCATTCGTCCTGCGGCGTAGGCCTTGTTGTGTCGATCGATGGCACACGATCGCGCAAGGTGGTCGAGAATGGGATCAACGCTTTGAAGGCGGTCTGGCACAGGGGCGCGGTCGACGCGGACGGCAAAACCGGCGACGGCGCGGGCATCCATGTGCAGATTCCGGTCAGGTTCTTTTACGATCAGGTCGAGCGCACCGGTCATGAACCGCGCAAGAACGAGCTGTTGGCGGTCGGACAGGTGTTCTTGCCGCGCACAGACTTCGGGGCGCAGGAAACCTGCCGGACGATCGTCGAAACCGAAGTTCTTCGGATGGGCTATTACATCTATGGCTGGCGGCACGTGCCAGTGGACATCACCGTGCTGGGCGAGAAGGCCAACGCGACGCGGCCCGAGATCGAGCAAATCCTGATCTCGAACTCGAAGGGTGTCGATGAAGAGACCTTTGAGCGCGAGCTATATGTCATTCGCCGCCGGATCGAGAAGGCTGCTGCCGCGGCCCAGATTCCGCAGCTGTATCTGTGCAGCCTGTCGTGCCGGTCGATCATCTACAAGGGTATGATGCTGGCCGAGCAGGTGGCCGAGTTCTACCCCGATCTGAAGGACGAGCGGTTCGAGAGCGCTTTTGCGATCTATCACCAGCGGTATTCGACGAACACCTTCCCGCAATGGTGGCTGGCGCAGCCGTTCCGGATGCTGGCACACAACGGCGAGATCAATACGCTGAAAGGCAACGTCAACTGGATGAAGTCCCACGAGATCCGGATGGCATCGGCCACATTTGCGGACACGGCGGAAGACATCAAGCCGATCATCCCGGCGGGTGCATCGGATTCCAGCGCGCTGGACGCGGTGTTCGAGGTTCTGGTGCGGGCCGGGCGGATCGCGCCGATGGCCAAGACGATGCTGGTGCCGGAGTCATGGTCGAAGCAGGCGGTCGAACTGCCCGAGGCCTGGCGCGACATGTACAACTATTGCAACGCGGTGATGGAGCCGTGGGACGGCCCCGCCGCGCTGGCGATGACCGATGGCCGCTGGGTCTGCGCCGGTCTGGACCGGAACGGTCTGCGCCCGATGCGGTATACGGTGACGGGCGATGGCCTCCTGATCGCGGGCTCGGAAACCGGCATGGTGCCGTCGGACGAAGCCACGGTTGTCGAGAAGGGCGCTTTGGGTCCGGGCCAGATGATCGCGGTCGACATGCAGGACGGCAAGCTGTTCCGCGACACCGAGATCAAGGATGCACTGGCAGCAAGCGCACCGTTCAGTGAGTGGGTCGGCAAGATCACCGAGCTGGACGAGGAGCTTTCAGGTCTGAGCGAGATCACCCTGTACGAAGGACAGGAGCTGCGTCAGCGCCAGATTGCCGCCGGCTATTCGATCGAAGAGCTTGAGCAGATCCTTGCGCCGATGGCCGAGGACGGCAAGGAAACCCTTGCGTCGATGGGCGATGACACGCCTTCGGCCGTTCTGTCCAAGAAATACCGGCCTTTGAGCCATTTTTTCCGCCAGAACTTTTCCCAGGTCACCAACCCGCCGATCGACAGCTTGCGCGAGTACCGGGTGATGAGCCTGAAGACGCGGTTCGGCAACCTGAAGAACGTTCTGGACCAAGACAGCAGTCAGACCGAGATCATCGTTCTGGACAGCCCTTTTGTGGCGAATGCGCAATTTGCGCGGCTGGTCGAGGCGTTCAATGCGGACATGGTCGAGATCGACTGTACCTTCCCGGTCGACGGAGGTGCCAACGCGCTGCAACAGGCGTTGGTCCGCGTGCGCAGCGAGGCAGAGGACGCGGTGCGTTCGGGTGCCGGTCACATCGTTCTGACCGATCATCTCCAGGGCCCCGGCAAGGTTGCCATGCCGATGATCCTGGCGACAAGCGCGGTGCATTCGTGGCTGACCCGCAAGGGTTTGCGGACCTTTTGCAGCCTGAACGTGCGGTCGGCAGAATGCATCGATCCGCATTATTTCGCGGTCCTGGTGGGATGTGGCGCGACCGTGGTGAACGCCTATCTGGCAGAGGATTCGATTGCCGACCGTATCAACCGCGGCCTGATCGACGGCACGCTGACCGAAGCCGTGGCGCGGTATCGTGCGGCCATCGACGCCGGATTGCTGAAGATCATGTCCAAGATGGGTATCAGCGTGATCTCATCCTATCGCGGTGGTCTGAACTTTGAAGCCGTTGGCCTGAGCCGGGCCATGGTGAACGAGTACTTCCCTGGCATGCACAGCCGCATCAGCGGGATCGGTGTCTCGGGTATTCAAAAGAAAGCGGAAGAGATCAACAAGGCAGCCTTCCGCGGCGTAGATGCGGTTCTGCCAATCGGTGGCTTTTACAAGTCGCGGACCAGTGGCGAGACCCATGCCTGGGAAGCGCAGTCGATGCACATGCTGCAGGCGGCTTGCCAGAAGTCGTCCTATGCAATGTGGCAGCAGTTTTCGGCCAAGATGCAGGCAATGCCGCCGATCCATCTGCGCGACCTTCTGGCCATCAAGCCGATGGGCAAGGCGATTCCGATCGAAGAGGTGGAAAGCATCACCTCGATCCGCAAACGGTTTGTGACACCCGGCATGAGTCTTGGCGCGCTGTCGCCCGAGGCGCACAAGACGCTGAACGTCGCCATGAACCGGATCGGCGCCAAGTCGGATTCCGGCGAGGGCGGCGAGGATCCGGCGCATTTCGTGCCTGAGTCGAATGGGGATAACCCGTCGGCCAAGATCAAGCAGGTGGCATCGGGTCGCTTTGGCGTGACGGCTGAGTATCTGAACCAGTGCGAAGAGCTTGAGATCAAGGTTGCCCAGGGCGCCAAGCCCGGGGAGGGTGGCCAGTTGCCCGGCATGAAGGTGACCGAGTTGATCGCGCGCCTGCGTCACTCGACGCCTGGCGTGACGCTGATCAGCCCGCCGCCGCACCACGATATCTATTCGATCGAGGACCTGGCGCAGCTGATCTACGACCTCAAACAGATCAACCCGCGCTGTAAGGTGACGGTCAAGCTGGTCGCGGCCAGTGGCGTCGGCACGATTGCCGCCGGTGTGGCCAAGGCCAAGGCGGACGTCATCCTGATCTCGGGCCACAACGGTGGGACCGGCGCGTCTCCGGCGACCAGCATCAAATATGCGGGACTGCCCTGGGAGATGGGCCTGACCGAGGCGCACCAGGTTCTGGCGATGAACAACCTTCGGGACCGCGTGACCTTGCGGACCGACGGTGGTCTGCGTACGGGTCGTGACATCGTCATGGCGGCGATGATGGGGGCCGAGGAATACGGTATCGGCACCGCCGCGTTGATCGCCATGGGCTGTATCATGGTGCGCCAGTGCCAGTCGAACACCTGTCCAGTTGGCGTTTGCACGCAGGACGAACGGCTGCGGGCCAAGTTTACCGGTAATGCCGACAAGGTAGTGAACCTGATCACCTTCTATGCGCAGGAGGTGCGGGAGATACTCGCGTCGATAGGTGCGCGGTCGCTGGACGAGGTGATCGGCCGGGCAGACCTGTTGTCACAGGTCAGTCGCGGGTCGGCGCATCTGGACGATTTGGACCTGAACCCCTTGTTGATCACGGTCGATGGGGCGCATGACATCACCTATGACCGGGACCGGCCGCGCAACGTGGTGCCGGACACGCTGGACGCCGAGATCGTCAAGGATGCGGCGCGTTTCCTTGAGGACGGCGAAAAGATGCAGTTGTCTTACGCGGTGCAGAACACGCTTCGGACCATCGGGACGCGGACGTCGAGCCATATCGTCAAGCGGTTCGGGATGCGAAACAACCTGCAGCGCGACCACCTGACGGTGAAACTTCAGGGCTCGGCCGGTCAGTCGCTGGGCGCCTTTGCCGCGCCGGGTCTGAAACTGGAAGTGTCAGGCGATGCCAACGACTATGTCGGTAAGGGGCTGTCGGGAGGCACCATCGTCGTGCGCCCACCGATGGTGTCGCCGCTGGTAGCCTCGGACAACGTGATCATCGGCAACACCGTTCTTTACGGTGCGACGGATGGCTACCTGTTTGCCGCCGGACGAGCCGGTGAGCGGTTCGCTGTGCGGAACTCGGGTGCGAAGGTCGTGGTCGAGGGCTGCGGGTCGAACGGATGCGAGTACATGACCGGCGGCGTCGCGGTGATCCTGGGTCGCATCGGGGCCAACTTTGGTGCCGGCATGACCGGGGGCATGGCGTATCTTTACGACCCCGAGGGAATGGCCAGGACGATGATGAACATGGAGACGCTGGTCTGCGTGGATGTCAACGAGGGCCATTACATGGGCGAGCTTGAGGAACTCTTGGAAAGGCACCTAGAGGAGACAGGCAGCCGGAGGGCGGCGGCGATCCTGCAGCATTGGGACGACGAGAAGGCGAACTTTATCCAGGTTGTTCCACTCGAGATGCTGAACAAGCTTGAGATCCCGGTGACGGGTCTGCCCGAGGCTATTCCTGCGGAATAGTGACTGATTTGTGCCGCGCTGACGCGCGCCGCCGCAGGCGAGAGGGGCAACGCCCCTCTCGCGCTCTCCCCAGAATATTTTAAAAAGAAGAGGCCCTGATACCGAGTTTCGGGTGACAGGGATCAAGGGCCTGTGCAAAGTCGCCGCATGACCGACTTTCCGCATTTGTTTTCGCCGCTCGATCTCGGGCATGTGGTTTTGCCGAACCGGGTATTGATGGGCTCGATGCATACCGGGTTGGAGGAATTGGGCGATTTCCACCGGGTGGCGGCCTATTATGCGCGCCGCGCCGAGGGGGGTGTCGGGTTGATGGTCACCGGTGGGATGGCGCCGAATGTCGAGGGCGGCGTGTTGCCGGGGGCGGCGGGTCTGTTCAGTGACAAGGACATTGCGAACCATGCGCGGGTGACGCATGCGGTGCATGACGCCGGCGGGCGGATCGCAATGCAGATCCTGCACGCTGGGCGCTATGCCTATAATCCGGGCTGCGTCGCCCCGTCGGCGCTGAAATCCCCGATCTCGCCTTTTGCGCCGACCGAGTTGGATGAGGAGGGGATCGAGAAACAGATTGCCGACATTGTGGCAGCGGCAGAGCGCGCGCGCGCGGCAGGGTATGACGGCGTCGAGATCATGGGGTCGGAAGGGTATTTTCTGAACCAGTTCTTGGTGAAACATACGAACCGGCGTGAAGATCGCTGGGGCGGGTCTTACGAGAACCGGATGCGCTTGCCGGTCGAGGTCGTTCGGCGGGTCCGCGCCGCTGTTGGACAGGATTTCATCGTCATTTTCCGGTTGAGCATGATCGACCTTGTGCCAGACGGATCGACCTTTGACGAGGTGGTGCGGCTGGCACAAGCCATTGAAAACGCAGGCTCTACGATCATCAACACTGGTATCGGCTGGCACGAGGCGCGTATTCCGACCATTGCCACGAGCGTGCCCCGGCGGGCGTTTTCCTGGGTGACGAAGAAGCTGATGGGACGGGTTGGGATACCTGTGATCACATCCAACCGGATCAATACGCCCGAAGTCGCCGAGGCGGTTCTGGCAGAGGGATGCGCCGACATGGTGTCAATGGCGCGGCCCTTCCTTGCCGATCCAGATTTCGTATCCAAGGCGAAGGCCGGTCGTGCAAAGACCATTGCACCCTGCATCGCCTGCAACCAGGCCTGTCTGGACCATACGTTTGAGATGAAATTATCGACCTGCCTTGTGAATCCACAGGCGGGGCATGAAACCGAGTTGGTCTATGCGCCGACCGGGAACCCGAAATCTGTCGCGGTGGTCGGGGCGGGGCCTGCCGGGCTTGCGACGGCGCTGGTGGCCGCGGAGAGGGGGCACAAGGTGACCCTGTTCGAGAGATCGGACCGGGTAGGAGGTCAGTTGAACCTGGCCAAGATGGTGCCCGGAAAGGAAGAGTTTCACGGTCTGATCGGCTGGTACGAAACCATGCTGGCGGAACGGCATGTCGATCTGAAGCTTGGGATCGAGGCGGATGCGGATGTCCTGGCAGGGTTTGACGAGGTTGTGGTGGCCACCGGTGTCACGCCACGCGATCCGGGGATCGCGGTCAGGGGCGGGCATGTGGTCAGCTATGTCGATATTCTGACTGGCAGGGAGACAGCGGGGAATCGTGTGGCGATTATTGGCGCCGGGGGCATTGGATTCGATGTGGCCGAGTTTCTGACCACGGCCGACAGCCCGACTTTGGACCTGGAGGAGTGGCTGAAGGAATGGGGTGTGGCGGATCCCGAAGACCACCGCTCTGGCCTGGCGCCGGGAGGAGCGCAGCCCGCGCCATCACCGCGAAAAGTGTCTCTATTCCAGCGGAAAAGCGAGCGTCCGGGCAAGAAACTGGGCAAGACGACCGGTTGGATCCATCGGGCCAGCCTGCACATGAAAGGTGTCAGGATGGTCGGAGGCATTGCCTATGATTATGTCGACGAGGCCGGCTTGCACGTCACAAAAGCCGATGGCGGATCCGAGGTCATCCCTTGCGATTCTGTTGTTCTGTGCGCCGGGCAGGAAAGCGACCGGGGTCTGGCCGATCGCCTGGCAGAGCGCGGGATCGCGGCGCATGTCATTGGCGGAGCGGATGTGGCGGCGGAGCTGGATGCAAAGCGTGCGATCGACCAGGGGTCGCGTTTGGCTGCCGCGTTTTAGGCGCGCCCTGGACGCTGCGCGGTCGCAACCGCACTTTCACCATAGTATCCTTGGTTCGGATGGCTTGCATGTTCGCACGGCGGCAGCCAGCGGGAAGCGCTGGTTTGGGGCCAACATCTTGGCAATTCCGTCGCGGTTCTCAAAACAATCCCGATAAAACCGGGGAATTGTCGGGGTCTTACCCCATTCTTGCCCGATTTCACCGTCAGACCGGATCTGCCTCGGGGGCAAAAACTAAAGGTATGAAACCTGATGGACCGACTGACGGAAATGGAAGCCTTTGCAACCGTTGTGGATCAGGGTGGGTTCACCGATGCTGCAAAGAAAATGGGAATTTCGAAGTCGGCCGTGTCAAAACACGTGTCCTCTCTGGAAGCCCGGCTCGGTGCTCGACTTTTGAATCGCACGACACGGCGGGTTTCACCCACGGAAATTGGCCTGGCCTATTATGATCGTGCACGGCGTGTGCTGAACGACGCTGGCGAAGCCGATGCCCTGGTGACTTCGATGCAGTCCGCGCCCTCGGGTCTGTTGCGCATATCGGTTGCGACCGACTTCGGCGTAAACCACCTGTCGCCAGTGCTGGGCGAATTCCTGCAGGAATTCCCGGAGATCACCGTGAACATGGTGCTGAACAACCGCTATGTCGAACTGATCTCAGAAGGTTTCGATATGGCCATCCGAATTGGTGAACTGGAAGATTCGACGTTGAAGGCACGCAAACTGTGCGAAACCAACCGCCGTATGATTGCCAGCCCTGCCTATTTCGAAAAGTTCGGACGCCCGCATAAGATCGACGACCTGAACGAACACAAGCTTCTGCATTACTCGAACAACTCGTCCGGCAACGTCTGGAAGCTGACTGCCCCCTCGGGTGAAAAGCGTCAGGTTCGTACCGCCGGATGGCTGACCGTGAACGATGGCCAGTCGCTGTTGAACGCAGCGATTGCAGGTCTTGGCATCGCCTACCTGCCGTCCTTCCTGTACGCCGAGGCCATGGATGCCGGGCTGGTGGAAGAGGCGATCCCCGATCTGCCGATCGAAACGCAAGGCATCTTTGCCGTGTACCCGCCGGGCCGGTTCACCCAGCCGAAGGTGCGCGCATTCATCGACTTCCTGGTCCATTCCTTTGCCGAAAAGGGCCCGGACCGCTGGTGAGGCTTCCCTCGTTGGTATGAGTGTAGCTTTTTTCTTCGGGCGCCCAAGTGGCGCCCGCTTTTTTTTGACGGTCAGGGGTCGAGCGCCAGCAAGACCACTTCGACCCGGCGATTGGTGGCGCGCCCGTCTTCGGTCAGATTTGACGCAACCGGAGAAAGGTATCCGGCGCCAGCCGATTGGATTTGCACCGGCACGGTGCCGAGTTCCAGCAAACGGCCGGCCACGGCAAGGGCACGCCGCCGCGAGAGGTCGGTATTGGCATCGAGAGACCCGACGGCGTCAGTGTGGCCAACAAGGATAATGCGCGCCGAGGGGTTTGCAGCGAGCCAGTCGGCTAGAGCTTCAAGTGAGCTTTCGGCGGCGAGGTTCAGCTCTGCCGAGCCGGTGCCGAATTCCAGGCCCTGAAGCACGGCGCGGCCGGTCTGGACCAGCGTTTCGATCAGATCGTTTCGCTCGACAGGTGGGAGCGCCAGATCCGTTGGCTGGGGCGGTGTCGGGTCAATGGAGATGTCAGGCAGGCTGGCGTCGGAAACCTCGGTCACATGAACGAAGCCGTTGGTTCCTGCCGACGAGGCGACCAGCGCAACCGTGTGTGGACTTGCGCCGGGCTTGCGGGTCAGGACATAGCGATAGTTGCCCAGGTCGACATGCATGTCCGGCTCGCCCAGCAGGTCAAGCTGGAAGCGGAAATCGAATCCGCCGCATTCGGCGTCGGCGCAGGTAAAGATCTCGGAATACCCGTCTTCGAGTAGGGCAGCACGAAGAGGGCCGATCAGCTGGAGGGTCGTCATGCCGGCATCGGCGAGGCGCAATACGCTGCGGCGGACGGCGCCTTCTGTGCCCGGCGTTTCGGTGCCGGGCGCCCAGGGACGTTCGGGTAGGCGGACGCTGGCGGCGTCGCTTTCATCGACTTTCACAACCGTCGCCATGGGCAAAGTGAGATCCGCCGCTGACAACGGCGTACAGACAAGGAACAGCAAGAGGACGGCCAGGTGTTTCACTCGGTCTCCAAAGGTGCGCGCCGATAGTGATAGTTGGTTGCGACGGACATGCCCAGCTTGTCGTAAAGGCCGTTCGCAGGACCATTCGCGCGGGTGACGGCAAGGGCAAGCCAGGACGCGCCAATGTCGACGGCCCAGTTCGCCGCGCCCTTCATGATCGTCTCCGCCACGCCCTTGCGCCGCTGAGAGGACGCGACTTCGAGCGCGTGCAGCATGGCGACGCCGTTGTGCACGGCGATAAATGCGGTTCCGCCCGGCGTGTCACTCCGGCGGCCGAGGATGGAAACCTTTGGCACCGAGACACGTTCCATCACGGCAATACGGCCTGGTCCGACGCCGCCCTCGGCCCAAAGTTCGCGCTGGATTGCAAGGACGGGCCAGGTCGGGATCGCGAGAGTCATCGGAAGGTCTTCGGCGATGTCTTCAGCGCGGACGAGATACATGTTGACCGGGTCGACGATGGTATAGCCGCGCGTTTCAAGCCACCGGTCCAATTCCTGATCCTGGGGTCGAACCATGAAAAGCGGGTGCTGGCCGAGCGCTCGCATCCCGGCTTCCGCTGTTGCCAAATCAGTCTCTGTTACAGGTGAATTGGCCGTTGCCGCCGAGACACGTTGACCGCCGCCCACGCCTTCGCGCAGGGTCCAGGGTCCGGCCTGGATACAGCGCGCCGGGGCCCATGTTGCGTCCAGAACTTCGAACAGGTCGTCGGCAGTCGGCTGCGTCACGATGCTGCCTCATCGCAAAGGGCGCGCACATCGCTTTCAGCTTTGGCCAGTTGGTCCGCGTCGGTGCCCCGGACGACGATGTTGGTGCCATAGCGCCCGTCTTTTTGGAACGGATAGGAACCGATGCTGAGGTCGGCGTACCGTTTGGCGAGTTCAGCCAGGGCACCGGCGATCTGGCCTTCGCCGCGGTCGATGCGGATCGAGACGGATTGCAGAGGCGCGCCGCCCGTCAGGGTCGGGAGGATGCTTGCCACCATCGCGGTAAAGACCGAGGGCACGCCGGCCATGACGTGGACGTTGCCGATGGTAAAGCCCGGCGCGACCGACACGGGGTTGTCGATCAGAGTCGCCCCCTCCGGGATCCGGGCCATGCGCTTGCGGGCGTCGTTGAAATCCATGCCTTGCCGATCGTAGTGGGCCTGCAGCAAATCGCGGGCGTCGTCGCGGATGTCGATCCCGACGCCCATTGCATGGGCGATACAGTCGGCGGTGATATCGTCGTGAGTCGGGCCGATTCCGCCCGAGGTGAAGACGTGCGTGTAGACCTTTGACAGAGCCTGTACGGCCGAGACAATGGCGTCTCGGTCGTCCGAGACGACGCGCACCTCTTTCAAGTCGATGCCGATCTCGGTCAGTTTGCCTGCCAGGTAGTGCATATTGGCGTCGCGGGTCCGGCCCGAGAGGATCTCGTCCCCAATCACAAGCATGGCCGCCGTGGGATTTGTCATGGCTGTTTCTTGCCCCCTTTGTCCAAGGGGTATAGGCCCCGGATCATGCGCTTTCAAACGCCTTTGGTGCCTGCCCGTCTGATCCGCCGGTACAAACGGTTTCTGGCCGATGCCGTGCTTGAGTCGGACGGGCGCGAGGTCGTGGCCCATTGCCCAAATCCCGGGGCGATGCTGGGGCTGGCCGACGAGGGGATGCGGATTTGGCTGGAGCCGAATGACGATCCCAGGAAGAAGCTGAAATTCGGGTGGCGGTTGGTCGAGCTTCCTGGCGGCCAGTGGGCTGGGATTGACACCGCAGTGCCGAACAAAGTGGTTCGCGAGGCGCTGTCGGCGCGGGCGGTCGAGGGTCTTGCGGATTATGGAACCGTGCGCCCGGAAGTGAAGTACGGCAAGTCCAGCCGGATTGATTTTCTTTTGACCGAGCCGGGTTTGGCAGATGCCTATGTCGAGGTCAAAAACGTCCATTTGCGCCGGAATAGTGACTTGGCGGAGTTTCCCGACTGTGTGACCGAGCGTGGTGCCAAGCATCTGGTTGAGCTGTCGGACATGGTGGCCGAGGGGCACAGGGCGGTGATGTTGTATCTTGTCCAGCGCACCGATTGCGCCCGTTTCGATCTGGCCCGCGACCTTGATCCGGGGTACGCCGCCGCCTTTGACTTGGCGCGGGAGGCGGGTGTGGAGGTGATTTGCGTTGGAACGCGGATCGACACCCACGGCGTCGAGATCGCGGGAACCCTGCCTGTCGAGGCGTGACCACCGGTCGTCTGGTACTTTTCTGTCAATCGTCCTATATCCGGCTGGAAGAAAAGGAAGACTGTTCGTGGACAACCATGGCAAAGGCCGCCTGACCAAAGACGGCATTCGCATTTACGATCCTTCGGATTTCGCCGGAATGCATCGGGCGGGAGAGCTTGCTGCGCGCATTCTAGATGAGATTGCGGGGATGATCGTGCCCGGCGTGTCAACTGCCGAGATCGATGCCGAGATCGAGCGCAAAGTCAACGAAGCCGGGGCGACCAGCGCCACGATCGGTTACAAAGGGTATCAGCACGCGAGCTGCATTAGCATGAACCACGTGGTCTGCCACGGCATTCCGGGTGAGAAAAAGCTTAAGGACGGCGATATCCTGAACGTCGACGTCACGGTAATCGTCGATGGCTGGTTTGGCGATACTAGCCGGATGTACGTCGCCGGGAAGCTGAGCCGAAAGGCCGAACGCCTAATCCAGGTGACCCATGACGCCCTGTTCAAGGGGATCGAGGCGGTCAAGCCGGGGAATACCTTTGGTGACATCGGCTTTGCCATCCAGGCCTATGTCGAAGCGCATCGCATGAGCGTCGTGCGAGATTTCTGTGGCCACGGGCTAGGCCGCGTGTTCCACGCACCGCCGAACGTTCTGCACTATGGTCGCCGCGGCACCGGCGCCGTTCTGGAACCCGGCATGTTCTTTACCATCGAGCCGATGGTGAACCTGGGGCGTCCGGAAACAAAGGTACTGGCCGACGAATGGACGGCCGTGACGCGGGACAAGTCCCTGTCCGCGCAATTCGAACATTCGATTGGCGTCACCGAAGAGGGTTGCGAGATCTTTACCCTGTCTCCGGCGGGCAAGTTCCACCCGACCTGGGGCTAGGTTCTGAGCGGGTACCTGTCGGGCTCGTCGAAGACGTCCATCAGAAGGCTGCCTGCCTTCAGTCGGGCGGAATGCGGCGTTCCGGCCGGAATATCCCAGGCGTCACCCGGGCGGTAGACCTTGGTATCGCCGTCGATGGTGATTTCAATCTCGCCCTTGAAAATTGTGCCCCATTGGGGTCCGTGGCTGTGCTCGGGCAGATCGAAATCCTTGAGAATCGTAAAATAGACGACCAGCGCATCGTCACTTCGGACGGCATTCGTGCGCACGACGTCGTCGGGGAATGGCACGTCGAGGCTGGGAAGTGCGGTCATGAAATCCGGATATGACATGGTGGTCTCCCTGGCTGTATGCCGCGAAGACCTTATCGCAGACGCTTCAGCTTAGATACTGGTTGAACCAGCCAATGGTCCGGTCCCAGGCGAGGTTCGCCGCCGCTTCGTCATAGCGCGGGGTCGAGTCGTTGTGGAATCCGTGGTTTACGCCCTCGTAGATGTGCGCCTCGTATGTCTTGCCGTTGGCCTTGAGCGCGGCTTCGTAATCCGGCCAGCCTGCGTTGACGCGCTCGTCCAGCCCGGCGTATTGGAGCAGAAGCGGTGCCTGGATCTTGGGCACGTCCTCGGTCGAGGCCTGACGGCCGTAAAACGGCACGCTAGCAGCCATTTCGGGAAAGGCAACGGCAAGCGCATTGCAGACGCCGCCGCCATAACAAAAGCCGACAGCGCCGCATTTCCCCGTGGAATCGTCACGATTCAGGAGGTGATCGAAACCGTTGAAAAAGTCGTTCATCAGCTGTTCACGGTCGACGGTGCGCTGAAGTTCGCGCCCTTCGGCGTCGTTGCCGGGATAGCCGCCAACCGAGGTGAGACCGTCAGGCGCCAAGGCCATGAAACCGGCCTTGGCAACCCGCCTTGCCACATCCTTGATGTAAGGGTTAAGCCCCCGGTTTTCGTGTACCACAAGAACGGCAGGCAGTCTTGCCGGCGCATTTGCCGGTTTGACCAGGTAGCCGCGCACGTCGCCGGTGCCGCCGGGAGAGGCGTATTCGATGTATTGCGGTACGATATCGGGGTCGTTGAAAGAGACTTGTTCAGCCAGAGCGTAATTCGGGCTGAGCATCCCGAGAAGCGCCGACGTGGTCAGCCCGCCGACGGCAAATTTTCCTGCGCGATCCAGGAACTCGCGCTTGGTGATCTTTCCGTGTGCGTAATAGTCGTAGAGGTCCAAAAGCTCCTGATCAAAGTCCTTTGCAGTCATTCGGGTCATTGCAGACTCCTCCTGTCGGCACCGAAATGTGCCCGATCTTGATCCTTTGCCGAAAACCGAAAACAGCAAACTCACAAGGCCGTGATTTTCACAGGGGGCTTGCCAAGTGGCGATTTCCGCGCTTTCATCTGTATCCGGTTCATGGGCGCGCGCTCTCTACGCCGCATCGACGGCGCGCACCGGCCCTGACATCTGGGTAAGGCGGCGGGACTTTTCATGAAGGTCAAGTTTTCTCTGAACGGGGAAACTGTCGAGGTTGACGCGCCGCCGACGCGGACTCTGTTGGACTGGCTGCGCGAGGATCGCAGGCTGACAGGCACCAAGGAGGGGTGCAACGAGGGAGATTGCGGGGCCTGCACGGTGATGGTCACTGAACAGGGTGAAGACGGCGAAAACGATGTGAAAGCGCTGAATGCCTGCATCCTGTTTTTGCCCCAGTTGCACGGAAAGGCAGTTCGAACGGTCGAGGGGTTGAGTGGCCCCGATGGCGTGCTGCACCCGGTGCAACAGGCGATGGTCGATCACCATGGCAGTCAGTGCGGGTTCTGTACGCCCGGATTTGCCATGTCGATGGCGACGGCCCATACGGTGGGGCGGACGGATCACAACGACGTTCTGGCCGGCAACCTGTGCCGGTGCACCGGCTATGCGCCGATCGTGCGCGCCGCAGAGGCCGCAGAAGGGTCTGTCGTGCCTGACTGGGTGCGGGATGACGCGCCTGACGTCGAAAGCGTTGGCTATGCGCCGGAAAGCGTGGACGAGCTTGCCGCCTGGTACGCGGCTCACCCGGATGCCACGCTGGTTGCGGGTGCAACCGACGTCGGGCTTTGGGTCACGAAGGGGCTGCGCGAGCTTGGTGAGGTTGCCTTCCTGAACCGGTGCCGCGACTTGCAAAAGATCGAGTTGGGTAGCGATGGCATTCGGATCGGCGCCGGGGTCACGATGGCGCGGCTCTTGCCGGTTCTGAAGACGCACCATCCGTCCTATGCGGAAATGGTGCGCCGTTATGGATCGGAACAGGTACGCCAGGCGGCGACGATTGGAGGCAATGTTGCGAATGGCTCGCCGATCGGGGACAATCCGCCGGCGTTGATCGCCCTGGGCGCCACTTTGCATCTGCGAAAGGGCGACGCCCGGCGGGATATGCCGGTCGAGGAGTTCTTCCTGGAGTATGGCAAACAGGATCGCGCACCTGGCGAGTTTGTCGAGGCGGTGACGGTGCCCAAAAGCGCGCCGGCGCTCAGGTGCTACAAACTGTCCAAACGTTTCGACCAGGACATTTCGGCGGTTTGCGGATGTTTCAATGTGGTGGTGGAGGACGGCGTCGTTGCCGAAGCCCGGATCGCCTTTGGCGGCATGGCGGGCGTGCCGAAACGCGCCTCGTCCGTCGAAGAAGGTCTGATCGGCCAGCCGTGGACCATTGCGACAGCAGAGGCCGTCTTGCCCAGGTTTAGTGACGATTTCACACCTCTCAGCGATATGCGGGCCAGCGCCGACTATCGCCTCAAGGCTGCCGAAGCCTTGTTGGTGCGCTACGTCCACGACCTGGCAGGCAGCCCCGTCAGCGTCTTGGAGGTGCGGCCATGAGCGTGTCCAAACCCCTTCCACATGATGCGGCGCCCCTCCATGTGACAGGGCAAGCCCGGTATATCGACGATATCCCCTTGCCGGTGGGCGCACTGCATCTTGCCTTCGGCATGTCCGAAATTGCGCATGGCCGGATCTTGTCGATGGACCTTGAGGCTGTCCGAAAGTCACCGGGTGTAGTTGCGGTGTTGACGGCAAGCGACCTGCCCCATCACAACGACGTATCGCCCGCACCCTTGCCAGAGCCCATGCTGGCCGAGGACACGGTGAATTATGTCGGCCAACCTCTGTTCCTGGTCGTCGCCGAAAGCCACATGGCGGCACGCAAGGCGGCGCGGCTGGGCAGGGTGGACATCGAACCGCTGACGCCGATCCTGACGGTTGACGAGGCCGTGGCAGCGAACAGCCGGTTCGAGGAAGGGCCACGCATTTACGAGCGTGGCGACGCGGCGACGGCGATTTCGAATGCGCCCCACAGGATCGAGGGGTCGATCGAGATGGGGGGTCAGGAGCATTTCTATCTTGAGGGTCAGGCGGCGGCTGCCGTGCCCCAGGAAAGTGGCGACATGCTTGTCCATTCCTCGACCCAGCACCCGACCGAGATCCAACACAAGGTGGCGGAGGCGCTTGGAACCCACATGAACGCGGTCAGGGTCGAGACGCGTCGGATGGGGGGCGGTTTCGGAGGCAAGGAAAGCCAGGGCAACGCGCTCGCGGTCTCCTGTGCAGTCGCTGCGCAGCTGACAGGCCGCCCGTGCTCAATGCGGTACGACCGCGATGACGACATGGTGATTACCGGTAAACGGCATGATTTCCGGATCGATTATCGTGTCGGTTTCGACGCGGAGGGCCGGATTCTGGGCGTGGAGTTCCTGCAGCTCTGCCGTTGTGGTTGGTCGATCGACCTATCGCTGCCGGTGGCCGACCGCGCGATGCTGCACGCGGACAACGCCTATTACCTGCCCCATTGCAGGGTCGAATCTCACCGGTTGAAGACCAATACGCAGTCGGCGACCGCCTATCGCGGGTTCGGCGGGCCACAGGGGATGTTGGGGATCGAAAGGGTTCTGGACCACGTGGCCCATGTGGTGCAGCGCGATCCTTTGGAAGTGAGGCGACTGAATTACTATCGCGGCATGGCGCCGGAAGGGCCGGGGACCGGCAAGCGTTTCGGCGGCGCCTACTCTCCGAAACCTGAGGAGATCGGGCCGCAAACCACGCATTATGGGATGCCGGTCGAGGATTTCATCCTGCATGAGTTGACCGAGAGATTGGTCGAAACAAGTCACTATTTAACGCGGAAAGAAGCCATCGCGGCTTGGAATGCCGAGAATGACATATTGAAAAAGGGCATCGCGCTGACCCCGGTCAAGTTCGGGATCAGTTTTACCCTGACGCATCTGAACCAGGCGGGCGCGCTTGTTCACGTCTACATGGATGGCTCGATCCATCTGAACCATGGCGGGACCGAGATGGGGCAAGGATTGTTCCAGAAGGTGGCGCAGGTTGCGGCCAGCCGGTTCGGTGTTGGCATGGAGCGGGTGAAGATCACGGCGACGGATACCGCAAAGGTGCCGAACACGAGTGCGACGGCCGCTTCGTCGGGATCGGATCTGAACGGCATGGCGGTAAAGGCCGCCTGTGACACGATCCGGGATCGGCTGGCGGTCTTTGTTGCGGAACGCGCGCAGGTCAGCCCGGACACCGTTCGGTTCGAAGGCGACATGGTGCACGTCGGCGGCGAAAGCCTGCCTTGGGAGCAGGTGGTGCAAGCGGCCTACCAGGCACGGATCAGCCTGTCGTCGACTGGGTTTTACAAGACCCCAAAGGTCGAATGGGACCGGATCGAGGGGCGGGGACGGCCGTTCTTCTATTTTGCCTATGGCGCAGCAGTCAGCGAGGTCGTGATCGACACGTTGACGGGGGAAAACCGTATCCTGCGCGCTGATATCCTGCACGATTGCGGCGCGTCACTGAACCCGGCGATCGACATCGGACAAATCGAAGGCGGGTTCGTGCAGGGCGCGGGCTGGCTGACGACGGAAGAGCTGGTCTGGGATGACATGGGCCGGCTGAGGACTCATGCTCCGTCGACCTACAAAATTCCCGCCTGTTCAGACCGGCCCGAGATTTTCAACGTGGCCCTTTGGGACGGCGAGAACCGGGAAGATACGATCTACCGGTCAAAGGCCGTGGGAGAGCCACCGTTCATGCACGGCAACTCGGTTTTGTTGGCCCTGTCGGATGCCGTGGCGGCCAGCGGACCGAATTATCCGAACCTGAACGCACCGGCGACGGCAGAACAGGTTCTGGCAGCAGTACGGAGGGCCAGATCATGAGCTTTTCCCGCGACCGCATCGCTGCACTGGCCGCTGAAGGGCCGGTTGTGCGCGTTGTCGTGGCTGAAACACGGGGTTCCGTGCCGCGCGAGGTCGGGGCAGAAATGCTGGTCGGCGCGACGAATGTTGAGGGAACGATCGGTGGCGGGAAGCTGGAGCACGAGGCCATCGCGCGGGCGCGCGCAGTTCGCAAGGGAGGCGTTGATCGGCTTGACCGGATCCCGCTTGGCCCTGGCGTGGGCCAGTGTTGTGGAGGGGCCGTGACCCTGTTGACCGAGATCTGGGATCTGGATCGGGTCTGGGATTTAGGTGGCGAGATCGTTGCGCGTGCGCTTCCCGGACGAGATGGGCCGGTGCCGTTGGCTGTTGAGCGCTGTCTTGCTCAGGCAAGGGGAGAGGGTGTCCGGCCGTCGCCGGGGATTGTCGATGGGTGGATGATCGAACCGGTCTTGCGGCCGACGCGCCAGATCTGGGTCTGGGGCGCGGGGCATGTCGGGCGTGCCATCGTTGATGTGCTGGCGCCGTTGCCGGACGTTTCGATCACTTGGGCGGACAGCGGTGCGGAGCGTTTTCCGGGCAATGTCCGGGAAGATGTTCAAACCCTGATTGCGGCAAATCCTGCTGACTTAGTGACGCTTTCCGGGCCCGGAGCCGAACATCTGGTTCTGACCTATTCGCATGCGTTGGATCTTGAAATATGCCACCGCATCCTGTCGCGGCCTTTCCGGTCGCTGGGACTGATCGGATCCAAAACCAAGTGGGCAAGGTTTCGCGGCCGGTTGTCGGCGCTTGGACATGGTGATGCCCAAATATCGCGCATTGCCTGTCCAATAGGCGATCCGAGCCTCGGAAAGCACCCGCAGGCGATTGCCTTGGGCATTGCGACGGGCATACTGAAGTCTGGGACAGGGGGGATAACAATGAGCCAAGATCGCGGAGCGAGCGCGTGAGCGGTGCGCCTCTTTTGGAGGTTCGGGGCCTGCGCAAGGCCTATCCGGGTGTTGTCGCCAATGATGACGTGTCGTTTTCTGTCGGCGCGGGTGAGGTTCACGCGCTGTTGGGTGAAAACGGTGCCGGGAAATCGACTTTGGTGAAGATGGTGTATGGTTTGGTTCGGCCGGACCATGGGACGATGGCTTTTGGCGGCACGCCCTATGCTCCCGCGAGCCCACACGAGGCCCGGCGCACTGGAATTGCCATGGTTTTCCAACACTTCAGCCTGTTCGAGGCCCTGGACGTGGCGGAGAATGTCGCCTTGGGCATGGAGAACCCGCCTCCGATGCGGGAACTGGCCAGGAACATTCGCGAAGTGAGCGAGACCTATGGGCTGCCTCTTGACCCCGATCGGCTGGTGGGTGACCTGTCTGCGGGCGAGCGGCAGCGTGTCGAGATCATTCGCTGCCTGTTGCAGGACCCGAAGCTGTTGATCATGGACGAGCCGACCAGCGTACTGACTCCACAGGAGGTCGATATCCTGTTCGAGACGCTGCGAAAGTTGCAGTCCGAGGGGACGTCGATCCTTTATATCAGTCACAAACTCGAGGAAATTCGCTCTCTTTGTCAGGGAGCGACCGTCCTGCGGCTGGGCAAAGTCGTCGGGTCTTGTGACCCGCGCGAGAAGACAGCGCGCGAGTTGGCCGAGATGATGGTCGGAACGGAACTGAAGACACCGGTGGTCGCGGGGCACGCGCTTGGGGACGTATCCTTGAAGGTGTCGAAGCTTTCGGTGGCCTCGCCCGCCGAGTTCGGGACGTCTTTGAAGAACATCGAGATCGAGGTCAGGGCCGGGGAAGTTCTGGGCATCGGCGGTGTTGCCGGGAACGGGCAGGACGAATTGCTTGCAGCGTTGTCGGGCGAACTCCTGACGGCGCCAGAGGCAGTCGCTCTGAAAGGGCAGCCGATCGGGAACCTCGGGCCGAACGCGCGACGAAAACTTGGTCTTCTGGCAGCGCCGGAAGAACGATTGGGGCACGCGGCCGCGCCTGACATGAGCCTGACGGAAAATGGTGTTTTGTCGGCCTCGGTGCGGATGAACCTGGTGGCGAACGGGTTCGTCGATTGGAACACAGCCAGGAACTACGCCAAAGAAGTCATCAAGGCTTTTGACGTGCGCACACCGGGGACCGAGAACGCGGCGCGGTCGCTGTCGGGCGGCAACTTGCAGAAGTTCGTGATCGGGCGCGAAATCATGCAGCAGCCCGATGTTCTGGTGGTGAATCAGCCGACCTGGGGCGTGGACGCGAGCGCGGCAGCGTCAATCCGGCAAGCCTTGCTGGACCTTGCGGCGGGCGGCGCGGCGGTCATCGTGATCAGCCAGGACCTGGACGAGTTGATGGAGGTCGCCGGGAGGTTCGCGGCGCTGAACGAGGGGCGGCTGAGCGCTCCGAGATCGACGCAGGGGCTGACCATCGACGAGATCGGTCTGATGATGGGTGGGGCCCATGGCATGGAGGTGGCGCATGTTTAGGTCGGGTGCCATGCGTATTTGGAGCAAGATAGGGCAGGTGGCGGCATGATCCGGTTGGAAAAACGCCCAATGCCGTCCAAGGCCTGGGCCTGGGCGACGCCGGTGGTGGCGGTGCTGGCGACGATGGTGGCTGGCGGTATCCTGTTTGCCTTTTTGGGCAAGGACCCGGTCGCGGCGATACGCACGATCTTCTGGGACCCGGTTTTTGGCGAGTTCGCCTCGTATTTCAGAGGCCAGCTCTTGGTGAAGGCAGGACCACTGATCCTGATTGCAGTTGGTCTGAGCCTTGGGTTCAAGGCAGGTATCTGGAACATTGGGGCCGAGGGGCAGTACATCATTGGTGCGATTTGCGGTGCCGCGGTGGGGTTGGCGTTCTATCCGATTGAAGCGCGGTGGCTGGTGTTTCCCCTGATGGTGATCGCGGGGGCACTGGGCGGGATGTTGTGGGCTATGATTCCCGGCATTTTGCGGACACGCTTCAACACGAACGAGATTCTGGTGTCCTTGCTGCTGGTCTATGTCGCCGAACAGATCCTTGCGTGGATGGCGCTTGGCCCCCTGCGCAATCCAGAAGGAGCGGGGTTTCCAGGATCGCGCAACCTGCGCCAGTATGAAGCGGCGGCAAATAACGAGCTGATCGCCGGTTCAGGGATGCATTGGGGCGTCGTGATGGCCCTGATCGCGGTGATCTTTGCCTATGTCTTGTTGTCGCGGCACATCATGGGATTCAACATCCGCCTGGCTGGTGAAAGCCCGCGGGCGGCAAGGTTTGCCGGGGTGAACCCGACGCGGCTGGTGCTGTTTTGCCTTGGAACTTCAGGGGCTTTGGCCGGATTGGCCGGGCTGTTCGAGGTTGCAGGGCCAGCGGGACAGATCAGCATCGACTTTAACTCCGGCTATGGGTTCACGGCGATTATCGTGGCGTTCCTGGGGCGGTTGCACCCGGTTGGCATTCTGCTGGCTGGGCTGTTGATGGCGCTGACCTATATCGGCGGCGAAGCGGCGCAGATGACAATGGGCCTACCAGCGGCGGCGATCCAGGCATTCCAGGGGATGTTGCTGTTTTTCCTGCTGGGTTTTGATGTGTTGACGAATTTCCGGGTGAAGCTTGGCCGCGAGGTGGCGGCATGAGGGAATCGCCTGTTAACATTGGCGGAACGCGGCATCAGGCGGTGTCTGCAGAGTGTCTGCAATACGTGTGGTGTCTGCCGGACCCTGAAACATGGAATGCCGGAAATGACACGGCGTTCTGGCAAGGAGGGCGTTAAGCGATGGTTATCGGCTCAATCGACGTTGTCGTCCTGATCGCCTCGCTGATGGTGGCATCGACGCCGATCCTGCTGGCGGCCATGGGAGAACTGGTGGTCGAGAAATCGGGAGTTCTGAACCTGGGTGTCGAGGGCATGATGATCGTGGGCGCGATCAGCGGGTTCATCGTGGCGGTGGAAACGGGGTCGCCAACCCTGGGGTTCATTTCCGCCGCAGTGGGAGCGGCAATTCTTTCGGCCCTGTTCGCGCTCTTGACGCTGGTGTTCCTGTCGAACCAGGTGGCGACAGGACTGGGATTGACGATGTTCGGTCTCGGGGTCTCGTCGCTGATGGGGCAGGGGTACAATGGAATACGGCCTCCGCCATCGCCGAAAGTCTCTATTCCTGGGCTTTCGGATATTCCGGTCTTTGGTTTGCACCCGGTGGTCTATCTGTCGCTGGTGCTGGTTGCGGTGCTTTGGTGGTTCCTCAGGTCGACCCGACCGGGGCTTATCCTGCGGGCCGTGGGTGAGAGCCACGAAGCGGCGCACGCCCTAGGTTATTCCGTCATCGGAACGCGGTTTGCGGCGATCCTGTTCGGGGGGGCCTGTGCAGGTCTGGGCGGGGCTTTCCTGAGCCTAGTTATCGTGCCGCAATGGACCGAAGGGATGACGGCAGGGCGCGGCTGGATCGCTCTGGCCATCGTGGTTTTCGCAAGCTGGAGGGCGGGTCGCGTTTTGCTGGGCGCCTATCTGTTCGGCGGGGTTACGGTGTTGCAGCTGAATCTGCAGGCGGCGGGGATCGCAATACCTGTGGAGCTCTTGTCCATGTCGCCCTACCTGATAACGATCCTCGTACTTGTCATCATCTCGTCCGACCGGCGGCGGGCTGCAGCCAATGCGCCCGCGTCGCTTGGGCGATCTTTTCATGCCTCGAGCTGAGGCGGTTCGTAACACCAATGGGGAGTTAAAAATGAAAAAACGTACATTCCTGGCTTCGGCCGCAGCTTTGTTGCTGGCGGCGGGCGGAGCCCAGGCGCAGGATCCGGTCAAGGTCGGGTTCATCTTTGTGGGTCCGATCGGCGATGGCGGCTGGACCTACGAACACAACCAGGGCCGTCTGGCCGTGGAAGAGCACTTCGGCGACAAGGTTGAGACCATCTACCAGGAGAGCGTGCCCGAGGGTGCGGATGCTGAGCGGGCGCTGACGCAGATGGCGCTTCAGGGTGCGGACCTGATCTTTACGACCTCGTTCGGGTACATGGATCCGACGATCAACGTGGCGGCAAAGTTTCCGAACGTGAAGTTCGAACATGCGACGGGGTACAAGACCGCGCCGAACGTGGGTGTCTATTCGGCGCGTTTCTATGAGGGCCGGGCGGTGCAAGGCCATATCGCTGGCCGGATGACCAAGACGAACAAGATCGGATACATCGCATCGTTCCCGATCCCCGAAGTGATCCGTGGCATCAACAGCGCCTATATCCATGCCAAGAAGGTGAACCCGGATGTCGAGTTCAGCGTGATCTGGGCCTATACCTGGTTCGATCCGGCGAAAGAGGCCGATGCGGCCAAGGCACTGATCGAGCAGGGGGCGGACGTGATCCTGCAGCACACCGACTCGACCGCGCCGCAGGCGGCTGCTGCCGAGGCGGGGAACGTGATCACCTTTGGTCAGGCGTCTGACATGGGTGAGTATGCGCCGATGCCGCGCGTGTCGTCGATTATCGACAACTGGGCGCCCTATTACATTGCCCGCACTCAGGCCGTCATGGATGGTTCCTGGGAAAGCGACAACACATGGGACGGAATTGGCGCCGGTATGGTCGGGATCGGTGAGATCAGCGACGCGGTGCCCGCCGATGTAAAGGCCGAGGCGCTGGCGCTGAAGGAGGCCATCGCCAATGGTTCGTACCATCCGTTCACCGGCCCACTGAAAAAGCAGGACGGCAGCGATTGGCTTGCCGAGGGCGAAGAGGCCGATGACGGCACCCTGGCCGGCATGGGGTTCTATGTGGAAGGCATCACCGGCGACATCCCGAACTGATTGCCCTGACTCAGGGATTGGAAAGGCCGCCTCCGGGCGGCCTTTGACTTTTTCGCTTTTGGCTGGCCTAGTCGCGCAAAGATAAATGGGAGGGTGTCATGAAGACGATCAGCGGCAAGCCGGTCAGCCGGTACAGTTTCGGTACCATGCAATTTGGCAGCAATGCGGACGAGGCGGCAAGCGCCGCGCTGTACGGGGCCTGTCGGGAAGCGGGGATCAATTTCTTTGACACCGCCTACGGCTATAACGAGGGCGCGGCTGAGCGTATCCTTGGAGACCTTTCGCGGGGCGAGCGGGACGATGTGTTCATCGCGACCAAGTGCGGCGGGTCGAACGTGGCAAAGCCCGAAGTGGTTCACGCCGAGTTTGCCGAGAGCCGCGAGCGGCTGGGGCTGGAGACGGTCGATCTTTTGTATATCCACCAATGGGATCCGGTCACTCCGCTGGAGGAGTCGCTGGGGGCGCTTGCGGGATACGTGGAGAGCGGGGCGGTGCGCCATGTGGGCGTGTCAAATTTTGCGGCCTGGCAGGTGATGAAGGCGCAGGGGATCGCGCGGGACCTGGGGTTCACGATCACGGCCCTGCAGCCGATGTACAACCTGGTGAAGCGCCAGGCCGAGGTCGAGATCCTTCCGATGGCCATGTCGGAAGGGTTTGCCGTCTGTCCCTATTCGCCGCTTGGGGGCGGGTTGCTGACCGGCAAGTATGCCTCGGGTGCCGGTGGACGTTTGAAGGACGTCCAGATGTATGCGGCACGCTATGCGCCCGAGTGGATGCACCAGGCTGCGACCGACCTGGCTAGGCTGGCAGCCGAAGCAGGGGTTCATCCCGCGACGCTTGCGGTGGCGTGGGTAGCCCGGCATCCGGGGGTCTGGGGGCCGATTACCTCAGCACGGTCAGTGGAACAGCTGACGCCGTCGCTGGATGCGATCAGCTTTGAGATGGACGACGACCTATATGACGCCGTCTCGGCTTTGACGCCGACACCGCCTCCGGCCAACGACCGGTTGGAAGAGGCCTAGGCGAAGTCGGGCGTGTAGGAGACGCGCTCGCGCAGCTTGTAGCGCGGGGCAGGATAGTCGGCGAACTTGGGTCCGAGTTCGGGGAAGGTTTCGCGCAACTCGCTGCGGACCGATTTCGGGACATCAACGAGTGTGTCTTCGGAGGGCGTGAAACTTTCGACCGGGAGGCCGTTGGCGCAAAAGACCTGCGGCGTGTCGAAGACGATATTGTAATAGGTGACCTCGGCCGCCTGGGTGTCGCCGAGGTCGAGGCCGGTAACATCGCGCGCGGGGACGAGGCAGTTTTCGGTGTCGTCCTCGTCATCCAGGCGCCAGCCGGGGATCAGAAGGCGATGTGCGCCACCGACCATCAGGGTCTTTTTCGGCATCATCGGGCCGATGGCGCGCGGAGCCAGGGCAACGGGCGCCAGCGAGGGATCGGCGGCCAGTTCCGAGGTTGTTACGGTGCGGGTCCAGATCATGCGGACCGGTTGTAGCCCGTTGTCGCGGGTCACGATCAGATCGCCGACGCGAAGGAATTCGACCCGGCGTTCACCGCAAGGCGTGCGCAGGTTCGCCCCGGCGCACAATCCGGTGGCGCCAGCCTTGGCGATTTCGCCGTCGGTGATGTTGGTGACCATGGTCATGGATCGGCCTCGTCCCGCAAAAATGTCCCGAAATCCACCCATCCAATGAAATGTGTCCGAATTAGGGACACCCGATGGAGAATCCGAGATCCGGTCACATTGTCGAAGTTAATTGTTCGAAAAATGTGAACAATCACCGCAGTGCCAAAGGAATAGGCACAAATCTAAAGATAGTCTTGTAAACAATCGCGAGGGGTCGACGACCTAGTTGGCCGAGCCATGGTCAAAGGCACCGGTGCGCAGGAAAGTCAGGACCTGGCCGATGACATCGGCGCTGAACATCATGAAGGTATGGGTCACGGGGAGCGTGATATGGTCTTTCATGCCCTCGAGCCGTGTGCTTGCGACCGAGACCTTGCCATCGTCGTCGCCGGGGATCAGCTCGGAAAACACCGGGTTCAGTGACTGATTTCCGGCGACGACGCCAAGTTCGAAGTCGGCCGGGCCGAGTTGTCGGGGTAGGCTGTCCGGGCCGGTGCCAAGTTGCATGCCCGCCGGGCCGTTGATCCATTCGAAGGGCGCGAGATCGCCGAGTTCATCGACCAGTTCAGACCCCTGGTTGGGCGGGCCAAGCATCACGACACGGCCGATATTTCCGGGTCGGTGGTCGCGCAGCCATTCGCGCAGCAAGATGCCGCCCATTGAGTGGGTGACGAAATGAACGGTCTGGTCACCGCACACCTTGAAAGCATCGGGAAGCGTGTTCTCGGCCAGGACCTGAACCCGTTTCTCGGTTGAGGGGTATTCGGGGTTCACAACCGTGTAACCCGCGCGGTCCAGGGCGAATTCGAGGACGGACATCGAGGCGTCGGTACGCGCCAGGCCGTGCAGGAGAACGACGCAGTCAGCCTGGGCGAGGCCGGGCAGGCAAGACAGGGCGATCGTGGTCAGAACGCGGCGCATGTCCTTAAGATAGGTGCGATGCGCGCCGTCTGAAAGTCTAGCGATTGGGTTGGGCGGCCTGAGGGGAATGCATTTCGGCGAGGATTTGCTGTACCGCCGCGCGGGGATCGGGCGCGCGGTGGATCGGGCGACCGACGACAACGTGGTCGGCCCCCTCGGCGATGGCCTCGGCGGGGGTCATCACGCGTTTCTGGTCCTGGAGATCGGCGCCTGCCGGTCGGACGCCTGGCGTGACGATGAGACGGTCCTTGGATTCAGGCAGGGCGCGGATGGCGCGGGCCTCTTGCGGCGAACAGATGATGCCATGGGCACCAGCCTCGAAAGCCCGGCCGGCACGTTCGACGACAAGGTCTGGGATGGCGCCGTCCTTGATCTGCGCGGCGTCGAGGTCGGCGCGGTCGAGCGACGTCAGGATGGTGACGGCGAGGATTTTCATGTCGCTATTGCCGGCGCCCTCGCGGGCGGCACGGACGACGTGAGGGTCGCCGTGGACGGTCAGGAAATCGAGATCGAACTGAGCGAGGCCCCGGACAGCGTTTTCGATTGTGGCACCGATATCGAACAACTTCATATCCATGAAGATGCGTTTGCCGTGCTCGGCCTTGAGTTCATTGGCAAGTGCAAGACCGCCGCCTGTTAGCATCCCGAGGCCGATCTTGTAGAAACTGACGCTGTCCCCGAGGCGGGAGGCGAGGTCGGCACCCTGCAATGCGTTCGGGACGTCGAGTGCGACGATCAGGCGGTCATCGGCTTGGGTCATGGGGCGGGTCCTGTGGCTTGTCCCGCCCCTGTTGCGTCAGAGACGACCGGAGGTCAAGCCGGTCATCCCGCCCTGAGATAGGGAATCGTGCCCGCGATGTCGGTATCGTCAATCACGCGAAAACGGCTGACGCTGCCTGCCTGCCGGGCCTTTCCGAAAGGCGCATATGCCGGATCTGCGGCGAAGGCATCGAGCGATGCACGGTCGGGAAACTCGATGATGGCGATGAGAGTGCTGGGCAGGGCAGCGCCCTCGAGGGTTTCGATGTTGCCGCTGCGGGCCAGATAGCGGCCGCCATGGCGGGCGACCATGTCGTGCACCTCGGCGGCGTACTCGGGCACCCAGTTGTCATTGGTCACTTGGATATCGGCGATCAGGTAAACGCTCATGTCATCCTCCTTGTCTGATACTGGGGCTAGCGTGCCGGGTTCGCCCGTGGGTGCGCTAGTCACGCATCTGTATCGGCGGGTACAGTTTCTGTACTAGTGGCACACTATCTGTGCCGTCTAACCTTGTGGGGCCTGAACAGGAGAAACCTCATGGCTCAACCCAGCTACAAGCAGTTCTGTCCCGTCGCGATGGCAGCTGAAGTTCTATGCTCGCGCTGGACACTTGTCCTGATGCGCGAGTTCATCGCGGGATCGACGCGGTTCAATGACCTGAGGCGCGGCGTACCCAAGATGTCGCCGTCGCTTTTGTCTCAGCGTCTCAAGGAGCTGGAAGAGGCAGGGATCGTCGCCAAACGGCCCATCCCCGGTGAACGGGGCGTTTTCGAATATCATCTGACGGACGCAGGACGGGATGTGCAGCCCGTTGTCGAGGCCATGGGTTTGTGGGGTCAGAAGTGGGTCGAGTCGACGCTTTCGCTCAAGAACCTCGATCCGTCCCTTCTGATGTGGGACATGAGGCGCAACCTGAACCCGGCGCCCCTGCCGAACAGAAGGGTTGTGATCGAGTTTCTGTACCATGACCTTCCGTCGTCAAAACGGCTGTGGTGGCTGGTCGTCGATCCCGACGACGGAACTGACCTGTGCTGGTCCGATCCCGGATTCGATGTCGATCTTTATGTATCGACGGATCTGAGGACCATGACGGCCATATGGATGGGTCTGACAACCGTTGAACGGGAAAGAGACAGCATCGATCTGTCAGGCTCGCGGGAGGTCGCCGGTTCGATGCAGCGATGGCTGGGACTCAGCCCCTTCGCCGTTCAGTCAAAGCTGGTCTCTTGAATTTCAGGCCGCGTTCAGTTCGCCTTTGGTCGCGCAATACGAGCAGGGCGCGCTCCATGTGGGACTCTTTCGTGGCCCGGCGGATCAGATCGGCGTCTTGGTGCAGCGCAGAAAGGGCTTTGAACGCATAACCGGAAAGCTGCGTTTCAGTGCATATGCAGGGTCAATGTGACGGGAGAGATTTGGTTCCCGACCTCTTGCAGTGAGCGGCGCCAAAACCCACATGGGTGGGGAGGCCCAAGACAGGGACATGCCGCGAGCCGGGTGTTTCAAAAGAGGGCGCTTGGATAAGGAGAATACGATGGACTTGGAGAAGTTCACGGAGCGGTCGCGCGGGTTTTTGCAGGCGGCTCAGACCATTGCAGCGCGGGAAAGTCACCAGAGGCTGGCGCCCGAGCATCTTCTGAAAGCATTGATGGATGACGAGCAGGGGCTTGCGTCGAACCTGATCAAACGTGCGGGCGGTGCGCCCGAGCGGGTCGTTCAGGCGGTTGACGTTGCGCTTGGCAAGATCCCGAAGGTCACCGGCGATGCCGGCCAGACCTATATGGATCAGCAGACCGTCAAGGTTTTGGATGAAGCCCAGAAAATCGCGAAAAAGGCCGGGGACAGCTTTGTTCCGGTCGAGCGGCTATTGACCGCCATGGCGGTCGTCAATTCCAAGGCGAAAGAGGCGTTGGAAGCCGGTGCCGTCACCGCGATGGCGCTGAACACCGCCATCAACGATGTGCGCAAGGGGCGTACGGCGGACACGGCCTCGGCCGAAGAGCAGTATGATGCGCTGAAGAAATATGCCCGCGACCTGACCGAGGCGGCAGAAGAGGGCAAGATCGACCCGATCATCGGTCGTGACGACGAGATCCGGCGGACCATGCAGGTTCTGTCGCGTCGGACCAAGAACAACCCCGTTCTGATCGGTGATCCCGGCGTCGGCAAAACGGCGATCGCGGAGGGTCTGGCCCTGCGGATCGTCAACGGCGACGTGCCGGAGTCCCTGCGCAACAAGAAGCTGTTGGCGCTGGACATGGGTGCCTTGATCGCCGGTGCGAAGTATCGTGGTGAATTCGAGGAGCGTCTGAAGGGCGTTTTGAACGAGGTCACGGCGGCGGCTGGCGAGGTGATCTTGTTCATTGACGAGATGCACACACTGGTTGGCGCGGGCAAGAGCGATGGCGCGATGGACGCGGCCAACCTGATCAAGCCTGCGCTGGCGCGCGGTGAGTTGCACTGTGTCGGTGCGACGACGCTGGACGAGTATCGCAAGTATGTCGAAAAGGATGCGGCCCTGGCCCGCCGGTTCCAGCCGGTGATGGTCGAAGAGCCGTCGGTCGAGGACACGATCAGCATCCTGCGTGGCATCAAGGACAAGTACGAGCTGCACCACGACGTGAAGATCTCGGACTCCGCCTTGGTGGCAGCCGCGACGCTGTCGCATCGCTATATCACCGACAGGTTCCTGCCGGACAAGGCCATCGACCTGATGGACGAGGCTGCGAGCCGACTGAAAATGGAGCTGGATTCCAAGCCGGAAGAGCTGGATGCGCTGGATCGTCAGATCCTGCAGATGCAGATCGAGGCCGAGGCTCTTCGCAAGGAAGAGGACAAGGCGTCGAAGGATCGTCTGGAGAAGTTGGAGAAAGAGCTGTCCGACCTGCAGGAGAAGTCGTCCGAGATGACGGCCCAGTGGCAGGCGGAACGCGACAAGCTGGCTAGTGCAGGCAAGGCGCGCGAAGAGCTGGATCGGGCACGGATCGAGTTGGACCAGGCAAAGCGCGAGGGCAACCTTCAGCGCGCGGGTGAGTTGTCTTACGGCGTCATTCCGAAGCTGGAGAAGCAGTTGGCCGAGGCCGAACAAGCCGAGGGCGATGTTCTGGTAGAGGAAGCTGTGCGTCCCGAGCTGATTGCCGAGGTTGTCGAGCGTTGGACGGGTATTCCGACGTCGAAGATGCTGGAAGGCGAGCGCGACAAGCTTTTGCGCATGGAAGAAGAGCTGGGCAAGCGCGTGATCGGCCAGACGGCCGCTGTCACCGCCGTGTCGAACGCTGTTCGCCGGGCGCGGGCGGGTCTGCAGGACGAGAACCGGCCGCTGGGCTCGTTCCTGTTCCTTGGACCGACCGGTGTCGGTAAGACTGAGCTGACCAAGGCTCTGGCCGAGTACCTGTTCGACGACGACCGGGCGATGGTGCGGATCGACATGAGCGAGTTCATGGAGAAGCACAGCGTTGCGCGTCTGATTGGCGCCCCTCCGGGCTATGTCGGTTATGACGAGGGCGGCGTTCTGACCGAGGCCGTGCGTCGGCGCCCGTATCAGGTGATCCTGTTCGACGAAGTCGAAAAGGCGCACCCCGAGGTGTTCAACGTGCTGTTGCAGGTCTTGGACGATGGCGTTCTGACGGACGGACAGGGCAACCGGGTCGATTTCAAGCAGACGCTGATCATTCTGACGTCGAACCTTGGGTCGCAGGCCTTGAGCCAGTTGCCCGAAGGCGCTGATTCAGGTGACGCCAGGCGTGATGTGATGGACGCGGTCCGGGCACACTTCCGGCCCGAGTTCCTGAACCGCCTGGACGACATGATCGTCTTTGACCGCCTGACGCGGGCCGATATGGACGGCATCGTGAAGATCCAGCTTGCCGGTCTGCAAAAGCGCCTGGCCAAGCAGAACATCACGCTGGACCTGGACGAGGCCGCGATGAAGTGGCTGGCCGACGAGGGCTACGACCCGGTCTACGGCGCGCGCCCGTTGAAACGCGTGATCCAGCGCTCGTTGCAAAACGAACTTGCCGAACTGCTGCTGGCCGGCGACGTGGGCGACGGCGACGCGATCCAGGTCAGCGCTGGTGCGGACGGTTTGATGATCGGCGACCGGGTCGCCAGTTCGAACCGCAAACCGCCGGCCGATGCCGTGGTTCACTAAAGACCAAAAGGCCCCGCCCAAGCGGGGCCTTTTCTTTTGAAACGTGGAAACAATCTGGCAGTTCGGAGGCGGATCGTTCAGAGTTGCCAGGCCAAAGCAGGCGGTTCTGCGCGCATCTTGCTTAAATTAGCCAGGTCTTCCACAGCTTTGCCGCAATCTTTTCACAATCCGAACGCAGGGTCTTTTCAAGGTCTGAAGGCCGGAAGGAAGATGAAACGAGGAGCGCGAAAGCGGCGAGCACAATGTCCAGAATTCACAAGATAGCAGGGTTGAGAATCTCTCGTGTCGCGGCGACCAGCCGCGAACTGCTGCCGGACCTCGAACCGCCGGAAGAGCGGTTGCGGCGGGAAAAACAAACCATATTCGCGGCTGATTCCATTTCGTTGACGCACAACTCGGCGATGGACGATGTGTTCGAGCCCAGCAAGCGGGCGGAACACGGGGATATCACGGCGCGGATGACTGTCTATGTCATGAACATGATCGTCATGGTCTTTGCTCTCCCGGTGGGATTGGCGCTGTTGTGCCTGAATATCATCGGGGGTGAGAACCTGCGCACGACGGCGCATGTCCTGGGCCTGACCGGCCTGTTCCTGGCGTTGACTGCGGTCGACGGCGGGGTTCTGGGCGCTTTGCCGTTGTAGGCATGGGCTCAGGCGATTTGCCCGAGCGTTTCCAGTTGGTCCGCTTCGAGCATTTCTATCGGCACCATGTAGGTGTGGATGCCAAAAACCACGGCGCCGCTTTCGGGCAGGCGCCGTAGCGTTTGGCGCTCGGAGCGGACGAAGCGGGCCGAGTCGAGGCCGACATAGGGACGCGGGTCGTCCTCGGTCCTTGGTGCAAAAAGGGTCGGATCATCGTAGAGATGGGCGTTGGCGCGCCAGAGGACCTGCCCCGGCCGGATGGCGTCGAACAGGCGCCGAACCCGTTTTTCAACCATCTGATCGTAACTGGGCACCGGAACGTGGACGCGGGCAAGTGGTCTGCCGATTTTCTCGGAAAGGGTCCAGCCGGCGGGAAAACACAGGATCGCTCCCGCGAGGATATGGCCGTCGGGACCAGGCTGCATGAGGCAGATATCGCTCTGGATCAGGCGCCCGAGTGTGACCAGGGGGCGGTCGGTGTCGAAAGGTACGGTTACGCCGTCGGGACGGCGGACCTCGTCTTCGGCAATGGTATAGCCTGAATCAACTGCGAGAGAGTCCAAGACGAGGTTGAGGCATTCGATAGCCGCGCCTTTCGCATGGGGCAGAAGCGCGTGCACCCGTGTTTCATGGCGCGCGATCAGGCCATCACGCAGGGCCATCTGGCCGGCGAAAGCCTCGTCGCGGACGATCCAGTTCTTCGGGTCCAGAGGTTGGATGCCGGGGAGGCGCGCTGTGGCCGGAGACATCCACGGCGATTGCGGCAGGTGGTTTTGCAGGACGGGGGTGCTCATCTGACGAGTGGTAGCAGTGGATCTGTCGCAATGGGAGCGCCCGGATGTCGCAATCGTGCCGGACGGCGGCAATAACGCGGGCGGAGAGTGGAGGCATGGAAGTCTATTATCGCGACAGTCGCAAGATCGATCCCAGCCGGGGCGTCCTGTTGGGGGACAACACGCCAAATGACGCTGATCGCATCGAGATCGGGCCCACCCGGCTGGCGTTCGACGAATGGGCAGCGGCCGGACTGGAGTTGCCGGACCTGCAGGAAATGCGGCGGTACCGGTGGCAGCGGCTGACCGAACATGTGGTCACGCGCGGCTATGGCGGGTTGCTGATGACCGACCCGCTGAACATTCGCTATGCGACCGACACGACGAACATGCAGCTCTGGAATTCGCACAACCCGTTTCGTGCCGTACTGCTGTGTGCCGACGGGCATATGGTGATCTGGGAGTACCGCAATTCACCGTTCCTGGCGTCGTTCAACCCGCTGGTGGCCGAGGTGCGGCCAAGCGCGAGTTTCTTCTATTTCGGCAATGGCGATGCCTGTGGCGAGGTTGCCGAGGGTTTTGCCGCCGAGGTCAGGGATCTGATCGCGGCCCATGGGGAAGGCAACCGGCGTCTGGCAGTCGACAAAATCATGCTGCACGGGCTGCGGGCGCTGGAAGCGGTCGGGTTCGAGATCATGGAGGGCGAAGAGGTCACTGAGAAGGCGCGCTCGGTGAAGGGGCCGGATGAAATCCGGGCCATGCGCTGTGCCCATCATGCCTGTGATACGGCTGTCGCGGCCATGGAGCGGTTTGCGCGGGAGAATGTGCCCGGCGGCGGCGTCAGTGAGGATGACATCTGGGCCGTTCTGCACGCCGAGAACATCCGGCGCGGCGGTGAGTGGATCGAGACGCGGCTCTTGGCAAGCGGACCGCGGACCAACCCCTGGTTTCAGGAGTGTGGCCCGCGCGAGGTCCAGAACAACGAGATCGTGGCTTTCGACACGGATCTGATCGGCAGCTATGGCATCTGCGTCGATATCAGCCGTACCTGGTGGATCGGGGATCGGCCGCCGCGCAATGACATGGTCTATGCCATGCGGCACGCGCATGAGCATATCATGACGAACATGGAGTTGATCCGGCCCGGCGCCCGTATCGAAGATATTGTGCAGCAGTTGCATCGTCTGGATGACCGGTTTCAAAAGCTGAAATATGGCTGCGCGATGCATGGTGTAGGACTGTGCGATGAGTGGCCCCACGTGTCGTATCCCGACCACCTGGTTTCCGGGGCATTCGACTATGCGCTGGAGCCCGGAATGGTTCTGTGTGTCGAGGCGCTGCTCGGCGAAGAAGGTGGCGATTTCTCGATCAAGCTGGAGGACCAGGTGCTGGTCACCGAGGATGGATTCGAGAATCTCACGACCTATCCGTTCGACGCAGCCCTGATGGGCGAGGCCGTCTGAGCGGAGGCGTGCCGATGGCAGGCAAGGCCTTGCCGGGCGTTCCTAATCCAGAGGTGTAATTCGCATAAACACCCGATGCAAAAGGGGGCTATAGGCCCTTGGGTTAGTTTTCAGCGTCCTGCTCTGCCGCTTTATCGCTTTCCATCGCCCGGCGCGTTTCGCTGGACGCTCACTCAGAAACAGGAAAGTTAGATGCTGAAGAAAATCGTCACCCCCGCCCTCGTCGCCCTGACCCTTTCGGGTGCCGCCTTTGCTGCCGGCACAGTCGAGCTGACCGATCAGAACACCGCGCAGATTCGCGAGATGCTGACCGAGCAGGGCTATGAAGTTGCCAAGATCAAGATCGAGGACGGCATGTACGAAGCCTATGCCAAGAAGGACGGCCACAAGTATGAGGTTTTCCTGAACGGCGACTTTGAAATCGTCGAAATCGAAGACAACGATTGATCCAGGCGCTCCGCAGGCCGCCTGTCCCCCATTTTGCGGCCTGCGGGACCCATTCAGGAAAGGGAGCGGTTACCATGCAACGTATCAAGGTCTGGGACCTTTTCGTGCGGTTGTTTCACTGGTCGCTGGTCATTGGGTTCACGTTGAACGCGCTGATCGTCGATGATGACGGCAAACTGCATCAGTGGATTGGCTATGCGGTAGTGGGATTGGTCGCGGCCCGTATTCTTTGGGGTCTGGTCGGTTCCCGCTATGCGCGGTTTGCCAGTTTTCCGCCCAGCCTGCGCGAGTCGGTCGGGCAAATGCGCGAGATGGTGGGCGGCATCCGCCACGTTCATGTCGGGCACACTCCGCTCGGCGCGCTGATGATCTATAACCTTCTGGCCGCGATGCTGGTGATCGGGTTTTCGGGGCACCTGATGACCACGGATATGTTCTGGGGCGTCGAATGGCCTGAAGAACTGCACGAAGCGGCCGTTGCATGGGCCGAAGTGTCGGTGGTTCTGCATATCGCGGCTGTTGTCTTTGAAAGCTGGCGCACCAGCGTGAATTTGCCGCGCGCCATGGTGACAGGTTGCAAGGATATCCCATCCGCGTAAGACATCTGAAGTATGGATTTACGCGACTCGGTTTCTGCCCACGCGGGCTTGTTCTTTCTGATTGCGGTGCAGGCACTCTGCGCCGTTTTCTTCATTGCGGATGTGGCGGCGGACCTAGCCGACGAGGGTGGTCTGGCCAACCTGACATTTCATCTGGGCGTTGAATCGATTGCGACCGCGAGTCTGATCGCGGCAATAGGGCTGGAAATGCGTCTGTTGGGGCGGCTGATGAGGAGGAAGGCACGGCTGGAAGCCAGCCTGGCCGTGGCCAGCGCAGAGGTACACGAGGTGATCACCCGACAGTTCGAGGAGTGGAAGCTTTCGCCGGCGGAAACCGATATTGCGATGTTCCTGGTGAAAGGGCTTGGAACGTCCGAGATCGCCGAATTGCGCGGCAGTGCCGAGGGCACCATCAAGGCGCATTTCAATTCGATTTTCCGCAAGGCGGACGTTCATAGCCGTGCGGAGCTTTTGAGCCTGTTGATCGACCGGCTTCTGGCCGGGCGCATCCAGCGCGACGCCTGACTTTCGCACCTGCGCCAAGACAGCTATTTCTGTCTCTGAACAAGGGAGATTCAGACATGAGCGATAAGGTAGCACTGGTCACGGCGGGTGGCAGCGGCATGGGGGCGGACGCGGCGCGCCGGCTGGCAGCGGACGGATTTCACATCGGGGTGTTGTCGTCCTCGGGCAAGGGCGAGACCCTGGGCGAGGAGCTTGGCGGATTCGGGGTCACGGGGTCGAACCTGGACGTGGACGACCTGGCGCAGCTGGTCGACGGGGCAATGGACCGGTGGGGACGAATCGATGTCCTGGTGAACTCGGCCGGGCATGGGCCAAAGGGGCCGATCCTGGAGATAAGCGACGACGACTGGCACCGGGGAATGGAAGTCTACCTGATGAACGTGATCCGCCCGACGCGGCTGGTCACGCCACACATGGAGGCCGGGGGTGGCGGGTCGATCATCAATATCTCGACCTTTGCGGTCTTTGAACCGGACCCGCTGTTCCCGACGTCGGGCGTTTTCCGGTCGGGTCTTGCGGCGTTTTCAAAGCTTTATGCGGATAAATACGCGAGCGCGAACATTCGGATGAACAATATCCTGCCGGGGTTCATCAACAGCCTGCCGGAGTCCGACGAACGGCGGGCGCGGATTCCCCTGGGGCGGTATGGACGAGTCGAGGAGGTGTCGTCGCTTGTCTCGTGGCTGGCGAGCGAGAATGGCGGGTACATGACCGGGCAGAACCTGCGCCTGGACGGGGGTGCGACACGCTCGGTCTGAGGGTTTGCGCCGCGCCTGTGCGCGTCGCGACGCCGGGGGCTTTGCCCCCGGACCCCCAGGATACTTTTGCCAAGAAGAAATCAGGTGAGAGTGTCAGGGAGCGTCATGCCGCGCAGCAGTTCGTTGGCGGACATCGGGCGTTTGCCTTGGCGTTGTGCTTGAAGGACCTGGATGGCGCCGGTGCCGCAGGCGATGCGGAAATCGCCGAGGTGTTGACCGGGGGCGCCGTTGCCATCGGAGAGGCAGGAGCGCAGGAGTTTGACGCGTTCGCCGTCGATCTCGCACCAGGCGCCGGGGAAGGGGGAGAGGCCGCGAATCTGGCGGTCGATTTCGGTCGCCGATGCGGTCCAGTCGATGCGGGCTTCGGCCTTGTCGATCTTTTTCGCATAGGTCACGCTGTCTTCGGGTTGCGGCTTGGCGGTGAGGGTGTCGAGTTCTGCTAGTGTTTCGGTGATGAGGCGGGCACCGAGCGCCGAGAGGCGGTCGTGGAGGTCGCCGGTGGTTTCCTGGGCGCCGATTTCGAGGCTTTCGCGCATCAGGACGGGGCCGGTGTCGAGCCCGGCCTCCATCTGCATGATACAGACCCCGGTTTCCGGGTCTCCTGCCATGATCGCGCGATGGATCGGGGCGGCACCGCGCCAGCGCGGCAGCAGCGAGGCGTGGATGTTGAGGCAGCCGTGTTTCGGGGCGTCGAGGATGGCTTGCGGCAACAGGAGGCCGTAGGCGACGACGACGGCGATATCAGTCTCTAAATCGGAGAAATCTGCCTGTTCATGGGCGCCCTTCAGGCTGGCGGGGTGGCGCACGGGAAGGCCGAGGTCGAGGGCACGTTGATGAACCGGTGTCGGTCTGTCCTTTTTGCCGCGCCCGGCGGGGCGGGGCGGTTGGGTGTAGACGCAGACGACGTCGTGGCCCGCAGCGACAAGGGCGTCAAGCGCGGGGACTGAGAAGTCGGGGGTTCCCATGAAAACCAATCTCATATGCGTTTCCGGGCCTTTTTTAGAAACATGTCGCGCTTGGTGCGACTGAGGTTGTCGAAGAACATCCGACCGTTCAGGTGGTCGATCTGGTGCTGGACGCTGGTGGCCCAGAGGCCTTCAAAGTCCTGCCGGATTCGATTGCCGGCCGGGTCGGTGAAGGAGACGGTCACTCTAGCGGGGCGGGTGATTTTGGCGGAGACGCCGGGCAGGTTAGGCGAGGCCTCGTCCCAATCGCTGGTCTCGTTGCTGGACGCGATGATTTCGGGGTCGGCAAGGCGGATGGCGCGGCCACGTTCGTCCGAGCAGTCAACAACCGCGAGTCGCAGCATCACTCCGATCTGGGGCGCGGCGAGGCCGTAGCCAGGCATGGCGTCCATGGTTTCGACCATGTCGTCCCAGATGGTGCGGTGCTCATCGATGATCTTGCCCACCGGCTCGGCGGCGGTGCGCAGTCGTTTGTCGGGCCATGGGACGAAGGGCCGGATAGTCATGCGTCGTACTCGGCCTGGAGCAGGGCGCGCATTTCGGGATCGACGCGGTCGAAGGTCACGATGCCGTTCAGGTGGTCGTTTTCGTGTTGCGCGCAGATGGCCTCGAAACCGTCGAACTCTTGCTGGTGAGTCTTCCCTTCGAGATCGGCATACCGCAGCACGACGCCGGTATGACGTTCGACGGGAGCGGTGATGCCTGGGATCGACAGGCATCCTTCGGGGCCGGTAGCGCAGGTCTCGGAAACAGAGACTATTTCGGGGTTAATCACCACTTTTGGCGCGCGCGCGCCGTCTTTCCAGGTGCAGTCCATGACGAACATGCGCAGCGGAACGCCGACCTGAGGCGCGGCAAGGCCGCGGCCGGGAGCGTCATACATGGTTTCAAGCATGTCGGCAGCAAGGGTACGGATGTCGTCGGTGATGTCATCCACGGGATCGCAGGCCTGTGCCAGGACCGGATCGGGCCAAAGCACGATGGGCCGGATCACGCGCGGGCCTTCTCGCGCTTGAGCTTTTGCATCTTGCGCGTGATCATCTGGCGCTTGAGCGGCTTGAGATAGTCGATGAAGAGCTTGCCGTTCAGGTGGTCGATTTCGTGCTGGACACATGTGGCCCAAAGGCCGTCGAACCGTTCAAACTGTTCGGAGCCGTCCAGCGAGAGCCAGGACACCTCGACCTCGGCGGGGCGGGTGACTTCGGCGTATTGTTCGGGGATCGACAGGCAGCCTTCTTCGTAGGTGTTCTGCGCCTCGGACGACCACGTGATCCTAGGGTTGATCAGGACCATTGGACGCGGCGGGGCGGCATCGTCCTTGATGCAATCCATGACAAGAAGTTGTTTCATCACGCCGATCTGGGGCGCGGCAAGGCCGATGCCCGGGGCGTGGTACATCGTTTCCAGCATGTCTTCTGCCAGCCGCTTCAGACCGTCGTCGAAGCTATCGACCGGGTCAGTGACAGTTTTCAGCCGGGGATCCGGGTGGATCAGGATGTCGCGCAGTGCCATGACAGTCATGTAGGATATGACCCGCTTGCCCGCAAGCGGTGGGGTTGCGGCGGTTTTTCGCGGTGCTAGTCTGCGCGCCGGACCACTATCGCAGGCTTTCCCATGACATATGATTTCGACACCCCACTGGCGTTGCGCGGGACACATGCGTCCAAATACGACAACATCAAGAAGATCTATGGTGTCGACGATCCCGACATAATCCCGATGTTCGTTGCCGACATGGACTATCGGGCCGCGCCCGCGATCCTCGATGCGCTGCAGGCTGAGATTGACCGCGGATACCTGGGATATTTCGGGGACACATCGGAGGCGGATGCCGCCGTTGCAGGGTGGTACGCGCGCAAGCACGGGTGGGAAATTGGTCCCGGGGCCATTCGATACACCCATGGAGTAGTGAGCGGGTTTGCCAACGTCCTGGCGGCGTTCAGTGAGCCAGGGGACGGGATTGTCCTGTTCACACCTGTCTACCATGCGTTCTTCCGCCAGACCCGGGCCATGGGACGAGAGCCGGTAGAAAGCCCGATGAGGATAGAGCGTGGCCGCTTTGTTATGGATATCAAGAAGCTGCGGCGCCAGTTGACCGGTCGTGAAAAGATCGTCGTGCTGTGCAGTCCGCACAATCCGGGCGGCCGCATCTGGAACGAGGAGGAGATCCGCGAAGTTGCCGATTTTTGTGGCGAACACGGGTTGATCCTGATCTCGGACGAGATCCATATGGACCTTGCCTTTCCGGACGCGGAGTTTGTTCCGACGGCTGTTGCGGCTCCGAATATCGAGAGCAAGCTGGTGGTGCTGTCGGCTGCGTCAAAGGGATTCAACATCGCGGGGGCGGAGACCGGGTTGTTGATTTGCCCCGATAGGGATCTGCGGGCCAGTCTTGATCGCGTGATCCTTGATCGGGAGAGTTCGCCCAACAGGTTCGGTATGGCCATGATAACGGCGGCGTTCACCCGGTGTGATGACTGGAGCGACGCCGTTCGGGCCTATATCGCCGAGAACTTCCGAATTTTTTTCGAACGTATGAATGCCTTACCGGGAGTGTCGGTCATGGACATGACATCGACCTATCTGACCTGGGTCGATTTCTCGGATCTCGGGATGAGCGACAAGGAACTGATGGAGCGAATCCTGAACGCCAAGATCGCCCCCAGTCCCGGCACCCAGTTCGGAACGGGCGGGACGGGGCATATGCGGTTTAACATTGCCTTGCCGCGCCCCACGTTGATGGAAGCGATCAAGAGGCTCGAGGCGGCGTTTTCGGACGTGCAGTAGCGCGGCAAGATGGTCACTGGCAGGACCCGTTGCAACGGTGGTAGAGTTCGCCCCATGAACAGGCAGTTGACGAGAATGCTTCGCCAGATGCGTGCGGCTTTGGTCGTGCTGCTGTTTGCGCCGTTTCTCGCGCTGCAGACCCTTGCGCAGGGAACCATGCCGTCGTCGGGCCCTGACGGGCTGACGATGGTGCTTTGCACTGGCGAAAGCATGATCGAGGTCGTCTTGCTGGAAGACGGCTCGATCGCGCCTGTCGAGGATTCGCACGCCGGTTTGTCCTGTCCTTGGGCCGTATCTCATGCGCCTGCCGTCACGCCGGACCTTCCCGTGGTCGCCGCGTACGTGGCTCTGGAGAAAGCGGTCGATGTCCCAACAGGCCAGGTCATTGCCCGGATTGCGGCGCTTGCCCCGGTTCCGCCGGCACGGGGGCCTCCGGGACTGGTCTGATCCGACTTTGACAGACCAACTGGCCCGCGTACTCGGGTCGTCCCGATATCTCCGGCGCTGCCGGAACCCCAAAAGGATACCATCATGCCGTTTGTACGGACTTTCAAATTTGCCGCCACCCTTTGTCTTGCCCTTGTTTCCGCGCCCGCCTTGGCCGGGGAAGCCTATACCCTGGGCGATCTTTCGATCTCGATGCCGACGGCGCGGGCGACCTTGCCTAATGCACCCGTCGGTGGCGGTTTTGTCACCATCACCAACTCGGGGGCTGCCGATGACCGGCTGGTCGCCGCATCTTCCTCCGTTGCGGGCCATGTCGAGATCCACGAAATGGCAATGGTCAATGACATCATGAAAATGCGCGAACTTGAGGATGGTCTGGCCATCCCGGCCGGTGAGACGGTTGTCTTGATGCCCGGTGGCTATCATCTGATGTTCATGGAATTGAAGCAGCCCCTGGTCGAAGGTGAAGATTTTGCGGTCACGCTGGTCTTCGAGAATGCAGGAGAGATTGAGGTGACGATGGCCGTCGGCCCGCGCACCATGGGTAGCGGTCAGAAAATGAAGGGCCACGCGACGGGCCAGCCGAAAGGATAGTCAGCGATGCAGAACAAGGACATCATTCGCGTGGTGCTGGCGGTGGCGGCAACGGTCGCCGCCCTTGCCTTCATCTGGGTGCAGGTGATTGCGCCACGTGATGCCGCAATGGCCAGCACGGTCGGGATCGGTGAGTACCGGCTGACAGCAACCGACGGGAGCGATTTCACGCAGGCGACGCTGACGGGTGCGCCCTCGGCGGTTTTCTTCGGATTCACCCACTGTCCGGAGGTCTGCCCGACCACGCTGGGCGATATCGCGACCTGGACCGAGGAACTGGGCAGCGAGGCCGAGGACCTGAGGATCTATTTCGTGACCGTCGATCCTGAGCGGGACACGGTCGATGTCCTTGGCGACTATGTCGGCTGGGTGCCCGGTGTCGTCGGGGTCTCGGGGACGCCGGAAGAGGTCCAGAAGGCTATCCAGGCGTTCAAGGTCTATGCCGCGAAAGTGCCCTTGAAGGATGGCGGATACACCATGGACCATTCGGCCATGGTTCTCTTGTTCGACGACGAGGGCCGATTCACGGTGCCGATCCGGTATCAGGAAGACTTTGATAGCGCTGTCGGCAAGTTGCGCAAGTTGCTGTCGAACTAATGGAAAGGGCCATCCGGCGCAGTGCCGGGTGGCCCTGAATTTTCAGTCTTCGTTGATGTCGTGATCGAAGACGGTGACCTGGCCCTTGCGGATACCTAGCAGGCGGCGCGTCGCGATCCAGGCGATCAGTGACAGCACGGCGAAGGCCAGAAGCGTTGCGGGAAGCGATCCTGCAAGGCCCGGCACCCCGATCAGCAAGAGAAGCCCGACGCCGGCCGCGCCTGCTGCGAAACCGAGAAAGATTTGCGCGGGTGCGATGACTTCGAGAACGGCGAGGAGGATGGCGCCCACCATCCAAACCCACCAGAGAGACCAGTGGATCATCACGATTTCCCCCTGAGCATCCTGAAGGCGTCGCCAAAGGCTTCGAGCGCATTGGCGGGCACGATGATGGTGTTGCTTCCCTGGCTTCCGCCAAGGGCGTTCAAGGCATCCACCTGTTTTAGCGCGACCTGGTATTGGGCGGCCTCGAGACCGTTGTCCTGGATCGCCTGGGCGACGACGCTGGTGGCATAGCCTTCGGCATCGGCCTGCACGCGGCGGGCCTTGGCGGCCTGCTCGGCGGCATAAAGTTCGGCGTCGGCGTTGAGTTCGACGGCGCGTTTCGCGCCTTCGGCACGGGTCACTGCCGCGCGGCGTTCACGTTCGGCGTTCAGCTGTTGCAGCATGGCGTCGCGTGTCGCCTGGTCGAGGTTCACGTCGAGAATCTCGGCGCGCGTCACCTCGATGCCCCAGTTGTCGACAGCGTCTTCGACGGCCTCCTTGATCGTGGTGATCAGCGTGGCGCGATTCGACTGAACCTCGTCCAGCTCCATCTTGCCGATCTCGGCCCGGACGATGCCGGCCACGGTCGTGGCGATGGCAGCGTCCACGTCACGGATGCGGTAGACGGTCTTTTCCGGCTCGGTGATGCGGTAGAAGACCGAGGTTTCGACCTGCACCAACACGTTGTCGGCCGTGATGGCGTCCTGGCTGGCGTTCGGGAGCTGACGCTCGAGAATCGAGATCTGATGCGCCACGCGGTCGAGGAAGGGCACGATGAAGTTGATGCCGGGCCCAAGGACCGTGCGCAGCCGTCCAAAACGTTCGACAACGTGCTTTTCGGATTGCGATACGATCCGCACGCCCTTGTAGATGCAAAGTAGAATGAAAGCTGCGAGCAGGAGGACCGCAATGCCCCCGCCGCCCAGCGTGGTTATGAGTTGATCCAACATATTATTCCCACACAAATATCGTCCCCACGGAAGAAATGGGTGGCAAAAATCTTTCATACAATGGGTTTAGCGACGGATTCAGGCCAGGTGTCACCCGGGCGACACGGGCGGCTTCAGCGATTTTCCAGGTAGGTCAGGAGGTTGCGCACATGGTGCGGAATGGCCTTGGGATGGCGCAGGTACCAGTCGATGGGAGCAAGCTTCCAACCCTGGCCCTCACGCCCGAATGTGATGCGGCTCGAGTCGAAATCCCATTGTTCAGTGACGAAAAACCAGACCTTTCCGCCCGCAGAGGCCGATTCGACGCCATAGGTCAGGTCGTCAAAAGTCAGGACAAGACCGAGTTCCTCGCGCAACTCGCGGAGAACGCATGTTTCGGGAGTTTCATCGCCCTCACGGCCACCGCCTGGCAAGTCCCAATGCCCGGGCCAGGGGATCTGGACGGTGTCATCGCGCAAGATGGTTACGATGTGATTGTCTGAAAGGATGGCGAGTTTAGCGCCGTTGAAAGCGGTCATTCGGGCGGCCATCCGTTTTGGAAAATATTTGAACAGAATAGGAACATTTCGAGTTAAATTCTCGGTGAATTGCGCGATACTGCGGTATGCCTGCCCTTTGCCGCGATTGCCTGTCAATGTTCGATGCCGGAACGCGCTGCCCCGAATGTGGGCGGCCGCGGGTCTTGTCGCATCCGGAACTGTATGACCTGTCGATTGCGCACATGGACTGCGATGCGTTCTATGCCAGTGTCGAAAAGCGGGACGATCCAAGCCTGCGGGACAAGCCGGTGATCATCGGTGGAGGCAAGCGGGGGGTCGTATCGACGGCGTGCTATATCGCGCGGATCAGGGGAGTCCGCTCGGCAATGCCGATGTTTCAGGCGCTGAAATTGTGCCCCGATGCAGTGGTCGTGAAGGGGCGGATGAGCGCCTATGTCGAGGCGTCAAAGGCGATCCGGGCGATGATGGATGAGCTGACCCCAGTGGTGGAGCCATTGTCGCTGGACGAGGCCTTCATGGACCTTTCGGGGACGGCACGTCTGCATGGAAAACCACCGGCCGTGATGCTGGCGGGGCTGGTCAGGCGGATGGAAACCGAGCTGGGGCTGTCGGGGTCTATCGGCCTGAGCCATAACAAGTTCCTGGCCAAAGTCGCGTCCGATCTGGATAAGCCCAGGGGGTTTTCGATTATCGGCGAAGCCGAGACCATGGCGTTCCTGAAAGACAAGCCGGTGGGGCTGATCTGGGGGGTCGGGGCGCAGACGCGGGCGGCGCTGGACAAGGTGGGGATTCGGACGTTTACGGATTTGCTGCGCTGGGAACAGCAGGACCTGGTGGCGCGGTTCGGCGGCATGGGCGAACGGCTGTATCACCTTGCTCGGGGGCAGGACAGGCGGCGGGTGCAGCGGAATGCGCCGGTGAAGTCGATTTCCAACGAGACGACGTTTTTCGAGGATACAGCGGATGCGGATGTGCTGGACGGGCATATCTGGCGGCTGGCGGAGAATGTCGCCGACCGGGCCAAGGCCAAGGACAAGGCGGGGCTGACGGTGACACTGAAGCTGAAGCGGGCCAACCACAAGATACTGACGCGACAGGCGAAATTGAGCGATCCGACGCAGATCGCGGACCGGATTTACCGCACCGCGCGGGCCTTGCTGGACCAGGTCGGGGACGAGGGGCCATATCGGTTGATCGGGGTCGGGATTTCGCACCTGAGCGATGCCGACGGCGCGGATCGGGACGGGGATCTCTTAGATCCCAAGGCGCAGGTGAGGGCCGAGGCCGAGCGGGCGTCGGACCGGATCCGGGCGCGGTTCGGGCCGGATGCGATCATCAAGGGACGGTCGCTGCGGTAGGGTGCGTACGCAGGCAACGGG
>JBNKHH010000026.1:0-9801 GCA_050290245.1 Silicimonas sp.
GCTCTATCCCAACCTGACGGTGGAGCGTAATATCGGGTTTGGCCTCGAAATGCGCGGCGTGGGCAAGGCGGAACGGCAGGCGGCGATCCAAAAGGTCGCCCGGATTCTCAAGATCGACGGTTTGCTTGACCGCAAGCCGGCCCAGCTCTCCGGCGGTCAACGCCAGCGCGTCGCAATCGGTCGCGCGCTGGTCAGAGAGCCTAAGATCTTCCTTTTCGACGAGCCGCTCTCGAACCTCGATGCCAAGCTCCGAATGGAGATGCGAGCCGAGCTAAAACGGCTGCACCGGATGCTCGGGACGACCGTCGTCTATGTGACCCACGACCAGATCGAAGCGATGACTCTGGCCACGAGGATCGCTGTAATGCGCGAGGGCCAGATCGAACAGATCGGCACGCCAGAAGAGATTTACAACAGGCCAGCTACAGCCTTTGTGGCCGAATTCGTCGGTGCTCCGCCTATGAACATGATCGACGCCACGCTGGATGCTGACTGCCTCCAACTGGAGGGGTCGGGACAGCGGATCGCGTTACCGGGCAAGAGAAGCAGGTCGCGCCAGGTGATCCTAGGCCTGCGTCCCGAGGATCTTCACATCGCCGATGCGTCGGATGAATTGGTCATCGACGCGACGGTGGATTTCGCCGAACCGACGGGCCCGGACATCATTGTCTTTGCCCGCCATGGCGGAAATCCGCTTGTCGCAAGTCTCCCATCGCATCTGCAAATAGACCCAGAAAGTCAGACACGTTTCTCGTTTTCCATTGAAAACATGCATATTTTTGATCGGGAAACGGGTCAACGGATCGAACCTTGACACGGTATAGCCACAAAAAGCCCATGATCGCGGATTAGACCCGCTTTCCAGCGCGTGACAGATCGGACATATTCACACTTTCCTAGATATTGGAGAGGACCTATCGATGCGCGTAAAATCGAGCAAGCTTATTTTGGCCACCGCAACCTGCCTGAGCCTGTCGGCCTGTGTGGAAACGCCGGTGTCCCGGGCGCAGAACCTTGACGCGAGAGTGGACTCCCCGACCCTCACGAGTGCGCAGCCTGCGGAAACCTCCAAGAATTTTTCAATCTACCTGACCGGATACACCTATTGGGACAATACGCCCCCGGGATCGGCAGCGATTGCCCGCCCGGTTCTTCGTCAGCGAGCCGGCGGTACAGGTTCATGGAGAAGCCCAATCACGATTGCTGTGGGACACAGCATCGTTAACGGGCGTCAGACGCTAGACTACCCTGAGGGTACGCGGTTTTATCTTCCTCGGCTGAGAAAATACGCCATCGTAGAAGATGTCTGCGGTGACGGACCGACGCCCCAAGGCGGGCCATGCCACACAGGCCACAATGGTCACCCCTGGCTTGACATTTGGATTGGCGGCAAGGACGTGTCGCCGCAGGAATCCGATGCCTGTGCCCGCCGCATCACCGCAGTTCAGACCGCGATAATCAACCCTCCGCGCGACTTGCCGGTACAGGAAGGTGAGATCGCGACGGGCGGCTGTCAGGTCTTTCTTTGAGATTTACAATAGGTTCGCCCGCTATCCAGCGGGCGTTCGAATACTTGCGATACGAATAAGCTTTCCCCAAGCAGCAATGCGGCCAGCAAGCGCATGGCCGACCGCTCGGTAAATGGTGATGTAGAGCAGTGGCCGGTAGATTAACCTCTGAAGTGGCACGAGAAGGAGCAAAGAAAGATTTTCGCGCCGTTCGAACCTGAAAGCAAAAAGCGCCAAGATTAAATCCAGGATTGGCAGCATTACCCAGCCTGCGATTAAAGCCAGAGACACATCGCCGCTCGTCAGGGGTATGCCGCGAACAAGGTTTCCTGCGGCCGTGATGATTACGCTTACGAAGACCGCGTCAGCCAGTGGTGCCAAGAGCCCTAGCACAATGCCTGTAAGCCAAAGATCTGGGATCGAGACTAAGCCGACACCGCGCGCTGTCTTTGCCGCGCGACGGTGTTTCCAGGCGGTCTGCATCATGCCGAAGCTCCAGCGAAGTCGCTGTTTCATAAAGCCTGAGAGGGTCTCAGGCGCATCCGTAATGGAATATGCGCGCTCTTCGAAAGCGATCCGATAACCCGCGCGCAGAATTGCGACCGTAAGGTCGGCATCCTCGGTAATTGTGTCGGGGGAATAGAACCCAACTTTCCTCACAGCCTCAACACGCCATGCACCGATAGCGCCGGGCACGACGAGCATCGCGTTCAGCCGTTCGGCGGCACGACGATCGATATTCTGTGCGGTGATGTATTCAAGTGCCTGCAATCGAGCAAGCAGACCGCGGCGATTGCCAACTTTGACGTTGCCCGCAATTGCGCCGACATGTGGATCCGCGAAATGTCCCATCAGCCTTCGAACCGCTTTGGGGTGCAGAAGTGTGTCGGCATCGACCGCCACAACCACCTCGGTCTCGATCTCGGCGTAGGCGGCATTGAGCGCGCTGCACTTGCCGCCGTTTTTCTGACGTATCAGCCGCACCCTAGGATCGTGACGGAATTCCCGCTCCACCGTCTCCGCAGTGCCGTCGGTTGAACCGTCGTCGATTACGATGACGCGAATGTCCGGGTAGTCGGAGGCGAGCGCGGCGGCGACCCCGTCGACGATGACAAGCTCCTCGTTGAAGGCGGGAATGGCGATCGTCACGGTAGTGAGCGGTTCTGCCAAGCCTGACGGATGTCGCCGCCGGAGAAGCGCGAGAGAAAGCATGATAAGCGAACGGACAATGCCGAAGCATACCGCCACCCAGAAAATCCAGACCAGTACATGACCAGCTACGGCTGCGGTGACGAAGGAAGCGCGGTCGAGCGGTGTTAAACTGTCCGTTGCCAGTGGCATCATTTCGTCGCGCGATAGGCCGAGGAATTCTGAAAGCAGAACGATCCGATAGCCTTCTGCCCTGAGCCGGTCGATCAGCATCGGCAACGCGGCGACCGTGGCGGAACGGTCGCCGCCCGCATCGTGCATTACGATGACCTTGCTCGCGTTCGATGCCATCTGCGCCATCACATAGTCAGTGATTTCAATGGCGCTCATGAATTCCCAATCGCGCGGCACGATGTCGGAGCCGGCGACCATGTATCCTTCTTTCTCTATTATGCTTTGCTGCGTGGCTTCATCCTTGGTGAGTGGGCCCTCGCTGCGTCCGTAAGGAGTGCGGAATAGATAGGTCGTGCGCCCCGTAACGCTTGCAATAAGCCGTTGGAGCGCGTTCAGCTCAAGCTGAGCCCGGACAACGCCCATCTCGTCACCCTCTGGATGAAAGAACGTATGCGAACCGACCTCGTGCCCTTCGGCAACCATGCGGCGGACGATAGAAGGATAATTCACTACGTTGGTGCCGATTACGAAGAATGTTGCCGGAACGCCCTTCGCCTTCAGCACGTCAAGGATTGACACTGTGTAGTCCGGGTCGGGCCCATCGTCGAAAGTGATTGCAACAACTTTATCCGCAGAGCTGCCATAGCGTTCTACCGAGATCGGGCGCGGTACACGATCATAGATCTCGCCGTCGATGAGACCCGTTGTTGGGTCCTTGAAGAACCTGCGTTTTCCCGTGATCTCGGGTTTGGTGACCCTGCGGAATGGTCCGTCACCTGAATAGGAGACGTAATCTGTGAAACCGATAGTTTCGAGAGCACCAACTTGCGACGGCTCTAACCCATTTCCGATCAGTGGCCAGGCGCCGGGATCCTCCAGGCCAGTTGACCAAAGAACAACCCCGGCCACAGGCTTTCGCATCAAGGTTAGAATTTGATTGTGTAGAGAAACAGCATCAAGAAGCCAGATCTCGGCTGAACGACCATCTTCGGTAGTGAAAGTCGCGCGGGTATTGAGCGATCCGGTCTCAACGGCGATCATCGACGTTTGGCGCGCTAGAAGCTCCATTGCCTCTGCAAAGGGCAACTTAACTGGTGAGAGATCTCCGTCCGTCCACATGTAGGCAAAGGATCCAAGTGCGAGACGCAGCTTGTCAGGTCCTACGGCAAATGCCGCGTCATCAACGAGTGTTTCGAACCAACTCTGGGCTGCAAGAGGCCCCGGCGGCGCGCCCGCATAGGGCTCCCGAAACGCCTGTAGGAGCACAGAATCGACCGCCTCGACAAGGGAGCCATCACGCCAGAGTCCGCCGTCGGCTTCGACGACGAGGCAGCTCTGGATTCCCGTCGGCAGCGCGGCTTTCAACGTCGACATCAGTAAGCGCAGACCCGCTAGGTGTCTGGGCCCCACTTGCTGCGGATAGATACAGACCCCGGAATAAGTGCCGCCTCTGATCTTTTCTTCCAGTGCGTTGACGATGCGCGCTCGGGCGTTCGCATCGTCGAGTATGGACGCGCCCGAATTAGTCGGGGTCGGCAGTGGTAGGAGCGCTACGAGTTCTAGACCCAAGTTTGGCGATGTACGTTTAAGGTCACGTAGAGCGTCTTCTGTTCCCGCCTCGCGAAGCCAGACTATCGTCCCAGTCGCGGGGTCGACCGTGAGCCATTCCGCAAGGACGCTGTCGAGACTGCCACAAGTGCGAGTTAGCGTTGCCAATGCCCAATCTGGCCCGGCCATCAAATAGGCTGATCTGGACATATCATCACCGCCCGGAAGCAGGTCAGCCGCGGCGAGCGGCTCGCCCGTACAGGTTGCTGCGATGGCTTTGGTTTCGCGCTCGGCAATGTCATTGTCGGACAGCGCGCCACGACGGATCAGCTCCAGCTTTTCGCTCTCCGGCAGTATGTCGATGTAATAGAATCCAAGGAAAACCGTGGTCAGCCAAGCCAGACAGATCAAACCTGCCAGTGCTACGACGGCTCTTAATCTGCCCGCGCGTCGATTAAGCGGGTCGAGAAAGATGGGATGGCGATGATGGGATCGCTTCCGCGCGACGGTTCGGTTGCTTCCTTTCGCCATATCTGTCCCTACCATACGCAAAAGCGGTCATTTTGACCACTGTGCGCCCCTATCTCCACTGCTATAGACTTCGATCTACAAGACAACCCGAAGAATTGACGCACATAAGCGCCAAATCACTATCCGGTCGGTTTTGAGGCCGGATTCGACTGAGCCAGGGAAAACGGATGGCAATCAATCGACGGTCGTTCCTAAAGCTTCTTGCGCCGTCGCTGGCTCTTTCCAGTCTTCCGTTCCCAGTGGACGCCGACGACGCGAAGGATGCCGTCTTCATTGTCATCGACGGTTTCGACCCGACCATACCCGCTGAATTTCTGCGCGCCTTTGTCGAGACCTTTCTAGAAATCGGTGTCCCAATCGGTTTGATACCGAACTCGAACCTGGCATCTGAGACAAAAAAAACGACCGCTTACGGGTTTCGACGGATCTTCGCGGAGAATCCTGACATGGTGGAGCCAGTATTGTGGCTGCCCGGTCTGAAGGAACTTCCTAGCTACTTCCAGCGCCGCGCGGCTAGCGATGCTATTAAACAGATGAGCGGCTTGCTGGAGGGCTTTGACGGCGTGACCCGGCACGGGCCTGTGACAATCGCGACGGACGCCTCGACACCTTCGAATTACGATGGTCTCAGGTGCTTGGGCATTCGAAATGTCCTGTCTTTGTTTCCATCGCCATCTGTCTCATCAACGGGTTGCGCCCAACGCACCGTTTGCCTTTACGGCAGCAAGCAACTCATGATCGTCGACGTGGCTGATCCAGCCCCTTGGATCGAGGAGGTATTTGCGGAAGCGGGCTGGCGGCAGATCGTTTTCTCATTGGCCGGGATTGGGCAGATCTCTATGCAGGATTTAAGGTTGCGCGCGCAGCGCGTATCCGACGCCATCGGCAGGGAACTCAGTCTTGGACGACGTTTCGTGGTGCTCCCACGAGAGCATGCGCGGTGGTTCGGGGCGGACCAGTTGCGCTTCGTTGCCGTCCGGATCGAATCCGGCACTGATGTTTCGTCTGCGGCGATGGCCGCGTTCATGGATGAGCTTGAAGCACTCGAAATCCCAGTTACCGACACGCGGCCTTCTGATCTGGAGAGCGAAATCGACCTTCTGCTGCTGCCCGACGCTTCGGCCGCCTTCGACGGCGGCGGACGTTTCATCCGCGGCGACACCACGATATCGCAAGCAGCCTCGCTACTCGCCAATGGTAATCTGATGCGCGACGCGGTCGTCGCCATCGGCCCGCAGGACTATGGGACCCTGCATGCTCGCCAGGCGACGCTCGACACGTTGGGCCGGTTTCGGCAAGATCCGGGGACGCGACTCGTGGACGTGACCGATTTCTTCACCGCGACGACGGCACCTGACCCGGTATTCGACCTACTGCGCGAAACCCGACGCGACATAATCGGAGATTCTGATCCGCAGGCGCTAACGGGCGACGAACTGTTGACCGACGCACGTCAGGCATGGGCCTATTTTGAACGTTTCTCTATTCCCGCGACAGGGCTATGCGTCGATACCGCAGATGTGCAAGCCGGTTATTCCTGGCTCCATCGCGAGTTGACGATGTGGGATCTGGGAAGCCTGTTCGCCGCTGTCATGGCCGCTCATGAAATTGGACTGATTTCCGACGACGACTTTGTTGCGCGGTCGGAGCTTCTGATCAAAGCGCTGCCGGTTGTACCCATAGGTGAATTGCTGCTCCCGAGCGAGGTGATCTCGGCAGATACCGGTGCTTCCCTTTCCAGAAATTTCAACGCATGCGATACCGGCCGTCTCCTAAGTGTGTTGCGAGAACTTGATGCTTATCCGCTAACCCAAGGCATCGCGGTGGAGAAGGTCGCGCAATGGGATCTGGACGGCGTGGTCATAGGTGGGCACGTTCACTCCGTCATCAAAGGGCGGCCCGTTGATCGTTTCCGGTCGCAATGCGCGCATTATACCGCCCGCGCCTTCCGGGCGCGGGGTATAGCGGCAGACTCGCCCTATGAAGTAGCGGACGCGGTTTCTAAAACCGACCGGGATATGCAGACACTCCTTGCTCTCGCCGGCCTCGATCCCCTAGGCGCCGAACCTTTGCTGCTTGAAGCACTTGAGGCAGGGCTGTCTGAACCTTCGCGTCTTCTGGCCGATGTGCTTTTCAGCGCACAAAGGCGCGAATACGAACGATCAGGCAGGCTTATTTGCATGTCCGAGGCACCGATAAACCGTGAGCCATGGTTTACCTATCAGGGACTGAACGTGACTGCTTCGGAGGAACGTTGGAGGGTGAATGTGACCTCGTCCGATCCTCGCTTTGCGACACCAGAGTTCCGTCGCGCGATCATGCTCGTGAATACCAAGGCCGCATATCTGTGGGACGCAACCCGACCATCCTCCTATTCTAGCCTTCTCGTCCGCCATGTGCGGGATCGGACACGACTTGAGGGTATAGGCTTCTCGCCCGGTGTTTTCGTGGCAACCGGAAAGGGTATGCCAGGCTACTCGGACATCAATACGAACGCCATCGTCCTGGAAGCAATTTCGTTCATAACGAGGGGCCGTAAGCCCCGCTCAAACCTCTAGTCGGTATTGTTAGAAGAAACGAGGTTAAGACGGGCAAGGGGTTGTCGTAGCCTCATCTGATGGCCAGACTTTCCCCTGATCGTAACATCGAAACCAGCCCCGAGATCATCCGCCCTACCGTGATGCTCTAAGTTCGGTTCTGGCGATCGGCAGGAAAGAAGTCGATGGCTCAAAAATCGTGCCGAGGGTCTTGTCAGAAAGAATAACCTTGAGCGGGGCAAGGGCGCTTTGTAGCGTCCGGGCAGGAGCAAATCAGATCTGTTCAAGGGCTTCCACAGCAGCCCTGAAATCTTCGGCTTGGCGGTGATGATGTACATCCGCTTCCCGCTGTTGCTCCGAAACGTCGAAGATCTGCTTCACGAGCGGGGTATCGATATCTGCTACGAGGCGGTCCGGTATTGGTGGCAACGGTTCGGACCGATGTTTGCTGCCGAAATCCGCAAGCGCCGTGTTACAGGCATACGGTCTACGCTGAAATTCCTAAAGAAAACAATGAAGAAGCATGGACCGGTCGATGTGTTCGTTACGGACAAGCCTCGGCCATATGGTGCTGTGTTGAAGGATCTCGGCATGATCGACCGCCAGGAAACGGGCCCCTGGCTGAACAACCGGGCGGAAAACTCTCAGCTCCCGTTCAGAAGGGCAATGATTTCCGCTCGTTCGTCATGAACCAGAAGCAGGGCGACGTCTCCCGGCATCAGTTGCTCGACGATCAGGCGGGCGCCGTGTGACGGGCTGTCCGCAAGGATGACCTGCCCGTCCGGCAAGCCTAGGTCGAGACATTGCTGGCGGATTATGGACGGAATTTCTCCGCGCGGGCGCCCGCGCAGGTATTTCGGGTTCTCGGCGGCGGCGACGACATCGGGTTGCAGCCGGAACGCCCCGCGGGTCAGGGCGCGAATTTCCTCGTCCGACCGGTCGCCTGCATGGGTCAGCAGAACGAATCGCCGATGCGCGGGTATCGCGGCCAGAGCGCCGGTCACCGCCGCGATGGAATGCGGGTTATGCGCGAAATCGACGAAGACGCGGGCGCCACGTACCGAGAACTCATTTGCGCGGCCCGGATTGTCGATCGGGTCGCTACGGAAGGTCGACAGCGCCGTCCTGATAGCCGCATCGGGAAGGTCGAGGGCACGTGCCGCCAGGGCCGCTCCAAGCACGTTTTCAATGTTGTAGCGGGCCGCGCCGCCGAGGGTCAGCGGCACGTCGGCGACGGCGATCAGTGGACTTTCGGAACTTCCATCCGCCAGGATGATCCTGCCATCGTCCAGCCAGGCGCAGGGGTCACGGCGCGAACGGGCGGCACGGATCATATCATTGTCGGGACTGAGCGAGAACCACGCTTTCGCCGCGTCCGCTTCGCGGGCCGCCTCGACCACATTGGGATCGTCCGCGTTCAGGATCAGGACACCATCTGGCGCGAGCGCCCGGTGCACGGCCAGCTTCACGAGGGCGAGTTCGGCAACGGTGTTGATCCCATATTGCCCGAGGTGATCGGCCGCGACATTCGTGACAACCGCCGCCCGCGCCCGCGTGACCGGAACACCCCGCCGCAGGATGCCGCCGCGCGCGACCTCCAGCACGCCGATCTCCAGCCGCTTGTCCCGCAGAAGCAGCCGCGCGCCTGCCGGGCCGGAATAATCCCCCTTGTCGAGGATGTCGTCGCCCACCCGCACAAACTCGGTGGAGGACAGGCCAGCCACCTTCCCCGCAGCCCTTGCCATCGCGGCGATCAGCCGGGTCGTCGTGGTCTTGCCGTTGGTGCCGGTCACGAGCGCGAGAGGAATGTCATGCAGGCGCGACCAGTCTGGCGATGGCGGAAGACCGGTGGTCGCCCATGTCTTCGACCCCGTGCCGTGGCCAAGCGTCAGCGCATCATCATCAAGGAGCCTATCGACCCCGCGCCGCGCGGCTTCCTCCACAAGAGCGGCGAGCGCGGTATTTGCCTCGGCCTTCGCTATGCGGCGCAGGTCGGCGAGCATTCGGTCGCGCGGTATCGCGTCGAGGCCAAGGAGTTCCGTCGCCGTGTAATACCACGTAGCCTCGACAATAAAGGCGGCGGTAAAGAGCTGATCTATTGCGGCGGGAATGAAGAGGCTGCCGCCGCCCTCAAAGGGTCGGGTGCGGATCGGTGTTGACGTCCAGCCCAGCCCATCAAGCAGGTCGCGGGTGTGATTGACCCATACGAGCAGCATCACATGCGGATCAAACCCGATGGCCAGACCGTCGCCGACCGCGCCCGGCTCCGTCCCGTAAAGGTTCGGGCCGAGCAGCCTGCGGCAACCATCCAGAACCAGCGCCGGATCGTCCGGCACCGGAATTTCCAGAAGATC
>JBNKHH010000027.1:0-6445 GCA_050290245.1 Silicimonas sp.
ATGGGCCATGGCATGGCCAAGAACATCGTCGAGGCGGGCTACCCGCTCGTCGCAATGGCGCACCGGAAACGCGAGGCCATCGAAGACCTGATCACCCGAGGCGCGACCGAGGTCAAAACCCCGAAAGAAATGGCCGAACAGGCCGAGGTCATCTTCCTCTGCGTCACCGGCTCCCCCCAAGTCGAAGCCAACGTGCGCGGCGACACTGGCCTCCTCGCAGGGCTTCGGAAAGATGCCGTCATCGTCGACTGCTCCACCGCCGACCCGGTCTCGACCCTGACACTTGCCGCCGAGATCAAAGCCGCCGGAGGCCACATGGCCGACGCCCCTCTGTCGCGCACCCCGAAAGAGGCCTGGGAAGGCACGCTCGACGCCATGGTCGGCGCCGATGATGCCACCTTCGCCCGCATCAAGCCGATCATCGACACCTGGGCGGGCGTCATCGTCCACCTCGGCGAAACCGGCCTTGGCCACAAGATGAAGCTGATCAACAACTTCGTCGCCATGGGCTACGCCGCGCTCTACGCTGAAGCCCTCGCGCTCGCGCGGAAATCCGGCGTCTCGCCCGAACAGTTCGACAGCGTCATCCGCCCGGGCCGCCTCTCGAACGGCTTTTATGAGACCTTCATGAAATGGACCCTCGAGGGCGACGAAAAGGCCCACCAGTTCACCATCGCCAACGCGCATAAGGACATGCGCTACCTCTCCAATCTCGCCACCTCGGTCAGCGCCGTGAACCCGCTCCAATCGGCGGTCCGCAACGCGTTTGCAGGCATGGAGGCCGCGGGCGAGGCCGAGCGCTTTGTGCCGATGTTGGCTGATTTCATCGCGCGGCAGAACGGGTTGGAGAAGTAAAGGGAGAATGGAGGCATTGGCTTTCCCCTTTGTGGACAAAGTTGCCACTCGACCAGCCTGGACCAGATGGTGATCCTGGCCCGTCTTGATGATTCACCAAACGCTGCAAGAACGTCTGTTTTTTCCTAACGTCACGGCAACTCCGTTGCTGCCCTAACAAAAACCGAGCCATCGGCCCAATTACCATTCGTGCGCGCGAAAGCGGCGACCACCGTGACCGTGAGCCAGCCCACCACCAGGCCGATCAGCCAGGCCGGGGATCCGGACGGCGCGATCACGGCGACGAGGCCGGCCAGACCGATGAAGACGCGCATCGGGATCGCCAGGGGCCGGATGCACCAGCCGCCGAAGGCAATGGCCCAAAGGCTCGTCGAGATAAGCAATCCGAAGGCGCTGAGCGCGACGGTGCCAAAGCTGCCTTCGCCAAGAATGCCCATGTCGAAGACGAAACCGAAAGGGATGAAGAAGGCGACGAGGCTCAGGCCGAAGGCCGAGAGACTGGTCCGCACTACGGAGGCCTCGCCGACCGCTGCCGCTGCGAAAGACGCCAGCGCCACGGGCGGGGTCACCATCGACAAGACGCAATAATAGAAGATGAAGAAGTGGGCAGCCAGCGGCGGGATGCCAAGTTCCTGGATCGGGGGCACAAAGAGCACAGCACCGATGATGTAGGCGGCGACCGTCGGCAGCCCCATGCCCATGATGATGCATCCGAACATGGCCAGGGTCAGCGAGGCGTAGATCGAGCCCTCGGAGAGGCTCAGTAGCGACCCCGCGAATTTCAGCGCCAGATTCGACTGGACCGCCACGGCGATGACAAGCCCAATGGCGGCAATGGGCACCGCAACCTCCGCGGCCTGACGGGGCGCGTCCCGCAGACCTTCGACGACCTCCTTCCAGCCGATCCATGTCGTCTTGCGGAAGAACGGCACGACGAAGCACGAGACTGAGGCTAGGACTGCAGAGTAAGCGGCCGAGTAGCCCGAGACCAGAAGCACGATAAGGATCACCGGCGGCAGGATCAGGTGCAGTCTCGGCAGAATAGTATCGGTTGCACTGACTTCTTCGGCGGTCAGGGCCCGGATGCCTTCCCGGCGGGCAGTTAGGTCCACGACCAGCAGCAAAGCCAGGTAGAAGGCGATGGCCGGGATCAGTCCCGCGAGCGCGATTTCGACGTATGGAACGTTGACAAGTTCGGCCATCACGAAGGCGGCAACGCCCATGACCGGTGGCATCAGTTGCCCGCCGGTCGAGGCGATGGCCTCGGTCCCGGCGGCCCTGTGGGCGGGAATGCCCGTCCGTTTCATCAGTGGGATGGTGAAGACACCGGTCGAGACGACGTTGGCAACCGCGCTTCCGGAGATCGAACCCATCAGCGAAGACCCGATGATTGCGGCCTTGGCGGTCCCGCCTGTGGCCCGTCCAGCCAGACGGATCGCCAGGTCGATGAACAATTGCCCGCCGCCGACTGCACCGTAGAAGGCACCGAAGAGTATGAAGTAAAAGATAAAGCTCGCCGACGTCGAGGTGGTGATCCCCAGTACACCTGCGGTGGTCATCGTCGTGATCTCGGTCGCCGCCTCGACATCGAAGCCGCGGAACCAAAGCCAGCCGGGCAATACGTCGCCCCAGAAACCGTATGCAATGAAGGCCAACAGCACCCACACCAGAATCCAGCCCACGGCCCGGCGCGATCCTTCAAGGAGCAACAATACCAGCAGCGCTCCTGCCGCAATATCAGTCGGGAAGATCGGCGAGACGTTCTCCATTCGGGTGGTCAGGCGGTCAAACCCGGTGAGGTAGTATCCTGCGACCAGCAGCGATGCCAGGATCAGCAATCCATCAATACTGCGGTTGAGCCAGCCCGGCAGGGCAGGGATACTCAGTGGTTTGAAGAGAAAGAGCAGGACCAAAGCCGCGCAGAGGTGCATCGGTCGTTCGAAGAGCGGCTGTTGAGGCTCGAACAGGATCCAGACCTGGAAAAGGATGAACCCGATCCCGATCAGGAAGGTCGGTGACAAGGTGGTTTTGCGCAAGGTCTGTTCCATGTCGGGAGTTCCAGCCTGAAGGGGGAGCAAGAATGGGGGGCCGACGCCAGGATGAGCCCGGCGTCGGCGGCGAGCGGACTTACATCCAACCCTTTTCCTTGTAGTAGCGGATTGCGCCGGGGTGCAGTTCGATGCCGGTGTTCTCGGGTTTCCAGGCGTTCTCGGGCTTGAAGAAGCTCCAGGCGGCATGTGCCTTTCCCATGTCTTCGGCGTTCTCGCACAGCGTCTTGGTGATTTCGTAGGCCGTATCATCATCAAGCGAGGCGCTGGCGATCAGCACGGTGCCGAGGTTCGCGCCAGTGTTCGCTTCGGTCTGGTCCTCGAACCAGGGGCCGTACTTGCCTGGTGCCAAGCCATTTGCTGCAAGCAGATCGAGCGCCTCCTGGGGAACGTCCAGATACACCATATCGGCAGTCAGGTTGACCTCGGTGATCGTCGGATGGTTCTTGATCATCGTGTCGATGTAGATGTCGGCATTCCCATTGCGGATCGAGTCAGCGATCTGGCCCTGTGCGACCTGGATCACGTCGCCACCGTCTGCCTTCACCTTGTCGAAGCTGGAACCGTAGGCTTCCAGGATCATCTGAGCCGCCGGAACGGCGCTCGACCCGGTCGGCTTGATCAGGAGCGTGAACGGCTTGCCGGACCTGATGATCTCGGCCAGGTCGGTGGTGCCCATGGCGTCGGTAAACTCTTTGCGGGCCATCACGCCGACGTAGACGTTGTTGAGACCGCCAACGAGCGCCTGGATGTCCGGTGCAGAAGCCCCCTCGTAGGCCGGATGCCCTTCACTGGCCCATTTGGCCGTCGCGACGTTCGAGAGCGCGATTTCGGCCTTGCCGCCCTGCACGACCATCGGGTTGGAGACGCCGCCGCCTCGGGCGATGATTTCAACCGAGTTGGCGCCGAGCTTGGGTTCGATCATTTGCTCCAGTGTCGCAGCAAAAACATACCAGGCGGTGCCTTCGCGCATGGCACCGATACGAACATCCTGGGCTAGGGCAGAAGTCGCGACGGTTGCCGCCGTTAGGGCGATTGCAGCCGCTTTCAGATGGTTGCGGAAATTGGTGATCATGGTGGTTCCTCCCTTGGGGATTTTAGCCCCCGCCGCCGGGGCGGGGGCAAGTCGGATTATTCGGCGGCCAGCAAACCGGCATCGACACGTCCGATACCAGCGGCGTCGAAAGCAGCTTCGATCTCGCGCTCGGCAGCTTCGCCGAGGTCCTTGAGCGGTTCGCGGATCGTGGCATGATCGAGCACGCCCCGGTGCCGCAGCCCGATCTTGAGTGCGACGGTGCCTTCCATGTGCGAGCCGCGATGATAGACGGTACGGGTGACCGGCAGCAGTTGCTCGAAAATCTGGCGGGCTCTCGGGTAGTCCTGGGCCTTGCCTGCGTGGATCAGATCGATCAGCAGTTCGGGCGCAATGTTGCCGTAGCCGACGAGCAGGCCGTCGACGTCGAACATGGTGGGCAGCAGCCATTCATCGTGGCAGGACAGGATCTGCAGGTCGGGCTGCGCCTTTTTCAGTTCGGGGATCTCGACATACCAGCGCTTCATGTTGCGCACGCCGTTCTTCGTCGCGACAACGCCTTCCTGGGCAGCAATATCAAGCTGTGTTTCCAGGTTGTAGCTGGCTTTGGTGGCGTCGGGGTATTGGAACAGGATTTCCTGCAGGCCAGAGGCCTCCCAGATCGCCTTGTAACGGTCCTGGGGCGCACCCTTCTGGAATCCGAAACGCAGCCAGCCGTGGTTCGGGTAGACCAGCGCTCCGGTCGCACCGGCGTCCTTGCACTTCTTGGCTTCTTCAGCAGCGACCTTTGTTCCTTCGCCGGTGATGCCTGCAATGATCGGGACGTCAACGGCGCCTGCGTAGGCGCGGATCAGGTCAAGGCGCTCGCCTTCGGTCAAGAATGTGCCCTCACCGGCATGGCCAAGTATGACGAGCGATTTCACGTCCTCAAAGGTAGCAAGCCATTTCGCGATGCGTACGTTGGCGTCGAAATCAACGTCACCATTACGCTTGAAGGCGGTTACTGGGGCGGGGCTCAGGCCGCGCAGATCCATTGGGGTCATTTGTTATCTCTCCTGTGGATGCAATCGCTCAACGGGAACGATTGTGGGAACGTTCCCAAAAATACATTGCAGGCACCCACTGTCAAGTGCTATTCGTTGATCGACGACAAGAGGGCTGCCCATGAACGACCGACCGAAAGACAAGACTGGCCGCGTGACGCTCCACGACGTTGCGGCGGCGGCGGGCGTGTCAAAGTCAACGGTTTCAAGGCTGTTGGACGAGCGCCTGCCAAGCTCTCAAAGCAAGAAAGCGGAGCGGGTCCGGCGGATCGCAGACGAGCTTGGATATGTGCGCGACGTGTCCGCGGCCAGCTTGCGCCGTGGCAAGACCGGCATGATCGGTGTCATAGTGCCCCGCCTGACGGACACGGTGATGGCCATGCTCTACGAATCACTTTCCAAGGCCGCCGTGCGTGCCGGAATGTTCACGATCGTGGCGGCGACCGAGGATGATCCCGATGCCGTCCGCCACTCTGCTGATATACTGCTGAGACGTGGCGTGGACGGCCTGATCCTGGCCACGGCTCGCCGCAACGACGACGTGACGCGGGAACTGGCAGCAAAAGGCGTGCCATACGTGCTTACCCTCCGAAAGGACGGACACAGCCTGGCGTCGGTCGGTGACGACAAGCTGGGCGGTTACCTGGCCACCCGCCACCTCATCGACCTCGGGCACCGGCGCATCGGGCTCATAGCGGGCCCGGACCATGCATCGAGCGCCACAGGGCGTAGGGACGGATACCTTCAGGCCATGCAAGAGGCCGGCATTGATGTGGATGACCAATGGATCGTGGGGTCGAACTTCAGCATGGAAGCGGGCGTAGATGCCACGGACAAGCTGATGTCACTGACAAGCCGCCCCACGGCCATCTTCGCAGTGAACGACAATACCGCAATTGGGGCCTTGTCCAGACTGACGGAGCTTGGACTCAGAGTGCCGGACGACATCTCGCTCGTCGGCTACAACGACGTGCCGGTGGTCTCACATCTGCCGGTGCCACTGACTTCGGTCCGCGTTCCGTTCGACCAGATCGCCACCAGCGCTCTCGATCTACTTTCTGAGGCGATGACCGATGTGGGCGACCCTGTTCGCATGGCGACGCCAACGCTCATACCCCGCCGGTCAACGAAGCGTTGGCCTGGGGACTAGGTTTCTCAAGTATACCCCGGGACAACAAAAAGCAGAAATTCGATAAATACGAGGCGCCTTCTCACTCGTCGACCTTTGCTACGGATTTTGCGCGGCTCACGAATGGCCAGGTTGGGCTCTGAGCTGACCTTTGCTTCGCCCGCAAGGGCGCGTGACATCCCCCTTCATCGGTCCCAAAATATCCCGGGGTGAGCGCCGCCAGGCGCGAGGGGCAGCGCCCCTAAAGCTCGGTCTTCTTCGCCACCAGTCCCGGATCATCCAGATCCAGTCCCCCCAGGATCCGCGCGATCACCGGCCCGCTGTCGCCCTGCCCATA
>JBNKHH010000028.1:0-12808 GCA_050290245.1 Silicimonas sp.
AGGAAGAGAAGGGCCGGCGACGGAAGAGGTAATGTCGCCGGCCCGGACCGAAGACAACCAACACTGACAGCAAGCAACAGTAACCCCGGGCTCATAGCGGCTGTTCGTTGCATGTGCAGCTTTGTGCGATGCGGCGTCGCCTGCTTGCGAGTTGCTTATCATGTTTTTCACACGCCGTTCGAGCCTGGCCCTTGTCGCCGGCCTGGCGATCACGCCTCTTGCTGCCTTTGCGCAGCAGGATTAACCGGCGCGCATGAGCGAACACAAAGGTTGCCTGATCCGGATTGACGTGACGGGAATCCCGGACGGTCCCGTGCCGCTCGTCAATTCACCGGGCGCGCCTGGTGTCAGCCCTGTGCCGCAAGTGGCAAGGCCGTCGGGACATCCGATGAAATCAAATTCGGTGATCGCCTTGCACAGCATAGGGCGGATGGATTTCTCGGTTTCCACTTGATCCTGGCCGGTGCCACTCGGCTCTTGGGAGCGAGCGCAGTATCGGGGTCGTATGTCTTCCCCTTCGCACGAGGGCACAACGTACCGAGGTCTCGGATGACGCCCTTCCTTTTAGTCGGTCTCTATCTCTCCGACTACCCGGCACAGGTTTCGATCGAATCTGGACTGTTCCGACGGGCCCGGCCAAGCGGAGCGGGCGTGATGCCGCATCAATACGATCCTCGCCCCCCCTTAGCGCGCGAAACAAGAAAGGGCCGCGGTTAGGCGGCCCTCACATTTGCTCCGATCCCTGCGCTTCAGCCAATCAAGTGGATGTCGTGCAGGTAGAGTTGGTAGAACGGATGCACATCGACATTCGCAAACTTGCCGTTGGAATGGTTGAACACCGAGCGCCAGTAGGCCTGGATGACAACGCCTTCGTCCTGCATGATCTTTTCCATCTTTGCCATGATCTCGCGCCGCGCATCGACATCGGCAACCGACAGCCCTTTTTCCAGCAGGCTATCGAACTCGGCATTGGAGAAAGCAGATTCGTTCCATGGCGCGCCGGACTTGTAGGCGAGCGCCATGATCTGGATGCCCAGCGGGCGCGGCCCCCATTCGGTGGCGGAAAACGGGTATTTCGTCCAATCGTTCCAGAAGGTAGCACCTGGCAGGATGGTCCGCTTCACCTTTAGCCCGGCATCTCGCATCTGCGCCGCAACGACATCGCAGGTGTTCTTCTGCCAGTCGGTGTCGATCGAGATGATCTCGAATTCCGTGTCCGCATGCCCCGCATCGGCAACCATCTTCGCGCCCTTTGCCGGGTCGAATTCAAGCGGCGGCAACTTCGCGTATTCCGGATGAATCGGGCAGACATGGTGGTTTTCCCCCAGCAGGCCAAGTCCACCAATTCCCAGTTCCAGCACTTTCGCGTTGTCGACCGTCATCTGGATGCCGCGCCGGACCTCGCGATTGTCGTAAGGAGCCGACAACCGGTTGAACCGAACCGCGAGCGTGTTGGCGGTGACCACCTCGCTCGGTGTCCATCCAATCGAGTTGAGCACGTCGACATAGTCGCTGTCGGTGCGGTAGGTCAGATCGATCTCGTCGCTCTCGGCGGCTGTGACTAGGGCGTTCTGGTCCGTTCCAAGGTCGATGAACTCGATCCGGTCCAGCCAGCCACCCTCGCGCCAGTAGTCGTGGTCCGGATTTCGGACAAGCACGCCCTTGACCCCGACCTCATAGCTTTCGGGTAGATATGCGCCGGTGCCGATCGGGTTCTCCACCGGATCGCTGCCGGCGACAAAGCTGCGGTGTACGACGGCGGCAGGATAATCCGAAAGCGCGGCCATGATGCTGATATCGGGGCTGTTGAGGTTGAGTTGCACCGTCAGGTCGTCAATCGCCACGACAGCGCCGTCGCGCAGCATGTTCGTCTCCGAATCCTGCAAGGCCGCGACACGCGACGCCATCGAGTTGCCCTCGACGGTGCCATCGGCCCAAAGCTCGAAGTTGTGGATCACATCCTCGGGACCGAACGTATCACCATTGTTCCAGGTGACGCCCGGGCGCAGTTTCAAGGTGTACTGCGTTGCATCGTCATTGGCTTCCCACGATTCGACCAGCCCACCGGTGACACTGCCGTCGCGGTTGAACAGGGTCAGATAATCAAGCCAGCCACGGCAGAAATTGGCGTATTCGGACCAGTCCCAAAGGCGCGGTTCCTTCATCGCCTTGGTTTCCATGTTCACCCGCAATGTCCCGCCCTTCATTGCCTGGGCGCTGGCCCTGCCGGGCATGGCGGCCCCGATCAGCCCATAGGCAGCCGTGGCGCTGACCCCCAACATGGTTGCGCGCGAGAGAAACTCACGTCGCGAGAGTTGGCCGGATTGATATTCTGCCGCGTACATCTGCACCGCGGGATGCAGTTTCCTTGATGTCATCTTCGATCTCCCTGTCGACGTTATCCCAGCGTTCCTGGTTCGGGTTCAGCCAACGCAATTTTTGCTGTGGACATTAGTGTCCAATAGTGTTCCCTAGTAAGAGACATAAGTGTCCAATATGCAAGCTGTGAATGACACGACCGGAGCGCGCCGCGCGAATTCTGAGGAGCGACGATGAAATCTCATTACCGTGCCGTTGTCATTGGCGGAGGCGTCGTCGGCGCTTCCGTGTTGTATCACTTGGCAAAATTCGGCTGGAGCGATGTCTGCCTGATCGAGCGCAAGGTTCTCACCGCAGGCTCAAGCTGGCATGCCGCGGGCGGCTTTCACGCGCTGAACGCAGACCCCAACATCGCCGTCCTTCAGGCCTATACCATCGATCTGCTCAGCGAGATCGAAGCGGAATCGGGGCAGTCTGTCGGGATGCACATGACCGGGGGCATGACCCTGGCGGGCACGCCCGATCGTTGGGAATGGCTGCAATCGGCATACCGCATCTTCCAGTCCATCGGCATCGACGACGTACGCCTGATCACCGCCAAGGAAGCCGGTGAGTTGAATCCGTTGATGTCCACCGAAGGCATCCTCGGTGGCATGTACGCGGATCGCGAAGGCTATGTCGACACCACAGGCACGGTGCAGGCCTATGCCGGGGCCGCCCGGAAACGCGGTGCCGAAGTGATTGAGAACAACCGCGTATTGGAGTTGATCCAGACCGCCGAGGGCTGGGATGTCGTCACCGAAAAGGGCACGATCCACACCGAGCATGTGATCAACGCTGCCGGCCTCTGGGCCAAGCAGGTTGGCCGCATGGCGGGGATCGAATTGCCGGTCTCGCCGCTCAACCACCACTACCTGATTTCCGACACGATCCCCGAGTTGGCGGCGCTCGATAGCGAGATGCCGATGACGGTCGATCTCGAAGGCTTTACCTATATGCGGCAGGATCAGCAGGGGATGCTGCTGGGCATCTACGAGATCGACCACCAGCACTGGATGATGGACGGCGCCCCGTGGGAATACGGGTTCGAGTTGCAGCAAGAGGACCCGGACCGGATCGAAAAGGAACTGACCCTGGGGTTCGAACGCTATCCCGTGCTTCAGAACGTGGGCGTCAAGACATGGGTCAACGGGGCCTTCACCTTTGCCCCCGATGGCAACCCCCTGGTAGGGCCGGTGCGCGGCAAGCGCGGCTATTGGTGCGCCTGTGGGGTGATGGCCGGCTTCCTTCAGGGCGGCGGGGTCGGCAAATCGCTGGCCGAATGGATCATCCACGGCGAACCCGAAGCCGACGTGTTCGGCATGGACGTGGCCCGCTTCGGCCCCTTCGCCGAGAACAAGCAATACATCAAGGAAACCACCGGCCAGTTCTATACCCGCCGGTTCGTGATGACCTATCCCAACGAACAGCTGCCCGCGGGGCGCCCGCTGAAGACGGCGCCCGCCTATTCCGACATGTCGGCAGCGGGGTGCCGTTGGGGCGCAAGCTGGGGGCTGGAGGTGCCCTTGTATTTCGCGCCCTCCGCAGATTTCGCCGAAACGCCCACGCTCAAGCGGTCGAACGCGCACGACATCGTCTCCGCCGAATGCAAGGCCGTGCGCGAGGCGGTTGGGCTGCTCGACATCTCGGGCTTTTCCCGCTTCGAGGTCTCCGGGCCCGGGGCAGAGGCGTGGCTCAACCGGATCATGGCGTCGAATCTGCCAAGGCCCGGCCGGGCAAAACTCGCCCCGATGCTCAGCCCCGAGGGCAAGCTCAAGGGCGACCTCACGGTGTTCAATTGGGGGCCGGACTCTTCGGGGAACGCGACATGGTGGATCATGGGCAGTTATTACCTGCGCGAATGGCACATGCGCTGGTTCCAGGATCACATGGGCGACGGCGTCACCCTGCGAGACATCGCCGACGCGACCGTGGGGTTCAGCCTGTCGGGGCCGAACAGCCTCAAGGTGCTGGAAAAACTGACGGACGGGCCGATTGCCGACCTGCCTTTCATGGGCTGCGGCAGTTTCGATATCGGGCTGATCCGCGCCAGGATCGGACGGCTTTCCGTCTCGGGTGAACTCGGCTACGAGATCCACTGCTCCGCCGCTGAACATATCACGCTGCGCAAAACGCTTCTGGCGGCGGGCGCGGATCTGGGCCTCAGGGAAGTTGGCTTCAATGCTCTGCTCAGCCTGCGACTGGAAAAGAGCTTCGGCATCTGGAATGCGGAGTTCACCCAAGGTTACACGCCGGGACAGACGGGCTTGGATCGCTGGATCGGCTGGGACAAGGCCGATTTCATCGGGCGTGACGCGGCGTTGGCCGAACGGGACGGGAACGGGCCGGAGAAGCTCATTGTAACACTGGAAATCGACGCGCAGGACGCGGATGCGAGCGGATACGAGCCGGTCTGGAAGGACGGCGCGCTGGTGGGGTTTGTCACCTCGGGCGGCTACGGCCACACGGTCAGGAAATCGCTGGCGCTGGCCATGGTCGATCGGGGGGCCGCTGACGAGGGAACCGAGCTGGCCGTGCATATCGTGGGGGCTGAACGTCCGGCGCGGGTGATCGCGGCCTCGCCCTACGATCCACATGGCCGCGCGATGCGAGGTGCAACATGACCGTCGAAACCCCGGCAGAGCCGCGCGCAAGGAAGCGGCGCGGTCGCGGCGACGGCACGCCGCCCGCGTCCAAGCGGACGGTCAACTACCGTCAGTTGCGCAATCCGTTTCCGGTCATGCCGGTTTTTTCCGACGACGAAGCCGCGAACATCCACGACACCGCGCTCGGGATGCTCGAAGAGCTGGGCATGCGCGTCCTTCTGCCGGGTGCGGTCAAGCTCTATGCCGCCGCCGGGGCGCGGGTCGAAGGCGACATGGTCTATATCGGCCGCGAGATTGTCGAGGCGGCGATCGCCAGCGCCCCGAAGTCCATACATTGTCACGCCGGCGCGCCCGCGCGCGACGTCGTGCTGGAACTCGGTGCGCTGGCTTTTCAGCCCGGAGCAGGCGCGCCGCATGCCACCGACCTCAAACGGGGCCGCCGCCCCGGATCGGCCCAGGACTTCACCGACTTCACGCGCATTGCGCATCACTTTGACGTCTTCCATATGATGGCCCCGTCGGTCGAACCCCAGGACGTGCCGACCCATCTGCGCCATTACTTCACCTTGCTGACGCAGGCGGAACGGACCGACAAATTCCCGTTCCTCTTCGCCCGCGGCACACCGCAGGCGTTGGATAATTTCGAGATGCTGCGCATCGCGCGCGGTCTGTCGGAGGATGCGTTCAAGGCGGGCGCCCATGCCTACACGGTCATCAACACCAATTCGCCCCGGACCCTCGATATACCGATGGCGCAGGGGCTGATCGACTTTGCCCGCCACGGGCAGCTCTGCATCGTGACGCCCTTCACCCTGATGGGGGCGATGGCGCCCATCACGGTGGCAGGCGCGATCACGCTGAGCCATGCCGAATGTCTGGCGGCGATCACGCTGACGCAACTGGCGAACCCGGGCGCGCCGGTTTGCTACGGCACGTTCACCTCGAATGTTGACATGAAATCGGGCGCCCCCGCCTTCGGGACGCCCACGCAGTTTCAGGCATCGCTGGCCGCCGGTCAGATGGCGCGGATGCTGGGGCTGCCGTGGCGGTCGGCGGCGGGATCCGCATCGAACGTCAACGATGTGCAGGCCGCGAACGAGAACCAGATGGGCCTGTGGGGCTGCCTGCTGTCCGGGGCAACGGTCATCATCCATTCGGCAGGCTGGCTCGAAGGCGGGTTGACGGTGTCCCTGGAGAAGATCGTCACCGATGTCGAAGTGCTGAACATGGTGGCCGAGCTTTGTGCGGGCAACAAGGCCGGCACCGACGAGATCGGATTGGCCAACGCCTTGTCGCATGTCCTGCCCTCGGGCCATTTCTTCGCCACGCCGCAGACGATGGAGCGCTACAATACCGAGTTCTACGAACCCATCGTGCATGACTATGCCAATTTCGGGACATGGACCGAGCGCGGGTCGCGCGATGCCAACACCCGCGCGACGGATGTCTGGGAAAGCATTCTGGCCAAGCCCGATCAAGTGATGACCTCACCCGATCGGCTGGATACGCTACGCGCCTTCATCGACAAGCGCACCGCCGAGGGCGGCGCGCCACCGGAGAGTTGAGATGACCGCACGCATCACCCCGCTATTGCACCGCGATGACCCGGACAAGGAACCGCTTGTCGGTCACGTGAAGGTCACCCGCGAGGATTGGCTGAACGTCGCGCGCGACGTGCTGGTCAGCGATGGCGTGGGCGAGGTCAAGGTGCAGGCCCTCGGCGCACGGCTGGACGTATCACGTTCCAGTTTCTACGGCTATTTCAAAAGCCGAAAACACCTGCTCGCCGACCTGCTGGACGACTGGGAAAACCGCAACACGCGCGTGATTGTCGAAAGCGTGCGCGCGCCTGCCACATCGATCACCGAAGGCGTCTGCAACTTCTTTCGCTGCTTCATCGATCCCGACCTGTTCGACCGCGGCCTTGATTTCGCGGTCCGCGAATGGTCGCGCCGGGACGGCGGCGTGCGCCAGCGCATCGACGCGGCCGATGCGACGCGATTGCAGGCCGTCAGCGCCATGTTCGAACGGTTCGGCTATCCGGCGCGTGACGCCGATACCCGTGCCCGCATTCTCTACTACATGCAGCTTGGCTATCACGCGTTGGAAGTGCGCGAACCCATGTCCGCCCGCCTGGCGCGGCTGGATGGGTATTTGCGCGGTTTCACAGGTGTCGAACCGGATGCCGAGGCGCTCGCCGATTTTCGGTCCTTTGTCGACGGCCTGAACCAGCCATGACCCGCTATTCCGCGTTGAGCGTGTTTCGCGAAGGGCTGCGCGGGCAGACCGGGTGGGGCAAAGCTTGGCGGTCGCCCGAACCTGAACCCGCCTACGATGTGGTGATCGTCGGCGCCGGCGGGCATGGCCTGGCAACGGCTTACTACCTAGCCAGGAACCATGGTGTGAGCAACGTCGCGGTGATCGAAAAGGGGTGGCTTGGCGGCGGAAACACCGGGCGCAACACGACCGTGATCCGGTCGAACTATTTCTATCCCGAAAGTGCCGCGCTCTATGACCTGTCGGTCAGGCTCTACGAGACCCTGTCGCGCGAGCTGAACTACAACGTCATGTTCTCGCAACGCGGCATGGTGGTCACCTGCCATTCCGAACCCGAGATGGAGATGGCCGCGCGGCAGGTCAACGCGATGCGGTTGAACGGGGTCGATGCGGAGTTGCTGGACCGCGATCAGGTTCGCAAACGCGCGCCCCTGCTGAACTTCGGCCCCGACATGCGCTTTCCGATCCACGGCGCCGTGCTGCAACCGCGTGCGGGAACCGGACGTCACGATGCGGTCGCCTGGGGCTACGCGCGTGCGGCCGATGCACGGGGCGTGGACATCATCCAGAATTGCGAGGTGCTGGGCCTGCTGACGGAAAGCGGGCGCTGCGTCGGGGTGCGCACCTCGAAAGGAGACATCGGGGCCGGCGTGGTCGGGGCGGCAGTGGCGGGTCATTCCTCGGTGATCGCCGGCATGGCCGGTATCGATCTGCCGATCACCTCCTACGCCTTGCAGGCCTTCGTGTCCGAACCCCTGAAACCGGTTCTGGATACGGTCGTCCTTTGCCCGCCCTTCGGGACCTATCTCAGCCAGTCCGACAAGGGCGGGCTGGTGATCGGCGGCGGCCTGGACCGGATCCCCTCCTACGCGCAGCGCGGCAACCTGCCGGTGCAGGAAACCGTACTGGCCGGGCTGGTCGAGATGATGCCCGCGCTCGCCTCGGTCAAGCTGCTACGCCACTGGGCGGGTATCGTGGATGTGACGCCCGACAGCTCGCCCATCCTCGGGCCTTCGGGGCTGGACGGGTTGTATTTGAACTGCGGCTGGGGAACCGGCGGGTTCAAGGCGATCCCGGCCGGCGGCTACCTCTTCGCGCATCTCCTCGCCACCGGCGCGCACCACGAGATCAGCCGTCCCTTCGACCGCGACCGTTTCGAAACCGGGCATCTCATCGACGAGGGTGCTGCCTCCGGCATTGCGCATTAGGAGAGACTGATGCAGATTTTCCCCTGCCCCTTTTGCGGCCCCCGGAACGAGACCGAGTTTCACTTTGCGGGCGAGCTGGGCAAGGTCAGGCCAGGGACGACCGAGGCGGTCTCTGCCAAGGATTGGGCCACCTATCTTTACGCACAGCGCAACGAAAAGGGGCCGGTCCACGAGGTCTGGATGCATCTGACCTGTTCCGAACTGTTCGTCATGGAGCGGGACAGCGTCACCATGGATGTGCTGGGATCCCGCGCCTTGAGAGGGGGTGCCCAATGACCTCGCATCGCACCGCTCGCGCAGGCCTGATCGACCGGTCAAAGCCGCTCAGCTTCTCGTTTGATGGCAAACCCTATCGGGGCTTTCAGGGCGACACGCTGGCCTCGGCCCTTCTGGCCAATGGCGTGCGCATCATGGGGCGCAGCTTCAAGTATCACCGTCCGCGCGGGCCCTGGGGGGCCTGGGTCGACGATCCCAACGCGATCATGACCGTCACGCAGGACCGGCGCACATTTCCCAACTGCCCGGCGACCACGACACCGCTGGTGGACGGGATGCAGGCCCGCGCCGTCAACGCCTGGCCCTCGGCGGCATTCGACCTCAAGGGCGGGCTCGACCTGTTCCACCGCTGGCTTGGGGCGGGGTTCTATTACAAGACCTTCATGTGGCCAAACTGGCACCTGTTCGAGCCGATAATCCGCAAGATGGCGGGTTTGGGCGACATCAGCCGGGAGGTTCTGAAGAACTACAGCTCGGACCAAGTACACGACCATTGCGAGGTGCTGGTGATCGGCGGCGGCGGTGCGGGCCTTGCCGCTGCGCGCGCGGCCGCCGATGCGGGCCGTGGCGTGGTTCTGGTGGACGACCATCCTGTTTTGGGCGGCGGCCTGTATCAAATTGCCGAGATCGAAGGCCTTACACCGCCCGAGTGGGTCGCGGAGCAGATCACCGCCATTGAAGCCGCCGGCGGGCGCATTTTGGCCGCGACCACAGCCTTCGGCATCAACGACCACCGTCTGGTCGGGCTTGCCCAGGCCGGCACCTTCGGCACCGCCCCGCGCCTTCACCGGATGCGCGCGGATCGGATCGTGATGGCCACCGGCGCGCTCGACCGGCCCATCACGTTCGCGGGCAACGACCGGCCCGGCGTGATGGCGGTGCAGGCCGGCTGCGAATATCTCGCGCGCTACGGCGTCCTTGTCGGGCGCCGGATCGCGCTGGCCTCGAACAACAGCATGGTCGACACGGCGCAGGAGATGCTGGCGGAAGCAGGCGCCGAAGTCACCCGCATCTCATCGCAGGACGGCCCGCTGCGCGCGTTGGGCGGCAAGCATCTCAAGGGGATCGCACAAGGATCGCGGCGCTTTTCGGTCGATACCGTGCTTGCCTCGGGTGGGCTGACGCCGCTGGTGCATCTGTGGCGTCATGCGGGCGGCAAGCTGGAGTGGTGCGAGGCGCGGCAGGCCTTCGTGCCGGGCGCGGCGCCGGACGGGATGGCGGCGATCGGCGCGGCAAACGGGACGTTCGATCTCGAAGCTGCGCTGTCAGAAGCGCGGGCGGTTGGCGCAGGCGAACCGCCCGGCAATGCCTCGACGACATACAAGCTCACCCCGCTCTGGCCGGAGCCGGGCAGCAAGGGGCGGCAATGGATCGACTTTCAGCACGACGTTACACTCAAGGATGTCGAACTGGCAGCGCGTGAAAACTATGTCTCGGTCGAACATCTGAAGCGTTACACCACGCTTGGGATGGCCTCCGATCAGGGCAAGACCTCCAACATGGCGGGCTTGGCTGCCATGTCCGCCCTCCAGGGCCGGCCAGTTCCCGAGGTCGGCACGACGACCTTCCGCCCGCCCTTCGTGCCGGTCCCGCTTGAGATGTATCATGGGTCCAAGGGCGGGCAGCTCTGGCACCCGCTCAAACGTCTCGCACTCGAACCGCACCACCGCGCCGCGGGGGCCGCCCTGGGGGAATATGGTGGCTGGCTGCGCCCCGGCTGGTACGGGACGGGCGACACGAAGGACCTGATCCGCCGCGAAGTGCTGACCGCGCGCAATGCGGCCGGTATTTTCGACGCCTCGCCACTGGGCAAAATCGAGGTGATGGGCCCGGATGCGGAAGCCTTTGTCGATTTCGTCTATTACAACACCATACGCACACTGAAACCGGGACATATCCGCTATGGTTTCATGTTGACGGAGGGCGGCATCGTCATGGACGATGGCGTGATCGCGCGGCTTGGTCCGAACCGCTTCCTGATCTCCTGCTCGTCCAGCCACGTCGATTCCGTGCGCATGCATCTTGAGGCGTGGCGGCAGGACGGGAACGACCCGGACCGCATCTTCATCCACGACCTCACGCCGCAATGGTCGACTGTCGCCATCGCCGGGCCGAAAGCACGCAGCATTCTCGGCGCGTTATCGCTGGACCTGGACCTGAGCGCCGAGGCCTTTCCACACATGACGCTGCGGGAAACGCAGTGGAACGACACTCCGCTCCGAATTGCACGGGTCAGCTTCACCGGCGATCTCAGCTTCGAACTCTCCATCCGATCCGCGAAGGCCAGCCTCTTGTGGGACGCCGTCACCGCAGCCGGCCAGACGCAGGGGGCCGTACCGATCGGGATCGAGGCGCTGTCGATCCTGCGCGCCGAAAAAGGATACATCATGGTCGGCAAGGATACCGACGGTGAAACCATGCCCCACGATCTGGGCTTCGGCATCCCGCGCCAGAAGAAAAACACCGCCTTTATCGGCGACCGCAGCCTGCATACCGACGAGGCCTGTGCCACTAACCGCAAGGCGCTTGTTGGTCTGCGCGTTGGCGCCGGGGAGACAGCCTTGCCCGCCGGTGCCCATCTGGTCGACGGCACGCCGCCGCGCTCGCTCGGCTATGTCACATCCAGCTACGACAGTCCGACGCTGGGACGCCCCGTGGCGCTCGCTCTGGTGGAGAACGGCGCAGCCCGAATGGGCGACACCGTCAGCATATGGCACCTGGGCGAGACGCGGCGCGCAACCATCTGCGCCCCTTGCGTTTTTGATCCCGAGGGAGAGCGGCTTCATGCGTGACGACAGCAAGAGATGGGACGCGCCCACGGCCAATGGCTCGGCTGAAATGGCGGAGGGCGTTACACTCGCGCCGGTTCAGCTGACGCGACAAACGTTGATCTCGGGGGCCGATACCCTCGCCCGGATGCAACCCAAGCTGGCGGCCTGGCCCGATATCGTGACCGATCAAAGCTACGCCCTCTGCCTGCGCCGGGATCGCATTATGCTGGTGAATGGGCCGGTTGCCGAGGAAGGCTGGCACGAGGACACCTCTCAAGCTATCTCTGACATGAGCGATGCTTATGCGGTGTTTGAAATCAGCGGACGGGACGCCTTTGCCACGCTGAAACGCGGCGCGGAGTTGCGCCTTGACGTGCCATCCGTTTCGGTTGCTCGGATGCTCTTCGGACTTGATGTTTTTCTCTACAGGTTCGGGGACGAAGACAGGTTCCGCATCCACGTTTCCCAGAGCCAGGCCGAACCGTTGTTGAAAAGCCTGAAGGCTTCGGTTCCATCGCCGTAACGAGGTGGGCGCAGGGACATGGCAACCGACACCTTCGAAACGAGCAATCCGTCGGCCGCAAGGGCTGTTCTAGGAACCGTGTCGGTCAGGGCCGAACATTGTCGAAGCTCCGCCCGCATCCACAACGATCCCTGAAGGCAACAGCATTCTGCCTTTGAGGGATAGTGAAAATGACCCAGACCCAATTATTCGGCCACTGGAGTGAACATGAACGAGCGTTTTGCACATCTCAAAACCCAAGCGCAAACTGGTGCTGGCACAGAGTGGCTTTCCGAGGTCGAACTTCTGGAATCCAATGATTATCTTGCTGCGCGCGGCTTTGGCGTCTCGCGCAAGGAAGTTGCGCGGGCCAAAGGCGGAACCAAGCCGCCAAATTTCGGCTACGGCGTCTGGCCGCAGCCGCTTAGAGGCGATGGCGCGCACTGGATGCATCATTTCGACCCTGTTCGTTCTGCGACTTACGTTTGCAGACAGGTTCAATATGCCCAAGAAGACGGCGCATTGTTCGACTACAAAGTCTGGGCGGAGCAACCTTGGAAACAGCCAAGAGCTTGGTCAAAACCACATGGGTTTCTGTCCGACCGACCGGGAGCAGACCTTGGCGCAACCGCAGCGAATTCACAGTTTGTCCGCATAGCGGACGCTCGGAGGCGATTCCGAGTCCTCGCAGACTTCGCTGGTGCAGCGAAAGGCAGCCTCGCCCAGAAGAGCAGTCCCCCTTTTGGCCTTGGAGAGCGACGCAGGACGCGCGAAGTAGAGCTTACGCCGAAGACGCAAAACCGCGGCGTG
>JBNKHH010000029.1:0-46601 GCA_050290245.1 Silicimonas sp.
CTGCTGCAAAATGCGCAGACAATACTCAGAGATCGCATCGATGGCCGGGCCCATATCGTGGCGGGACCATCTGCCCGTGCGTCCCTTGTCTTCGCGAAGCGTCGCGCCATCGGGCAGGGCGAGAAGCGCGTCGGGTTTGAATTCCAGGCCGTTCAGGGTCACGGCGACCAGATCTGCCCGCCGTTTTCTAACCCAGGGCAAGCGACCCTTCAGGCGCGCGAGGCCGGGGACGCGGGACATGAACTCGCGGCGGAACATGACGGCGTGGCCGGGACTGACAGCGCGCAGGGTCTGGGCCGCGAACCAGGAAATGAAGACATCGTCGATCCGCATGCGCCGCTGGCCGTGCGTGGTGGGATCGCGGCGCAGTTCGAGATAATGCGCGGCCAGAGCGCGTCCGCGCGCCGCGGTGAAAGCCAGAACCGAGGAGTTGCCGGTTGAAAAACGCCGTCCTCCCGTCAGCCTGTGGCGCAGCCGGGCGAGTGCATTGAAGCCCATGGTTCCGGCCTTCAACATCAGCATCTCGCCGGGCGATCGCAGGTCCGCGGCGATGCGGCCCACGTCGCCCATGACCACCGTGTCGATGTCGAGATAGAGACAGCGCATGTCATCCGGCGCCCCCGGGCAGGTAAAGAGGGACAGCTTTGCCGGGTAACCGCCCTTGAAAAGGTCTGGGTGGGAAAATTCCTCGGGGATCATGTTCTGCACAACCGAGGGCTTTACGCCCCGTCGGAACCTGTCGGTGAGAAGCACGATTCGATCGCAGTCGGGTGATCGGTCGAAAACCCGCGATGCCATCTCATTGATGTAAGCGTCGCCATAGCGGTCGCCCCAGACGACCAGGATAAGCCAGAAGGGGTGGGCCATGCCATCTCCGAAGGTGTTGAGGGTCTTTGGGCACCTTCTATCGTATTCGCAGGTGCTGCCCTAGGGGGCGACGACGGAAATGTCTTGGTCGTCCAGCCAGTGTCGGGCCAGCCTATGCCGCCGAGCCGCCCACAGTCAGCCCGCCGATCAAAAGCGTTGGCTGGCCGACGCCGACCGGCACCCACTGGCCGGCCTTGCCACAGTTGCCGATGCCGGGGTCGAGGGCGAGGTCGTTGCCGACGGCGCGGATTTGTTTCAGGGCCGTTGCGCCATCGCCGATCAGGGTGGCGCCCTTGACGGGAGCGCCGATCTTGCCGTTCTGGACGCGGTAGGCTTCGGTGCAGGAGAACACGAACTTGCCGTTGGTAATGTCGACTTGGCCGCCGCCGAAGCCGACGGCATAGATGCCGTCTTTGAGGTCGGCGACGATGTCTTTCGGGTCGGCGTCTCCGGCCAGCATGTAGGTGTTGGTCATGCGGGGCATGGGGGCGTGGGCATAGCTTTCGCGGCGACCGTTGCCGGTGGGGGCGACGCCCATGAGACGGGCGTTCTGGCGGTCCTGCATGTAACCGGTGAGAACGCCGTCCTCGATCAGGGTGTTTTTGCCCGAGGGTGTGCCTTCGTCGTCGACGGTGATCGAGCCGCGGCGGTCGGGGATGGTGCCGTCGTCGAGCACCGTCACGCCTTTCGCGGCGATCTGCTGGCCCATGAGACCGGCGAAGGCCGAGGATTTCTTACGGTTGAAGTCGCCTTCCAGTCCGTGGCCGATGGCCTCGTGCAAAAGGATACCGGGCCAGCCGTTGCCAAGCGCCACGTCCATGACGCCCGCCGGGGCCGGTTCGGCGGCGAGGTTGACGAGGGCGATGCGCAGGGCCTCGCGGGCCAAGCCCTGCCAGTGGGCGGGTTCGATCAGGCCGGTGAGGGCGTGCCGGCCGCCACCGCCCGCCATGCCGGATTCGCGGCGGCCGTTTTCCTCGACGATAACGCTCACGTTTAGGCGGGTCATCGGGCGGGTGTCGGTGACGGCAAAGCCCTCGGGGCGCAGAATCACCACCTCTTGAAGAGAGGCCGCGAGGGTAGCCGAGACCTGCACGACGCGCGAATCAAGCTCGCGGGCGAAGGAATCGATTTCGCGCAGTGTTTCGATTTTGACCGGAAAGCTGGCGTCGGCCATGGGATCGGCGTCGCCGTAAAGCTTGAGGTTGGTGGCGCGGGGGGCATCGGCCAGCGCGCCACCACCGTCGCCGACGGCGAGGCGGGCGGTTTCGACGGCCCGCTTCAGAGCAGTTTCGGAGATTTCGGTCGAGTGGGCATAGCCGGCGGTTTCACCGCGCACGGCCCGCAGGCCAAAGCCTTCAGAGGCATTATAGCTGGCGTTTCGCACGCGTCCGTCGTCGTAGGAGATGACTTCGGAGCGGCGGCGTTCGAGAAAAAGTTCGCCATCGTCGGCCCCCGCGACGGCCTCGCGCAGCAGTCCGAGCGCGCGGGATTCGTCGATGAGCGTGTCAAAGGGGCGGAAAGGGGCGGTCTCGGCCATGCGGGAAGTCCTTGGCTTGTCGATAAAGCGTCTGAATGCCGCAATCTCACGGCTTGTTCATTACCCCCTAATATGGTTTTTAGCGCGCAGAGAACAACAGGGCTGGCGACGCATGTCTTTTGCTGGCCGAAACGCAATTGCGAACAGGATTGAAAGACACATGCGTCTCAAGACCCTTCTCACTAGCCTCGCCGCGTCGCTGACGGGTGCGGCTGCCTTCGCCCAGGACCTTCCGATCATCGGTCAGCCCACCCAAGGCGGCATGGGCTTCCAGACGGCTGCAACCGAGCTTGCCGATGACATCCATTTTCTGGACAGCCTGATCCTGGTGATCATCACGTCGATTTCGGTCTTCGTGCTGGCCCTTCTTCTGGTCTGCATCGTCAGGTTCAATCAGAAGACCAACCCGACTCCGGCCAAATTCACGCACAACACGCCCGTCGAAGTGGCCTGGACCGTTCTTCCGATCGTGATCCTGGTGTTCATCGGTTCTTTCTCGCTGCCTGTATTGTTCAAGCAGCAGGAAATCCCCGAGGCCGAAGTTCTCGTAAAGGCGACCGGGTATCAGTGGTACTGGGGCTATTCCTATCCAGATGAGGGTATCGAAGAGTACGGCTCCTACATGATCGGTGTAGATTCCGGGAACATGCTGACCGAGGAAACCTCGCAGCAGCTCGCCGACAAGGGCTATACAGACCAGCAGTTCCTTCTGGCCACAGACACCTCTGTCGTTATTCCGACCGGGAAAACGGTTGTGGTTCAGGTCACTGGTGCGGACGTGATTCACTCGTGGGCCATGCCGGCCTTTGGCGTGAAGCAGGACGCTGTTCCTGGACGTTTGGCCCAGCTGTGGTTCAAGGTCGACGAAGGCAAAGAGGGCATCTATTTCGGGCAGTGCTCGGAACTGTGCGGCCTGAGCCATGCTTATATGCCGATCACCGTGAAGGCTGTGAGCCAGGCCGACTATGATGCCTGGGTGGCCGCCGTCAAAGAGGCCGGCGACTATGTCGAGCCGGGCGCACGCCAACTGGCGTCGAACTAAACAAAGATGGCAGACCTTTCCATCAACGCGACGCGCGACTACGAGCCGAGTTTCGGTGACTATGTCGCGCTTTTGAAACCACGGGTGATGTCGCTCGTGGTTTTCACCGCGTTGGTGGGGTTGGTGGTTGCACCAATTTCCCTGCATCCCGTCGAGACCTTTTGCGCGATCCTGTTCATCGCGCTGGGCGGCGGCGCGTCGGGTGCGCTGAACATGTGGTATGACGCGGATATCGACAGTGTCATGCGCCGCACGTCCAAGCGCCCGATTCCGGCGGGCAAGATCGAGCCGGGCGAGGCGCTGGCCATCGGTATCGGCCTGTCGGGCCTGTCGGTGGTCATGCTGTCGCTCGCGACCAACATCGTCGCTGGCGCTCTGCTGGCATTCACGATCTTCTTCTATGCAGTTGTCTACACCATGTGGCTAAAGCGCTGGACGCCGCAGAACATCGTGATCGGCGGAGCGGCGGGTGCCTTCCCTCCGATGATTGGCTGGGCCGCAGCGACAGGAAGCGTTTCGATTGAATCGGTTCTGATGTTCGCGATCATCTTCATGTGGACCCCGCCGCATTTCTGGGCCCTGGCCCTGTTCATGCGGTCCGACTATGACGATGCAGGTGTGCCGATGCTGACCGTGACACACGGGCGCAGGTCTACACGCCGTCACATCTTGGCTTATACGGTTCTGCTCGCGCCGGTCGCTTTGGGTCTGGCACTGACCTCGGTCGGTGGCCCGGTGACACTGGTCACCGCTGTTGTGTTGAACCTGTGGTTCCTTAAGGGTGCCTTTGGCATCTGGAAGCGCAACGAAGAAATGGCCGAGGCCGACGGCTATGGCGCCGAGAAGAAATTCTTCAAATTCTCGCTGGCCTATCTGTTCCTGCATTTTGGCGCGCTTTTGGCGGACGCCGCGATCCGGGGGATGGTGTGATGGCGATAAAGGCCACCCATGAGCTTCACCAGCGCCGGTTCTCGCGGAACCTGGGCGTGGGCGTGACCCTTTTGATCTTTGTCGGGATCGTCTTTGGCCTGACCGTTGTGAAGGTGACGCGGGGCGACCCGATGCAGGCCTTTGACCACGTGTCGCGTCCCGAAATGGAGTCGGTCGGACAATGAGTGCGGACAAGAACCGAAGGACCGTTCTGCGCCTGTCCGGGATCATCCTTGTCATGGGCTCGCTCGCCTGGGCTTCGGTGCCGCTGTACGACATGTTTTGTCGAGTAACCGGATGGGGCGGAACGACCGACGTGGCCGAAGCCGCGCCCGAAGAGATGCTGGAGCAGATGATCACGGTGCGGTTCGATGCCTCGCTAGATCGCGACATGCCCTGGGAGTTCAAGCCGGATCAGCGGCAGGTCAAACTGCACATCGGGGAAGAGGGGCTGGCGTTCTTTGAAGCCTATAACCCCACCGACCGCGTTGTTGCGGGAACCGCGAGCTTCAACGTTGCTCCCTATTCGGCCGGTGCCTACTTCTCGAAGATCCAGTGTTTTTGCTTTGAAGAGCAGGTGCTGGAGCCGGGGCAGCGCGTCCACATGCCCGTCAGTTTTTTCGTCGAGCCGGAAATCGTAAATGATCCGGACGCGAAGTTTGTCAAAACCATCACGTTGTCTTACACCTTTCATGAAACCGAACTGCCCGAGGACTATGCCCGCGAGCAGGCGGCTTTGAAAGCGGGTGAGACGACCAACGACCTTAACTAACGCCCGAGGGAACGACCGATATGGCGCACGAAAAGAACCACGACTATCACATTCTTCCGCCGTCGATCTGGCCTTTCGCCGGAGCGTTGTCGGGCATTACCATGCTGCTTGGCTTCGTTCTGGCCTTTGGTCAGAACACTCCGGACAGCATCAAGCAGCCTTATGTATTTATCCTTGGTTTCATCGGCGTGCTGTACGTGATGTATGCTTGGTGGTCCGACGTCGTCCACGAAGGCAACACCGGCGATCACACCCCGGTCGTGTCGATCGGCCTGCGCTATGGTTTCATCATGTTCATCATGTCAGAGGTCATGTTCTTCAGCGCCTGGTTCTGGGCGTTTTTCAAGAACGCGATGTACCCGATGGGCCCTGACAGCCCGATGGTCGACGGTGTTTGGCCGCCCGCCGGGATCGAAACGTTTGACCCCTGGCACCTTCCGTTGATTAACACGTTGATCCTTTTGTGCTCCGGTGCCGCCGCGACCTGGGCGCACCACGCGATCGCCCACGAAAACAACCGGAAAGACATGGCGACGGGCCTGATCATCGCAATCCTGCTGGGCCTCTTGTTCACGGTTTTCCAAGCCTATGAGTACAGTCACGCCGCCTTTGGCTTCTCGGGCAACATCTATGGCGCGACCTTCTTCATGGCGACCGGGTTCCACGGGTTCCACGTCATCGTCGGCACGATCTTCCTGTTCGTCTGCTACCTGCGCCTTCGCGCCGGTCACTTTACGCCAGAGCATCACATCGGGTTCGAGGCCGCCGCCTGGTACTGGCACTTTGTGGACGTTGTCTGGCTGTTCCTGTTCGCCGCTGTTTACATCTGGGGCGGCTAACGCCCGACAGGTTTTGCGCCGCGCGTTTCGCGCGTCGCGGTGGGGCCGCTGCTGATGCAGCGGCCCTTTTGCGTATTTGCGGCAAGATAAAGATCGGATGCCGGTACGTCGGGCGATTAACGCGTTGATCGGCTTTGTGGATTCCGAATGGGCATGTTTGTTGAGGAACTGGACGAGATCGACAACGCGGCCCGTCGAAATGACGGCACTCTGGTGCCGGTCATCACCGATCATTTGTCATGGTGCGATGGAGAGCATCTCCTTTTGCCGGACGAAAAGCTGAACAGTTTTCTGGCCTTTGTCGAAACGGGGCAATATCTGGAGGCTGAGCAAGCCGAGAAGGGGATGCCTGTGGCCATTCAGATTTCTGCCCAATACCCACCCGACACCGAGGCCAGAGATTTTTTCATCAAGGCGGGCAAAATCCTGGGGCGGGTTGGGATTGCACGCGCCATCCGGACTGAAAATCGTGCGGGGGAGCGGGAATGAAACGTTTTCTATTTCCCGTGGTCATTGGCATCGGGGGGTTTGCCGTTCTGGTCTCGCTGGGCGTCTGGCAGATGCAGCGGCTGGCCTGGAAGGAGGGTGTGCTTGCCGAGATGGAGGGCTTGCTGAATGGTGCGCCGAGGCCGCTGGACGAGGTCGTCGATCCCTATCTCAGGTTCGCGCCGGTGCGATTGACCGGCACGACGACGGGCGGCGAAGCGCATGCGCTGCATTCGACCGGGCAGGGGGCTGGCTATCGTCTGGTCTCGGGCTTCCAGGTCGAGGGCGGGCCAGTCATCATGCTGGACGAAGGACTCATTCCGTCATCTGCCAAGGGGGACACGCGCGGTCAGCGGGTACTGACCGTCGAGGGTAATCTGCATGTGCCGGATGACGTATCGAGCGCGACGCCAGAGCCGGATCTGCAAAAGAACATCTGGTACGGTCGCGACATGGACCGGATTGCCGAGGTGCTGGGCACCGAGCCGATCTTTGTCGTCGTTCGAGAGGTCGTCGAGGGTGAGGCGGTGGCAACGCCTCTGCCGCTTACGACGGCGGGGGTGCCGAACAACCATTTGGGCTATGCGGTTCAGTGGTTTGGCCTTGCGGCGGTCTGGTTGGGGATGACTCTTTTCCTTCTGTGGCGTATCCGACAACGGGCGGTCTGAGGAAAAGGATTCATGAAGTACATCTCGACGCGGGGTAACTCTCCGGCACTTAGCTTTGAAGATACGATGCTGACGGGGCTTGCGCCCGATGGCGGCCTTTACGTGCCCGAGGATATTCCGACCCTGACGCCGGAGGAGATCGCCGGATTGGCGGGGCTGTCTTACGAGGAGACCGCCTTTCGGATCATGCGCCCCTTTATCGGCGAGACCTTCACGGATGAAGAGTTTCGCGCACTGATCGCAAAGGCCTATGAGGGCTTCAGGCATGATGCACGCGCGCCCCTGGTGCAGTTGGGGCCGAACCATTTCCTGCTTGAGCTGTTCCATGGGCCGACGTTGGCTTTCAAGGATTTTGCCATGCAGCTGATTGGTCAGTTGTTCCAGGCAGTCCTGGCACGTCGTGGTGAAAGGATCACGATCGTGGGCGCGACCAGTGGCGACACCGGCTCGGCGGCAATCGAGGCGTTCAAGGGGCTGGATAACGTCGATGTCTTTATTCTGTACCCGCATGGCCGTGTCAGCGAGGTGCAGCGGCGCCAAATGACGACGCCAGCCGAGGCCAATGTGCACGCCCTTGCCGTCGACGGTGACTTTGACAACTGTCAGGCGGCTGTGAAGGCGATGTTTGCCGATACCGGATTTCGCGACGAGGTGCGGCTGGCTGCCGTCAATTCGATCAACTGGGCGCGTGTTCTGGCGCAGGTGGTCTATTATTTCAGCTCGGCCGTGTCGCTGGGCGCACCATGTCGCCCTGTCAGTTTCACCGTGCCCACCGGGAATTTCGGGGATATCTTTGCGGGTTATATCGCCAAGCGCATGGGGCTGCCAATTGAGCGGCTGGTCGTGGCCACTAACCGCAACGACATTCTGCACCGGACGATCCAGTCGGGCGATTACACCAAGGAGGGCGTCGAGCCGACGATCAGCCCGTCGATGGACATCGAGGTGTCGTCCAATTTTGAGCGTGCCTTGTTTGACGCCTATGGTCGTGACGCGGGCGCCATCCGGCAGTTGATGGGCGACTTGAGCGGGCAGGGAGGTTTCAAGGTGAGCCAGGGGGCGATCGAGACTTTGCGCGAACACTTCGACTCAGGCCGCTGCTCGGAGGAGGAAACTGCCGCCACGATCACCAAGGTGCAAAAAGCGACCGGAGAGATCGTTTGCCCGCATACGGCGGTCGGGATCAAGGTGGCGGAAGAGCAGCCGACCTCGGCCGTGCCGATGATCACACTGGCCACAGCGCATCCGGCCAAATTTCCCGACGCAGTCGAGGCCGCAACAGGGGTGCATCCGCCTCTTCCCAAGCACATGGCCGATCTGTATGACCGTCCGGAGCGGGTGACGCGGGTCGCCAACGACCTTGCCGCCATCCAGGGGGAGATCCGGGAGGTTCGTGCCAAGTGACGGTGGAATTGCATCGCCTGAAGAACGGCGTACGCGTCGTGACCGAGCACATGCCGGGGCTGCAATCGGCCTCGATAGGCGTCTGGGTCGCGGCTGGAGGTCGGCACGAGCGTGTCGAGCAAAATGGCATCGCGCATTTCCTGGAGCACATGGCGTTCAAGGGCACAAAGACGCGCAGCGCCTTGCAAATTGCCGAGGCTATCGAGGACGTGGGCGGGTTCATCAACGCTTATACCTCGCGCGAGATGACGGCCTATTATGCGCGGGTTCTGGGTGAGGACACGGGGCTGGCGCTCGACGTTCTGTCGGACATCGTCCTGAACCCGGTCTTCGATCCGCACGAGATCGAGGTCGAACGGCACGTTATCTTGCAGGAAATCGGTCAGTCGCACGACACGCCTGACGACGTGATTTTCGACTGGCTGCAGGAGACGGCTTTCCCGGACCAGCCGCTTGGACGTCCGATCCTGGGGCCGTCGGCACGGGTAGAAAAGTTCGATGCCTCCGATTTGTCCGGCTTTGTCGCCGAGCGCTATGCGCCGGGCAACCTGATCGTCGCAGCTGCTGGGGCCGTGGATCATGACGCCATCGTGCGCATGGCCGAAGAACGGTTTGGTCATCTTGTCGCTCATCCGGCCCTGACTATCGAGCCGGGGCGGTTTGGTGGGGGTGAGTGCCGGGTGGAGAAGGGCCTTGAGCAGGCCCATGTGGCCATGGCCTTTGCCGGGCCGGGCTATCGGGACGATCAGGTCTACGCGGCTCAGATCTTTTCGTCAGTCATGGGTGGCGGCATGTCCTCGCGCCTGTTTCAGGAGGCACGCGAGAAGCGGGGTCTCTGCTACACGATATTTGCACAGACCGGTGCCTATTCGGACAGCGGCCTTATGACGATCTATGCCGGGACCAGCGGCGAAGAACTGGGCGAGTTGGTGGGGCTGACCATCGACGAGTTGCGCCGCGCGGCTGACGATATCTCGGAGCATGAAATGGCGCGGGCGCGGGCGCAGCTGAAGGCCGGTCTCTTGATGGGGCTGGAAAGCGCGTCGAGCCGGGCCGAGCGGTTGGCGCGGCAGCTGTCGATATGGAACCGGGTTCCGTCGATCGATGAGATCGTCGGAAAGATCGATGCGGTTACTGCAGAATGCACGCGTGATATCGCCCGCAACATGGCCACAAGCGGCACTGCGGCTCTGGCGCTGTACGGTCCTGTTTCGGGATCGCCTACTGTTAGCGAGATGACGGAGCGATTGGCGGCCTGATGTTGCGCCTGCGGGGCAAGGTTCGGATCGACACCGAGCGGATGATCCTGCGTCCGCCGGTGCATGGCGATTTTCGCGGATGGAGTGCACTGCGCCAGGAAGGGGCAGATTTTCTGCAACCCTGGGAGCCGTCCTGGGCCGGAGATCACTTGACGCGCAAGGGATTTGTGAATCGGGTTTATTGGGCGAACCGGTCGATCGCGCAGGGCACGGCCCTGCCCCTTTTCCTTATCCGGCGCAGCGACGAGGGAATTCTCGGCGCGATCACCCTGGACAACATCCGTCGCGGGCCGGCGCAGGCGGGCACCATCGGGTATTGGATCGGCGAGAGATATGCGCGGCAGGGGTATATGCGCGAGGCGCTGACAGCAGTGGTGCACTATGCGTTTGAGGTCATGGACCTAAGTCGCCTGGAGAGCGCCTGTTTGCCCGAGAACGCGGCCTCGCGTGGTCTGCTGGAGAAATGCGGCTACAAGTATGAAGGCGTGGCGCAGAGTTACTTGCAGATCAACGGCCGCTGGCGGAACCATGTTCTCTACGCCAACCTGCGCGGCGACCGGCGGGGACGGGTCGACACCTGAGGGGCACCGTTCTACGAAACGCGAACCGGTCCAGAGAACTGATCATGTTCCAATGCCTCCTGAGAAAGTATTTCTGAACAGAAGAATTTCAGTCAGCGCGGTCCGTGACCTTCACGGCGCACGTTGGCGAAGAAGGCCTTGAGCGTGTAGGTCGCGCCCGGTGCAAAAGGGCCGATGTCTTCGGCGTCTTGAATCCGGTCGATGCGGAACATGCGGTAGTTCTGTCTGAGCTCGCACCATGCGGCCAGCGTCCAGACCTTGCCCCAGAACAAAAGGCCGAGGGGGCGGATGACTCGCTCTGTCATCTCGCCTGCCTCGGTCGCATAGCGGATGTCGATCCGGGTCCGGGATTCGGCTGCTTGCTGGAGCTGGTCGAAGCGGGCACGGGTCGCGTCGTCGAGGGTCGGCATGTCGAAGGCGTGAATGCCGACTTCATCGGCGCGGATTCGGGCGTCGTCGGGCAGGACGGCACGGATCTTGACGAGCGCCTCTTCGGCTGCCTGACCCATGGCGGCGCCGCCCCAGGCGCGGATCAGGCGCGCGCCGGCGACAAGGGCGACAATCTCGTCGCGGGTAAACATAAGGGGGGGCAGGTCGAAGCCCGCGCGCATCAGGTAGCCGACACCGGCCTCGCCCTCGATGGGGACGCCGGTGCCGATCAGGTCAGCAATGTCGCGGTAGATAGTGCGCTCCGAAACCTCGAGCCGCTCAGCCAGTTGCCGAGCCGTGGTCAGCCGACCGCCGCGCAGATATTGTACGATCTGGAAGAGGCGGTCGGCGCGGCGCAAAGTGTCAGCCTTTCTGGGCTTCGAACAGCCCGATGGAATTACCGTCCGGATCGAGCGCGTATTGGAAACGTCCGACCGGCAAGGGGATCGGGTCGGATTTAACCGTACCGCCGGCCTTCCAGCAACGCTCAGCGGCCTCTTCCAGCGTATCGGGCACGAGAAGGTGAAGTGTCGGGCCGGTGCCCGGGGCGGCGGGCTCGCCGGGATAGAGGTGGCCAGCGGCAGAGCCCGGCTGGTTGGGGAACATCGCCATCGGGTTCGGGCCGCTGTCGTCGCGTGTGAGATCGAATGCGAAGACGGCCGAGTAGAAGGTCATGGCGCGGTCGAGGTCGCGCACGGGGATTTCACCCCAGACGAGAGTGTTGGCGGGTGCGTCGGTCATGAATGTCATCCTTTTCAAAGCGAATGACCGTTTGTTGCACACCCCTCCTGACAGCATTCTGTCAGGATGTTTCGACGTCCATTGCGGTAGGCGCGGTTTTGGCTGGCCATGTCGGCATCCTGCCTACTTCGGGCAGGATAGTGGCGTGTCAGATTCGGGCGCGGAGCGTCGCGAGCCAGTCGAGGCTGTCCTCTGTTGGTCCCGAGGGATCATATTCTGCGCAGATGGCGCCGTGGTATCCCCAGTCCAGTATTGTCCTGACGGTGGCAAGGGTGGTGGTGTCGGGGGCAGTTCGACTGGGTGCGGTGGCGATCTGGACGTGTCCGCTGAGATCGCCGACGGCACGCCAGATCTCGACTGCATCGCCGTGGATCATATGGGCGTGATAAGTGTCGAATTGGAGTTTCAGGTTGGGGGCAGCGACTTCAGCTACTATCTCGGCGGCCTGGTAGAAGTCGTTCAGGAAATAGCCGGGCACATCTTTCGGATTCAGGGGCTCGATGGTCAGGATCAGGTCCGGGGCCTCGGCGGCGGCCCATGTGAGGTTGTCGATCAGCGTGGCGCGGGCCTCTGGCGCGTCCGTCATGCCGGACATGATGTGGAGTTTCGGTGCGCCTGCGGAGCGAGCATAGGTGGTCGCACTTGTGAAATCGGCGCGAAAAGCGGCGCGATCCTTCGGCAGGGCCGCGCGGCCCCTGGTGTCGCAGTTCGGGGTGTTGATCAGCTCCAACGTCAGGCCCGCCGCATGAATGACGCGTCGGAGATCGGCCGCGTTCACGTCGTAGGGAAAGAGCACTTCGACCAGGTCGAAGCCGGCCCGGGCTGCGGCGGCGGGGCGGTCGAGAAGGGGGACATCGGTGAAAAGCCAAGTGAGGTTGGCACCAATCCTCATGGCAGTTGGTCCGAAGGGATAACGGGGAAGAATTGGCCTGAAGACCAAAGGCCGAACCAGCTTTGCCCGTCATGGTCGGCGTGGGCACCGATCTCGACAAGGCGGTAGAAGCTCTTGCGGTCGATAAGGGCTTCGAGCCGGTCCCGGATCAGCACGTAGGGCGACGGTTCTCCGGTGTCTGGGTCGCGCACGACGCGGATCGGGTGAGCGGGGCCAGCGGTGGCCGTGTCGCCGAGGTTGGTCTCGAACGTCAGGACCTGGTTGCGGCCGTGACCTGCGGCGGTGAAATCGACGGCGACGAAGGGGGCGTCGTCGACGGTGATGCCGACCTTTTCGACAGGTGTGACGAGCACGTAGCGGTCGCCGTCCTTTCGGAGAATCGTAGAGAAAAGACGAACGAGTTCGGGTCGCCCGATGGGGGTGCCTAGGTAAAACCAGGTGCCGTCGCGGGCGATCCGCATGTCGAGATCGCCGCAATCGGGTGGATTCCAGAGGTGGACCGGCGGCAATCCGCGCGAAGTCGCGGCACGAGCGCTTGCCGCGATGCCCTCGGCGCTCGGTTTCACGCTGTTTTGACCTTGATCGGCGTTTGTCATTTGTGCCCGGCGGAATAGTTCGTTCTACTGGGATCATAGTCAGAACGGGAGCGATTGCCATGTCCGACACAGCCGATCTTGTGGCCGAGATCGAGGCCCTGGGGTTGAAACTGGCCGAGGCCAAGGCGAGTATCACCAAGAGGTTCATCGGGCAGGAACAGGTTGTCGACCTGGTGTTGTCGGCGATCCTGTGCGGCGGGCATGGGTTGCTGGTCGGCTTGCCGGGGTTGGGCAAGACGCGACTGGTGGACACCCTGTCGACGGTTCTGGGGCTGAACGGAAAGCGCGTGCAGTTCACGCCGGACCTGATGCCGGCGGATATCCTGGGGTCGGAGGTTCTGGAAACCGGGCCGGATGGGAGCCGGGCGTTCAAGTTCATCGAGGGGCCGATATTCTGTCAGCTCTTGATGGCGGACGAGATCAACCGGGCCAGCCCACGGACGCAGTCGGCCTTGTTGCAGGCGATGCAGGAAAAGTCGGTGACGGTGGCGGGTGCGGCCCATGATCTGCCGGCACCCTTCCACGTGCTGGCGACGCAGAACCCGATCGAGCAGGAGGGGACCTATCCCTTGCCTGAGGCGCAGTTGGACCGGTTTCTCGTTCAGATCGACGTACCTTATCCGGACCGGGACACCGAACGGGACATCCTGATCGCGACAACCGGTGTTGCCGAAGCGGAATCGACCGCGGTGTTCACCCCGGCTGAGTTGATCGCAGCACAGAAATTGGTGCGGCAGATGCCCGTGGGCGATGGTGTGCTCGAGCTGATCCTGGACCTGGTGCGGGCCTGTCGGCCTGACGATCCGGGTGCGTTGGACATCGTGCGCGAGAACGTCGGCTGGGGTCCGGGGCCGCGGGCGGCCCAGGCCTTGATGCTGACGGTTCGCGCGCGCGCGCTTCTCGGGGGGCGGCTTGCGCCGTCGGCTGAGGATGTAGCGGCGCTGGCGGTGCCGGTCCTGACCCATCGGATGGCTTTGACCTTTGCAGCCCGCGCGCGTGGGCTGGTGCTTGGCGATGTGATCGCCGAGGTCACCCGCAACGTGACCCAGGACGAGGCCGCTGCGTGAGAGAAGCCGCTCGCCTTCGCCAGGACGCCGAGGCCCTTGCCGGTCCTCTGCCCCCGCTGTTGGCGGCGGCCGAGCACCTCGCGGCCAGCGTCATGCCGGGCGAGCACGGCCGGCGGCGTGTGGGGCAGGGCGACCAGTTCTGGCAATATCGCCCGAGTCATGCGGGCGACGAGGCGCGGATGATCGACTGGCGCCGTTCGGCTCGGTCGGAAGACACGTTGTTCGTGCGCGAAAAGGAATGGCAGGCGGCGCAATCTGTTTCGATCTGGCTTGATATGGGGCGGTCGATGGAGTTTGCCTCGACCAAAAACCTGCCCACCAAGGCGGATGAGGCGCGTCGCCTGGCGTTAGCCCTGTCGGTCCTGTTGATCGGCGCAGGAGAGCGGGTCGGGTTAACCAATCTCGGGTTGCCGCCACGCGCGGGGCAGTTGCAATTGATGCGTCTGACCGCGGCCATGGCGCTGGAAGAGGACGAGACCGACTACGCGGCGCCAGACCTGCGTGGTGCGCCATCACGGTCGCGGGCCGTGTTCGTTTCGGATTTCCTTGGTCCGATGGAGCCTGTGGAAAAGGCGCTGACATCGGCGGCCGATCGGGGCATCGACGGGGCTCTCTTGCACATACTTGATCCCCAGGAAGAGGCGTTTCCCTTTGACGGTCGGACGATCTTCGAATCGATCGGGGGTACGCTGAGCCATGAGACGTTGAAAGCGGGCGATTTGCGCGACCGCTATCTGCAAAGACTTGCCGAGCGGAAAGATGCCCTGCGCACCCTGACCCGGCGGACAGGCTGGCAATATCACGTTCACCACACCGGCACGCCAGCGGGCGGCGCCCTGTTGTGGCTCTACACCGCTTTGGAGCGGACCCACTGATGTGGACGATCGGCCCCATAGGTTTCGCGGTGCCCTGGCTTTTGCTGGCCCTGACCCTGTTGCCGATCCTCTGGCTTTTGTTGCGGTCCGTGCCGCCCGCGCCGATCCGGCGGAGGTTTCCGGGCGTCGCGCTGCTGTTGGGGCTGAGCGATGAAGAGACCCAGACCGACCGCACGCCCTGGTGGCTGTTGCTTCTCAGGATGCTGGCGATCGGCGCGGCTATCGTCGGTTTCGCGGGGCCAATTCTGAACCCGAAGTCGCAGCCCGACAGCACAGGGCCGCTGTTGATCCTGATGGATGGCACCTGGGCAGAGGCGCCGGACTGGTCGCGGCGGATCGAGCGTGTCGAGGCGCTGCTTGGCGAGGCCGGTCAGGCGGGGCGGCAGACGGCGATCGTCAGCCTCAGCGATCTGCCCGAGGGCGGTGGCGAGCTGCCGTTCCGTGCGGCCGACGCCTGGGGCGCGAGCCTGCCGGGCTTGGAACCGTCACCGTGGCTGCCGGATGCCGAAAGCGTGCTGGCCTGGGGCGACGGCCTTGGCGGAGCGTTCCAGACGTTTTGGTTTTCTGACGGGTTGGATCACCCCTGGCGGGCCGACCTTTTGTCCCGTTTGCAGGCGCGCGGTTCCGTATCGGTGTTTGAAAACGGTCACGGGGTCGTCGCGCTCGAGCCCGCGCGGTTTGACGGCGGTGTCATCGAGGTGCCAGCGCTGAGATCGCGGACCGGGTCGGAAGAGGTCGTCACCGTCGCTGCGCAGGGAGTGGACCCGGCGGGCACGCCGCGCCAGCTGGCAACACTGGATGTCACCTTTGCGCCGGGAGACGGCTCGGCAAGAGCAGAGTTGTCCTTGCCGGCCGAGCTGCGTAATCGGGTCAGCCGTTTCGAGATCGTCGGGACCCGCTCGGCCGGCGCAGTCAGCCTGGCCGACGACAGCCTCAGACGCCGCGAAATCGCGATCATCTCGCCAAGCGAGTCGCGCGAAGGCCTTCAACTGCTGTCTCCGACGCATTTTCTTGAGCAGGCATTGAGCCCCAGTGCCGACCTGATCAACGGCACGGTCTCGGAGATCGTCCTGGCCAATCCCGATGTGATTATCCTGGCCGATGTCGTCGATTTTGGCGCCGCCGAGACTGCGAAACTGGAGGAGTGGATCGCCGCGGGTGGCTTGCTTTTGCGTTTTGCGGGGCCACGGCTGGCTGCATCGGACCTGAGCCGTATGGAAGAGGATGTGCTGATGCCTGTGCGGTTGCGTGTCGGTGGGCGCAGCATTGGCGGTGCGATGAGTTGGGGCGAGCCGAAGACGTTGCGCGCCTTTTCGGCGGAAAGCCCGTTCTTCGGCCTGGCGGTGCCCGATGAGGTGACGGTGTCGAGCCAGGTCATGGCGCAGCCGGACCCATCACTGGCCGAACGCACGATCGCGACCCTGGCCGATGGCACGCCGTTGGTCACGCGAAAACGGATAGAACAGGGCCAGGTGGTTCTGTTTCACGTTACGGCAAATGCTGAATGGTCGACGCTGCCCCTGTCAGGGCTTTTCGTGCGGATGCTTGAGCGGCTCGCCGTGTCGACTCGCCGGGCGGCTCCGACGGCCGAAGACCTGGTTGGGACGGTCTGGACGCTGGACCAGGAGATCAACGGCTTTGGTGAGGTGCGAGAGGCCGGAACGCTGGCGGGGATCGAAGGCGAACTGTTGGCCAGCGCGGTGGCGGGCCCCGAGTTGCCGCCCGGCCTTTATAGGGGCGAAACACGCCGCCTTGCGCTGAACGCCGTGCCCACCGGTGCTAATCTGGAAGCAGCGACATGGCCCACCTCGGTCGCGGTCGAAGGCTTTGCCGTTGTTCGGGAAATGCCACTGAAGGGCCTTGTGCTGTCGCTGGCCCTGTGCGCGCTGATGGTGGATATCCTGGCGACACTGTGGCTTTCGGGGCGGCTTGTGCGCGGCGCCGCGGCGGCGGCACTTGCCCTTGGCATGTTGACTGTATCGCCTGTCGATGGCCACGCCCAAGAAACGGATGTGGAGCGGCTGGTTGCAGCGGCTTCGGAGGTGACACTGGCCCATGTCCTGACCGGCGACGACGCAGTGGATCAGACTGCGGCGGCGGGGCTGAGGGGCTTGTCGCAGGTCCTATTCAGACGCACCTCGATCGAGCCGGCTGAGCCGATGGCCGTCAATCTGGAAACCGATGAGCTGTCGCTTTTCCCCTTCCTGTACTGGCCGGTGACCGAAGCGCAACCGCGCCCTTCGGCCGAGGCCTATGCCAAGCTGAACCGCTATCTCAGGACCGGAGGACTGATCCTGTTCGATACGCGGGACGCAGGCACATCGGGATTCTCGACCGGGAGCCCTAACGGGCGCAGGCTGCAACAACTGGCGCTGCCCCTGGACGTGCCGCCGCTGGAGCCGATCCCTGACGACCATGTCCTGACGCGGACATTCTATCTGTTGCAGGATTTCCCCGGGCGCTACCTGAGCCGGGATGTCTGGGTCGAGGCTGCGCCGGCAGACGCGCAGCAGGCCGAGGGGATGCCGTTTCGAAATTTGAACGACAATGTGACGCCGGTGGTAATCGGCGGCAACGACTGGGCGGCGGCCTGGGCCATCGGGGATCGTGGGGAGCCTCTTTACCCGGTCGGGCGCGGGTTCGCCGGGGAACGCCAACGCGAGATCGCCTATCGGTTCGGTGTGAATCTGGTGATGCATGTGCTGACAGGAAACTACAAATCCGACCAGGTGCATGTGCCTGCCTTGCTGGATAGGTTGGGCCAATGAGAATGGGTTGTGCTGACTTCGTCATCGCGGCGCGCGAGGGGCGCCGCCCCTCTCACTCCTCGGAGTATTTTGAAAAAGAAGAGGCCGGGGGGCGGATGTGATGGACGCCAGCTCGATCATCTTCGATCCGCTTCTGCCCTGGCCGGTTTTGTGGCTGGGTGTCGGCTTTGCCGTGGTCTTTGTCGGCCTGGCGGTTTGGCGCGGTTTGTCGGGCTGGTGGCTGCGCGGTGCGGCTCTGGCAGTCTTGTTGCTGGCTGCGGCGAACCCGTCGTTGCAGATCGAAGAGCGAGAGAGCTTGAGCGATATCGTGCTGCTGGTGGTCGACGAGAGCGCGAGCCAGGGAGTCGGCGGGCGGCCGGACCAGGTATCCGCAGCCCTTCAGGCCTTGGAGGCGGAGGTTGCGGGGCTGGGCAACACCGAGTTGCGGGTCGTTCGTCTTGGAGATGCCGACGGCAATCGCGGGACCTTGCTCATGGAGGCCCTGACCGGCGCCATGGCGGAGGAGCCGCGCGCTCGGCTGGCAGGGGCCATTCTGTTGAGCGATGGCCAGGTCCATGACGCGGCGCGCATGCCCGATTTTCCTGCGCCGGTGCACCTGTTGCTGAGTGGTGAGGCGGATGACTGGGATCGTCGTTTGGTGGTGCAGAACGCGCCGGCTTTCGCGATCATTGGCGAACCGGTGACGCTGACCTTGCGGATCGAAGACCAGGGAGCGGTTCCCGTTGATCTTCCCGGCCGGGCGCGGATCGAAATCGCGGTCGACGGCTCGGAGCCCCAGGCATTTGATGTACCGACGGGAGAAGACCTGCAATTGCCGGTGACGTTGCAGCATGGCGGCATGAATGTGATCCAGTTCACCCTGCCCGAGCAGGAAGGTGAACTGACCGACCGCAACAATGCTGCCATCGTACAGATCAACGGGGTGCGGGACCGGCTGCGGGTGCTTCTGGTTTCGGGCGAGCCCCATGCTGGCGAAAGGACCTGGCGCAACCTGCTGAAATCAGATGCCTCGGTTGATCTGGTGCATTTCACCATCCTTCGCCCGCCGGAAAAGCAGGACGGGGTGCCGGTCAACGAACTGTCGCTGATCGCTTTTCCGACGCGCGAGTTGTTCCTGGAAAAAATCAGTGAATTCGACCTGATCATATTCGACCGATACAAGCGGCGCGGCATCCTGCCGTCGATCTATTTGGATAACGTGCGCCAGTACGTCATGGACGGCGGTGCTCTGCTTGTTGCGGCGGGGCCGGACTTCGCCTCTGCCGAGTCGATCTATAGATCGCCCCTGTCCGAGATACTGCCGGCGGAACCGACGGGACGGGTGCGCGAGGAGTTGTACGTGCCCCAGGTGACCGATCTGGGCGAGCGTCATCCGGTGACCGAGGGGCTGACGCCCAAGGTCGAAACCGGTGAACAGCCCTGGGGCCGCTGGATGCGCCTGATCGACACAGTGCCCGAACGCGGTGATACGGTCATGGCGGGTATCGGCGGCGCGCCGCTGTTGATCCTGGACCGGCCGGGCGACGGGCGGGTTGCGCTTTTGGCGTCGGATCATGCCTGGTTGTGGTCGCGGGGATTCGAGGGGGGCGGGCCGCAACTTGAGCTGTTGCGACGGCTGGCCCACTGGATGATGAAGGAACCGGACCTCGAGGAAGAGGCTTTGACCGCGACCACCGAGGGCCAGGTGATGTCGATCCAGCGCAGGACGCTGGGCGATTCTGTCGGGCCGGTCGAGATCACCGGGCCGGATGGGGCGGTGACCCTGGTGCCGATGGAGGAGGATTCACCGGGACGGTTCGGGGCCGAGTGGACCGGACCCGAGATTGGGCTGTACCGTTTGAAGGAAGGCGATCGTGAGAGCGTCGTCGCTCTTGGCCCGGCCGCGCCGAAGGAATTCGAGGAAACCATAGCCACCTCTGAGATCCTCTCGCCGTCGGTCGAGGGCGCGCGCGGTGGCGTGCACCGGATCGCCGATGGCGTACCGGATGTGCGCCGGGTGCGCGAATGGCGAGTCGCCACGGGGCGCGGCTGGATCGGGATCACCCCGCGCGAGGCTTACCTTACTGCGGATATCCGCATTTCGCCTTTGCTGCCGGCCTGGGCGATGCTGTTGCTTGCCTCGCTGATGGCGGTCGCGGCCTGGCTTTGGGAAGGCCGGCGCTGAGGATCAGCTCGCGCGCGTCAGAGCCTTGGCCGCGGTTTCGGTCAGGACGTCGATATAGCGCTGCTGGGGCCAGCCACAGTCGCGCACCAGGTGTTCCCAGTTGCGGACCGAAACCAAAGTCCAGAGCAGGTCGGTTGCCTCGGTCTGGGTCAGGGTCTCGATGAGGTCCCCGTCCCGTGCGAGATCGGCGACGGCAGCTGCGCAGCCTTCGCGCATTGCGGCCATGCGGTCGTCCCAGGCAGCGGCCGCTTCGGCGTCGCTGTCGCGCATGGCCAGCAGGGCCTTGGCCACCCCGTAGATCGTCGGAATATAGCCGCCCCACACTGCGATCCAGGCGGCAAGTCGGGCGCGCCCGGTCTTGGCAGAGCGTGTCGTCGTCAGTTGGTCTTGGATCGCGTGCAGTTGATCCACGTGTCGCGTGGTGGCCACCAAAAGCTCGGCCCGATTCGGGAAATGCAGGTACAGCGCTTGGCGGCTGATATTGGCGGCCTTGGCTATGTCCGACATGCGGATTGCATTTCCTCCACCGTTTTCAAGGAGTTGAAGGGTCGCTGTGAGGATGCGTTCGCGTGTGGGATTCGAGGTGCTTGACATGGTGTAAAGTTAAGGGCTAGGGATCGCCCGGTCAACTTGACACGGTGTCAAGTTACGCAACGACAGGAGAGAAAGAATGAAAGTCATCGTATTTGGAGCCACTGGAAACATCGGCAGGCTCGCCGTTGCCCGCACCCTGGACGACGGCCATCAGGTCACCGCCTTTGCGCGCCGTCCCGAAAACCTGGAAATCGACAACCCCAATCTTGTACGGATCGCGGGTGATGCCTTTTCCCCGTGGGATGTTGCATCCGCCATTGCCGGGCACGACGCTGTCATCATTACACTTGGCGCCGGCATGTCGCGCAAAAGCCTTATCCGTTCGGCAGGGACACTGAACGTGATCCAGGGCATGCAGCGCCACGGGGTTAAGCGGCTGATTTGCCAATCCACGCTCGGCGCACACGAAAGCTGGTCCAACCTGAACTTTTTCTGGAAGCGGATCATGTTCGGAGGCCTCTTGCGACCGGTGTTCAAGGACCACGAGTTGCAGGAAAGTCTGGTGCGCGCCAGCGGCCTCGACTGGACCATAGTGCGGCCTTCTGCCTTTGACGATGGCCCGGAGACGGGCGGCTTCATCGAGGACGTCAAGCCGAGCGAGCGCAAGCTGAAGCTGAAGATCACCCGCGCCGACATTGCCGCCTTCCTGACCCGTCAGCTGAGCGACGTGTCTTATCGCGGACGTGCTGTCGGTATTACCAACTGAACCGCCTTGAGGAGTTGCTTAGATGACAAATGAATTGACGATGTGGGCCCTCGTCGGCCTGACGCTTTCGGCCGGGTTGGTTGCCGGCGTCTTCCTCGCCTTTTCCGATTTCATCATGCCATCGCTGAGAGATTCCGCGCCGGCAGCCGGGACCGAAGCCATGCAGCTGATCAACCGGAAAGTCTATCGGTCGATCTTCATGGTTTTGTTCCTTGGCCTGGTTCCATTGTCGGTGCTCGCGATGATCGTCGCAGTGTTGTTCATGGAAGGTTCGGCGGCCTTCTGGCTGGCATTTGCGGGTGCCCTTTATTTCTTCGGTGTTTTCGTCGTGACGGCTGCAGGCAATGTCCCGATGAACAAGAAACTTGAGGCCATGCCGCAGTCTGGAAAAGAGGCTCAGAGGTACTGGCCGGGCTACGTCAAGGGGTGGGTCTTCTGGAACCACGTCCGTACAGCGGCGTCGTTTGGATCAATGGCGGCCTATATGATCGGAGCGCTGGAATTTGTCGCCGCGGTCTGACGTTGAGGCGAACAAGACAAGCTAAGTGACCGGCCCGCCCCGCGGACCGGTCTTTTTATTCAGCGGCCTGTAAAGCCCGTTGTGCCGTCGGCGCATAGATATAGTCGCGCGTCAGAGGAACATTGTCGATTTGGCGCGATAGCTGGAACTGGAATACCGACTGGCGACGATGCCGGAACGTCTGTTCGGATGCGATCAGGTAATAGCGCCACATCCGGACAAAGCGTTCGTCATAAAGCTGAGCAACCCGATGCGCATGGGCTTCGAACCGGTCGCTCCAATGGCGCAGCGTTTTGGCGTAATGAAGGCGAAGTACCTCGACATCCGTTATCCAGAGGTCTTGCCGTTCAACCGAGGCGGTGATTTCCGAAAGGCTGGGCAGATAACCGCCGGGGAAGATGTATTTGCCGATCCAAGGGTTCGTGCCGCTGGGGGCCTCGGAGACGCCAATCGTATGGATCAGAGCGATGCCTTCGGGCGTCAGAAGATCGTGCACGGACTGGAAGTAGGTGTCGAAATGCCTGAGGCCGACGTGCTCGAACATGCCAACGGAAACGATCCGATCGAATTGGCCTTCCAGGGCGCGGTAGTCGACCAGCCGGAATTCGACCTGGCTTTCCAGACCGGCGTCCCTGGCGCGCTGGCGGGCACGGGCAAGTTGTTCTTCGGACAGGGTGATGCCGAGGACCTGCGCGCCGTGGTCGCGGGCAAGCTTAAGCGCCATGCCACCCCAGCCACAGCCAATGTCCAGGACACGCATACCGGGTTCGACCAGCAGTTTCCGAGCGATGTGTTTCTTCTTTTGTGCCTGCGCCTGTTCGAGTGTGTCGCCAGGGCGTTGAAAATAGGCGCAGGAGTACTGCCGATCTTCATCAAGGAAGAGGTCGTACATCTCGCCCGACAGATCATAGTGATGGGCGACGTTTTTGCGCGACAGAAGCGGCGCGTTGTTTTGCAGAAACCGCCGCGCCCTGGTTCTGAATCCCATGTGCAGACGCTGCCACCAAAGCCTCTGGTGTCCGTCGATATTGGACAAGATAAGGGCCAAGAGGCCGCGTAGATCATCGCCGTCGATGACCAACCGGCCGTCGGTATAGGCCTCGCCAAGCGCAAGTTCCGGGTTCAGGATCAGGGCGCGCAAGGTCTTGTCGTCACCAATCGTGACGCTGATTTCCGGGCCGCTTCTGTCGCCGAACGTCAGCAGTTTTCCGTCCGGCAAAGTCACATTCAAGGCGCCATGCCGGACCAGCCGCCGAAGCATGACGTCCAGGGCATTGCTCCACATATCCACCCCCCGTGAACCATGGTCGCCTGCCACAATGGTACGAAGAAAAGCGATTCGCTCAAGCCTGTTGGCGAAATACCGCAACGTTTTCCGCAGGATAGTCTGAAAACTCAGATAGTTGCGCTGTCTTTTGGCTGTTGCATTCGGGAGAGTTCTTGTGTCCTTTGGCGCATGAAACAGCCGTTTGGAGGTCCGCGCGTGTCGAAATGCCCCCCATCGACGATGGCGGTTGGCCTGCGGAGATCCACGACCTGCGCGGCGGATTTGCAGGGGCGTTGAACGTGTATCGCGTCATGGCGCATCACCCGGATTTGCTGCGGGCCTGGGCGCCCCTGCGGCAGCATATCGTCAAGGACACGGCCCTCGGCTCCGAGCGGTCCGAAGTAGTGATCCTGCGTATCGGGCATCGGTTCGGGTCGGACTATGAATGGAGCCATCACGTTTCGCGGGCACGGGCACTTGGGTTTTCGGATGAGCGTATCAGGGCGATCAAAGGCCAACCCGAGGGCGAAGACGGTTTGATCGTGCGGGGGGTCGATGCGCTGATCGACGAGCGACGCCTTTCCACCGAACTTGAGGCCGAATTGGCCGACGCCCTGGGGCAGGAGGCCGTGTTCGACCTGATCGCAACGGTGGGGTTCTATTCTGTCCTGGGCTACATGCTGATGACCTATGAAACTCCCCTGGATGACGCGATCCGGGACGAGTTGACGCGGGACCCGTTGTAAGGCGGGCAAGGCCCTCGCAATTCTGGAACCGGGGCGGTAAAGGTCGGCGCGAAAGTGCACCACTGAAATTCTGCCCGGAACCGAACCTATGACTGACTCAAGACGCGTCGTCCTTTCCTCTGACCATGCAGCCATCGACCTGCGCAAGGCCGTTCGGGATCATATCTCGTCACAGGGCTGGGAGGTCGTGGACATCGGGCCGACCACGCCTGAAAGTACCCACTATCCATTGCACGGAAAGGCCGCCGCCGAACGTGTCGCCTCGGGCGATTGCCGGTTCGGCATCATCCTTTGCGGGACAGGACAGGGGATCATGATGGCGGCGAACAAGGTGCCGGGCATTCGGTGCGGCGTTTGCAGCGACACGTTTTCGGCGCGGATGATCAGGATGCACAACGATGCGAACATGTTGTCCCTTGGCGCGCGCGTGGTCGGCGAGGGACTGGCGCTGGACATCGTCGACGCCTTCCTTGGCGCCGAGTTCGAAGGTGGGCGTCACGCCACGCGGGTCGATATGATTGAGCCTGCCGAAGGCTGAGTCCGGTCAGAGCTCGTGCTGGATAGCCGAAAGGCTGTCGATCATCTCGCGCACACTTTCGACATAGGCTGCATGTGCCGGGCCGGAGACGTAGGTGCGAAAGGCGGTCATATTGTCAAAGTCCATAACCACCGCGAAATCGTGGTGGTTTGGTCCGCTGCCGACGTTGGTTCCGCAAGTCATCGCCTGAACCTCGGGTGATGTCCGTGACATCTGCTCGACGGCGGCTTGATAGTCGGCACGCTGCTGCTCGGTGGTGCCGGGCTTGAAGGTGACCATGACGATGTGACGCAGCATGGGCAGGGACCTCTTGTTCGTGTCAATCGGTGGAGGTGTGCCGCAAGATGGTGAAGCATTCCTCGGCCGTGGGTTCGACATGGTGGCGGGTAATCCTGTGGAACTGTTCTTCCGTCGCCGCAAAAGGGTGATCGCCCTGAGCGTTGCGGGTGCGGAGTCGGGCAAGGCACACCTCGTCCGGCACGTCCAGGACGTGCAGCGTGTGATCGGCCCGGGTCTGATCCAGGATCGACCGCATCCAGGCGCGGGTTTCGACCGTATTGGCGGGGAAGTCGAGCACGACAGAAAGCCCTTCGTTCAACAGCGCTGCAATATGCGGGCCCATGGCTTGGCGCAGCTTGGCCGAGCAGCGGACATAATCGGTGACGGTGTCCATCTGATTCGAGAAAAGCTTACCAAGCCACTCGTCCTCCGAGACCACGATTGTGCCAGGTGTCTTTGCGAGCCGTGCGGTCAGAGTTGATTTCCCGGCGGCGATCTTACCGCAGATCAGGTGCAGCATGGGCGGGTCTCCGAGTGGCCTGTCCTCGCCGATTGATGACATACCTGCTGTTGGAGAGCCATGGTGCACCGAGGCCGAACCAGAACTGGAACCGGCCCGAGGCTTCCCCCGGACCGGTTGGTTTCGTCAGTCCCGCAGCTTGACGAGATCGCTCATCAGGCCCTCGGTCCCGTTGTGGACAGTCAGGCGTTCAACCTTGCCTGCAATGCTTTCCAGAGCTTCCAGCTCCTTCAGTCGCAGCATGACCGGGTTATCCGCCATGACCTTTGCCGTATTCAGAAGCGACCGCGTTGCGTTCGTTTCTTCGCGGCGCCGGATGACGTTCGCCTCGGCCTCCTTTTCGGCCAGGACGACTCGGTTCAGGATCTCGCGCATCTCGCCCGGAAGGATCACGTCCTTCAGGGCGATCTCACCCACCTCGATGCCGATCTTCAACATTTCGGTGCGGACCTTGCCCCCGGCCTCACCCGAAACCGCAACCTTGTCTGCCAAAAGCGCATCGAGCGTTACCGCCCCAAGCGTCTTCCGGTAGGCCAGTTGCAGCGCCAGGTGCAACGCCTCGGCGTAGTCCTTGACCGAGGTCACAGCGACCAGCGGGTCGACGACCCGGTAATCGGCGGCAAGGTTGACCCGGATGGTCACCCGGTCGGAGGTCAGAAGCTCTTGGCCGGTGACCTCGTGGGTTTGCCAGCGGGTATCCACCAGCTTGACCACATGCTTTCGGCCAAGGACCCAGTACCAGTAGGTGCCAGGCGTCAGGACCTTTTCCACGACACCGTCGACCGACAGGATCCCGACCTTGCCTTCGGCGACTTCGACCGAAGTCAGCGCCTTGGTCAGGCCCGACCGCATCAGACGCTCGGCCAGTCGCTTGTCGACCTCGTGAGTCTCTGCCAGCGAGAGGCGTTCGACGGACCACACTCCGGCATCAAGCCAGTAAAGCGCGCGGGTGTCAGGGGTGATCACCTCGTGCGCCCGGCCGTTCAGGTTGACGACCGAAACCTCGTCCGCGCCGGTCTCGACCGCCATCAGGTGGGTTTCGACCAGGTCCGGACGCGTCCGGATCAGGGCCTCGGCATAGACCGACGTGAACCGTGGAGTGCCAAGATCATGGATCTGCACGTCGGTATTCCGACGCGGCAAGGTGTGTTCACCCACCGTCAGGATGTCCGAGAGCTTCCCCCTTTGCAGGACAACGGCCCGCTGGGTTTCCTTGAGGGTCAGCCGGTGCCGGCCTAGGATCAGATCTAGAATGTGCATCATCATGTTACTCCTTCTTTCGGTTCTTTCGTCATCGTCGCAAGATGCGATCTCCTCTTGGTTTTCGTTCAGCCATTTCGATTTTGCGGCCCCGTTCCGCTGCCTCTCGGCTTCGCGTCGAACGCAAAAACGGACGCGATATCATTGTGAAATCGAAATCGCTGCGGGTTGCGGGCGGTATGCCCGACAGGTGTGAAGCCCCGAAAAAGGGGCGGGAAAGGCCCGGAACCACCCCGCGCCGTGACAACTGGCGGAAGGCGGGCGAGAGGCCAGAGGCGTTACCGGCCGGAGTGTGCGAGGGATCGAGACCCCCCGGACCCAGGCGCGATGCGGCGCTGACGTCATCCGCCTCCGGCCCGAGGCCAGAGCGGTGCGGCCCGCCGCCATCACCCCTGGGGGCTTTGGCGAAAGGACCGCCCCGCTGGGACGATCCCGGACCCGAAATTTAACACGCGTTGCAGGCGTGGTGGGGAGTCGAACCCCTGGACTTCCGTCCGTACCCGAGGTTGCGTCGACGGGAGTCGAACCCGTGACAATTCGATTATCAGTCGAATGCTCTATCCACTGAGCTACGTCGCATGGAGGACATGGGAGGATTTGAACCTCCGACACACGGTTTAAGAGACCGCTGCTCTGATCCCCTGAGCTACATGTCCGCACCGTTCCTCTTCCCGACCCTGGCATACGGTGACGACAGCGCCGCCCCGCACCGGATGAGGCGCGACCTCATTCCGCTAGGGTCCGTTCGATCCTGAACGGGAGGCGATGAATAGGGCGGGTCGGATGAGTCGCGCTACGGTGAAGTTTTCCCACCGGCGGGTTTGTGATATGCGCGCAACATTATTGCGCTATCGGGTAATTTTATTGCGCTACCAGTGCGAAAGTGCATCGCACGGGTCTGTGCGACCGGTGCGATGCTAGTGCATTGTTAGCTGGCCAGAATGTTTTTGAACTGCCAGGGGTCGCTTTCGTCGATGTCCTCGGCGAATTGAGTCCAGCGTTCCGTCAGCGGCGTCCAATCGGTGTAATGGGCCTCGACGGGTCCGAGATAGGGCTTTTGCACCTCAAGACAGCGGACGTGGTCCATCTCGTCGGTTTCGACGATGCCCGCGTTCGGATTCTCAAGCGCCCAGACCATGCCAGCCAGAACGGCGGACGAGACCTGGAGACCGGTGGCGTTCTGGAACGGCGCGAGATCGCGGGTTTCCTCGATTGACAGCCGCGAGCCGTACCAGAGCGCGTTCTTCTCATGCCCGAACAGCAGGACGCCCAACTCGTCGATGCCTTCGGTGATCTCGTTTTCATCCAGGATATGCTGCTTTTCCTGCAGTTTTCCTGACCCGAAGGTCTCGTGGAACGACAGCACGGCGTCGTCGCACGGGTGATAGGCATAGTGGCAAGTCGGGCGGTAGTCGGGCGCGGAGACGTCGCCGACCGTGTAGTAGTCCGAGATCGAGATCGCTTCGTTGTGGGTGACGAGAAAGCCGTACTGAGGCCCCGGCGTAGGACACCACGTGTGGACGCGGGTGATGGCGCCGGGGCGCTCCATCCAGATCGCGGCCTGGCAGCCGGTGTCATAGCTGTGGGCATCTTCAGGCATCCATTTCTCATGGGTGCCCCAGCCGAGTTCGGCGGGCTGGAAGCCTTCCGAGATGAAGCCTTCGACCGACCAGGTGTTGACGAAGGTTCCGATCTGCTTGTGCCGAGCCGATTTCTGGGTGTCACGCTCGGCGATGTGGATGCCCTTGACGCCAAGGGACTGCATCAGCGCTGCCCAGCCTTCGCGGCTATTGGGCATCTCGATGTCGTGGCCGGTATCCTTGGCCAGGATCATCAGCGCGTCCTTGACGAACCACGAGACCATGCCGGGGTTCGCGCCGCAGCAGGACACCGCCGTGGTGCCGCCGGGATTCGCTGCCTTTTCGTCGCGCATCTTCTGGCGCAGGGCATAGTTGGTGCGCTCGGCGTTCTCTGTGGTTTCGAAATAAAAACCCGCCCAGGGTTCGACCACCGTGTCGATATAGGGCACGTCGATTTCGCGGCAGAAACGGATGATGTCCAGCGACGAGGTGTCGACGGACAGGTTCACGAGGAAGCCTTTGCCTGGCTCCAGGTATTTCCCGAGGATGTCGCGGTAGTTGTCGCGGGTGACCGACTCTTGCACATGGGTGACGCCACGCTGTGCGAGGAAGGTGTGATCGTCGTGTTTCGGCTCGATCACCACGACCTTTTTCGAGTCGTACTCGAAGTGGCGCTCAATCAGGGGCAGGGTTCCTCGTCCGATCGAGCCGAAGCCGATCATCACGATGGGGCCGTCAATCTTGGCGTAGCAGGGATAGTCGGTCATTGGGCGAATCCTTTGCGGCGTCTGGCCGGGGGATTATCACCCTGCGGCTCAGGTTCAAGTTGCCGGACGGCTATTCGCTGCGTTTTGCAACGAAGGACTGGTGAGTCAGCCGTATTGGACGATGACGGATTCGAAGTCGTCCGCGTGGTTCACCTTGGTATGATGGCCTTTGCCGGGAGCACAATATGTCTGTGCCCGGAGTTCTGTCTCAACGTCCCGCCTGTGGCTTTTGCCCGCGTCGTCAACAAAGAGTCGGCGATACGTCATTCAAAGACCTCCGCCATCACTGTCACGGCCGAGGACCTAAAGCCCTGTCGTCTCGTCGATGCCCATCATGATGTTCAGGTTCTGGACGGCGGCCCCCGACGCACCTTTGCCGAGGTTGTCGAGGCGCGCCATTAGCACCATCGCACCCCGCGCGGCGTCGCCGAGGACGGCGATTTCCAGGTTGTTGGTATCGTTTAGGACCCGCGGGTCGATGCGCTTGCCCATGTGGTCGGCACCGACAACCTTTACGAAATGCGCACCACCGTAATGCGCAACGAATGCCGGATGCAGAGCACGGGCCTGTTCGGGGTCGAGACCGTTCAGAGGAACCTGCACGATCATACCCTGCGCATAGTTCCCGACCGACGGCACGAAAATCGGTCGCCTATCGAGATTCGAGTATTTCTGTATCTCGGGCAGGTGTTTGTGGGTCTGGTCGGTGCCATAAACAAAAAAGGGCGCCGCCTCGCCGGCTTCGAACTCGGCGATCATGGATTTGCCGCCGCCGGTATAGCCACTGACTGCGTTGATCGTGAGGGCCTGGTCAGATGCGATCAGACCTGCATCAACCAGAGGTCGGATCAGGGCAATGGCGCCGGTAGAATAGCAGCCGGGATTGGATACGCGTTTGGCCGCGGCGATCTGGTCGCGTGCGCCTGTACCCATCTCGGCAAAGCCATAGACCCATGCAGGGTCGACTCGGTGTGCCGTGCTGGCGTCAATCAAACGCGTGTCCATATCCGCCACGAGCGGGACGATTTCCCTGACCGAGTCATCCGGCAGGCAGAGAATGGCGAAATCGGCGGCCTCAAAAGCGCCGAGGCGCGCGTCCAGGTTTTTGCGCACGGCTTCATCCAGCGAGACAAGCTCGATATCCTCGCGCCCGATCAGCCGGTCACGAATTTGAAGGCCGGTGGTCCCAACCTCGCCGTCGATAAAGACCTTGATGCTCAATCCGCTTCCGCCATGTCCCAGCCAAGCGCCTTGGCCACTGTGAAGATGTCCTTGTCGCCCCGTCCGCACATATTCATGCAGATGATGTGGTCCTTGGGGAGATCAGGGGCGATCTTGGCGACATGGGCCAGGGCGTGCGACGGCTCGAGCGCCGGAATGATGCCCTCGGTTTCGCACGACAGCTGGAAGGCGGCGAGCGCCTCCTTGTCGGTGATGGCGACGTATTCGGCGCGCCCTACGTCATGCAGCCAGGAATGTTCGGGGCCAATGCCGGGATAGTCGAGACCTGCCGAGATCGAGAAGCCTTCCAGGATCTGGCCGTCATCGTCCTGCAAAAGATAGGTCCGGTTCCCGTGCAACACCCCGGGGCGCCCTCCGGTCAGCGAGGCACAGTGCTCCATCTTTTCGTTCACGCCCTTGCCACCGGCTTCCACGCCGATGATGCGTACGTCTTTGTCGTCGAGGAAAGGGAAGAACAGGCCCATGGCGTTTGATCCGCCACCGATCGCGGCGATGATCGTATCGGGCAGGCGGCCTTCGGCGGCCATCATCTGTTCTTTGGCTTCCTTGCCGATGATGGATTGGAAATCGCGGACCATGGCCGGGTAGGGGTGTGGTCCGGCAACGGTGCCGATGCAGTAGAAGGTGTCACGGACGTTGGTGACCCAGTCGCGCAGGGCGTCATTCATCGCGTCCTTAAGTGTGCCACGGCCCGAAGTCACGGGGATGACCTCTGCGCCCAAGAGCTTCATGCGGAAGACGTTGGGTTTTTGACGTTCGACGTCGTGCGCACCCATGTAGACGATGCACTTCAGACCGAACTTTGCGCAGACGGTTGCGGTGGCGACGCCGTGCTGGCCCGCGCCGGTCTCGGCGATAATCCGGGTCTTTCCCATGCGGCGGGCCAGGATGATCTGGCCCAGTACGTTGTTAATCTTGTGCGCGCCGGTGTGGTTCAGCTCGTCCCGCTTGAGGTAGATCTTTGCACCGCCAAGGCGTTCGGTCAGCCGTTCGGCGAAATACAGAGGTGACGGGCGGCCGACGTAATGGGTCCAAAGATCGTTCATCTCGTCCCAGAAGGACTCGTCGGTTTTGGCTTTCTCATATTCGGCTTCGAGATCGAGAATGAGCGGCATCAGCGTTTCGCTGACAAACCGCCCGCCGAAATCACCGAAGCGGCCCTTTTCATCGGGACCGGTCATGAAGCTGTTGAAAAGATCGTTGGCCATGGGTCTCACCTCGTCTGACCGCAACGGTCTAGCCGTCCATCATCGCAAGGTAAATCCCCGGGCCTTGTTCTGTTCGAAAATACTCCGCGGAGATCCGTAGGGGCAGAGCCCTTGCGATGTGTGTGGATCAGCGCGAGGCAATCATTCCGACGATTTCATAAGTCCTGGCCAGGATCGGAGCAGCGATCTCTTCGGCGCGTGCAGCGCCATCGCCCAGAATGCGGTCGATCTCACCGGGATCGGCCATCAGCCGGTTCATCTCGGCACCAATCGGGCCCATGGTTTCGACGGCAACCTCGGCCAGGCGCGGCTTGAACTGACCCCAGCCCGTGCCGCCATGTTCAGCCATGACGTCGTCGGTCGAGATACCTGCCAGCGCCGCATAGATGTCGACCAGGTTGCGCGCCTCGGGGCGGTCTTTCAACTCGCCATAGGTTTCCGGCAAAGGCTCGGGGTCGGTTCGGGCCTTGCGGAATTTCTGCGCGATGGTGTTGGCGTCGTCTGTCAGGTTGATCCGGCTCTGGTCCGAGGGGTCGGACTTGGACATCTTCTTCGTACCGTCACGCAGGGACATCACGCGCGTGGCGGGCCCGTCGATCACTGGCTCAGTGATTGGGAAAAAGTCGACGCCGTAGTCGTGGTTGAACTTGGCCGCGATGTCGCGGGTCAGTTCAAGGTGCTGTTTCTGATCGTCGCCAACCGGAACGTGGGTCGCGTGATACAGCAGGATGTCCGCGGCCATCAGGGCGGGGTAGGCGAACAATCCCAGCGAGGCATTCTCGGAATTCTTGCCCGCCTTGTCCTTCCACTGGGTCATGCGGCCCATCCAGCCCATGCGGGCGACGCAGTTGAATATCCAGGCAAGCTGTGCGTGCTGTGGTACCTGGGACTGGTTGAACAGGATCGAGCGCGTGGGATCGACACCGGCAGCCATAAACGCGGCCGCTGCCTCGCGGGTCTGGTTGCGCAGCGCCTCGGGGTCCTGCCAGACGGTGATCGCGTGCATGTCGACCATGCAATAGACACACTCATGTGTGCCTGCATCCTGCATCTCGACGAAGCGCTTCAGTGCGCCGAGGTAGTTGCCGAGGGTCAATCCGCCCGACGGCTGGATGCCCGAAAATACGCGCGGGGTGAACTCCGGCTGGCTCATCTGTCTGGATCCTCTGGATTTCCACGTCTGGGCGGCTTACCCACAGGGGCGAGGCCCGTCAAGAAAGCCGGCCCAGAAAGGCAGCGATGCAAGACGAAGACTATTCCCAGCCGCTTATGAATGCCCTTCCGCCCGCCGTTGCGGCGCTGGCCTTGGCCATCTTTTCCGTCGAGATGGTGTTCATGCTCGGTGCCCGCGGCATCATTGGCGGTCCCGAGGCCATCGGCTGGCGTGGCCAAGCGATCCAGGATTTCTCGTTCTTCCCGCCGCTGATCGGCTGGCTTTTCGAGACCGGGAATTGGGCCTCGCCCGAGATGCTGCGTTTCGTGACCTATCCCTTCGTGCATTTCAGTTTCACCCAGGCGATATTTGTAGTCGTTTTCCTTTTGGCCCTGGGCAAGCTGGTCGGTGAGGCCTTTGGCAACCTCGCGGTGCTGATCTTGTTCTTTGTCTGCGGTGCATTCGGCGCGCTGGTCTTTGCCGGGTTGGTGGGAAGCGACTATCCTCTGGCCGGCGGCTTTCCATCGGTCTACGGGCTGATCGGAGCCTACACGTTCTTGCTGTGGGTCGGGCTTGGCGCGCAGGGGCAGAACCAGGCGGGGGCGTTTTCGCTGATTGCGATGCTGATGGCGATCCAACTGGTGTTCGGGCTGATCTTCGGCTCGAACCACGATTGGGTGGCCGAAGTTGCGGGTTTTGCCATGGGCTTTGTCCTGACCCCTGCGCTGGCGCCCGGCGCTTTTCGAAGGTTCGTCAGCCGGGTTCGTCAGCGCTGACGGCGGAAAGCTGATTTCACGTCCGCGACCGTGAAGGCCCCGAGGGCGGTTCCGGCCGCTCCGTAGACGAACGCGCCAAAGACGCACAACAGGGCGAGGCCGACGACCCGGGTCAGGCCAGCTCCGCCAATCAGCCCGGCCAGCATCTGATCCGCGACCAGCAGGCCCGCCCCCATGATGGCCGCGGCGATCGCGATACGTCCGCAGCGTGTCTTGGAGCGATCGTCGAACCGGGCGGCCTGTCCCATGTCGCGGGCGCCACGCCACAAAAGCCATAGCATCGCCCAACCTGCCAACGTTGTGCCTATGGCAGCGGCGATGTATCCGACCAACGGAGCCAAACCGATGGCAAGGCTTGCGTTTATTAGCATCGCAACAAGGGCGAACTTGAAGGGTCGCCTGGTGTCTTCGCGGGCGAAATAGAGCGGTTGCAACACCTTTTGCAGGACAAAAGCGGGCAGCCCCAGGCCGTAGATCGCGCAGGCGAGCGCGGTGGCTTGCGTGTCGTTTGCGTCGAACGCGCCGCGTTCGAACAACACACCGATCAATGACGTCGGGATGGCTAAAAGCGCGACCGCGGCGGGAACGGCAAGGGCGAGAGACATTTCGGCGGCGCGCGACAGAGCGTGCTGGCCGCCGTCCGTATCGTCGGCCTGGAGGCGGCGCGAGAGGTCGGGCAAAAGGACAATGCCGATAGCAATGCCCACGACCCCAAGCGGCAGTTGGTACAGTCGGTCGGCATAAGACAGCCAGGCGATGGCACCGTCGAAAAAGCTGGCCACCTGGCGCCCGATCAGAAGGTTAACCTGCACCACGCCCCCGGCAAGCGCTGCGGGTCCGGCGATGATGGCGAGGCGTTTCAACTCGGGTGTCCAGCGTGGGCGGGTGGGGCGAAGTCCAAATCCCGCGCGGCGCGCTGCAGCCCAGACCAGCGCCAGTTGCGCGATCCCGGCCAGGACTGTGCCAAAGGCCAGAAGCGTGCCGTGGCGGCCGCCCTCGACCGGGCCGATGATCGAGCCGCCGACACCGGCCTCGGCCAGAAGAAGGAATGTAATCAGGATGATATTCAGCAGAACCGGCGCAGCGGCGGCAGCACGGAATCGACCGCTCGCGTTCAGGACGCCCGACACGAGTGCTGCGAGCGAAATGAACAGGATGTAGACGAAGACGACCCTGCCAAGCGTGACGGTCATCTCAAAACGCGCATCACCTTGGAAACCGGAGGCCATGGCCAGAACCAGCCAGGGCATGAAGACGGTGGCGATGGCGGTGAAGACGACAAGGACCACTGCCAGCATCGCGAGCGCATCACGGGCAAAGCTCTCCGCGCCGTCGCCGGCTTCCAGTTTCTTCGAGAACATCGGCACGAAGGCCATGTTGAATGCGCCCTCGGCAAAAAAGCGGCGGAACATGTTGGGTAGCGCGAAGGCGATCAGGAAGGCTTCGGCGACGGGACCAGTGCCGAGCCAGGCCGCAATCAGTATATCGCGGACAAAGCCCAGAATGCGTGACAGCAGCGTCCATGCACCGACGGTTAGAACACCCGATGCCAGGCGGATCGCGCTCATACTGCCACCGGGCGCGAATTTCCGAGGCCGAGATCATTAACATTTTCCCGTGAAAAATCGCTGCAAGTCATTCGGATTTCGCCCGTTCCGTCCCGGCAATGATCGCGGCACGCAGCCGGTTTTCCAAAAACTTTTGCTTGGATTGGGAATGGTATTTCAGCCCGAACATATCCTTGACGTAGAAGGTGTCGACGACCTGTTCGCCATAGGTCGCAATAACAGCGGAGGCGATATAGACGTTCGCCTCTGCCAGAGTGCGGGCAAGGTCGTACAAGAGCCCGGCGCGATCACGGGTGTCGACTTCGATGATGGTGTAGATTTCCGAACCTTCGTTGTCGAAGGAGATCGACGTCGGTACCTTGAACGCGCGTTCGCGCTTTTTCAGGCGGTCGCGGTCGACCAGGGATTTGCGCGGCAGGACTTCGCCCAGGAATGTGCGCTCGATCGTCTGTTGCAGCCGCGGCAGGCGACTGGCTTCATACGGGTGACCGTCTCTGTCCTGAACCCAGAAGACGGCCGTGGCATAGCCGTCCTTCGACGTGTAGGTCCGCGCGTCGACGACGTTTGCACCGACGAGCGCCAAGGCACCGGCGAGGCGTGCGAAAATGCCGGGGTGGTCGGCAAGCGCAAAACAGATCCGTGTTGCATCGCGGTCAATGTCCGGCATCAGGTCGAGCCGGATTTCATCGTCCTTGATATCCCTAAGAAGATTGGCAAAGACCACCTGGGCTTCGATTGGCAGGCCTTGCCAATAGGGGTCATAGTGGCGAGACGTCTCATTTCGCAGAGCCTTGGTATCCCAATCCGAAAGGGCCTTTCGCAGTGCCTTTTTCGCCTCGGCCTGTGCGGCCTCGCGGTTCACGGCTTCCAGGCCGTGCTCCAGAGCCTGTTCCGTCATGCGGTAAAGGTCACGCAGCAGTTGGGCCTTCCAGTTGTTCCACACGCCCGGCCCAACACCTCGAATATCGCAGACTGTCAGCACGGTCAGCAGGTCCAGACGTTTTTTCGATTTCACCGCCTTCGCGAAATCGCGCACCGTCCGGGGTTCGGCCAGGTCTCGTTTTTGCGCCATGTCGGACATCAGCAGGTGATACCGGACCAGCCATTCGGCAGTTTCGGCCTCGGACTTGCTCAACCCTAGCCGGGGCGCAACCTTGCGCGCGATCTGGGCACCGAGGATGGCGTGGTCCTCGTCGCGGCCCTTGCCGATGTCGTGCAGGAACAGGGCGGCGTACAGCACCTTGCGATTCACGCCCTCCTTCAGGACGCGGCTGGCGACGGGAAGCTCCTCGACCAGTTCTCCGCGTTCGATCTGGGCGAGGGTAGAGATGCATTGGATCGTATGCTCGTCCACCGTGTAGTGGTGGTACATGTTGAACTGCATCATCGCCACGACCGGGGCAAATTCGGGGATGAAGGCGGCCAGGACGCCCAATTCGTTCATTCGCCGGAGGGCACGTTCAGGATTGCCGTGTTTCAGCAGCAGGTCCATGAAAATGCGGTTTGCCTCGGGCGAGTGGCGCATATCGTCGTCGACGATATCCAGATTTGCGCGCACCAGGCGCATCGCGTCAGGGTGGATCAGGTACCCGGTGCGCAAAGCCTCTTCGAAAATGCGCAAAAGATTCAGCTTGTCTTTCAGGAACTTCGACGGCGCGGTCACATCGAGGCGGTTCTGGCGAACGACATAGCCGTTTTTCACCTTTTTGCGGCGTCGGAAGAGTGTGGCCAGCGAAGGGGCGCTTTTGACGTGGGTCGCTTCCAGTGCCGTCAGGAAGATACGCGTCAAGTCGCCCACTTCGGTGGCATGACGGAAATAGTCCTGCATGAAATATTCGACCGCGCGGCGCCCCGCCTTGTCCTCGTAGCCCATGCGTTCTGCGATCTCGACCTGGAGGTCGAAAGTCAGTTGGTCGGTCGCGCGATTGGCCAAGAGGTGCAGGTGATTGCGCACTGCCATGAGAAAGGTCTCGGCAGCGACGAAGCGTTCGTATTCATCTTGTGACAGGAGTTTGGGACGCACTAGTTCTGCCGCGTCATCCACGCCATGCAGGTACTTGCCGATCCAGAACAGGGTCTGCAGGTCGCGCAGGCCGCCTTTGCCTTCTTTGACGTTGGGCTCGACCATATAACGTTGGCCGCCCTGCTTGCGGTGGCGCGCGGCGCGCTCTTCCAGCTTCGCTTCGATGAACTCGGACGCCGTGTTGCGAAACAATTCCTGGCGCAGTTTCCGATCAAGCTCGTCCGACAAATCCCGGTCGCCCACCAGAAAGCGGTGCTCGAGAAGTGCGGTGCGGATGGTGTAATCTTCGCGCCCAAGCCGGACACAGTCCTTTGCCGAACGCGAGGCGTGCCCGACCTTAAGATGCAGGTCCCAGAAGATGTAGAGCATGCTTTCGATCAGGCTTTCCGCCCAAGGCGTCACCTTCCAGGGCATCAGCATCAAAAGGTCGACGTCCGAAAACGGCGCCATCTCGCCACGGCCGTATCCGCCGACGGCCAGGATTGCCAGGCGCTCTCCTTCCGTGGGATTCGGATTTGGATGCAGCCAGGTCGTTGCGACGCGAAAGACGGTCTCAACCACGCCATCGGTCAGGGCGCAGTAAGCGCGCACCGCCGGACGGGATTCACGCGGGTGCTCTGTTATGGCCTGCGCAATTCGGTCGCGCCCGTCTTTTATTGCAGTCTTCAGCACCTCGACCGCAGCCTGTCGGATGCCCCGTGCGTCCGCGTTCTCGGTTTTCGCCGCAATGGCGGCGAAAACGGTCCCGGCGTCAAAGATGTCGTCCGCGCTGAGACCGATGCGCACGAAAAGACTGTTCTGGAGGGCGTCCGACGGCCTAGAAGCCGGCGCCGCCAAAGCTTCTTGGGGCGGGGTCAATCACGATCACCTGGTTGTTCTGGATTTGCGCGACAGCAAGGCCGCGCTCGTTCGTGCCGTTGCGAAGGAAACGGAAGGGTCCATTAACACCTCTGAAACCCGCGCCCTGAGTCAGAGATTGTGCCGTCAGAGCGTCACTGTCACCTTGGGCAACCAGTGCTCCGATGGCAGCAATGCCGTCATAGGCCAGTCCGGCCACAGGATTGGGCTGTGCGCCATAGGCCGCGGCGTAGCGATTGTTGAATTGCTGAACAAGACCGGGCGAGGGCGTGGCGAACCATGCGCCCTGCAGACCTTTCAGAGACAGGGCAGAAGACGGCACATCCAGCCGCTGAAGCCCGATGACCTGGGCAGTTTCGGCATCGATGCCGTTTTCCGGTAAAAGCTCCGACACGAAGGGAAGCGCGCCCGAGTTGCCAGAGGTCAGAAACACCGAAGTTGCGCCGGACTCGCGGTAGTTGCGCGCGATGTCGGGGATGGCGTCGATAACGCCCTGCTGCGATAGGGGGAAAGACGACACGCCAGCGATGCGACCGCCGTTGGCCAGAACGGCGCGCTGGATCGAATCCGCACCGAGTTGCTCTGCCGGATCCTGGGCGTGAACGATATAGATGTCGCCTTTGCCCTGCAGTGCCGCATAACGTACCAAACGGTCGGCCGTGTTCTGGAAGGTATTGCCCAGGATAAAGACATTGCCGCCAGCGATGGTTGGATTGTTCGAGAAGCTGAGCACATTCACGCCGCGGCTGGCCGCCAACTGGCCTGCCACGTTGGCGGATTCGGCGAACAACGGGCCGACAAAGATTTTGGCACCATCAGCCAATGCGGCCCGTGCGGCCACCTCGGCGCCCTGGGGAGTGCCGCCGGTATCATAGACCTTCAGCTCGATATCGACCGTATCGCCCAGATCCTGCACCGCCAACCAGGCAGCATTTTCAAGGGATTGGGCAAGTTCCGCGCCGTTCGGCGAGGATTTCGGGACCAGAAGGGCGACCGGTACAGCGCGTGTATTGTTCAGGATGGGGCCGCCGCCCGGCAACGACATGTCACAGGCGCTGAGGCCGACAAAAGCCAGGGCGGCAAAGAGCGAAGTCAGCGCCTTGCGGCGGAGCGATAAAAGGGCGACCATCGGTGTCTCTCCTCGGGCGGACAAGGTGGCGCGACACTATGCAGAAACCACAGTCAAGTAAATCGCGGGTCGTGGAATGAGCGGCGGTGCGTTGCAAACGACTCTGGAAGCGGGTTTGTACTTCGTCGCGACCCCGCTCGGCAATGCCCGGGATATAACATTGAGGGCCCTGGATATCCTCGGCTCGGCCGATGTTCTGGCTGCCGAGGATACCCGCACGCTGAAGCGCCTGATGGAGATCCACGGCGTGCGGCTCGCCGGGCGGCGAATCATTGCGTACCATGATCACAACGGTGCCGAGGCCCGCCCGCGGCTGATCCGGGCACTGAAAGAGGGAAAGTCGGTCGCCTATGCCTCGGAAGCCGGATCGCCCCTGGTGGCCGATCCCGGATTTGTTCTGGGCCGGGAGGCGATCGCCGAAGGCCTGGCGGTGTTTTCCGCTCCCGGACCCGCCGCCGTGATCGCGGCACTGACCGTCTCGGGTCTGCCATCGGACCGGTTTACCTTTGCGGGCTTCCCACCTTCGGCCGGGGGCGCGCGGAAACGCTTCCTCGCGGACCTTGCCGACTGTCAGGGGACCCTGATCCTCTACGAAAGCCCGAAACGCATCGCCGCCACGCTTGAAGCGGCCCGCGACGTGTTGGGAGCCGATCGTCCGGCCGCGTTGTGCCGCGAGTTGACCAAGAAATTCGAAGAGGTGCGCAGGGGTACTTTGTCCGAACTGGCCAAAAGCGTCATCGAAACCCCTCCACGGGGCGAAATCGTTCTGTGCATTGGCCAAGGCGACACGACACCGGATGCGGAACAGGTCGAAGCCGCGTTGCGCGAGGCGATGAAAACTCAACGGCTGAAGGACGCGGCCCGCGACGTCGCCGATCGGTTCGATGTGTCCCGTCGCGAGCTGTACCAGCTTGGCCTTACGCTGGAGGATTGAGGAAAACTTAGGTTTTGTCGGGCAACATGCCGAACGATGCCTTTAGATTATGCTCCTGATTCCCGGCAATGTACCGGATTGGCCAACTATCACGACGGTCTCGCCGCCGAAGACGGCGTCGCGTCACGATACGAACAACGCGGGTGTTCCGTCCTCGCGCGGCGCTGGCGCGGAAAGTCGGGGGAAATTGACCTGGTATTTCGCGAAGGTGCCGCGTTCGTCTTTGTCGAGGTTAAGAAAAGCCAAACGCATGGCGAGGCAGCCGCGCATCTGTCGCACCGCCAGCTGTTGCGGATCTGCCGCGCGGCGGAAGAGTATCTTGGTGCAATGGGGCATGGGCTGTCTTGTGATGTGCGGATTGACCTAGCGACGGTCGACAGGTCCGGCGAAATAGACGTTCTGGAAAATATCTCGCTTTTTTGAGAGGGCGCACCCTCGTAATCACACATTGCAGTAGCAGCCGCCATGGGTCAGAACCTGTAGCGTGTGCCAGGGAGACGCCCATGAAAATTGCCATCCAGATGGACCCCATTGTTTCGATCGATATCAACGCGGATTCGACATTTCGTATTGCCGAAGAGGCGCAAGCGCGGGGAAATGACCTGTTTTACTATCACCCCGATGGCTTGGCCTGGGATGAAGGCAGGGTGACGGCACGCGGCTGGCCATTGAAAGTGCGGCGCCAAGTGGGCAACCATTTCACGCTCGGAGAAGAGCAGGTGGTCGACCTGGCCGGGTTCGATGTGGTCTGGCTGCGCCAGGATCCACCCTTCGACATGGGCTATATCACCACGACTCATCTTTTGGAGCAGATCGGCGGCAAGACCCTGGTCGTGAACGATCCGTTCTGGGTGCGGAACTATCCCGAAAAGCTCTTGGTTCTGGAGTTCCCTGAGCTGACGCCCCCGACCATGATTGCGCGCAACCTGAATGCCATTCGTGATTTTCGCGCGCGCCACGGCGACATTATCCTCAAGCCGCTTTATGGCAATGGCGGCGCGGGCGTGTTTCGCATGACGCCAGGCGACCGCAACCTTGTTTCGTTGCATGAGCTTTTCACCGGCATGTCGCCCGAACCCCTGATCGCCCAGAAATTCATTCCCGATGTCTCGAACGGCGACAAACGGATTATCCTGGTCGACGGTGAGCCGGTCGGGGCCATAAACCGGGTGCCGCCCGAAGGCGAGACGCGTTCGAACCTGCATATTGGCGGGACGGCAGAAAAGATTGGCCTGACTGCCCGCGACCGTGAAATCTGTGACGCAATCGGTCCCTTGTTGCGCGAAAAGGGGCAGGTGTTCGTCGGCATCGACGTGATCGGAGATTATCTGACCGAGATCAACGTCACGTCACCGACCGGTATCCAGGAACTTGAGCGCTTTGACGGCATCAATGTTGCGGGCGCGATCTGGGACGCCATCGACGCGCGGCTGGCGGGGTGAGCCTCAGGCTCAAACTATTCAACGGGCTTTGCCGGTCGGTGATGCGGCCAATTCTGCGCCGAACGAAAGAACCCTCCGCCGCCCGGCGAGACCTGGAAATGTCGTGCCGGTTCTTTCTGCGCAGCGCTCCCCACCAGATGCGCGAAGTTACCTTGGGCGGTGCCCAGGCCTTGGAGCTGACGCCGCCTGGCCAAACGTCTGAGGGCACGATCTTCTATTTGCACGGCGGCGGTTACGTGGCCGGAAGCATGCGGACACATCGCCCCATGATGGCGCGTTTCGCGGCGCTTGTGCGGCGCAAGGTCTATCTGCCCGACTATCGGCTTGCCCCGGAATACCCGGCCCCCGCGGCTTTCGACGATGCGCTTGCGGCCTGGAGGGCCATTCCGGGTGACGGGCCGGTCATTCTTGGTGGAGACAGCGCCGGCGGCGGCCTTGCCCTGGCCGTTCTGGCGCGGCTGTTGGCCGATAAGGACCCGCGTATCGCTGGTACTTTCGTCTTTTCACCCTGGACAGATCTTGCGCTGACCGGACCGTCGCTGGACCAGAACGCAGGCAGTGATGTCCTCTTGCCGGTTGAACGTATTCGCGAGCTGGTCGGGATGGTCCTGGGAGAAACCGACCCGCGCGATCCCCGGATATCACCGCTTTACGCCGAGTTCAGCGGCGCCCCGCCGGTATATATCCAGGCCAGCGAGACCGAGATCCTGCGCGATGACGCGCGCCGGATGGTGCGGCTGTTGCAGGCGCAGGGCGTTGAGAGCCGCATCGACACCTGGCCCGACGCGCCCCACGTCTGGCAAATGCTGGACGGATGGTTGCCCGAGGCGCGCGTTGCCATGGAAAAGGTCGCCGATTTTGTCGAGGACTGTCTCAGCCGGCCGCGCCCGGAATCCGAAAACTGATCGCTTCGGCGATATGGGGCGCGCGGACGGTGTCGTTGCCTTCCAGGTCCGCGATGGTCCGGGCGACCCGCAACACACGGTGATAGCCGCGTGCCGATAGCCCCACGCGTTCGGCGGCTTTTATCAGCATGTCACGGCCCTGTGCGTCCGGTGCAGCGATCTCGTCCAAAAGCGCGCCGCTGGCGTCGGCGTTGACCGTCACGCCGTCGACGGACTGATACCGGTGGCGCTGGACCTCGCGGGCATGGGCCACGCGCGTCGCGACTGTGCCCGATGGTTCGCCGTCGGCGGGCAGTTCCAGGTCCTGAAAGGAAACCGGCGGCACCTCAACGCGCAGGTCGAACCTGTCCATCAGAGGGCCGGAGATCCGGCCGAGGTAGTCCTCGCCACAGCCCGGAACCCGGGCGCAGGACCGTTCGGGGTCCGAAAGATAGCCGCATTTGCAAGGGTTGGCGGCCGCGATCAGCAGGAACCGGCAAGGGTAGCGCACATGGGCATTGGCGCGGGCAATGGTCACATCTCCGGTTTCGATCGGCTGGCGCAGGGTTTCCAGAACCGTTCGCGCGTATTCGGGAAACTCGTCCATGAACAAGACACCGTTGTGGGCCAGGCTGATTTCCCCCGGTTTCGCGCCTTTGCCGCCGCCGACGATGGCCGCCATCGAGGCGGTATGATGTGGGGCCCGGAAAGGGCGGCGGCGCGAAATGCCGCCATCTTCGATCAGCCCGGCCAGCGAATGCACCATTGACGTTTGAAGCGCCTCTTCGGGACCGAGATCCGGCAGAATGCCAGGCAGGCGGGCCGCAAGCATGGATTTCCCCGACCCCGGCGGACCGGTCATCAGCATGTGGTGGCGCCCGGCGGCGGCAATCTCCAAGGCGCGTTTGGCCCGTTCCTGTCCCTTGACCTCGGCCAGATCCGCGCATGTGACATCTCCCGAAACCTCGCCCGGTTGACTGACGTCCAATACACGTGCGCCAGTCAGGTGCTGGATTGTTTCGCCTAGCGAGGCCGGAGCAATCACTTGCGTGGCACCGACCCAGGCGGCTTCCGGTCCCGATGCTTTGGGGCAGATCAAGGTGCGGCCGGCCTCGGCCGCAGCCAAGGCAGAGGGAAGGGCGCCCACGACTGCAACAAGAGCACCGTCAAGGGAGAGTTCGCCCAGGGAAACGAGGTTTTCCACCCCATCTTTTGGCAGGATGCCAATGGCCGCCAACAGCGCCAGCGCTATCGGAAGGTCAAAGTGCGAGCCCTCCTTGGGTAGATCGGCAGGTGAAAGGTTGATCGTGATACGCCGCGACGGCAGGGCGATGGACAGGGCGTCCAACGCCGCCCTGACGCGCTCTTTTGCCTCGCTGACTGCCTTGTCCGGCAGACCGACCAGAGAAAAATGCGGCACTCCTGGCGAAATGGCGCATTGTACTTGCACAAGCCGGGCTTCGACCCCCTCAAAGGCAACGGTGTAGGTGCGCGCGACCATGATCTCACTGATGTTTTTCTCCTTTTGAACGTAGGCTGTTAAGACGCGGTTAACGACGATTTGCTGCCATGATGGGGGGGTGCTCGCGCAACTGTCATTTCGTGACCGAGCGATATCGAGGCTAAAATAGATCAAGATCGTCGGCGCGAAGTGATCCAAAACCTTTCTGCGTGCGTATCACGCGAAGAGAACACAGGGAGACTGCGACCTTGTCGGAAGGGAACTTCGAAAAATCTTTGCCCCGCGCCGCTATGGCGGCAGAACTTCTCGATGCTGAAACAGAGTGGGCGCTGGCTGTTGCCTGGCGTGACCACCGTGACGAGCGTGCGCTCCACCGTCTTATCACTGCCTACATGCGGCTGGCGATTTCGATGGCCTCCAAATTTCGCCGGTATGGCGCACCGATGAACGACCTCATCCAGGAGGCCTCGGTCGGGCTGATGAAAGCCGCTGAAAAGTTCGACCCGGACAGGGGTGTGCGGTTCTCGACCTATGCGGTTTGGTGGATCAAGGCATCGATCCAGGACTACGTTATGCGGAATTGGTCGATGGTGCGCACCGGCTCAACTTCAAGTCAGAAGTCTTTGTTTTTTAACATGCGCCGGGTCCGAGCCCAGATCGAGCGCGACACATTTGGTCGTGGAGAAGAACTGGACAGCCATCAGTTGCGGGTCCAGATCGCCCGCGAGGTCGGCGTGCCTTTGCATGACGTCGAGATGATGGAAGGGCGACTGGCGGGGTCGGATTTCTCGCTGAACGCGACCCAGTCCAGCGACGACGAGGGCAGGGAGTGGATCGAAACCCTGGCCGATGATGCGCCGCAGTCTTCGGAAATCGTTGACCAGAGTCGCGACCTGGATAAGTTGCGCAACTGGCTGGCAGAGGCATTGGCCTCGCTGAATGCGCGTGAGCAGTTGATCGTGCGCGAACGCAAGCTGATCGACCAGCCCAGGACGCTCGAGTCCCTGGGCGAGGAGCTCAGCCTTTCGAAAGAGCGTGTCCGCCAGATCGAGGCGGCCGCGTTCAAAAAGATGCGGCAGCAACTTGAACACCATTCCGAGGACGTTCTCGCGATTTTGGAGTGAACGGATGGGCGCAAAGCGTTAGCCGGCGACATGGCCGCGAACGGCGTTGATGGCGACCTGATAGCGGATCGTTTCGTTCTCGGTCCCGGTCAGTGTCTCGCGCGAGTCTTCCTTTCACCGCGCCTTTTCTGTCTGGCCTAAATTACGGACGGCATTCGAGACCAAGTCCGCGATGCCCGTGTTCGCCGACCAGAAGTCATCGAAATCGGGAAAGACGAGGTCGAATGCGATCGTTGTCGCCGCGATATCCTCCAGTCCCAGTTTGCGCCATAGCCTTTCCATGTATTCGAGGCGCGCCTTTTCGGGCCCAGTCACCGGGGCGTCTATGTCCAGGGTGCGCAAGGCGGATCGAATGGGCTCCATCGTAAAGCCGCCGCCTTCGATATCCCAGATATAGCTGCCGATGGTGCCGCCGGGACGGGTCACCCGCGCCATCTCGCGAACCGCGCGCTCGGGGTCGGGCAGAAAGTTGATGACCAGTGCCATGGCTGCGGACTCGAACGCGTTGTCCGCAAAGGGCAGGTCCTGAGCATCCCCCTGCAGAAACTCCGCCTCTTGCGTGGACAGGCGCTTGCGCGCCGTTGCAAGCAGGCCCTCGGATGGGTCGATGCTGGTGACCTTGCGCGCATGGGTCTGGTCGAACAAGAGCTGCGAGAAAGCCCCATTGCCGCAGCCGACATCCAGCCAGTGCTGATTTGGGACCGGATCAACGTCCCAGAAGCGCTAGGTACGTGGACCAACGCGTCTCGAACGCTTGCCCCCGCGGGCCTGCCCCCGTAACACTTGGGCGCACAGAGTGGCGACAAGGGCGGGGCATAGATGCTTCACGGAAAACGCATTCTTTTGATCGTGGGCGGCGGGATCGCGGCCTTCAAGTCGCTTGAGCTGATCCGGTTGATCCGCAAGACAGGCGGTTCGGTTACGCCGGTCCTGACGCGCGCTGCGCAGGAATTCGTAACGCCACTTTCGGCATCGGCACTGGCGGCCGAAAAGGTCTATACCGACCTTTTCGACCTGACCGACGAGGCCGAGATGGGGCATATCGAGTTGTCGCGGTCGGCCGACCTGGTCGTGGTTGCCCCTGCTACGGCCGACCTTATGGCCAAGATGGCGGGCGGCCATGCTGACGATCTGGCCTCGACGATCCTGATGGCCACGGACACACCGGTCCTGATCGCGCCCGCGATGAACGTGCGCATGTGGCTGCACCCGGCCAACCAGCGCAACGTCGTGACCCTGGAAGGTGATGGCGTCGCGCGCACCGGACCGGACGAGGGCGATATGGCCTGCGGCGAATTCGGCCCTGGCCGTATGTCGGAGCCACAGGCCATTCTCGATGCCATTGTGGCCAGGCTGACGGACGGGCCATTGGCGGGCAAGCGGATCATTGTTACCTCTGGGCCAACTCATGAACCGATCGACCCGGTGAGGTACATCGCGAACCGCTCGTCGGGCGCGCAGGGCACGGCCATCGCCCAGGCCCTCGCGGCACTGGGCGCCGAGGTGACCTTTGTCACCGGTCCGGCCAGCGTGCCGCCGCCCGCCGGTGTCGAGGTGGTCAAGGTCGAGACCGCACGTCAGATGTTGGCGGCGGTTCAATCGGCGCTGCCCGCCGATGCCGCGGTCTTTGCTGCCGCCGTTGCGGATTGGCACGTGGTCTCGGCCACAGGCAAGAAGATCAAAAAGGATGGGTCGGGCAAGCCGCCTTCATTCGATATGGAAGAAAACCCGGACATCCTGGCGACCGTGTCGCAGATGGACGATGGTCGCCCCGGCCTCGTCGTGGGATTTGCCGCCGAAACCGACGATGTGATCGCCAATGCGACGGCCAAGCGTGCCCGCAAGGGGTGCGACTGGATCGTGGCAAATGACGTCAGCCCCTCGACCGGAATCATGGGCGGGACAGAAAACTCGGTTTCCATCGTCACCGCGGAGGGTATCGAAACCTGGCCGCGCATGAGCAAGGACGACGTAGCCGGAAAACTCGCGGCGCGCATAGCCGAGGCCCTTGAAAAATGACCCATCCCGTCATCCGCATCCGACGCCTGCCCGGGCACGACACCGAAATCGCATTGCCCTCCTACGAAACCGATGGCGCAGCCGG
>JBNKHH010000030.1:0-45887 GCA_050290245.1 Silicimonas sp.
TGGTGCCCCCACACGGACTCGAACCGCGGACCTACTGATTACAAATCAGTTGCTCTACCAGCTGAGCTATAGGGGCACTCGAGGCGTCACATAGCAACGCTTTTCGCCTTGAGCAAGCCTAACGCGCGCGGATCATTTCGCGCGCCACAAGTGCCACTGCAACAAGGCTTGCACAGATGATCAGGATAGCCGATGGCGCGGCCTCTGCGATCTTTTCGAGCGAGGCCTGCTCGTGGGCGCGCGTGGCCAGTGTGTCAAAATTAAAGGGACGCAGCAAAAGCGTCGCGGGCAGTTCTTTGACCGCGTCGACAAAGACCAGCAACAGCGCTGTCGCGATCGAACCGCGGATCAGCGGCAGGTGAACATGCCAGAGCGTACCTCCCGCCGTCTGGCCCAGGGTGCGGGACGCAAAGAAAAGGCTGGGGGATACCCGGCCAAAAGCCGCGTCTGCCGCCCCCTGACCGATGGCGAAGAACCTAACACCATAGGCGTAAACCAGGACCGCCGCGCCGCCGGTCAGCAACAGCCCGGGGTCCGAGCCGGTCACGGCCAGAATCGCGTCAGCCAGAGCATTGTCGAAGGCAGCGAGCGGGATCAGCAGACCAAGCGCCAGGACTGCACCAGGCGCAGCATAGCCAATGGTCGTCGCCGGCAACAACAGTCGCGGCAGTCTTCGCCCCGAGAGCCGGACGCCATAGACCAGGAATAGCGCAGCCGTGACCGTCAGGCAGGCTGCTGCGCCGCCCACGACAAAGGTATTCACCATGGCGTCGATCAACCCCGGCGCGCGCCATGCCCCAGACTGCGACAGGGCGTGGTGGCCAAGGACCGAAACCGGCAGGACGAAGCCGACAAGAAACGGAAAGGCGCAGGACAGAGTCGCCAGCCAGCCGCGTGCACCCGGCAACTCGACCGCCTCGATCCGGCGGTCATCGCGCGAATTCGTATGCACCCGCCCCCGGCGCCGGCTGTATTTCTCCAACACCACAAGGCCCAGGATCATGGCAAGGATCACGCAGGCGATCTGGGCGGCGCCGCCGGCATTGCCCGCTTCGAGCCAGACCGTGAAGATCCCGGTCGTCAGAGTCTGCACGCCAAAGAAATCGACCGCGCCGAAATCGTTCACGGTCTCCATCATGACGATCGCCGTTCCGGCCGCGATGGCCGGCCGCGCCAGCGGCAGGGCGATGGAGCAAAACCGGCGCAGGGGCCCCGCCCCGAGGGCGCGCGCAACCTCGTGGGCCCGGCCGGACTGTTCTCGGAACCCGGCGCGGACCAGGAGATAGACGTAGGGGTACAGCGAGGCAGTCAGCACGATGATCGCCCCGGCGCGCGAACGGATGTCGGGAAAGAAATAGTCCCGCGCATCGCTCCAGCCGAAAGCGCTGCGTAGCCAGGTCTGGACAGGCCCTGCGTATTCAAGGAAGTCGACCAGTGCATAGGCCCCCAGGTAGCCCGGCACCGAAAGGGGAAACAGCAAAAGCCATTGCAGCCACCACGACCCCGGAAACCGGTAGGACACCACCAGCCAGGCTGCACCGGTCCCGATTGCCGCGGACAAAAGCCCGACCGATCCCATGATCACCAGGGAGTTGGCCAGGTATCGTGGCAAGGTCGTCTGGATCAGATGCCCCCAGATCGGCGCCGTCGGATGCAGCGCGATCCAGACGACGGAGACAATGGGCATCAGCACGAGCGCCGCGATCAGAACGGCGCCCGGCGACCAGATGTCCGGCAGGCGCGGTGCCCCAAGGCTAAGTTGAGCGTTTCTATCGGTCATCTCCGCTGCCCTAGCTCGAAACGGGTTCCCCTGTCCAGTTCGACCGACTATCCTCGCGACAAAAGCAGGGTACGGGCAGACAGATGCACATCCTTTTCCACCTCGGTGCGCATTGCACGGACGACGGGCTGCTGATCCGATCGATCCTGCGCAACCGCGCGCGGCTTGCGGAGGAAGGCATCGTCGTCCCCGGCCCCGGACGGTATCGGGAATTGTTGAGCGAGCTGTCGACGACCCTGCGCGGCGATGCGGCAGACGCCGAGACCGAGGCGATGATCATCGAAGCGATCTGCGACGACGACACCGCCGAGCGGGTAATCCTTTCAAACGACAGTTTCCTGTGCAGCCACAAGGTTGTGGTCGCGGCCGACGGTCTTTATCCCAAAGCTTCGAAATCCGCCTGGTTACGCAAATGCGTGCCCTCTCACACGGTCGAATTCGCCATCGCCATCCGCAATCCGGCCAGTTTCCTGCCCGAGGTTCTGGCCCGGAGCGGTGAAGACGCCGCCCTGCCCGAGGACCTGCTCTTGTCGGACCTGTTGTGGTCCGAGGTCATCGCCGACATCTCCGTCGCCAATCCCGGCGCCCGCATCGTCGTGTGGTGTCACGAAGACACGCCCTTCATCTGGTCAGAAATCGTGTCCGAACTGGCCGGCCACGATCCCTATACGCAACTGGACGGCGAATTTGATATGCTCGAGACGATCATGACCGACGACGGTATGACCCGGCTTCGCGACTTCCTCGACGCGCGCCAGGTGACCAGCCAGCGCAAACGCCGAAAGGCCGCCGCGGCTTTCCTTGAAGCACACGCCCGCCCCGAGGCCATGGAGGCCGATGTGGACATCCCCGGCTGGACCGAAGAAACCGTCAGTGCCCTGACCCAACTCTATGAAGACGACCTCGCCCGCATCGCCCGGATGCCCGGCGTCACCTTCATCTCGCCCTAAGCTCTCGCGCCTAATTGCTGGCGCGTTGCATCATCATCTCGTGGACGGCCATCATGCCCCGGTCGGCCATGGCCGAGACCTCTCCGGCGTGGACCTGAAGCGCCTCGACAAGCTCTGGATCGCCCGACGTCTGGGTCACGATGATACCTTCGTCAGTCACGTCGATTTTGGTCTCGATCGCCTCGCCGCGTTCGAAAAAGATGTCCAGCGTCGGGCTTTGGATAAAGATCTTGGGATCACGGCCCTCTTCCACCCGGTTGATCATGCCGGTGACATGGCTGACCAGCACTTCCATGACCTCGGGGTTTTCCGAGTTGGTGACGGTCCGAATGCCGTTCGGCAGATTCGTGACCTGACGGTCGATCAGCGGGAAGTTCCGGAACATCACCGCAAGCTCGGCGCTTTCCTCGGCGGTGGAGTTCTCGCCGCGCAGCCCTGGCATGTTGACCATATCATGGCCCGTGCCGTCCGCGCCATGACCGTGGCCCATCACCTGGGCATCGGCAATCTGCGCGCCAAGCACGAAAAGCCCCGAGGCCATGACTCCTGCCACAGCCAACCGTCCGAAAATCCTGAAACCAGCGCGCATTTCAATCGCTCCCTTTGACATTTGTGCGATTAGAAACGCGCTAAAGAGGAAAGGCAAAGCGACATTTCGACTAATGCTGTCACAAATGCGCGACCGGTCGCGGGCATCACATGCCAAGCGCTTCCTTGTACATTTCAAGGACGGCTTCTTCCTCGGCGATGTCGTCCTTGTCGCGTTTGCGCAATGCCACAACCTTGCGCATCACCTTGGTGTCGTATCCACGCCCCTTGGCCTCGGCCATGACCTCTTTCTGCTGGTCGGCAATATCCTTCTTCTCGGCCTCAAGCCGTTCGTAGCGTTCGATAAACTGGCGAAGCTCATCTGCGGTAACGCGATAGCTCTGGTCGATGACACTGTCTTCCATGGGGGCAAATCTCCTTTGACGGAGCGTTTCGATACCGCCCTGCCCGTCGCACCGCAAGGGTTGAAGCGCGGGCGCGGTCAGTTTAGGCGGTGAGGCACAAGAACAACCACGCGAGAGCACCATGCAAAACCTGATCTGGTTCGGAGCCGTCGTTACCCTTCTGGGCCTTGCCGGGCTGATCTGGTGCATCCTGAAGGTCCAGCGCGCCCGGCGCGCAGGTCTCGATGATGACGCCATGAAGGCACAGCTTCAGAAAGTCGTGGCGCTCAATATGGGCGCCCTGTTCCTGTCCGTCGTCGGTCTGATGATGGTGGTGGTCGGAATCCTGCTGAAGTAACTCGCGCTCAGGCGTTCAGATCGGAAAAACTCTGATCAGACCGGATCAGGTCACGAAAGATCGAGGGCGGCGGCGCGATCCGCTGGCTTTCGCGGCTCATCTCGGCCAGGAGGCCCGAGACCTCTTCCAGGCCCATCAGGTCGGCGGCATACATGATGCCTCCCGTGCGGCGGGCAAAGCCCAGCCCATGCACCGCCACCATGTCGATGTCGGCCGGGCGCCTCGCCATGCCTTCGGCCAAAAGCTGGGCACCGGCCCCGGCCATGGCCGCAACGCAGCGCGCACGCACCTCGCCGTCCGACAGGCTGCGCGGTCGGATCGACTTGGCGGCGCGATCGGCCTCGATCATCTGCTGAACCTCGGGATCGGTGACACCCGGCTTGCCGCGCTGGCGATACAGGTAATAGCCGCGCCCGACCGAAATGCCGAACCGTCCCACCGAGGCCAGGACCGCGTCCAGCCCCCCGCCCCGCTGGCCCTCGGCGGCCAAGGGCGCGCCAAAACGCTTCACGCCGATTAGGTCGCGCCACCCGAACGAGCCGAACGGCAAGCCCCAGTCTTTCAGCGCGGCGTCGATCTGTTCGATACGCGCACCGTCTTCCAGGCACAGGTCCGCCGCCGCGTGAAGGGCTTCGCTGACCCGGGTTCCGATGCCTGTCTTGCCCGGTTCGGTGTCCAGGATAAGCCGGTCCAGCTTGCGCGCCAGAAGCCGTGCGGTGGCCAGCGCCTTGGGACCGGTCGACGTCCCGGCCGAGACTTCGACCAGACGGTTCTTCTTGATACCGGGATAAAACCGCATCCCCACGACATCGGGTTCGCGCCCCGTCATGGCCGCAACCGTGGGCACATCCACGCTTTCGGCTCCGACGATCAGGATGGCGCCGGCCTTCATCGCGCTGTCCAGGGCAGCCACGCGCTTTTTCGTCAGCCCCTGAACGGGATCTATCACAACGTCGGCGTCGGCAATCGTCGTAAAACCCGACACCGCCTGCATCCGGTCCAGCACGTCTTCGACCGCGTCCTCGGTCATCGTACCGGCCGCGATGCGCGCGTCGAAATGACCAATGATGCGCCCGACGCCCTCTTCGAGCGAGTCATCGTTGGCCTCGGCCACGGTCACGTCGAACCCGGCGTCCAGGCACTGCACGGCCAGTTCCGCCCCCATACCGCGTGCACCGATGATGGCGATACCGGACAACGGACGCGACGTCACACGGCCTTCCCACCGGGTCGCCGCCTGCAACTGACGCTCGGCGGCAAAGATATGGCGCAGCGACTTGGAATGTTCTGAAACGACCAGATCGTCATAGGCCGACTGCTCCAGGCCGCGCCCGATATCGTAGGGCAACAGCAATGCCGCCTCGACGCATTCGATCATCCGGATCGGCGCATCCAGCGGAGAGGCCTCCGCGGCGCGACGATGCGCGGCAACGGCTTCCAGAAAGGCGGTGCCTTCGCCCAGCCTGTCACGGCGTTCGGAACTGCGGCGCAATTCCCCGCTGCTGGCGGCCAGCCGTTTGGCGTGTCCGACAGCAGCGCCGACCAGATCGTCCTCTTCAAGCACATCGACCAGACCCAGCTTGAAAGCCGCGTCTCCGGCAACGGCACGCCCCGACAGCAGCAGTTTCAATGCGGTTACGCCGCCCACGACCTTGGGCAGTCGCTGCGTCCCGCCGGCATTGGGCACAAGGCCCAGCGTGATATCGGGCGCACCAAGTCGCGCCTTCGGCATGCAAACTCTCAGATGGGCTGCCAGCGCCAGTTCCAGACCACCCCCGAGGGCCGAGCCGCCGATCGCAACGACGACCGGTAGTCTTGCCGCCTCAATGCGATCGCAGAGCGCGCCCAGGTCGGGCACGTCGCCGGATGTCTGTTCCTGAAGACCAGCGCCCGTGGCAAAGGCCCCGGAACTGCCGGTGATGACGAAAGCCTCGACACCCTCGTCGCCTTCTGCGGTTTCCAGTGCCCGAAGCAGCCCCGCACGCACCTCACCCGACAAGGCCGAGACCGGCGGGTTGTCAATTGTAGCGACAAGGACATTTCCGTGACGCGTACTGTGGACCTTATCCGCCGAAGCGATCTGCTCTTCTATGCCCATGACTTTTCATACGCCAAACCGGCGGAAACTCAAGGCTGCTGATGGTGGGGATATCCTAAACCGGAACGTTATCCCACATGTCGTCGACGTCGTCACGGGATGACCGCACCGCCCGCTGTGACGGCTCAACAAGTCGCAAATGACTATGAAGCGCATCCTTGCTGAGGACACCCCGCGGCGGCTGCCGCACGTTTTGGGTGGCCGTGTCGCGAGGTGTATGCTGTTTGGCTGGCTTGTTCATGGTTCCTCCCACTGCACCCTGACATCCGGGCACCCTTGGAGTTTACCGGCATCCGGTAACAAATCCTTAACCTGGATCAAGACTGTGAATTTTCAGCCGGAAAAAGCCAAATCGCATAATTCGGCGGCGATCAAAAAACCTCAATCGGCGCAAAACTGAGCATGAAGAAGCTCGATCATTGGCAACACACGAGAATCAGAGATCCGGTAAAAGATGGCCCGGCCATCGCGCCGGCCTTCGACAAGCCCCTCGGACCGCAGACGGGCAAGTTGCTGCGAAACATAGGCCTGACTCATGCCAAGGGCATTTTCCAGTTCACCGACACTTTTTTCCGCGCCGTTCAGCTCGCACAGCAACGCAAGCCGCGAGGGATTCGCAAGTGCACGCAGATATTGGCAAGCCGCCGCGGCGCCTTCTCCCAAACTCAGTGCATCGGTCGTTTCAATATCGTTAATCATTGACATCTCGATCGGAATATTGTTATTCATTCAAAGAATTGCATATGTTATACATCACGCCCTGCCCGGAGATCAACATGAAACCGGAAATCACGTCCTTTTTCGACCCCGCAACAAATACTATCTCATATGTGGTCAAGGATCCAAACGGATCCTCCTGTGCCATTGTCGATAGCGTTCTCGACTTTGACTATTCCTCGGGGTGGACCGATACCCTGTCCGCCGATCGGATTATCGACCACGTCACCGCGAACGGCCTCAAGGTCGAATGGCTGCTGGAAACCCATGTCCACGCCGACCACCTGTCGGCGGCGCCCTACATTCAGGAAAAGGTCGGCGGCAAGATCGGCATCGGCCGGAACATCACCATCGTTCAGGACACTTTTGGTAAGGTCTTCAACGAAGGCACCGAGTTCCAGCGCGACGGCAGCCAGTTCGACAAGCTGTTCCAGGAAGGCGACAGCTTCCAGATCGGTCAGTTGCGCGGAGACGTGCTGCATACGCCCGGCCATACGCCAGCCTGCCTGACCTATGTGATCGGGGATGCGGCCTTTGTGGGCGATACCCTGTTCATGCCCGATTTCGGCACCGCACGCTGTGATTTCCCCGGCGGCTCGGCCGACACCATGTACGACAGCGTGCAAAAGATCCTCGCCCTGCCCGACGAGACCCGGATTTTTGTCGGCCATGATTACGGCGCGCCGGGACGCGAGGAATTCGCCTGGGAATCGACGGTCGGCGAACAGAAGGCCTCGAATGTCCATGTGGCAACCGGCACCAGCCGGGCCGAATTCGTCAAGATGCGCGAAGAGCGTGACGCCACGCTGGACATGCCCCGGCTGATTATCCCGTCGCTCCAGGTGAATATGCGCGCCGGAAGCATGCCGCCACCCGACGACAAAGGGAATACCTTCCTCAAGCTGCCGATAAACAAACTCGGCAAATAGATCGGCCCTAAGGCAAATCGGGGAGGCCCGGAAGGTCTGGCAAGTCGGGCAGATCACCGCTTGACGGCAACTCAGGCAGGTCAGGCAAATCTGGAAGATCTGGAAGATCGGGCAGGTCCGCTAAAGCGCCGGGCCCGTCCAGACCAGGGCCTGGAGCGGGATTGCCCAGATCCATAGGCGCATCGAGGGCCGGCATGTCGGACGGACTGCCGATCTCAGAACCTCGGCCGGCTTCCGGCCCGGCGGCACTCTGGCTGCTCTCCCGGCCATTCAGGACCAGGCGCACCGCCTTCTTGCCGTTCAACTGGCCCAGGCGCGCCGATGAGATCAGCTTGCCATCTTGCCCTTCCAGCCGGACATTCACGAGAGCGCTGACGGGCACGGGAAGAACATCACCAACAGCCAACCCGCGCACCCGCTCGATCGGATGGGGAAACCTGCCGAGGATCGCGGTCATTGGCGCGGCCATGTTCCTGAGATGCTTGTGCATCCGCTTGGCACCACCCGAGTCGGCGCGGGCGCCTCCTCCAGCCTCGGGAATGGCAAAGACCAACGTGCCGGTCTTGGCATTGTCGCCCAGAACCAGTTCCACAGACAGGATCCGATAGATCTTGGGATCAAGCGACAGGTCACTGTCGCGTCGATTCAGGATCCCCTGACCCCGCTGAAAACCGACAATTGCAAGCGACTCCGCCGCCCCGTCTTCCTCGGCCATCAGGCAGCAATCCCCGACCCAGCGGTCGATCATGTCTCCCACCACCATGCCGTCGGTGCGCGTCGGACGCCTTTCGGGCACAGGACGCGACGAGACATGGCCGGACATCTGAACCTCGATCAACCCGGCAAGGATCGCGGGTGCGACGATGCACAGACCGTGCGCCTGCCCCTCGCCGTCCATTGGGAAGATCAGGTCGTGATCCGTCAGCCGCGCCAGCACGGCCGCCTTGTCTTCCAGAGCAAGGGTCACCGATCCGACCTTCATGTCGAGCGACATCTCGTCATCGGCAGACCGCGGCATGACCTTGCGCAGCAGCGCTTCGACCGAATTGCCTCCCGGCATCGGCACGGCACGCGACGGAGCAAGCTTCCGTCGAAGGATCGAAGACACGTCGTTCATGGATCTCGCGAGGAGTTCATCACCGGATGCAAAATCCAGTGACAAGGTTACAATTTCGTTTCCTTTTCAGGCTGCGGCGGCCCGCTGGGGCGGCAGGGTGACCCGGAACGCCGCGCCACCCTGCCCCGGCAGATAGGAGATCGACCCATCCAGACGGTTCATGACCTCGCGGCAGATCGCAAGCCCCAGCCCCGCGCCCCCGGCGGCCCGATGGTCGGACACGCGCGAAAACTTTTCAAAGATCACCTTCTGGGCGGCCTTCGGAATGCCCGAGCCGTTGTCGATGAAATCCACCACCTGCCGTCCGCCAATCTCGGAAACCACGATACTCAGCCTGGGTTGGTCCGCATCGCAGTATTTCTGAGCGTTGGCGATCAAATTGATGAAGACCTGTGACAGGCGGTCACTGTCGGTCCACAGGATGATCCGTTCCTGAGACCGCTCACGCTGGATGGTCAGCACCGGATCGGCTCCCGGACGGTCCGTGGCCGCAATGGCCCGGTCCAGGATCGCGTCCAGCTGGTCCTCTTGTTCGTTCAGTGTGACCTGCCCGTTTTCCAGGACGCTCAGGTCAAGAAGATCGTCCAACAGCCGCGTCAGCCGGATGGCCTCGTCATGGATGATCTGGCAATAGCGCTGGCGGTCTTCGGCCTTCATCGACTCGCCATGCATCAGGATTTCGGAAAACGACCGGATCGACGTCATCGGCGTGCGCAATTCGTGGCTGATCTGGCTTAGGAAGGCATCTTTTTGCACCGACAGTGCCATCAGCTTTTCGTTGGCCTCGCGCAACTGCCGGGCCGTGCGGCCCAGTTCCTGCGACTTGGCCTCGAGCTGGCTGGAATATTCAAGGATTTGCTGGGCTTCGTCAGCGACCTTCATCAAGTCTTCCACCGTGACAGTCACCCCGCCGGTGATCTGCGCCAACATCGCGTGCGCAGTGGCCGCGCCGACCGAGCCGGCGAGTTTTCGTTCCAGACGTTCCAGGAAGGCTGGCGTCACATCGGGCAGGAAACCTTCCTTGCCCTGACTCGCCGCCTCGCCCTCGAACAAAAGCTGCGCCTCGCCGGTCCCCAGCAACCGCTGCGACATCATCAGAAGATCCTCTGCGTCGATCACGCTGCCGGTCCAGCCCGGCGCGCTTTCCGAATAGCGGAAGATATTGACGAAAGTCGCCCCTTGGAGTCGCTCGACCGGTGACGGGAAACTCAGGATCGAGAACAGGCAGAAAGCCCCGGCATTCAGAAGGATCGACCAGAACACCGAGTGCACCAGAGGATCCATCCCCTCTATCCCGAACAGGGCCTGCGGGCGCAACAGACCAAGGCCGAACGGACCGTCAGTGAAAATGCCGGCCGACAAAACGCCAGCTTCGCCAAAGCTGGGAAGGAACGATGTCCACATCCAGACCACGAATCCGACTGTTACGCCCGCCGCAGCCCCGGCTCGCGTCGCCCCGCGCCAGAACAAGGCGCCCAAAAGCGCCGGCAGAACCTGCGCGACCCCGGTAAAGGCGATCAGGCCGATGGCCGCCAGCGCCGCCCCGCCCCCCGACACCTTGAAATAGAGATACCCCAGGGCCAGCACGCCCGCGATCGAGACGCGCCGCGCCTGGATCACCACGTTGCGGACATCGCCCGAAACGGTGGCGCCCGCTTTGCGCGTATTCAGCCAGATCGGCATCACGATATGGTTCGACACCATGGTCGAAAGCGCGATCGCGGCCACGATGACCATCGAGGTGGCCGAGCTGAACCCCCCGAGAAAGGCCAACATGGCAAGGGCGTCACGGTCGAATTCGAGAGGAAGCGTCAGGACGAAAAGGTCAGGGTTCGCCCCCTCCGGCAAGACCGACAGCCCCACGACAGCAATCGGGATGACAAACAGGCTCATCAGGAACAGGTAGATCGGAAACGCCCAGCTTGCGGTTGCGAGGTGCCGCTCGTCCGAGTTCTCGACGACCATCACCTGGAACATCCGCGGCAGGCAGATAAAGGCGACGGCCGACAGGAAGATCAGCGTCGTCCAGCGTGAGGGCCGCACGTCCCAGTTCGAAATCGGCGAGGCATCAATGGCCTCAAAGGTCTCCCCGACACCCCCGGCGACAACAAAGACGACGAATACCCCGACGGCCAGCAATGCCACCAGCTTGACCACGGCCTCGACCGCGATGGCGGTGACAACACCGTGGTGGCGCTCGTTGACGTCCAGGTTGCGCGTGCCAAAGATGATTGTGAACAGCGCGAGCCCCACGGCCACCAACAGGGCGGTTTGCGTCAGGGATCCAGGCTCAGAGCCACCCGCCCCATGAGAAAACACCGCGAAACTCAGCGTCACCGATTGCAATTGAAGCGCAATGTAGGGCGTCGTGCCGATAACCGCCAACAAGGTGACCAGAACGCCCAGAAGGTTCGATTTGCCATAGCGCGACGAAATCAGGTCGGCGATCGAGGTGATGCGCTGTGACCGGCCGATCCGCACCAGTCGGCGCAGCACCGCCCACCAGCCGATCATGACCAGCGTCGGACCAAGATATATGGTGACGAACTCCAACCCCGACCGCGCCGCATAACCAACCGCGCCGTAGAACGTCCAGGCCGTGCAGTAGATCGACAGGGATAACGTGTAGACCATGGGCGAACGCATCCAGCCCATCCGCCCTGTCTCGGCACGCTTGTCAGCCCAGAAAGCGACGGCGAACAGTAAGAGCACATAGGCGATGCAGATCGTGACCAGCACGTCAAAAGCCATGGATCAGGCCTCCGGCTCGCCCAAAGCGTCAGGCGGCCGGTCGTGCTCCTCCATGACCGTCCCCAGAGGGCGCGACAACAGGCTGATGATCCCGATCAGGGCACCCCAGACGACAAAGACATAGACGAACCCGCCGGCGGTGGAGTTCACGTCCGACCACAGGGCCGGCACCAGCATCAGCACCAATCCAAGCAAGGGCACCAGCCGCGCCGCATCGCCCAGGCGACGGCGGCGATAGCTTTGCCGCGCCAGGAACAGGGGTTGCGGCGGCCGTGCCATCAGCCGACCAGCTCGCGGACAGTGGTCAGGATCTCGCCATTCGAAAAGGGCTTGGTCATGAACCGGTTCACACCCAGCTTCTCGGCCAGGTCACGGTCCTTTTTCTGGCCGCGCGCGGTCAGCATCAGAACCGGCGTCGCACCGATCGCCTGATCCCTGCGCAGATCGTTCAGAATGTCATAGCCCGAGCGGTTCGGAAGCATGACGTCCAGGATCACGAGATCGGGCGCGCGGGTGCGAATAGCCTCCAGCGCGGTCTGACCATCGGAATGCGTATCCACACGCCAGCCATCGCGCGACAGGATAAAGCGGATCGCTTCGATGATGTTCGGCTCATCCTCAATCAACAGAACTCGGCGTTCCGTCATCGCCTATCCCCTCCCTTGGACGACGATGGTCGTCACAGGACTATTTACCATGGCCGCAGAGGTGTCAAAGCGCCTCGGTGCGAAAATCCGAGAAAACCGACGGCTCGCGTCGTGCCGGGCAGCCGGTTTCCAGGCAAACCCGGCAGGATGTGCCGACGCGCAAGGCATCGGGCGGTGCCGAGAACAGAGGTTTTATCAACATCCAGCTTTCGATGACGGCGGGACCATTGAATCCGGAGGGATAGGCAATCTCGGAATATGCCTCGGCCCTGAACGGCGCGTCGTCCCGCCCCGACATGATCAGCATTTGGCGGATCGGCGTCATCGGCCGCTGCAACCCCAAGAACAATGGCCACAGCGGACAGGCCGCCCCGTAGCGCGGTACGTCGAAGCCGGGAACGGTCTTGCGGAAGATGACTGTACCGGACCCGTCGCAGGCGACCAACCCGTAGGGAGTGCCGTCCGGCAGCTTCTCGGCGCCAAGCGAGGCAAGACGGCGGAACACTCGGGGAAGGCCGACTCCCAGCATGGCCGCCAACTGCGCCGGATCCTCGGTTTCACCAAGCGCGCTGTGCAGCGCCGCGGCGGGGAGTGCGCGGGCATCCTCGCCATAGCGCCGCAGGAACTGCCGCGCCAGCGACTTTGCTGCAGGCGTGACCAGGTGGCGTGCCTCGGCAATCAGCGCATCCGGATCGGCACCGGGATCGGCTTCAAGGGCGTCTACCATCCAGCCCTGGGCGGAAAGCCATTGTTCGACCTCTTCCTGCGGCAGGGTCGCCGACTGCCCAGCATCCTCGTCGTCATCCGCATCCAGATAAGACACGAGCGCTTCCGTTGCGTCGGCCAGACGCTGGCTGTCTTCATAGATGTTGCGGTGAAAGCGGGCCTGCCACTCAGGCTCGATATCATCGCCGCTGGCAAGGATCGCACTGGCCGAGCGAATCGCGGTCACGCTGGACAAGACGTTGTGCATCGAAGCCGACAGGAACGGGTCATGGGTCAGACGGTCATCCAGGCGCTCGACAACCTGCTCGAGACGACGCGCCTCTCGGAACTGGGTCTCGACCAGTCGCGCCCAACCGGGAAACCGGCCAGCGAATTCCTCGGCCCGGTCGCGCTCGGCGCCAGCGCGGGGATGGCTGCCCGCCGCCGCGTCAAGAACGTCGGTCAATGCGCTTTCGGCCCCCTCACTCAGGATCGCCGGTTCGGCGCCCAGGGCCCGCGCGATGCGCACCAGCAGCGCACCACCGATCTTGCGGCGGTTGTGCTCGATCAGATTCAGGTAGCTGGGCGAAATGCCGCACTCCTTGGCCAGTTGCGCCTGGCGCAGTCCGCGCCCGATCCGATAGTCGCGGATCCGCGTTCCCGCCAGAACCGCACCAACCGCTCCGGCACGCTTTTCGGTTTTTCCCTGACTTTTCAATCTCGTTCTGCCTGCGCAAGAAAATTTCTTTACAGATATTAGTGAACTTCTGTCGATTTGTTTACAAAAAAATTCCACAGCTCCCGTGGGTTATTGAATTGTTTTCAGAAGTTCGGCGATATTCGGGGTGCCTTGTAAAGGACAGTTACCATCGTCGGAGGAGGATCCGACCGGCAACTGGATGATCAATTGGGAGGACTTCAATGTCGAAGAACGATCTTACACGCCGTGGCGTGCTCAAGAGCGGTGCCGTTGCCGGTGCCGGTCTTGCTGTACCGACCATCTTTACCGCCAGCTCGGCCGCGGCCTATACCAACGAACCCACGGGCGGTTCGGTGGTTTTGGGCTTCAACGTGCCCCAGACCGGCCCCTACGCTGACGAAGGCAACGACGAGCTGCTCGCGCAGCAGCTGGCCGTCGAGCACCTGAACGGCGAAGGCGACGGCGGCTGCCTCAACACCTTCACCTCGAAGGCTCTGAAGGGTAACGGCATCCTCGGCAAGAAAGTCGAGTTCGTCACCGGCGATACCCAGACCAAGTCGGACGCTGCTCGTGCATCGGCCAAGTCGATGATCGAAAAAGACGGCGCCATCATGATCAACGGCGGTTCGTCCTCGGGCGTGGCTGTTGCTGTGCAGGGTCTCTGCCAGGAAGCCGGCATCATCTTCATGGCTGGCCTGACGCACTCGAACGACACCACCGGCAAGGACCGCAAGGCCAACGGCTTCCGCCACTTCTTCAATGGCTACATGTCGGGCGCAGCGCTCGCGCCGGTGCTTGAGAAGGAATACGGTTCGGACCGCCGCGCCTATCACCTGACCGCCGACTATACCTGGGGCTGGACCCAGCAGGAATCGATCGCAGCCGCGACCGAGGCCGTGGGTTGGGAAACCGTCAACAACGTTCTGACCCCGCTGGCGTCGACCGACTTCTCGGCCTACATCACTCCGGTTCTGAACTCGGGTGCCGACGTTCTGGTCCTGAACCATTACGGCGGCAACATGGTCAACTCGCTGACCAACGCCGTTCAGGACTTCGACCTCCTGAACAAGCAGGTCAACGGCAAAGACTTCAAGATCGTCGTTCCGCTGTACTCGGAACTGATGGCGGCCGGTGCAGGCGAAAGCGTGCGCGGCGTTATCGGCTCGATGAACTACAACTGGCAGCTGCAGAACGAAGGTTCTGCCGCATTCGTCAAGTCGTTCGGCGAGAAGTACGGCAAGCCGCCGTCAAACTCGGCCCAGACCTGCTACGCTCAGGTTCTGCTCTATGCTGACGCCTGCGAGCGCGCCGGCACCTTCAATCCCTGTGGCGTTGGCGAAGCCCTGGAAGGTTTCGAGTTCGACGGCCTGGGCAATGGCCCGACCCTCTACCGCGCCGAAGACCACCAGTGCTTCAAGGACGTGCTGGTCGTGAAGGGTGCCGAAAACCCGACCAACGCCTACGACACGCTGGAGATCGTCGAAGTGACCCCGCGTGCCCAGGTCGAGTATCCGCCGAACCACCCGATGTTCGGTGGCGACGAAGCCTCGCTGGGCGAGTGCAACCCGGGCGCCTAAGGGCCTGACAAGATTGGGGCCGCGCATCGCGCGGTCCCTCCCCCAAACAAACGTGCGCCAAGCGCGCGTATTTCCGGAACTCCATGAGGTGAGTTATGGACGCATTCATCCTTCAGATGCTGAACGGTCTGGACAAAGGGTCTGCCTATGCGCTTATCGCGCTTGGACTGACGCTGATCTTCGGCACCCTCGGGGTCGTGAACTTTGCGCACGGCGCCTTGTTCATGATCGGCGCATTCTGCGCGGTCACCCTGTCGAAAATCCTGTCGCTCAGCTATGAGACCATTGACGAAACCCAAAAGGACTTTCTGGGCAACCCGTTGAAAGTCGAGACGCCCTACGTCGAATCCTGGTTCGGTCCCGACGTTGGCGGCTCAATAATCGAATGGTCCGTCCCGCTTTCGATCCTCTTTGCCATCCCGGTCATGATCGGAATCGGCTTCATCATGGAACGCGGCCTCATCAAGCACTTTTACAAGCGTCCCCACGCCGACCAGATCCTCGTGACTTTCGGCCTGGCCATCGTCTTGCAAGAGGTCATCAAGTATTACTTCGGCGCAAACCCGATCCCGACCCCCGCGCCCGACGCCTTCCGAGGCTCGTTCGATTTCGGCGCGGCGCTCGGGTTCGATCCAAACGTCATCATCTACCCCTACTGGCGGATGATCTACTTCTTCTTCGCGCTGATCATCATCTCGGGCATCTTCGCATTCCTCCAGTTCACCACATTCGGCATGGTCGTCCGTGCCGGTATGGCAGACCGCGAGACGGTCGGAATGCTGGGCATCAACATCGACAAGCGCTTTACCGTCATGTTCGGCATCGCCGCCGCCGTCGCCGGACTTGCGGGCGTCATGTACGCGCCGATCAACCCGCCGAACTACCACATGGGCATGGACTTCCTGGTCCTCAGTTTCGTCGTGGTCGTCGTTGGCGGCATGGGCTCCCTGCCCGGCGCCGTGCTGGCAGGCTTTCTCCTGGGTATCCTGGAGAGTTTTGCCTCGACCACCTGGGCCACGACCACGATCCCGGGGATCAACCAGATCATCATCTACGTGGTTGCAATCATCGTTCTGCTCACCCGTCCGCGCGGGCTCATGGGCCGCAAAGGCGTGATGGAGGATTAAGAGATGCTGGGTCTCAACAAGAAAGACGCAACCCTGTTGGTGATCGTCATCGTCCTGGCGATGCTCGCACCCTTCATTCTGAACCCGTTCCCGTCCGACTCGTCACTGGCGCAGTTCAACGCGGGCTACCCCGACCTGATGCAGAAGTTCGTGATCTTCGGTATCTTCGCCATCGGCTTCAACATCCTCTTCGGCCTGACCGGATACCTGTCCTTCGGTCACGCCGCCTTCCTGGGCTTCGGCTCTTACGCGGCGGTCTGGATTTACAAGCTGTTCACCTACAACGTCATCCCTGCCGTCCTACTGTCGGTGATCATCGCGGGCGTCTTCGCCCTCATGATCGGATACGTCTCGCTGCGCCGCTCGGGCATCTACTTCTCAATCTTGACCCTGGCGTTCGCCCAGATGAGCTTTGCGCTCTGCTACTCGGTCCTGTCGAACCCCAAGTTCAACCTGACCAACGGCGAAACCGGACTCCAGGTCTATGCCAAAGACCCCCAATGGCTGCACCGCGACGGGCTGCCGGACTTCCCGCACCTGTTCGGGCTTTCCATGGGATCGACCTACAAAATGGCGGTTGGAGCTTGGGAGTTCCAGTTCAACGTGGCCTACTACTTCTGCGCCATCATCATGATCGCGGCCTTCTACTTTGCGATCAGGCTCTTCCGCTCGCCCTTCGGCATGATGCTGCGCGCGGTCAAGTCGAACCAGCAGCGCATGAACTATACCGGTCTAAACTCGCGCCCCTATACCCTCGCGGCATTCGTGATCTCGGGCATGTATGCCGGCCTGGCCGGTGGCCTTCTGGTCGCGACCGACCCGCTGGCGGGCGCCGAACGAATGCAGTGGACGGCCTCGGGCGAGGTTGTGCTGATGACCATCCTCGGCGGTGCCGGAACCCTGATCGGCCCGATCCTGGGCGCAGGCTTCATAAAGTACTTCGAAAACATCTTCTCCAAGATCAACGACAACGTCCTGCACGGTTGGTTCTCCTTCCTGCCAGATGGTCTCGAAGACTTCGTGGTCGCCCTGCTTCACCCCTTCATCGGCAAAGGCTGGCACCTGACGCTGGGCATCCTGTTCATGCTGGTCGTCATCTTCCTTCCCGGCGGCCTCGTCGAAGGTGGCCAACGCATCGGCCGCTGGCTGAAACGCGGCAAGGGCGCTGACTCCGCCGACAACGCAACTGCCAAAACGCCTGCGGAATAAGGAGAAGACCAATGGGAATTCTTGAAGTCAAAGGCGTCGGCAAACGCTTCGGCGGTCTGGCTGCGCTCTCGGATGTGAATCTCTCGATCGAGGAAAACACCGTCCATGCGATCATCGGACCGAACGGCGCGGGCAAATCGACCCTGCTGAACTGCCTCGTCGGCAAGCTGATCCCGGACACAGGATCGGTCATGTTCGACGGCCAGTCGGTCCTGGGGCGCAAGCCGCACGAGATCAACCAGATGGGTATCAGCCGCGTGTTCCAGACGCCGGAAATCTTCGGTGACCTGACCGTCATGGAAAACATGATGATCCCCTGCTTTGCCAAGCGCGACGGCGCGTTCCGCCTCCATGCCTACGAGCATTTCGAGAACGAGGCCGAACTGATCGAAAAAGCCGAGGCGATGCTTGAGGACGTCAACATGATCGACAAGCGGCACATGCATTCGGCCTCCATGTCGCGCGGCGACAAGCGTCGGCTCGAGATGGCGATGTGCCTCGTGCAGGAACCGCGCCTACTGCTGTTGGACGAACCGACCGCCGGCATGGCGCGGGCCGATACCAACAACACGATCGACCTGTTGAAAGAGATCAAGGAAAAGCGCGACATCACGATGGCGATCATCGAGCACGACATGCACGTGGTCTTCTCGCTGTCCGAACGCATCACAGTTCTGGCCCAGGGCACGCCCCTGGTCGAGGACACGCCAGACAACATCAAAGGCAACCCGAAGGTCCAAGAGGCCTATCTGGGCGAAAGCCAGCACTGAGGGGACGAAATACCATGCTTGATAATCAACCCTTCGACAAACGCGCCAACAACGCCGCCACGGCGCCCGCATTTCTCAGCGTCTGGAACATCGAAGCCTACTATGGCGAGAGCTACATCGTTCAGGATGTCAGCTTCAACGTCCACGAGGGCGAGATCCTCGCCCTCCTGGGCCGAAACGGCGCCGGCAAGACCTCGACGCTGCGCGCGATTGCCCGGATGGACAACCCCGAGATCCGCAAGGGCGAGGTTTGGCTTGACCACAAGCCCCTGCACACGATGACCAGCTACGAAGCTGCTCAGAACGGCATGGCTCTGGTGCCCGAGGACCGGCGCATCATCCAGGGCCTGACCGTGGAAGAAAACCTCAAGCTCGCCCAGATCGCCCCGCCACTCGGCTGGTCGCTGGACCGCATCTATGAACTGTTCCCTCGCCTCGGCGAACGCCGCACGCAGGACGGTTCGACCCTGTCGGGTGGCGAACAGCAAATGCTGGCCATCGCCCGCGCGCTGGCCCGCGACATCAAGGTGCTGCTTCTGGACGAACCCTACGAGGGTCTCGCCCCTGTCATCGTGCAGGAAATCGCCAAGACGCTGAACATCATCCGCGACCAGGGCATCACCACCATCATCGTCGAGCAGAACGCGGTCGCCGCGCTGAAACTTGCCGACCGCGCGGTGATCCTTGATACCGGTCAAGTCGTCTATGACGATTCTGCGCAAAAAGTTTTGGATGACGAGGCGCTGCGCGCAAAGTATCTCGCTATCTAACGGCGGCCCGCCCGCTGCAACTAACTCGGAGGAGGAACCACATGCTGGAACAGCGTGATGGAATGTATTGGCCCACTGAGAGCATGTCGAAAAACGCTCATGCTGACCGTGCCAAGTACGACGCAATGTACAAGGAATCGGTCGAGGACCCCGACGGGTTCTGGCGCCGCGAAGGCCAGCGCATCGACTGGATCAAGCCATACACCAAGGTCAAGAACACCAGCTTCGAACCCGGCAAGATCGACATCCGCTGGTTCGAAGACGGCACGCTGAACGTCTCGGCAAACTGTATCGACCGCCACCTCGCCACGCGCGGCAACCAGACAGCGATCATCTGGGAACCCGATGACCCCGAGGCGCCTTCCCGGCACATCACCTACAAGGAACTCCACGAAGAGGTCTCGAAATTCGCCAACGTCCTAAAAGAAATGGGCGTGTCAAAAGGCGACAGGGTCGTACTCTACCTGCCGATGATCCCCGAAGCGGCCTACGCCATGCTGGCTTCGGCCCGCATCGGCGCGATCCACTCGATCGTTTTTGCAGGGTTCTCCCCCGACGCCCTGGCCGCCCGCGTTGACGGCTGCCAGGCCAAGGTCGTCATCACCGCCGACGAAGCGCCGCGCGGCGGGCGCAACACACCGCTGAAGACGAACGCGGACAAGGCGTTTGCCAAGATCACGACCGACACCAAGATGTTGGTCGTCAAGCGCACCGGCGGCAACATCACGATGGAAGACGGCCGTGACTTCTGGCTCCACGACCTGGAGGCCAACGTCTCTGCCGACTGCCCCCCCGAAGAGATGAACGCTGAAGACCCGCTGTTCATCCTCTACACTTCGGGATCGACCGGCATGCCCAAGGGCGTGGTCCACACCACCGGCGGCTATCTCGTCTATGCCTCGATGACGCACCAGTACACTTTCGACTATCACGACGGGGACATCTTCTGGTGCACCGCCGACGTCGGCTGGGTCACGGGCCACAGCTACATCGTCTATGGCCCCCTGGCCAATGGTGCGACGACGCTGATGTTCGAAGGCGTGCCGACCTATCCCGATGCGGGCCGGTTCTGGCAGGTCTGCGAAAAACACAAGGTCAATCAGTTCTACACCGCCCCGACCGCGATCCGTGCCCTGATGGGCAAAGGCACCGGGTTCGTCGAGAAATACGACCTCTCCGCGCTGAAGGTCCTTGGCACCGTGGGTGAACCGATCAACCCCGAGGCCTGGAACTGGTACAACGAGGTGGTCGGCAAAGGGAACGTCCCCATCGTCGACACCTGGTGGCAGACCGAGACCGGCGGTCACCTGCTGACCCCCCTGCCCGGCGCCATCCCGACCAAGCCCGGTTCGGCCACCGTGCCTTTCTTTGGTGTTCAGCCCGCAATCCTTGAGCCGCAGACCGGTGAAGAAATCAGCACCACCGAGGCCGAAGGCGTCCTTTGCATAAAGGACAGCTGGCCCGCCCAGATGCGCACTGTCTGGGGCGACCACGAGCGGTTCGAAAAAACCTATTTCGCCGACTACAAGAACTACTACTTCTCGGGCGACGGCTGCCGCCGCGATGCGGACGGTTACTACTGGATCACCGGCCGGGTCGATGACGTCATCAACGTCTCGGGGCACCGCATGGGCACCGCCGAGGTCGAAAGCGCTCTCGTCGCTCACGAAAAGGTCGCCGAGGCCGCCGTGGTCGGATATCCCCACGACATCAAGGGCCAGGGCATCTATGCTTATGTCACCCTGATGGGTGGGGCCGAACCATCGGAAGAGCTTCGCAAAGAGCTTGAAACCTGGGTCCGCTCCGAGATCGGCCCGATCGCCAAACCCGACCTGATCCAATGGGCTCCGGGTCTGCCGAAAACGCGCTCGGGCAAGATCATGCGTCGCATCCTGCGCAAGATCGCCGAGAACGACTATGGCTCGCTTGGCGACACCTCGACTCTCGCCGAACCCGAGGTCGTGGACGATCTTATCGAAAACCGCATGAACCGCGGCTGACCCCAGTCACGAAACTGCAAAAAGCCCGCCTAGCGCGGGCTTTTTTGTTGACCAACCCCGCCCCCTCGGTTCCTGCCACTGGCACCTTGTCACCAAGCAACAAGAACACCCTGTAGGCAGCGTTCAGCCCCGAAAATGCTTGTGCACGCCAATGTCGATCGGTTCATCCAGAAACGGCACAGCTGTTCCTGACGTTGTAAAAGAAAAATCGGGCACTGCGTGCAGCGCCACCAGGGGCCAGATGCTCCCCGTTCTCAGAAAGATTGCACCATACAATACGGCAAAACCAAATGTTGCCGCGAACTTGTCCACCCATTCGATGGCGCCAAAATCTTCGAAGAATGCATTGGTGACATGACCTGCGCCGCCAATGACCGCTGCGATCTGAACGGCGCCCCCTTTTCGGTACCGCAGCAGCGCTGGAACGGCGATACCGCGCGCGCGCTTCTTCACTGATCGCGGTCGCAAGCAAGGCTGCGCCGTAATAGACGATCCACTGCTATGAAATATCGACGGTCCCGTAAAAAGCCACAGGAACAAAGGCGGCAAGGAACGGGTACCAGTAAAGGAGCACCTCCCTGACATCACCTGACAACCCCGCGCGCCGCCTCCAGCCAATCGCCCAGAAAAACCATAAGATGAACGCAGACTGCGCCGTCGGGGTAATCAGGCGCAACGCAACGACATCCACTCCTGCCGCTTTGAACAAGGCCACAAACAGCAGTGCGATGATGGGTTGAACGATCGCCAATCCGATGACGAAGAAAGGCGGCTCGTCTGCGAATTTCTCAATTTGCCGCATGGCTGCCCCCATAGCCTGCGCGTCAGTATGATCGAATTCGCCTAAATCCCGACAACGGACAGAGCGCACAAATAAAAAGGGCCGCCCTCCCGGACGGCCCCGATTCCTAAATCGCGCGGCGCCACCAGTTGCGCCATAACATCAACGCCTTGCGTCGATGCCTGCCCCCGCTCAGGGCCAGCTTTACAATTTCAGTCATCTGCTCATTCCTGCCTCGGCGTGGGTTTCTCCCACGCTCTGGCTGCAATATAGGCCCTGATCGGTCCTATTCCCAAGCCCCTGATTCGAAATAGGCCAACTTCCGCGAAACCTGTGACATTCATGAGAAGTAGCGACCGAACCCAGGCCGGGCCATCCCCATAATCCAAAGGATTTTACCCGATTAAGGCAGGCCGAAACGCATCTGCGCCAAATCTGGTGTCCAGCGAAAAATCACGCATCCGCCGGTTTTCGCCAAGCATCAGAACAGACTGGGCGGTACAGGAAAGCGGGGCGCGGCGAGTGTACCCGCGCGCACCCCGCAATCTTTGTTCTGAAAGACCTCAGTTCAGGGCCGCGTCCGTGATTTCGTGCGTCCAGGCGCCCTCAGGCTCCTTGGTGATCACAGGGTCCGACCCGCCCGACAACAGCGAAGCCACCGTACGAGCATAATCGGCCTCGGCCAACGCTCCGTTGGAACCTGCGGTCAGCTTTGCAATCTCACCCATCATGCGAACCTGGTGCGTCTCGGTCTGAGCGCCGGTTTCGTCGTAGTCAAGCACGATCATCGCCGCGTCTTCCGGGTTTTCCTCGGCCCACTTCCAGCCTTTCATGCTGGCCCGCACGAAGCGCACCATCGCATCCTTGAAAGCCGGATCCGACAGGCGGTCCTCAAGAACGTACAGCCCGTCTTCCAACGTCGCCACGCCCTGATCTTCGTACTTGAACGTGATCAGGTCGTCGGCACTGACGCCCGCGTCGATCACCTGCCAATACTCGTTATAGGTCATGGTCGAAATGCAGTCGGCCTGGCGCTGCAACAGCGGGTCCACGTTAAAGCCCTGCTTCAGAACCGCCACGCCGTTGTCGTCGGCACCGTCGGTTTCGATCCCAAGCTGGCTCATCCAGGACATGAAAGGGAATTCGTTGCCAAAGAACCAGACACCCAGGGTCTTGCCCGGGAAATCGGTCGGCGCGGCGATCCCGCTGTCTTTCCAGCAGGTCAGCTGCATCCCCGACGACTTGAACGGCTGGGCGATATTGACCAGCGGCAGACCCTTTTCACGGGCCGCCAGCGCGGCGGGCATCCATTCGACCAGCACGTCGGCACCGCCCCCGGCGACCACCTGCGGCGGCGCGATGTCCGGGCCGCCCGGCTTGATGGTGACGTTCAGGTCTTCCTCTTCGTAAAACCCATTCTCAAGTGCCACGTAATAGCCCGCGAACTGGGCTTGGGTGACCCACTTCAGCTGCAGGGTGACGTCATCGGCGGCCTGTGCCGCTCCCGCCAGTCCCAGGGCCATCACGCCCGACATCAATGTTTTCATTGAACTTACTCCCGTTGGTTATCATTTTTCGTGTTGCGACGGGTGCCAGAAGGTGACGCGCTTTTCGAACAGCGCCACCAGCCCGTAGACCGCCGACCCCGTCAGGGCGGCCACGGCTATCTCAGCCCATACCAGGTCAATCGACAAGCTCCCCACTCCGGTTGAAATGCGGAATCCCATACCGCGCGTCGGAGAGCCGAAATATTCAGCAACAATAGCACCGATCAGCGCCAATGTGGTCGCGATCTTCAGGCCGTTGAAGACAAAGGGCATCGCGGCCGGCAGCCGCAGTTTCAACAGTGTCTGCCAATATCCCGCCGCATAGGTACGCATCAGATCCTTTTGCATGGCACTCGCCTCGGAAAGCCCCTGCACCGTGTTAACCAGGATCGGAAAGAACACCATAACCACGACCACCGCCGCTTTGGACTGCCAGTCGAAGCCGAACCAGCTGACCAGGATCGGCGCAATCCCCACGATCGGCAAAGCGGCGACGAAATTCCCGATCGGCAAAAGCCCCCGCGTCAGGAAGGTCGAGCGGTCGATCAGCACCGCCGTTCCAAAGGCCGCCAGCGCCCCCATCACATAGCCTGACAAGGCGCCCTTCAGCACCGTCTGGACGAAATCCTCCCACAGCGTGGCGGTCTCGGCGGCGAACCGAGCCCCCACGTCCGACGGCGCGGGCAGGATGACCGGCGAGACACCAAAGCCCCTGACCAGCCCCTGCCACAAGACCAAAAGCGTCACGCCGAACAGAAACGGCACAAAGATGCGCACCAGGCGTGTGCCATGCAACCGCGACCGCGCCAGCACGACATTCAGCGCCCAGGCTCCAAGCCAGAACAGGATCGCGAACCCCAGCCAGCCCATCAGTGCGCTCCCATCCGGCGCAGGGTCACCGCCTGCAACCACCCGAGCAACGTCACCAGCACACCGGCAAGAATGGCTGCGGCGAACAGCGCCGCCCAGATCGCCAGGGGCGTGCCGAACTGGTCCCCGATCAGGATGCGAGCCCCAAGGCCGCTGATCGCGCCTGTCGGCAACTCGCCGACGATAGTCCCGACAAGCGCCGCCGCGATGCCGACCTTGAGCGAGGTGAACAGATACGGCACCGACGACGGCAGCCTCAGCTTGAGAAACCCGTCGAACCCGCCCGCGTTATAGGTTTTCAGCAGATCAAGCTGTTCCCGGCCCGGAGAGCGCAGCCCCTTCACCATGCCCACCAGGACCGGAAAGAAACATAAGTAAGCCGAAATGATCGCCTTCGGCACGGACCGGTCCTCGATCCCGACCTGGCTCGACAGGACGATGATCATCGGCGCCAGCGCCACGATGGGAATGGTCTGGCTGATGATCGCCCAGGGCATCAGGCTCATCTCCATGGTGCGCGAATAAACGATAGCCACCGCACCAAGGATGCCAATCGCCGTACCCAGGGCAAAACCGAACAGCGTCGACTGCAGAGTGATCCAGCCGTGATAGATCAGGCTGCGCTTTGAAAATGCGCGCCCCTTCAGGGCCATCGCCCCCGTGGTCTTCCACAACTCTTGAGCCACCTGCACCGGCGTCGGCAGACGCGGACGGTCCAGCTCATAGCCGCGCCCGATCTCGCCCGGATTCTTGGCCATCAGCTCGAAGGGTGACGTCTCTGACCGCGTGCGGCTGTCCCCCGGTTCTACGGCAACACCCGCCCGCTCGGCCATATCCAGCGCCTGCCAGATATTCATCGGTGCCACCGCGGCGTACCAAAGCGCCAGGATGACCCCCAAAACGGTCAGGACCGGCAGAAGACTACGCATGCAACAGCCTCCCGCATTCTTCCTGGCGCAAATATGCCGGGCGGGTGGCCACCAACCGCCGAGGGCAGATCCCGCCACGATCGGTTGGGCAGGTTGCAATACGTTTTGCAAACCTCTTGGCAACATCTTTTGGACCGACCTTCACAGGTCGTCTCCGTGCCCCGCACGTAGCCCCTCGCGGACACGGTGGGCGACGTCGATAAACGCCTGGCTGTCGCGGATATCCAGCGGCCGCTCTTTCGGCAACGGACTGTCGATGACATCTGTGATCCGTCCCGGACGCGGGCTCATAACCACGATTTTCGTCGATAAATAAACGGCTTCCGGGATCGAGTGAGTCACGAACCCAATCGTTTTCCCGGTGCGGTCCCACAGGGACAACAGCTCCTCGTTCAACCGGTCCCGCACGATCTCGTCCAGAGCCCCAAAGGGCTCGTCCATCAAAAGGATATCGGCGTCAAACGCCAGGGCACGCGCAATGCTCGCCCGCTGCTGCATGCCCCCCGACAACTGCCAGGGAAACTTCTTCCCAAACCCTTCCAAATCAACAAGTTGCAGAACGTTGTTTATGCGTTCTTCCATCTCTGATTTGCCGTAGCCCATGATCTCCAAAGGCAGCCGGATGTTCCCCGCAATCGTCCGCCAGGGATAGAGACCCGCCGCCTGGAACACATAGCCATAAGCCCGCGCTTTTCGCGCCTGATCCGGGCTCATGCCGTTGACGGTCAGGCTGCCACCCGTGGGATGTTCCAACGCCGCTACGCAGCGCAGAAAGGTAGTCTTGCCGCAGCCGGACGGTCCGATAAAGGATACAAAGTCGCCGCGCCCGATTTCCAGATTCACATCCTTCAGCGCATGGACCGGCCCATCATTGGTCTGGAAGGTCAATGACAGGTTTTCAGCCTTGATCACAGGCGCTTGCGTCACGTTCTTCAACCCCTCTTGCTCTTATCGTCCGACTCTCAGACGCCGGTCGCAGGAATGCCCGAACGTTCCACGGGCCGTGGCGACGTCAGTTCCTTCCAGTTCGACAAGGCCTTGTTCACCGGGTTGTTGGCCTTGCGCTTCACGAACTCGCCGTGACCCTCCTGGGTCCGGATCTCGCCATCATGCACGGCCACATGACCCCGTGTAAGCGTGAACCGGGGCAGCCCCTTCACCGCTTGTCCTTCGAAGACGTTGTAATCAATGGCAGATTGCTGACTTCCGGCCGTGATCACCTTTTCTTTCTCCGGGTCCCAGACCACGATATCGGCATCCGCCCCGACAAGGATCGCCCCCTTCTTCGGATAGCAGTTCAGGATTTTGGCGATATTCGTGCTGGTGACGGCAACAAATTCATTCGGGGTTAACCGTCCGGTGTTAACTCCATGCGTCCAAAGCATCGGCATCCGGTCCTCAAGCCCGCCCGTTCCGTTGGGGATCTTTGTGAAATCGCCGACGCCGTATCGCTTTTGCTCAGTGGTGAAGGCGCAATGATCGGTTGCCACGACCGACAGCGACCCGGATTGCAGGCCGGCCCACAGGCTGTCCTGATGTTTCTTGTTGCGAAACGGCGGCGACATGACCCGCCGTGCCGCGTGGTCCCAGTCGGGATTGAAATATTCGCTTTCGTCCAACGTCAGGTGCTGAATCAGCGGTTCGCCCCAGACCCGCTTGCCCTGCATCCGCGCCCGGCGGATCGCCTCATGGGCCTCTTCGCAAGAGGTATGCACGACATAAAGCGGCACGCCCGCCATATCTGCAATCATGATGGCGCGGTTCGTCGCCTCACCTTCGACCTGGCTGGGCCGCGAATAGGCATGGGCCTCGGGACCGACATTGCCCTCGGCCAGCAGCTTGGCCGACAGCTCAGCAACCACATCGCCGTTTTCGGCATGTACCAGGGCGATGCCACCCAACTCGGCAAGCCGTTGAAATGAAGCATACATTTCATCGTCATTCACCATCAGCGCGCCCTTGTAGGCCATGAAGTGCTTGAATGTGGTGATGCCTTCCTTCTCCACCACGGTCTTCATCTCGTCAAAGACCTGCTCGCCCCACCAGGTGACCGCCATGTGATAGGAATAATCACAGTTCGCGCGTGTCGACTTGTTGTGCCACATCTGCAGCGCGTCATGGAGACCCTGCCCGGGGCTTGGCAGCGCAAAGTCCACAACCATCGTCGTCCCGCCCGCCAGCGCCGCCCGCGTCCCGCTTTCGAAATCGTCTGAGGAATAAGTGCCCATGAACGGCATTTCCAGGTGCGTATGCGGGTCGATCCCGCCCGGCATCACGTAACAACCGGTCGCGTCCAGCTCTTCATCGCCCTTCAGCCCCTGCCCGATCCCGACAATCTTGCCGCCTTCGACCAGAACGTCGGCCTCATAGCTCAGATCGGCGGTCACGACCGTTCCGTTCCTGATGACTGTGCTCATGTCAAACTCCCAGTTCTTTTCATTGGTCCGGAAATATCCCGGGGGGCGCGGGGGGCTGGCCTCCCGCCTCTTAGTCCTTGTAGTCCGGTTCCTCGCGGTCGAGGATCCGCTTCATCTCGGCAAAATGGGCAAACTCCGCGTCTTTGTAGACCTCCCACTCCGCCGCCGTTTCCTCGGCCAGCACATCCGGCATCACGTTCAGCTCCTGCCCCGTCGAATAGGCCAAGAGAAGCGTCTTCGCCGCCCGCTCAAGGTGGTAGAGCGCGTCCCAGGCCTCGGCCACGGTGGCCCCCAGGGTCGTCACCCCATGATTGCCCATCATGACCGCCGAATGGTTCCCGATCGACCGAGCGATCCGCTCGCCCTCGTCCCCGTCGCTGGCAATGCCGCCAAAGCTCAGATCATAGGCCAAACGGTTGAAAAAACGAGCAGTTACCTGATCAATCGGCTTGATCGTCGGGTCTTTCAGACAGGCCAGCGCGGTCGCATGCGGCGGATGGATATGCAACGCCACCCGCGCCTGCGGCAAGGTCCGGTGCAACGCCGAATGGATCGCCCAGGCCGTCGGATCGGGCGCATCCTCACGCTCCATCGTCGAGGGATCATCGGCATCGCACAAAACAAGGTCCGAGGCCCGCACCCGGCTCCAATGCACCCACCTCGGGTTCACCAGGAACTTGCGCCCGTCCGCACTGACGGCAGCCGAGAAATGGTTCTGGATACTTTCATGCCAGTCTGCGCGACAGGACAGGCGCAGAGCCGCGGCAAGATCGATGCGGATCTGGGTTTCGTCGAGGGTGGTGTCGTGTTGGGTCATCGCCAGTTCACTCCACAATCCCCGCCGTCTCCACAACCGCGTGCATCAGCACATCTGCGCCAGCAGCCGCCCACTCCTTGCTGATCTCCTCGGCCTCGTTATGGCTCAGACCATCGACGCAGGGGCACATGACCATCGCCGTCGGCGCAACGTCGTTGATCCAACAGGCGTCATGCCCGGCGCCCGAGATGATATCCATGTGAGAATACCCCAGCCGTTCGGCCGCATTCCTGACCGCGCTGACGCAGCCCTCGTCAAAGGCGGGCGGCTCGAACTGACCCACCACCTGGTGCTCCAGCGTCACCCCGATCTCCTCCAGCATCTTCGGCGCGCGCTCATAGAACTCGGCCTCCATGCCGTGCAGCTTCTCCGGCAGGTGCGAGCGAAAGTCGATGGTGCACACCACCTTGCCCGGGATCACGTTTCGCGAGTTCGGATAGACGTCGATATGACCGATGGCCCCAACCGCACCCGGTTGATTTTTCATCGCAATTTCATGCGCCAACTCGGTGATCAACGCCAACCCCCGCCCCGCATTCTTCCGCATATGCATCGGGGTTGAGCCGGTATGGCTTTCCTTGCCTGTAATCGTGCACTCGATCCACCGCAGGCCCTGACCGTGGGTCACAACCCCGATGTCCTTGCCCTCGGCCTCCAGGATCGGCCCCTGCTCGATATGCAACTCGAACAAGGCGTGCATCTTGCGCGCGCCAACCTCTTCGTCGCCCTTCCAGCCAATCCGCTCCAACTCGTCGCCGAACCGCTTGCCTTTGGCATCGACCCGGTCATAGGCCCAGTCAAGCTCGTGCTTGCCTGCAAAAACACCGCTAGCCAGCATGGCCGGCGCAAACCGCGTGCCCTCCTCGTTGGTCCAGTTCACCACGACGATGGGATGCTTGGTTTTGATGTCCAGATCGTTCAGCGTCCGGACAACCTCCAGCCCGCCAAGAACCCCGAGAACCCCGTCGTACTTGCCGCCCGTCGGCTGAGTGTCCAGGTGGCTGCCCACATAGACCGGCAGCGCATCCGGGTCCGTCCCCTCGCGTCGCGCGAACATGTTGCCGATCTGGTCGACGCCCATGGTGCAACCAGCCGCCTCGCACCACTTCTGAAACAGATGCCGCCCCTCGCCGTCTTCGTCGGTCAGCGTCTGGCGGTTGTTGCCACCCGCCACGCCCGGTCCGATCTTGGCCATCTCCATCAGCGAGTCCCACAAACGGTCGCCGTTGATCCTCATATTCGCGGCTGGTGCGCTCATACTCCCGTTTCCCCTCGGTTATTCGATTTCGTTCAAGACATCGCGCAGGGTGTTGACCAGTTGGTCGATCTGCTCTTTTTCAATGATCAGCGGAGGCGACATGGCGATCGTGTCCCCGGTGGTGCGGATCATGATCCCTTTCTCAAAAGCCTTCAGAAAGGCCGCGAAGCCCCTCTTGACCGGCTCGCCCGCGATCGGCTCCAACTCGATAGCGCCGATCAGACCGATGTTGCGGACATCGATGACATTAGGGGCGTCCTTGAGGGAATGAACGGCGTCTTCCCAATAGCCTTCCATCTCGTAGGCACGCTGGAACAGCCCCTCCTCGCGATAGACTTCCAGCGTGGCCAGACCCGCCGCACAGGCAATCGGGCTGCCCGAATAGGTATAGCCGTGGAAGAACTCGATCACATGCTCGGGGCCGGTCATGAAGGCGTCGTGGATCCTGGGCGTCGCCAGAACCGCACCCATCGGAATGACGCCCGAGGTCAGGCCTTTGGCGCAGGTGATCAGGTCGGGTGTCACGCCGAACCGGTCGGTGGCAAAGGCAGCGCCAACGCGGCCAAACCCGGTGATAACCTCGTCGAAGATCAGCAGGATACCGTGACGGTCGCAAATCTCGCGCAGCCGTTCCAGATAGCCCTTGGGCGGCAGGATCACACCGGCCGAGCCCGCGACGGGTTCGACGATGCAGGCCGCGATGGTTTCCGGTCCATAGATCTGGGCCTGGCGCTCCAATTCGTCGGCCAGGTTCATACCGTGTTCCGGCTGGCCCCGGCTGAAGGCGTTTTCCTTCAGGTGGGTGGCCGGCAGGTGAGAGACATTGGGCAGCGACGGGAACATCCGTTTGTTATTGGTGATGCCGCCAACCGAAATGCCGCCGAAATTCACCCCGTGGTAGCCCTTTTCGCGCCCGACCAGCCGCGTCCGCTGCGCCTCGCCCCTTGCCTGGTGATAGGCCAGCGCGATCTTCAATGCCGTCTCGACGCTTTCCGAGCCTGAGTTGGTGAAGAACACATGGTCAAAACCCTCCGGCGCCATATCCCTCAGGGACGAGGCGAGTTCAAACGCCAGCGGGTGCCCCATCTGGAAGGCAGGGGCATAATCAAGCTGACCGACCTGGTTTTGAATGGCTTCGGTGATCTTGCTGCGACAATGACCGGCGTTACAGCACCAAAGGCCCGCAGTGCCGTCCAGCACCTCGCGGCCATCCGTGGTCGTATAGTGCATCCCCTTGGACGACACCAACATGCGCGGCGCCTTCTTGAACTGGCGATTCGCGGTGAACGGCATCCAGAAGGCGGAGAGATCATTGGGACGATCGAGAGCCATGGCCAACCTCGTTTCTGACTCGGAGAATATTGACCAATTGGTCAGGAACACGCTAGCAGAGGGAATAGGGCAGTCAAGCACAGACACCCGCGATCTGGAGAGTAGATTGAACGCCGAACCGCCACGCACGAGAATCCAGAAAAAAAATCGCCAGGCCATTCTTGGTGCGGCGCTTGATGTATTCTCGTCCGAGGGGTTTCGTGGCGCAACGCTGGATCAGATCGCTCAGGCTGCCGGGCTCTCCAAGCCGAACCTGCTCTACTATTTCCCGTCCAAGGAATCGATTTATACCGAGCTTCTCTCGACGCTCTTGGATACCTGGCTCAGCCCCCTGCGCGATCTTCGCGACACAGGCAATCCGATCTGCGATATCGTGGACTATGCCATGCGCAAGCTTCAGATGAGCCGCGATTTTCCAAGGGAAAGCCGCCTTTTTGCCAACGAGATCGTCCAGGGTGCGCCGCGTATCTATGACCAGATCGAAGGCCCTTTGCGCGAGTTGGTCGACGAGAAAGCCGCGCTGATGCGAGACTGGGCGAAAAAGGGACTCATTGCCGACATCGACCCCTATCACCTGATTTTCTCGATCTGGGCCACCACTCAGCATTATGCGGATTTCAACGTGCAGGTCTGCGCCATCCTCAAACCCGAACAGGACGAACACATGGACGACGCGGCGGCTTTCTTGTCGACCATGTATCGGCGCCTTCTGGAACCTTCATCTCGTTAACGAAATCTGCACTCTCTGGGCGTATTGATTCCCATGTGGGGGTTTGTGAGAGGACCAAGGCAATGCTGGCCGCAGCTCCAAGCCCAATTGCCGCTGCCAAGCCGCCGCTACCGGTGGCCGCACAGACGGCGCAGAAAACCAGCCAACCTCAGGCGCCAGAAACGGCGCGTGCGAGCGCAGGTGAAACCGCAGCTGCAAATATCAAATCCGAGACGGTTCAGGCGTTGAAAGCCGCCGAGCAAGGGGCGGTGGCCCCGCGCCTGCGGGATCAGGAACGCGCCGAAAGTACCGATCGCTTGCCGCACGGCATCGAAGCGCCCGCCGGGCCGCCGCCGACGTTCGAGGAAAGCCCTCTCGAACGCCAGGCCCGCGTGGCGCTTGAACCGCCCGAGTTATCGGGCCTTGCTGAGCCTGGGCAAGCTGCCATCGAAGACGCCGATCCGGACCAGGCGACCGCCCCCGAGATGCCGGCACCAACGCTCAGCGCCGCCCCGGCCAATCTCGATCCGCCGCCGACACCCTCGGAACGGGCCGAGGCAAGCTTTGCCGAGACGCGGACGATATCCGACCACAAGGCGCCCGCATCGGTTGATGTGCGCAACTGAATGATACGAATAATGTATCTATTCCAGATACTTACTCAGCCGCGCGCGCCGCGGGATTGTTCGGATGCGTGGTCCAGTTGGCATACTCCGCATCGACGACCTGACCGGTCCGCTGGTCCACTGCGCCTGGTTCGAGACGCTCCATCGTGATGCACCCATCGACGGGGCAGACGTCGACGCACAGATTGCAGGCGACACATTCCGCGTCGATCACTTCGAAAACGCGATCCGGCTTCATCTCGATGGCCTGGTGGCTGGTGTCCTCGCAAGCCGCATAACAGCGCCCGCACTTGATACAGGCCTCGGGGTCGATACGCGCCTTGGTGATGTAGTTCAGGTTCAGGTATTGCCAATCGGTGACGTTGGGAACGGCCCTGCCTGTCACCTCTGCGACCGAGCCATAACCCTTCTCGTCCATCCAGTCCGACAGACCCGCCGTCAACTCCTTGATAATACCGAAACCATAGACCATGGCCGCCGTGCAGACCTGCACGTTGCCCGCCCCAAGGGCCAGGAATTCGGCCGCATCCCGCCAGGTGGTGACGCCACCGATGCCGCTGATCGGAAGACCCGCCGTCTCGGGGTCGCGCGCGATCTCGGCGACCATGTTCAACGCGATCGGTTTGACCGCCGGACCGCAATAGCCGCCGTGCGAACCCTTGCCGTCAATCGAAGGTTCGGGGCTCATCGTATCCAGGTTCACGCTCGTGATCGAACTGACTGTGTTGATCAAAGACACCGCATCCGCGCCACCGGCCTTGGCTGCACGTGCAGGATAGCGAATATCGGTGATGTTGGGCGTCAGTTTGACGATCACGGGCATATCCGTGCTAGCCTTGCACCATTCGGCCACCATCTGGATATACTCCGGCACCTGCCCGACCGCCGCACCCATGCCGCGCTCGCTCATCCCATGGGGACAGCCAAAGTTCAGCTCGATCCCGTCGCAGCCCGTATCCTCAACCCTCGGCAGGATCTCCTTCCAGGCATGCTCCTCGCAGGGCACCATCAGGCTGACGACGACGGCACGGTCGGGATAGTCCTTCTTGACCCGCGTGATCTCTTCCAGGTTCAGCTCCAGCGGCCGATCTGTGATAAGCTCGATGTTGTTGATCCCCAGAACACGGCGGTCGGCACCATAAACGACGCCATAGCGCGGGCCGTTCACGTTGACGATCGGCGGCCCCGCCTCGCCAAGCGTCTTCCAGACCACACCACCCCAACCGGCCTCGAAAGCGCGGCGGACGTTGTACTCCTTGTCGGTCGGCGGCGCGCTGGCCAGCCAGAAGGGGTTCGGACTTTTGATGCCCAGGAAATCGGTTGTCAGATCAGCCATGTTTCTCTCCGTCGGACGAGCCTCAGCCCGCTTCCCCCATCAATGTCGCGTGGATGTCTTCCGCCGCGTCGCGGCCCTCGGCAACTGCCGTCACCGTCAGGTCATCGCCCCCAAGCGCACAGTCGCCCCCGGCCCAGACACCCGCCATGGTCGTGCGCCCCGGTCCCTCGACGGCGATCTTGGAACCGTCCAGGTTCAGCCCGCCCGGCGCGCCGTCAAGGTGCTGGCCAATGGCCTTCAAAACCTGATCGGCCTTCAGCGTGAAGGTGTCTTCGGTCATCTTCAGACCGTCCGGGCCTTCCTCGGTATAGGCGAATTCGATCCCGGTGACGTATTCGCCGCCCGTCAGCCGGATCGGAGCCGCCCCTGTAATGATCCGAACACCCTTCGAGGCCGCCAAGTCGAGTTCATATTCCGACGCCGACATGCGCTCACGCGCGCGCCGGTAGACCATGGTCACATGCTCGGCTCCCAAAAGCCGCGACTGGACCGCCGCATCCACCGCAGTCATGCCGCCACCGATCACGACCACATCGCGGCCAATGGCAAGACTGGTCAAATCGGGCGACTGTCGCAGCTCGCTGATGAAGTCGACGGCGTCACGAACATGGGCATGTTCTTCACCCTCGGTGCGCAGCGCATTGACCCCTGCCAATCCGACACCAAGAAACACAGCATCAAAGCCGCTCTGCAACTCTTCCAGCATGATTTCGTGGCCAAGCCGCTGGCCGGTCTTCACCTCGATCCCGCCTATCTTCAAAAGCCACTCGACCTCGGCCTGGGCATACCCACCCACCGATTTGTACGAGGCGATTCCGTATTCGTTCAGACCGCCGGGCTTTTCGCGGGCATCGAACATGACCACGTCGTGCCCCTTTATGGCCAGACGGTGCGCACAGGCCAGGCCGGCTGGCCCGGCGCCCACAACGGCGACCCGCTTGCCGGTCGAGGCCGCACGGCTGAAAGGGTGCACACCGGTTTCCATCAGCGCGTCCGTCGCAAACCGTTGCAGCCGCCCGATGGCCACGGGCTGCCCCTCGGCGGCCTCGCGGACGCAGGCCTGCTCGCACAGGGTTTCGGTCGGACACACCCGTGCGCACATTCCACCCAGAATGTTTTGCTCGAGGATAGACTTGGCCGCCCCCTCCTCGTTGCCGGCCTGGATCTGGCGGATGAACAGGGGAATATCGATCGCCGTGGGGCAGGCCTCGACGCATGGGGCGTCGTAACAGAAATAACATCTGTCGGCCGCAACATGTGCTTCATGGCGATTGAACGGCGGGTGAAGATCCCCAAAGTTCTCGTCCAGGACATTTCCAGCCAAACGTCCCGAAACGACACCTGGCGTACGCGGCGAATTGCTCATCAACGTCTCCCCGACTTTTCTCCCATCACAGTGCCACAGGTAATTTTTTTATCAACTGGTAAATTTTCAAAAACGCGGATTCTAAGACCGCTTTTCCTTGACGCGCGATACGCCTATAAGCACATCAAAGAAGAACGGCTGAATAACGGGCAGACCCGAGGGGCATACATGACCAAGCGATCGCACGACGACGACGTAGAATTCATCAAGGCTTTGGCCGAGGTTCTGAGCGAAAACGACCTTACCGAACTTCAGGTCAAACGCGACTATCCAGACGATGGCAGTCTTAACGTGCGCGTTAGCCGGGCCAACTCGGTTGCGGCCACAGTGCAGGTTCCCGCTCCGGCACCCGTCGCGGCTCCGGCCGCTGCGCCAGCCCCTGTCGCCACACCTGCGGCCGCTCCTGCCGAAGACGCCGGCGATCCCGCATCGCTGCCCGGCGCAGTGACCTCGCCCATGGTCGGCACAGCTTATCTGTCCCCCGAACCCGGCGCCGCTGCTTTCGTCAAGATCGGCGACACGGTCAGCGAAGGCCAGACGCTTTGCATCGTCGAAGCCATGAAGACCATGAACCAAATCCCGTCGCCACGCTCCGGGACGGTGAAACGCATCCTCGTCGAGGATGGAGCACCGGTCGAATTTGGCGCCCCTCTCATGGTGGTCGAGTAAGCCCATGTTCGACAAGGTCCTGATCGCAAACCGCGGAGAGATCGCCCTTCGCGTGATCCGTGCCTGCCGTGAAATGGGCATCCGCACGGTGGCTGTCCATTCGACCGCGGATGTGGATGCAATGCACGTCCGTATGGCCGATGAAAGCGTTTGCATTGGCCCGCCTCCGGGCACGCAGAGCTATCTTTCGATCCCGGCCATTATATCGGCCTGCGAAATCACCGGCGCCCAGGCCATCCACCCAGGCTATGGCTTCCTGTCGGAAAACGCGAACTTTGTGCAGATCGTCGAAGATCACGAACTGACCTTCATCGGCCCTACGGCGGAACACATCCGCATCATGGGCGACAAGATCACCGCCAAGGAAACCGCCAGAAACCTCGGCATCCCGGTGGTTCCCGGCTCGGACGGCGGGGTTCCTGACCTCGAAACGGCCAAAGCCATTGGCGAGGAATTCGGCTATCCCGTGATCGTCAAGGCGACGGCAGGGGGTGGCGGACGCGGCATGAAACTGGCCAAGACCGCCGAAGACATGGAGAATGCCTTCCGAACAGCCCGCTCCGAGGCCAAATCCGCCTTTGGCAATGACGAGGTCTACATCGAGAAGTATCTCGAAAAACCGCGCCATATCGAGATCCAGGTCTTTGGCGATGGCAAGGGCAACGCCGTTCATCTGGCCGAGCGCGACTGCTCGCTCCAGCGTCGCCACCAGAAGGTCTTTGAAGAGGCTCCTGGCCCCGCCATCAGCCCCGAAGAACGTGCCTGCATCGGCAAGATCTGTGCGGACGCTGTGGCCGAACTGGGCTATGCGGGGGCAGGCACTGTCGAGTTCCTTTACGAGGATGGCGAGTTCTATTTCATCGAAATGAACACTCGACTTCAGGTCGAACACCCGGTCACCGAAGCCATATTCGGCGTTGACCTCGTGCGCGAGCAAATCCGCGTGGCCGAGGGGCTCCCCCTGTCCTTCACGCAGGACGACCTCGAGATCAACGGCCACGCTATCGAGATCAGGATCAACGCCGAGAAACTGCCGAACTTCTCGCCATCGCCGGGCAAGGTGACGCAATATCACGTTCCGGGCGGATTGGGCGTCCGTATGGATTCAGCCATCTATGACGGCTACTCCATCCCGCCCTACTACGACTCGCTGATCGGCAAGCTGATCGTCCACGGACGCGACCGTCCCGAGGCCTTGTCCCGGCTGTCGCGCGCCCTGTCGGAACTGATCGTGGACGGTATCGACACGACTGTCCCCCTGTTCCATGCGCTTTTGCAGGAAGAGGCCGTCCAGACAGGGAACTACAATATTCACTGGCTGGAAAAGTGGCTTGAGGCCAACCTCGAATAGTTCCGCGACCGACCCGCTGCCCAAGTTGGTTTCAACACTGAAATCGACCTGGGAGCTGTCATGAGCGATCGCGCGTTGACCCCGGACCTTTTGCTCGGCGCTTATGCTGCGGGCGTTTTTCCCATGGCACAGACTCGCGACGACCCTGAAGTCTATTGGGTTGACCCCACCGAACGCGGCATCCTGCCACTTTCGGGATTTCACATGTCCCGCTCCCTGGCGCGCCGTATGCGCTCAAATGCCTATCACGCCACCCTGAATGTTGCTTTTGACGACATTGTCGCGGGCTGCGCAAACCGTGACGAAACCTGGATCAACGGGACGATTCGAGACCTGGTCAGGGCTTTGCACGGCATGGGATATGCCCACGCTTATGGCGTCTGGCGCGGTTCGGAGTTGGTTGGTGGTATGTACGGAATTTCGATCGGGGGAGCCTTTTTTGGCGAAAGCATGTTCTCCACTTCAACCGACGGGTCGAAAATGACTCTTGCCTGGGCCCTCGACCACCTGGCGCGCTGTGGCTTCACCCTGTTCGACACTCAGTTCCTTACTCCGCACCTGGCCTCACTCGGCGGCATCGAAATTCCGCGAGAGACCTATCGCGCGCAGCTTGCCCAGGCCCTTGCGGCATCGGCGGATATCCATGCGGCGGATTTGGAGATTGACCCTCAGGCCGTGGTGCAGCGGATGACCCAAACGTCATAGCGCGGGTGATCCAGCGCGTTCAAGGCCGGGCTGGAAGCGATCATCCATCCTTCGAAGAGGACCGAGTTGCGTGCAGGATCGGTGATGGTCAACCAAGCATAGCCTTCGCCTGCCGCGTTGTCCTCGGGATAACGGCAATCTCCCACACTGACCTCGATACGGCCGACCTGACCTGCATCGCCTATTCTCAGTTTCAAGTCGGTCACCTGGCCGGACACTTTGTCCAGCCCTTTCAATACCGCGCCGCCCCCCGACACTGTATGGACCTCATTTGCCCGGACGTCAGGAATCAAGATGCTCGACCCATCGATTGGCGAGGTCACCAACCGGCCCTGGGAATTCCCTTCGGGAAGGATGATCAATTGCCCCTGTGCGCCATTGTCCAGAGGCGAAATTGCGATGGTATCCTGGGCATGTGCCGGGGCAACCAGCATCAGGGATACAAGCAACGCGCGCATCATTCCGCGTCATTTCCTGCGACGAATTTCAGCAAGAGTTGCACGACCGAAATGGAACTTTGCGTATCCTCGATCTCGCTCCCCGGCTCCAGGTTCATGACAGATCCGCCCGGCAGCAATTCGACAAAGGAGCCGCCAAGCAACCCCTCGGACGATATGATCACGGCGGTATCGTCGGGCAAGACCACCTCGTCCTTCACCGAAAGCACGGTTTCCGCGCGGAACGTCTGGGGATCAAGCCGCATGTCCAAAACGGTGCCAACCTTGACGCCCGCAAGACGGACGTCAGTTCCAACGCCCACACCCTCAGCCGAACGGAACGAGGCGGAATAAGTCGCTTCCCCCGAAGCGCCAACCCCGACACCACCGACCTGGGCCATGTAGATCAAAAAGCCAGCCGCCAACGCCAGAACGCCCGCGCCCGTCAATACCTCGGTCGCATTCTCGCTCATGGCGCTTACTCCGGCACCCAGGCCTCGTAGTCGGTACGATCCGCCGGCTGAGCCTGCCGCAGCGACCCGGCGGGCGCATAGGCCGCAGGCGTTCCCGTCAGGTTCTCCTGGTGTGGCTTCTCCCAGGCCTTGTGCGGCAACGGTGCCTTGGTGGGCGGCTCGTCATAGGTGTAATGCAGCCAGCCATGCCAATCCGGGTCAACCCGGCTGGCCTCGGCCTCACCATTGAAGATCACCCAACGTCTACCGTCTTTGGACTGGTAGAAGACGTTGCCCTGGTTGTCTTCGCCGACTTTCTGACCTTTGCGCCAGGTATAGAACTGGGTGTTCAGCGTCTGGCTGTTCCACCAGGTGACGGCGCGAAGAAGCGTATTGAGAATGCCCATGTCGGACCTTTCTGATTGCCTTGGCATGGATATGCCGCAAGCCCGCGCCGAGGTCCAGAGAAACGCGGCTTTTCCGGCGAATTCGCGCTAATTCGCCCCATTCCTGTGCGTGCCAGTATGCCGACTGGCCACAGCTATTTGGGCAACCGAGCGGTAACCTCGATTTCGATCTTCATTTCGGGTTCCTGCAAGCCGGCCGAAATCATCATTGCCGCCGGACGCGCCCTGGCAAAGGCTTTCGACGTGATCGGCCAACAAACCGGCCACTCCTTGGGATCGGGCACGACATAAGTGACCCGAACGACGTCATCCAGGCTTGCGCCCGCCTCGGTCAGGGCCCTTTCGATCGTGGCCAGGGTATTGCGGCATTGATCAGCGATACCGTCCGGCATGGACATCGTCGCATAGTCATACCCCGTGGTTCCGGAAACGAAGACCCAGCCGTCTGCGACGACGGCGCGCGAATATCCGATCTTTTCCTCGAAGGGCGATCCGGTCGAAACGTGCTGTACCATGGCGCGACATTTCTCCGGGCTTTGCGGAATGTCCAGCACCTATTTCACCGGACGCGTTACCGTCTTTTCGATACCAGAATAAAACAATCGGTCTGCGGTTGAATTCGTCCAGAAGCCGTCAAACCCCCAGTTCGGCATGGACCAGATACATCTCGATAGCGTCGGATCGCGCGAGGCGGGATCGACATAGATTGCATCGGGGCTCATCGACATCCAGAACAGGTTGGCCAGCAGAATGGTGATGACCGCCTCTTCCAGCGAAGTGTCGTCCAAACGGCGCCATGTATCCCGGTCACCGCCGTCCATCCAGTCGCCACGGACATGCAGACGATCATCCCCCAGGCGGAATCCCAAGGAAAACACGCCCTGGTTTTCGACCAGAAAGATGACCGGCTCATCGGCTGTAAACACATAGTCCCGCGGATCGACGAAGGCGTCCTGCACTTCGAATAGGTGCTGCGCCCTCATCGGCGGCTCGGGTTCGCACCAGTAGGGATGGCTCGCACCATCACCATCCCAAATGGCCCCAAGGCGCTCACCCAATCGGCTCAAGGTCGGCGGCAGGCCGTCGACAGGTCTTGACCAGGGGAAATCACGATCAACACCGCAAAACGAACGCAAAAAATCGCAAGCATCATCGATACTTGCGATCCTTGTTTCATCCACCAAGAGATTACCCTGCGCTTGCGGGCTCTTTCTTGTTGTCGGCGTGGATCATCAACGGCTTGGCGTCGGCGTTCACAGCCTCTTCGTTGACGACAACCTCGGTCACGCTGTCCATGGCGGGCAACTCGAACATCGTATCCAACAGGATATTTTCCATGATCGACCGCAGGCCACGCGCGCCGGTTTTCCGCTGAATTGCCTTTTTTGCAATCGCGCTCAACGCATCCTCGGTAAAGGTCAACTTGGCGTCTTCCAACTCGAAAAGGCGCTGATACTGTTTGACCAATGCGTTCTTCGGCTCGGTCAGGATGATGACCAGCGCGTCTTCATCCAGGTCTTCCAATGTTGCGATCACCGGCAGACGACCAACGAATTCCGGGATCAGGCCAAACTTCAACAGGTCCTCGGGCTCAAGGTCCTTGAAGTGTTCACCGACGGATTTCTCGTTTGGGTCGCGCACATCGGCACCAAAGCCCATGGCCGAACCTTTGCCGCGCTGTGCGATGATCTTGTCCAGACCTGCGAACGCACCACCGCAGATGAACAGGATGTTCGTTGTATCGACCTGCAGGAATTCCTGCTGCGGATGCTTGCGGCCGCCCTGCGGCGGAACGCTGGCAACCGTGCCTTCCATGATCTTCAGAAGCGCCTGCTGCACGCCCTCGCCCGACACGTCACGGGTGATCGACGGATTGTCCGACTTGCGCGTGATCTTGTCGACCTCGTCGATATAGACGATGCCGCGCTGCGCCCGCTCTACATTGTACTCCGAAGCTTGCAACAGCTTCAAAATGATATTCTCGACATCTTCACCGACATAACCCGCCTCCGTCAGCGTGGTTGCGTCGGCCATGGTGAAAGGCACGTCAAGGATCCGGGCGAGGGTTTGCGCCAGAAGCGTTTTGCCGCAGCCGGTCGGGCCAATCAAAAGAATGTTCGACTTGGCGAGTTCAATCTCGGATTTTCCGGCGTTATTCAGGCGCTTGTAGTGGTTATGGACCGCCACGGAGAGGACGCGCTTGGCATGCGCCTGGCCAATGACATAGTCATCGAGAACATCGCAGATTTCCTGGGGCGTCGGCACGCCGTCCGATGATTTCAGCCCCGACGATTTGGTTTCTTCGCGGATGATATCCATGCAAAGCTCGACGCATTCATCACAAATGAACACGGTCGGTCCGGCAATCAGTTTGCGGACTTCGTGCTGACTTTTCCCGCAAAATGAACAGTACAAAGTGTTTTTACTGTCGCCAGAATTGTTCGCCATGGCCTAAACCTTTTCTCAACGCCAACCTGCTCACGCGGCGCCAATCTTCATTTCCAAAATCCTAAGCGAGCAGCAAAGGCGGCACAACGGCTAATTCAAATCAGCCTTAAGAGCCCTCAAGCACCGTCACTTTCAGGTTTCTCGCGGGTGTCGACGATTTCATCAATCAACCCCCACTCTTTCGCCTCGGTCGGGTTCATGAAGTTGTCCCGTTCCAGGGCTTCTTCTACACTTTCCAACGACTGGCTCGTGTGCTTCACGTAGATTTCATTCAGCTGCCGCTTCAATCGTTCTGTGTGACGGGCATGGATCATGATATCCGTCGCCTGCCCCTGATACCCTCCGGACGGTTGATGAACCATGATCGACGAGTTCGGCAACGACAGGCGCATGCCCTTTTCACCCGCAGCAAGCAAGAGCGAGCCCATCGACGCCGCCTGTCCGACGACCAAAGTCGCAATCTTCGGCCGGATGTACTGCATCGTGTCATAGATCGACAGACCCGAGGTCACCACGCCACCCGGGCTGTTGATATACATCGAGATTTCCTTGGACGGATTTTCCGCCTCGAGGTGCAAAAGCTGGGCCACGACCAATTGGCTCATCCCATCGTGAACCGGACCATTCACGAAAACGATCCGCTCTTTCAGAAGCCGCGAGAAGATATCATAGGCGCGCTCGCCCCGACTGGTCTGTTCAACGACCATCGGAACAAGGTTCATGTAGGTTTCAACTGGGTCTCTCATTTGCCGTGCCTGCCTCTCTATCGCTCGCGGTATTACGCGTTGGATCTTGCCAGAGTCTTAGTGACGCTGAAAGATGGCTGCAAGAGCACGCGGCCAATAGAAATCATCAAGTGAAAGCCGATCAGCCTCGTCCTGAGTTTGCAAGGCCACCCTGACCCTGTCCCTGCCCCTGCTCGCTCCATGCGGCGAACAGGTTTTCGGCGAGTTGGTCGGCCTCGACAAATCCACGCCGGACCAGCCATCGCGAAATAGGGTCGACCACGACGGGCCAGAAAAACCAGACGGCAACAATCAACAGCAAGACGACTGGAAACAGCGGCAGCAAGCTCATTTCGTATCCCCACGGCTCGTGACCCGGCAGAAAGGCCATATCTTCCCTGAATTGCCCGCAAAAATGTCAAAAAAATGGCCTTGACGAAAAATTGAGGCGTCCACCTCCCCAAAAGACGTCTGATTGTGGCTAAGATTTTCCCGTTGCGGCGCGCGCGCGCGCGTTGCTAACTGCCTGTATGGTAGACATCAGCCCCCTTCCGCGAAACGAGCCCGGCATCGAAACGGCCCTGGGCATCCTGAAACAACGCTTTGGTGATCGCCTTCAAACCGGAAAGTCGATCCGTGAGCAGCACGGACATACGACGACCTGGCTTCAGAACCAGCCGCCCGATGCAGTGGTTTTTGCCCACTCCACGGAAGAGGTCTCCGAGATCGTCCGCGTGGCTGCGCAACACAAGGTGCCGGTGATCCCTTTCGGGACCGGAACCTCACTGGAGGGCCAGGTCAACGCACCTGCCGGCGGCATTTCGATCGACACCGGCCAGATGAACCAGGTTCTGGAAATTCATGCCGAAGACCTGGATGCGGTTGTCCAGCCCGGCGTGACCCGCAAGGCGCTGAACGAACACCTGCGGGCCACCGGACTTTTCTTCCCCATCGACCCCGGCGCCGACGCCTCGATTGGCGGCATGGCCGCGACCCGTGCCTCAGGGACCAACGCCGTCCGTTACGGCACGATGAAGGACAATATCCTCAGCCTCGAAGCCGTCCTGCCGTCCGGAGAAATCATCCGCACCGGCAACCGCGCCAAAAAATCCTCGGCCGGCTATGACCTGACGCGGCTCCTGATCGGCTCGGAGGGCACGCTCGGGATCATCACCGAGCTGACGCTCAAACTTTACGGCATCCCGGAGGCCCAGTCCTCGGCGCGCTGCGCCTTTCCCAGCGTGGAAGCAGCCTGCAACGCAGTGATCATGACCATTCAAATGGGCATTCCCGTTGCCAGAATCGAATTGATGTCCGCCGACACCGTCCAGGCAGTCAATGGCTATTCAAAACTGTCCCTACCCGAAGCGCCCCTCTTGTTGCTTGAGTTCCACGGCTCCGAAGCCGGCGTGGCCGAACAGGCTGCGATGTTCGGAGACATCGCCCAGGAATTCGGCGGCACCGGCTTCGAATGGACCGCCACGCCCGAGGAACGCAACAAACTCTGGCAGGCACGTCATGATGCCTACTGGGCCATGCTGACACTGCGCCCCGGTGCCGATGCCATCGCGACCGACGTCTGCGTGCCGATTTCAAATCTGGCGGAGGCCGTGACGCGCTCCCAGGCCAAGGCCGCGGAAATGGGGTTGTTGTCCCCCATCGTCGGACACGTTGGTGACGGGAATTTCCATAACGCGATCCTTGTGGCGAAAGACGATCCCGAGGAACGTGCGCGTTGCGAAGCCTTTATCAGTTGGCTGTCCGAGATGGCTCTGGAACTGGACGGAACCATCACCGGAGAACACGGCGTCGGTCAGGGCAAGATGAAATCCCTTATCAAGGAAAACGGCCCGGCTCAGAATGTGATGATGGCGATCAAGAAAGCCATAGATCCAGACAACATCATGAACCCGGGAAAGATCTTCGATCTCGACGCGCTGTCGTCCGATTAACGCCGCCGAAATCCAGCGGTTCAGGTAAGGCCGGGCGGCGCGTATTTCAAAAGCACCGGAACGACCAAGTCCTCCTCGTCGGTCAAGTGCCGGTCGAGAAATCCCTTCGTTCGCACAAGGTTTGATTGGAATTCCGCCATTTTGTCTTGATGGGCTTCGCGCGCCGAGATGGCCCGCAATACCGTGTTCGCGCTGTCCGCAAACCCGGCGAGAAGGTCGTCGATCTCGTGATGATCGCGGTCCAGAATGTCAAAGCCACGGATTAACCGGGTATCGAATTGTTTCAGGCGCGGGAAATAGTGCTGGTCTTCAATCATGTGATGACCGTGAAGCTCCTGGACGAACATCGAACCGTACCGCGACAGGTGCCTTGCGCCTTCGGTCTCATCCAAGGCTCGATCCAGCACTTTCTCGGCGCTGTCATTCATCAGCTCGACCAGACGCCGAAACATCAAATGCCGCTCCAACCAGAAACGGATCAGCTCGCTGAAATTCGGATCTCCCTCCCAAGCCTCGCGCGGACGTTCCTCCAACAGCACTCTGAGGGCATCGGGAAGCTTGTCGCGGGCAGTCAGGGAAAATTCAGGCGTTTGCATTATCGGTTTCTTTACCAAGTTTCACGATCCCTACCCCGAGAGGACTGGCGAGGGAAAGATGGAACTCACGATCCATATCGGACCACATAAGACAGGTACGACCGCGATCCAGACGGCTTTTGCCAAGGCCGCCGCGGGTCTCAAGCGGCGCGGGTTCCTCTATCCGCGTTCAAACTGGTTTTTCCCGGCACAGCACCGTCTCGCCTTCGCCATGAAACACCGGCCGGTCGGACCGAACGACCTGCCCGACCTTGAAACGGAACTCGCCCAGCTTTCCGAGGCCCTGGCCCGGTTTCCGGGCAAACAGGCGCTGATTTCGAGCGAGGAGTTCTTTGCCTGTCCGCCCGCGACCATCCGGCACCTGCGCGAAAGCATCGGTCCCGCGCGCATCGTCACCTTTCTCAGGCGGCCGGATGATTTTCTCATTTCAAGCTACAATCAAAAGATCAAACAGCCAGGGAACGGATTTTCGGCACCGATCCGCCGCTTCGTAGCGACCCCCGACCTGATCGCGCCGGAATTCGACTTCCTCAAATGTGTGTCGGCATGGGCGGACGTCTTTGGCGATCAATCCATTCTTCTGGAAACCTACGAAGCAGCGCCGCCGTTGGACCGGTTGCGCACCATCCTGGGACTGGGTGATATGCCACAAGCTCCGCCCGGCCGCCCGAACGCCAGCGTGCCGGGCGCAGTGGTCGAGATCATGCGCCATGCCAAAGCCATGGGCATGGACACACACAAACAACGCCAGCTTTTCAACCGCATCATAAAACACTTTGCCGACTATCCGCCGTTCTCGATCAAGCCCGTGGATCGCCGCGAAATCATCGCCAAGGCCGAAGACCGCAACAGGACGCTTTTCGCCCGGTTCGGCAAGTCCAATCCCTATGCGATTGATGCGCTGGAGTGGCCGCCGGCTGAACGCCCCCACAACCTCATACACCAGGACCTGGTGCGCCTTGTCGAAACACTCTTGTAGCCTGCCCGCAAGTCGCCCCGCGGCGTAGCGACCCTGCAGGC
>JBNKHH010000031.1:0-2727 GCA_050290245.1 Silicimonas sp.
CGCTGGACGATTGAAAGCCCGAGTCCCGCTCCCGGGCCTTTGCGTCCCTTGCCGCGCCAGAACCGCTGGAAGACCCGCGCACGGTCTTCGACAGCGACACCCGGCCCCCGGTCGATGACACGCAGCAGCCCGTCCTCGTGAAGCTCAAGACGCGCCGTTGTGCCGGATGGCGTATGGGCGATCGCGTTCTCCAGAAGATTGCGTACCGCACGGGCAAGCAGCCTGGAGCAGCATTGGACCATGACAGGCTCCTCGGCTCCCGTCAGCTCGATGGCCTTGCCCCGCCGCACGGCAAGCGGTGCGAGCATCGCGACGACCTCCTCGCAGACTCTGCGGAAATCCACCGGCTCCACATGACCCAGTTCCAGGGCATCCAGTTCAGCCAGTTCGAGAAGCTGTGAGACCACCTCTGAAATTGAATCGATGTCCTGCTGAATGGCGGAGCGCGCCTGCGGATCGGACATGGTTTCGACGTTGGCCTTGAGTACCGCCAGGGGGGTTAGGAGTTCGTGCGCTGCATCGCCCGTGAACTGACGTTGTCGGGTCAAAGCCCTGTCCAGTCGCTCAAGCGCCTCGTTGATCGCAGTGACGAGCGGTAGCAGTTCGACCGGCATGCCATCGATCGGCAAGCGCCGGTTCGATTCCTGTGGTTTGATCGCTGCAGCCTGACTGGACGCCCGGCGGATCGGCGCCATGACGTGCCGCATGACGACGAACACCAGAGTGAAATAGAGCAGTGCGAAGACCAGACTGAGGCCGACTATGGCGACAACCGTCCGTCGGTCGATGGCGCCCCGTTCGCCGGTGACGTCTGTGTACAGCTCCAACACGCCGATTACCGATCCGGAGCGATCGACAAGGGGGAAGTAGGTTTCGACCACATCGCGGTTGAAGACTTCACCGGAAAAAGCGCTCAGGCTCTCCTCGAAACTGAGGCCGGACTGCGGTTCGCCTTGCGCGACGACCGCATCGAAGACTTCCGGATGCTCCTCCACGCGCCGGTCTAACCCGATCTCCTCGTTGTCCGAGGAATAGACCGTCTCTCCATCAGGAAGGTAGACCTTGACCTTGAGCAGCTTCGCGCCCTCGCCCAGGTCGGCGAAAACCGCGTTCAGGTGGGCAATCTCTTTCGATCGGGCCTCGGCCTCCCCTTCCCTATCCGGTACGTGCTGGAGCAGTTGCGGAACCATCGGCAGCAGGCTCGCCGAGAGGCTGTTGGCCAAAGCGACGTTCGCAGCAGCAGTCAGCTCGACGAGATCGCGGTTCGCACTGGTGCGGAACACGAGGCCCACCACGATCATGGTGACCACCAGCGCAACGGCCGTGGCGATCGAGAAGTATCTCTGAATGCCCAACATCGATTCGGCCATTGCCTCTCAGATCGGCTTCCTGCACAAGACTGCGATTTCCCCGATCAATCCTGCCGTGCTCCGCTATATGGTCTCGTCGATCAACATGTAGCCGACACCACGCACAGTGTGGATTCCCACCTTGGCCTGTGCCGTGGCGAGGCGCTTGCGCAGCCGGTGCACGAGAACCTCCAGAGAGTTCGACGACAGCTCGTCGCCCAGGTCATAGAGACTCGACTCAAGCAGCGCCTTGGGCACAACCTTTCCGCTGCGCCGCAGGAGATGCTCGAGCAGCCCCATCTCGCGCGGAGAGAGTGACAGAGGCTTATCGTCGATCCATGCCTGACGGCCGCTCGGATCAAACGAGAGGTTGCCGGCCTTGATCTTCTCGCCAAGGCTCTCCGCCGGACGACGCAGTATCGCGCGCAGACGCGCAACCAGTTCGTCCATCGCAAAGGGTTTGGTCAGATAGTCGTCAGCGCCGGAATCGAGCCCGCCGACCCTATCCTTCACCTGGATGCGGGACGTCAGGATCAGCACCGGCAGAAACCGGTCGTCCTGCCGCAGTCGGCGCAGCAGGTCGAGACCATCCATGTCGGGAAGCCCGAGGTCCAGAATCATCGCGTCGTACCTGCTACAGGCGAGAGCATCCAGCGCCTCCTGCCCCGTGGCGAAGTGGTCGACGGCGAACTGTGCCTTTTCCAGCCCAAGAGTGATGTAGCTTGCAAGGCGTTCGTGGTCCTCGATCAGGAGCAGCTTCATGGGTGCTGAAGCCCGGCGGGCGAGAAAATCTGATTGCTGTCCAGGTTCATCACTTGAGGGACTTCATACTGACATTCCGCCGACGTAGACCCCGGGAACGGCCCGGCTGTAAGGATTCTGTAAGCTGAAAGGTTTAATGTCTTTCTCACGCATGGTCTTAATTGGACCACGTGTATTCGCAAAACACGACTTTCGCGAGACGGCCTCTGCCGTCTCGCTTCTTTTTTGCGCCGTCAATGATAACAGCGGGACCGCGCCCCCACACCAGAAATCTTTGGATTTCCTAGGCTTAGGTGGAATAAGCTAAGCAGGTTCTGCGGCCTGCCGGAAGTCGTCCAGTCCGGCCTCGAACCCCAAGAGGCCAAGGTCGGACGCCCTCGGGCGGCCCACGAATGATGGAAAGAAGAACAGAGGTTCCCTATCACTGAGAGGGAGCCCCCTTAAGTTGTTTTGCGTATACATAAACACGCATCTGGTGTGTCATGAACCATGCGTCAGCCCGTGAGGTCGAGCCGCAACGCTCCGCGCTACCACGCGGCGGGATGTTGTGCTGGCCGCTTGTCGTGAGCCTGCTTGCGCTTGCCGTTTCCTGCACGCCCGAAGCCGACAAGCCGGA
>JBNKHH010000032.1:0-22890 GCA_050290245.1 Silicimonas sp.
GATGCTCTTCGGACTTGATGTTTTTCTCTACAGGTTCGGGGACGAAGACAGGTTCCGCATCCACGTTTCCCAGAGCCAGGCCGAACCGTTGTTGAAAAGCCTGAAGGCTTCGGTTCCATCGCCGTAACGAGGTGGGCGCAAGGACATGGCAACCGACACCTTCGAAACGAGCATTCCGTAGGCCGCAAGGGCTGTTCTAGGAACCGTGTCGGTCAGGGCCGAACATTCTCGAAGCTCGGCCCGCATCCACAACGATCCCTGAAGGCAACAGCATTCTGCCTTTGAGGGACAGTGAAAATGACCCAGACCCAATTATTTGGCCACTGGAGTGAACATGAACAAGCGTTTTGAACATCTCATAACCCAAGCGCAAACTGGTGTTGGCACAGAGTGGCTTTCCGAGGCCGAACTTCTGGAATTCAATTTATGTCTTGCTGTGCGCGGCTTTGGCGTCTCGCGCATGGAAGTTGCGCGGGCCAAAGGCGGAACCAAGCCGCCAAATTTCGGCTACGGCGTCTTGCCGCAGCCGCTTAGAGGCGATGACGAGCACTGGATGCATCACTTCGACCCTGTTCGTTCTGCGACTTACGTTCGCGGACAGGTTCAATATACCCAAGAAGACGGCGCATTGTTCGACTACAAAGTCTGGGCGGAGCAACCTTAGAAACAGCCAAGAGCTTGGTCAAAACCACATGGGTTTCTGTCCGACCGACCGGGAGCAGACCTTGGCGCAACCGCAGCAAATTCACAGTTTGTCCGCATAGCGGACGCTCAGAGGCGATTCCGAGTCCTCGCAGACTTCGCTGGTGCAGCGAAGGGCAGCCTCGCCCAGAAGAGCAGTCCCCCTTTTGGCCTTGGAGAGCGACGCAGGACGCGCGAAGTAGAGCTTACGCCGAAGACGCAAAACCGCGGCGTGGCGACCAAAACAGGGGCAAATGGCATTACGCTGAACTGGCGCTTGGGGGAACTATTGGGGGAACGTCCTCATTCAAAAATTAATAAGTCGCTGATAAATATTGTATTTTTAAGGAAAAATGGCGCGCTGGGGAGGATTCGAACCCCCGACCCCTTGATTCGTAGTCAAGTACTCTATCCAACTGAGCTACCAGCGCGCGAGCAGGGGGGGATGTAGCCGCATGGTTCGGGCAATGCAAGGACAAAACGCCCGTCGGTATCGCGCAGTTTTTTTGTCAGCGGCACTGTTCGGTAGCGCCGGCATAGGTCGGCGACCTTTCGGCGGGTTATCCACAGAGCCACGGGAGAGACTGAGATGAGCCTTCCATGGATGCCCGAAAAGGCCGACATCAATCCGACATCGGGAACCTGCACGACTTCACGTTCATACCCGATGCCCAAATATGCCTGCCGGGATCGCCCGGCTTAGGTGCGCAGCACACGATAGATCGCCGGGATCACCAGCACTGTCAGCAACGTCGAACTGAGGAGGCCGAACAACAGCGACAGAGCCAGGCCCTGGAAAATCGGATCGGTCAGGATCACCGCCGCCCCGATCATCGCTGCGACCGCGGTCAGAAGGATTGGCTTGAACCGGATGGCCCCAGCCTCGATCAGTGTGTCGATCTTGTCCTTTGCAGGATCGGCGTGCCGGATGAAATCGACCAGCAGGATCGAGTTCCGCACGATAATCCCGGCCAGGGCAATGAATCCGATCATCGACGGGGCCGAAAACGGCGCGTTGAACAGCCAGTGCCCGGCAACGATGCCAAGGAAAGTCAATGGGATCGGTGTCAGGATCACCAGCGGCAGTTTGAACGAGCCGAATTGGGCGACAACGAGAATATAGATACCCAACAACGCCACCGCAAAGGCCGCACCCATGTCGCGGAACGTTACCCACGTGACCTCCCATTCGCCGTCCCAGAGCAGCGTCACGGCGCTTTCGTCCTCGGGTTGACCGTTCAGGCGAACTTCGGGCTTGGTGCCCTCTTCCCACTCCATGTCGTCCAGCGCCTCGGCAACGGCGAGCATACCGTAAAGCGGTGCTTCGAATTCTCCGGCGAGTTCGGCCATCACCATCTCGGCGGCCCGCCCGTTATGCCGGAAGATCGGGAAGGAGGCGCGCTCTTCGCTGACCTCGATCACGTCGCCCAACTCGACCACGCCGCGCGCGCCTGGCAGCACGTTGGCCGGGATCGGCGTCGACAGGAAACGTTCGTCCACGACCCGGTCCGACTTGTCCCGCTCGACCGTGATCGGGATCGGATAGCGACCCTCGCCACGGTGCGAATAGCCGACTGTCGTGCCGGCGTTAAGGATACCCAGCGTGGTGAACACGTCCTGTTCCTGCACGCCAAAGAACTCAAGCTGGTCGGTCGAGATCGTCGCCCGCAGCCGACGCGGCTGTTCGCCAAAGCTGTCATCGACATCGACGACGAAGGGCACCGACTCAAAGGCCTCGCGGATCCTGGCGGCCGCTGCCCGGCGGCTCTCGCCATCAGGACCATAGACCTCGGCCAGCAGGGTCGAGATCACCGGCGGGCCGGGGGGCGGCTCGACCGTTTTCAGGCTGGTGCCCTTGGGCACGTCCAGCCCGGCGATGCGCTCGCGCACCTCCAGGGCAATCTCGTGGCTGGTCCGGTCGCGATGTTCCTTGTGGTCAAGCGTGATCTGCACGTCGCCCATCTCGGGACGGGCGCGCAGATAATAGTGCCGCACGAGGCCGTTGAAGTTGAAGGGAGAGGCATCGCCCGCATGAGTCTGCACGCCGACAACCTCGTGGATTTGCAGAACCTCGCGCGCCACGGCCTGGGCGACGGCGTCGGTGTCCTCGACGCTCGACCCCTCGGGCAGATCGATGACGACCGACAATTCGGACTTGTTGTCGAACGGCAATAACTTGACCGTCACGTCGCGGGTATAGAGCGCGCCAAGCGAACCGAACGACAGGACCGCCGCGACCAAAAGGAACGCCAGGCTACCGCTTTTGGTGCGCAAGAGCGGACGCGCCACCGCGCTGTAAATCCGCCCGAGGAACCCGCCGTGATGGGCATCGCCCCCGTGTTCGTGCACCGGCGCCTTGCCCGCAACCTTGAGCATCAGCCAGGGCGTGATGATGACGGCCACGAAGAAGGAAAAGATCATCGCTGCGCTGGCGTTCGCCGGGATCGGGCTCATGTAGGGGCCCATCAGCCCCGAGACGAACAGCATCGGTAACAGCGCCGCCACCACCGTCAACGTCGCGACGATGGTCGGGTTACCGACCTCGGCCACAGCGCGAATGGCCTTGTCCGTGCGGCTTGCCTTATCCGGCATGGCCCAGTGTCGAGCGATGTTCTCGATCACCACGATGGCGTCGTCCACAAGGATGCCGATGGAAAATATCAGCGCGAACAGGGACACCCGGTTCAGCGTATAGCCCATGATCCAGGCGGCAAAGAGCGTCAGCAGGATCGTCACCGGGATCACCACGGCGACCACGATGCTTTCGCGCCAGCCGATGGCGAACAGGACCAGCGCCACGATCGAGATAGTGGCCAGGCCGAGGTGGAATAACAATTCGTTCGCCTTTTCGTCCGCTGTCTCGCCATAGTCGCGCGTGATATCGACCTGCACGCTGTCGGGGATCAGTTCGTGCTCCAAAAGGTGCACGCGATGCAGAACATCCTCGGCCACGATCACAGCGTTCGACCCGGCGCGCTTGGCAATCGCAAGCGTCACCGCTGGAGACCGCACGATCTCGCCATCCTCGCCACGTGTCACATTGGCTACGATCCGCTCAGCCCCGTTGGGCACAAAGCTGACGTCCGCCACGTCACGCACATAAACCGGACGGTTGTCGCGCGTTGTCAAAAGCAGGTTTGCGATATCGGCGGGCGCATCCAGCGTCTTGCCCGCCGTCAGCGCGATCTGATCTCCGCCGTCGCGCACAAGGCCGGTTGAAAACGCGCGGTTCGCGCCTTCGATCTTGCCCGCAAGCTGTTGCAGCGTGACCCCGTACAACGCCAGCCGCTCGGGGTCTGGCGCGATGCGGATCATCTCGGACGCCTCGCCCACCAGATAGGTCAGCCCGACGTCGCTGATCTTGGCGACCTCGACCTGCAACTCGCGCGCAATGCGGGTCAGGTCGTTTGCCTCGATCCCGTTGTCCGGCGCACTGGGCGACAGGGTCAGCGCCACAATGGCCACGTCGTCGATCCCACGCCCGACGATCAGCGGCTCGGTGATGCCGACGGGGATCCGGTCCATGTTGGCGCGTATCTTGTCGTGGACGCGCAGGATCGCCGTATCGGCCGAGGTACCCACAAGAAAACGCGCCGTGACCAGAGCGTTGTCGTCCGAGGTCTGGGAATAGATATGCTCGACCCCGTTGATGCCCTTGACGATGGTCTCCATCGGCTCGGAGATCAGCTTGACGGCGTCATCCGCCCTCAGGCCCGGCGCCTGGATGTGGATATCGACCAGGGGAACTGAGATTTGGGGTTCTTCTTCGCGCGGCAGGCTTATCAGGGCGACAAGGCCCATTGCCAGCGCGGCAAGGATGATCAGGGGAGTCAGGGCCGACTGAATGAAGGCCCTGGTCAGACCTCCGGCAATGCCCAGAGGCGTTTCGTTCGATTGCTCACTCATGGTTCGTCACCAGCGTCTCGCCGCCGCGCAGGCCGGACAGGATTTCGATCACCGTCTCTCCGTCGATCTCATGCAACGCGCCAAGCACGACCGTGCGCTGTACCGGCGCGCCGTCAACTCCGGCAACGGTAACAAAGTCCAGCCCGAAGCGCGAAGTGACAGCGGTCTCGGGCACCACGATCGCTTGCGAGGTGGCGACCGGCAGGCGCACCAGCACGCGGGCATCGACAAAGTCGGTGTCCAGCCCCTCGACCTCGACATCGGCAATGACGCGACCATTCTCGATCTGCGGATAGACCTTGACCAGGCGACCTTCCTGCTCGCCCTCCGGCCGGTCGATCCGGATGACGGCGCCCTCGTTCAGCTGCTTTGCGTGGCGTTCGGGCACGGCAAGGCGCAGGAAGAATCCGCCGCCGCCGATCACCGCCACAACCTCGCCCGGAAGAACGACCGAGCCCGCCGAAACCGGCACCGACAGAACCGTCCCGCCAATGGGAGCCAGAACGGCGCCTTCGGCCTCGCTTTGCTCAAGGACGCTGCGCTCGGCCTCGGTGGCACCGATCTGGCCCTTGATGACGTCGACCTCGGTGCGCAAAGCGTCCAGTCGCTGGGTCGTGGTGACCCCGCGCTCTAGCAGGCTTTCGCCGCGTTCCAGTTCCGCCGTGGCGTTTTCAAGCCGCGAGTTCAACGATGCCAGCGTGGCGTCGATGGCGTTGAGTTGCAGGGTCAACTTTTCGTCGACGACACGGGCGATGGCCTGCCCCGGCAAGACCTGGGTGCCCTCGGCCACGCCGACCTCTACAAGTGTGCCGCCAAGGCGCGAACGCGCAGGTATCCGGTCCCGCGCCTCAATCCGGCCAAAGACCGCCTTCCAGTCCGTGACCTCGACCTGCCGGACATTTTCGGCAACCGAAAGCGTGGGGAAGAGCAGTGCAAGCGTCAATATAAGCAGCCGTCCGGTCATCGCTGGCATCCTTTGTCCAAATCGCTGGCTTTTATATGCGTTTTTTGGAATGTATTGCAAGTCACCCCAATCCAATCGCCTTTGTCGCGGCGCAACTCATACCCGGGTACGTCATATTTTCCGTCATCGGGCCGGTGATTTGCCGCGCCGTGCTGCCACAATTCGCGCCCTGGCGTCCCGAAAACGCCTCAAATCGGTCGAATTACTTGCACCATGTCTAACCACAGTCCCTTACATGAGGTTAAGGGGCTCGCATCATATCAAGATCGCCACCATGGGTGGCAGCCTTGCGGCAGGGCTCGTCTCGCTGTGCCTTGGGTTTGCGACTCCGGCTGAGGCCGACGTCGCCCGTCCGCATATCGCACTTCAGCAAAACGTTGCGGCACCTGCCGGATTCGAAGGGGTCTGCTCCCGCTATCCCTGGATGTGCACCACAAGCGGCAACCGCGCACCTCTTGGCCGCGAAGCGTTGAGCGTCGCGGGGGCGGTCAACAGCGCAATCAATGCGCGCGTGCACGAGGTCTCGGATCAGAGTCAGTACAAGCGCGAGGAATACTGGGCTCTACCCACCGCAACCGGTGGCGATTGCGAAGATTTCGCCCTGGCCAAGAAACATGCCTTGATCGGCAAGGGCATTGCGCCCGAGCGCCTGCTGGTCGCCACTGTGCTCGACCGAAAGCGTGCGCCTCATGCCGTGCTTGTTCTCAGGACGGACGATGGCGACTACGTTCTGGACAACCTGACCAGCCGCATCAAACCCTGGCAAGACACCGGGTATACTTTCCTGAGAATACAGTCGCCCAAAGCCCCCGGCGAATGGTTAGCGGTGCTGGCAGGCGGTATCCTGAACTGACCGGGCGCTTCACCGCCCGGTCTGTCACTTGATCCGAATCAGCTTAACTTCTGCCCGGATTGCTGTCGTCGTGGCCGTCTTCGTCGTTGCCGTGGCCGTTGTTGCCATCGTCATCGTCAATCGGATTGCCGCCGCCGCCCGGGTTGTCTTCGCCGCCCGGTGGGGGTGTGATGATCGGCGTATCTGGCCGCCCGTCGCCATCCTCGTCCACGATGTCGATCGACGCCGTCGCCATGTCGGCCAGCGGCAGGGCGAGGGTCGGGCAGTTGACCAGCATGTAGGACAACAGGCGGTCAAAGTCCCGCCGCGTGCTCAACTTGTCGACAAGGTTTGCCGGAAGCGGCCGGTCGAATTCGCACAGCCCGTGCGGCAAGCGAACGCGCAGCATCTGAAAACGTTCGATACCCGGTTTGGTCGCCGTGTCGGCGGAGTCAGCAAAACCAGTGCCGCCCGAAGCGGCGGTGACACAGGCCGCGACGCCTGCGATAGCAAAAATATTGGTGATTTTCATGTCTTTACAGCCCTTGTGCAGCATTATGCCGCTACCTCAATTATTGGCCGATATTGTATACGTTAGGTTAAGGAGCCTCAATATTTGCCGTGCTGACCTATAGGAAACTTTGCCTACCGTTGCACAGTTGCGGCACTTTTCCGAGATTTGCACCGTCTATTCTGCCGCGTGATCAACGTCGATCACCGCCTTTGGCAATGTGATCGTAAATGTCGTGCCCTCCGGGCCGGTCTCGGTCAGTTCAAGCACGCCCCCATGGCCCCGCACCAACTCCGCCGAAATCGCAAGGCCGAGCCCAGCGCCGCCCTTCGAAACTCCACCCTGGAACGGCTGAAACAGGTGCTCCTTGGCGCGCGGCGGCAGACCGGGGCCGTTGTCACTAACACGAATCCACCAGGACCGATCATCCTCACCGGCAGCGATATGCACCTCGCCCGTCTTGCGGGTTGCAGCAAGGGCCTGCCGCGCGTTGCGCACTAGGTTTGACACCACGCGGTACAGCTGTTCGGGATCGGCCCGCACGACCAAGCCAGCAGGAACATCCTCGTGGATGGTCAGACAGTCATCCTCAATCGCCAGGCGTTCGCCCTCGACCGCATCGCTCACCACAGCAGCCAGGTTGATCAGAGAGAGCGCGGGCGGCGGCTCTTCCGCCCGTCCGAACGCCAGCGTGCTTTCGCACAGGTTCACCGCCCGGCTGATCGAGTTCATCAGCTTGGGCGCCATTCGTGCCACCGCCGGGTCTTCGCTGGTTTCGATCCGGTCGGCAAACAGCTGGGCCGAGGTCAGGATATTGCGCAGATCATGGCTGACCTTGGCGACCGCGCTACCCAGCGAGGCAAGGCGTTCGCGCTGTTTCAGCATGCTGGTCAGATCGGTCTGCATCGAGCGCAGGGCTTGTTCAGCCTCGGCCAATTCGCGCACGTTCGCCGAAGGCTGGATGATCCGGCGCGCATCGTCCGGTGCTGCGGCATAGCTTTTCATCGCCGTGACAACGCCCTTGATGGGCCGCACCATCAGCGCGCGCACGGCAAAGAACAACAGCATCGCCGTGACAAAGGAAATCACCGCCGACAGCATCAGGATGCGCAGGCCGTATTCGAACATCGCCGTCCGCATCGGCTCGGCGGGCATGGTTATCTCGATCAGAAGACCGGCGTCCTGGACCGGGTTGCCAATCACACGGATCACCTTGGGCGATCCGTCACCCAGACAGGCCAGCGCGTCCCAGATCAACGTCCCCGCCGAGGGATTTCGCATGTCAAAGGTTGCCGACACGGGCGCGGGCATGTCCGAATTCAGAACCAGTTGCCGCATCTCGTCACGACGCAACACGACGTTGTAGACGCCGGCGTTTTCCAAGAGCTCGGCCTCAAGGTCGCTGTCGATCATATCGTCGGCCAACAGCGCCAGCGACGCGATCTGCGCCCGTTCGAGCCGGTTGATCATGTAGTCCTGCCTGAACCGCGCGATCGAAGGCACAAAGATGAACACTTCGGCCAGCATCACGAACAGGATCGTGAGCACGAGGAAACGGCCAGAGAGTGAATTCAGAAACATATGTGCCTTCTGTCGCGCCTACGGCAGGTAACGCTGTACCAGGCCGACGACCCGTTTCACGGTGGGGTTTTCGAACAACTTGGGAGTAAAATAGGCCCCCGCGGCCCTCTTGTTAACCTCTTGCAACGTCGGATAGGGCGTAACCATGGCGGCAACCGCCCCCATTTTAAGCCCATTGGCGATGGCCAGCGCCCATGTGCCGATCAATTCTCCCGCCTGCGCGCCGACGATCGTGGCACCAACAGGCTTTCCTTTGGCGACCATCACCTTGACGAACCCCGTGGTTTGGCCAGTCACAATCGCACGGTCGTTGCCGTCATAGTCAAAGCGCACCACCTGCAACTGCCCGCCGTGTTTGACGCGCGCCTCGGCCTCGGTCAGCCCGACCTGTGCCAATTCAGGGTCGGTATAGGTCGCCCAGGGGATATGCGCCGTCTTTGCCTTGGACGGCAGACCGAACAGCATCGAACGGATGATGACCCCGGCGTGATAGCCCGCCACATGGGTGAACTGCATCCCGCCCGCCGCGTCACCGATGGCATAGACCCGGCGGTTGGAAACCGACCGCAGCCCATCATCCACCTTGATCGCCCGGTCATGGGCCACGTTGCCCTTGTCGAGGTCGAGCTCGTCGATATTCACTTTGCGCCCGACCGCCATCAAAAGGTGCGAGCCGGTAAAGTCGCCCTTGGAGGTGTGCACCGTGATCTTTGCGCCCTCGCCGGAAATCTTCTCGGCCTGCGCTCCCTCGACAATCTCGACCCCCTCGGCCCTGAGCGCCTCCAGCACGATGGTCGCCGCCTCGGGGTCGTCCTTGCCCAGCGCCACCAGCCCTTCGATGACGGTGACTTTCGAACCAAGCCGCACATGGGCCTGTGCCATCTCCATGCCGATAGGACCGCCGCCGATGATCAGCAGGTGATCGGGACGCTCGCGCAGATCGAAGATCGTCTCGTTGGTGTGGACGGCTACGTCCTCGACGCCCGGAATCGGCGGCACCAAGGGGCCGGAACCAGTGGCAATCACGATCCGGCGCGCTGTGATGACGTGATTCCCCGCCTGCACCTCGGTCGGCGAGACAAAGCGCCCGAACTCGCGGATCACCCGGACACCCAGACCTTCGAACCGCTCCTGGCTGTCGTGGGGCGCGATCGTGTCTATCACTTGATTCACATGGTCCTTGGCCGTACCAAAGTCGACCTTGCCACCCAAGGCGTGGGCGCGTCTTGCTTCAGACAAAAGCGCCTTCGACGGCACACAGCCATAGTTCAGGCAGTCCCCGCCCATCTTGTGACCTTCGAGAAGCACGACGTCCGCCCCCATCTGAACGGCCCCGGCCGCGACGGACAATCCGCCCGACCCCGCGCCGATCACCAGAACGTCTGTCTTGATGCGCTCCACTTCAGACCTCCTTTTTTCCGCGAACCGCCTTCAGGACGATCGGCAGGGCCGCCAGGGCACAAAGCCCGAGGATCGGCAAAAGGATGTGTGGCTCGAAAATGATACCCAGGTCCGGGGTCTCGCCCCTTGCAAAGACCTCGCCCAGCCCGGCGCCGACCGAGGTATAGACCACGGCACCGGGAATGATGCCGAGAAAGGTCGTCACCACGTAACGCGACAGCGGTACACCGACCAAGGCAGGGACGACGTTCGCGACAAAAAAGGGCACCGCAGGCACCAGTCGGATCAGGAACAGCGCTTCCCACTGGTTGTCGTCTATGGCGGCCTTGATCTTTTTCACCGCCCCTTCCGAGGCATCCATCCTGGCGCTGAGGCTTTCGCCCATGCCCCAGCGGGCGGCGAGGAAGATCAATACGGCCCCGATGGTTGCACCGGTGATGTTGAACAGGGCGCCGGGAAAGGTCGCAAAGAGAAAGCCGCCCGTCAGCGTGGCGATGGTCGCCCCGGGCAGGGAAAACGCGACGATGGCGACATAGGCGGCAATGAAGACGCCGACCGTCAGGGCATAGTTCGCATCCCGGAAGGCGATCAGCGCCTCACGGTTGTCGGCCAGCAACTGAAAGCTGAGGTAATCGCGCAGCGTAAAGGCCCCCACCAAGGCAACGGCGAGAATCACGAGCAGCGGCAAGCGCTTTGCCAGGTCGCTACGTGGGCGGGGGATTTCGGTCATTTCTGTCATCTCTACACGATCTCGATACGCGATCCATTGTCTGGACAGTACATGGCGTAGAATTGCGGCCGATGTCAGGGCGATCACGCCCGGTTGATCCGGGGTGATGGTAAAACCGGGTTTGCAGGGCCCCCGGGCGCTATTTGTAACATTGCGGCCCGTTTTGGGAGACGTTTGTTGCATTTAGGCGGCTTGAAGCCGTTGACTTGGTGAAATGATCCGCTTAGAGACCGGGCTTCGAATGAACTGGCCCCCGAATCCGGGGGCGTGAAGGAGACCGGCGATGTCGAAGCGCACATATCAACCGTCGAACCTCGTCCGCAAGCGGCGCCACGGGTTTCGCGCGCGCATGGCCACAAAGGCCGGCCGCAAGATCCTGAATGCCCGCCGTCTGCGTGGCCGGAAGTCGCTGAGCGCGTAAGATCGCGCCAGACTTCCATGTTGATGGGACCGCCGCGGGAAACCGACGGCGGTTTTATCGTTTGAGGTGGCACGCAAAGGGGGCCTGCCCCCCTAGGCCTTCGGCCTCACCCCCTGAGTAATTCTTCATAAGAAGAAGCGGAATCTAAATCGAATTTGAGCGATATGCAGTTCGACGGGCTAACCATCCTGAGGAAACGCGCCGATTTCCTGAAAGCAGCCGCGGCGCGACGGGTGTCAACACCCGCGTTCAACCTGCAAATCCGCAAGCGCGACGAGGGCGAGGCGGAAGGCATTCGCGTGGGCTTCACCTGTTCCAAGAAGGTCGGCAACGCCGTCGCCCGCAACCGCGCCAAGCGGCGGCTGCGCGAGGTGGCGCGGCTCACCCTGCCAACCCATGGGCGGGACGGCTACGATTACGTGCTGATCGGCCGCCGCGACCTGACCGCCGCCCGCGATTTCGCCGAGATGTGCACCGATCTTGAACGTGCTCTGGAAAAGGCGCACGCAGCATGACGCCCCTGGCCCACCTCCTCGCCCTGCCCGTCAAGGCCTATCGGCTGGTTCTCAGTCCCTGGGTCGGCATGAATTGCCGCTATGACCCGACCTGTTCCGCCTATGCGCTGGAGGCGCTGGAAAAACATGGCGGTCTCAAGGGCAGCTGGCTGGCCGCCAAGCGCATTGCCCGCTGTCACCCCTGGGGCGGCTCGGGCGTGGATGACGTGCCCGATTGAACAAGGCTCTTGCCAGACGCCCCGTCCTTTGCTGTTCTGATCCCACCTAACCGGGCAGCGGGGTGTCTACCGGACCCGCCCGACGTCTGGCCCTCACAGGCCGACGCGTGAAATCCCCGCGAAAACCGGCGCGACAGCGTCCTTTTCGAACGCCGGAATTCCGGCTGAAACGGGGGGAACTCAGCATGACAGTGACAGGTGTGGTCGGCATTGGCGACATGGGCTCGGGCCTTGCAAAGAACCTGATTGCAAACGGGTTCGAGTGCTGGGGACACGATCTTCTGGACCATCGGATGGAGGCCTTCCGCGCCATGGGCGGGCATGGTGCCACGGGTTCGGCCGAAGTCGGACAGAACGCACAGGCGGTCTTCGTCATGGTGATGACCGGCGCCGAAGCCAGGGACGTGATCCTTGGCCCCGACGGCCTGGTCCGGAACATGGCGCCCGGCGGCACCGTCCTTTTGTCGGCCACCGTCAAACCGCGCGAGGCGCGCGAGATCGGTGCAGCGATGGAGGGCTCGGGCATTGCCCTGATCGACACGCCCGTGTCCGGCGGCTTTCCCGGCACCCAGAGCGGCACGCTGACGATGATGGCCGCCGCGCCGGACGACATTCTGGAAGCGCTGAAACCGGTGATGGAGGCGGTCTCGGCAAATATCCACCGCGTCGGCACCCGGCCCGGTGAAGGGCAGACGGTCAAGGCCTGCCTGCAATCCCTGATCGGCGCGCAGTTCTCGGCCACCTTCGAGGCCGCCGCGCTTGCCGCCAAGGCGGGCGTGTCGGGACAAGTCCTTCTGGACGTGTTTTCGACCTCGTCCGCCGGCTGCGGTGTGGTGAACAACGCTCTGGAAAAGATCATCGACCGTCGGTTCGAGGGTACTGGCAGCCACATCAATACCATGCACAAGGACCTGACCATCTCGATGGCGCTGAGCGAGGAACTTGGCGTGCCGCTCCACACCGCAGCCTCGGCCATGCAGGTTTTCCACGCGGGCCGCACGAAATACCCGAACGGCGACAACTGGGTCTGCACCCGCGTCATCGAAGATATCGTCGGCGCCGAACTTCACCGCGACAAGGCCAAGCGCTCGTGAAACTCGGTGTGATCTGCGACGGTATCAGCCGCGACCTCGCCCACGCGGTCGACGTGATGGACGAATTCGGTCTGACCTATGCCGAACTGCAATTCGTCGGTGACAAAGAGATCGGAGATCACTCGCCCGCCGAGATCCGCGAAATCGACAGCCTGCTGCGCGACCGGGGCAAGCCGGTCTCCTGCCTCAGCCGCCACATCTTTGCCGGTCTCACCACCCAGAACGCGCCGGGCGACGCGGCCCACACCAGCCACATGGACGCGCTCAAACGCGTCATCGACATGGCCCATGTCGTCGGCTCGCCCCTGGTCCGCATCATGACCAACAAGAAAGAGCAAATCCTCTGGGGCAGGAACGGCGGCGAGAAATGGAACGTCGCCCACGGCGCCTGGGACAAGACGCTCGTCCTGATCGCCCCCGCCATGGACGTCGCCCGCGACGGCGGCGTGACCCTGGTGGTCGAAACCGGCAACGGCACCATTGTCAACTCGAACTACACCGCGCGGCGGCTGATCGACGACCTCGATGCCAAGGACGTGCTTAAGGTCCTCTGGGACCCGGCCAACAACTGCTGGTGCCACGAAATTGCCTGGCCCGATGGCTATGACACGGTCAGGGACGGCTATCTCGGTCACATTCACGTCAAGGACGTTCAGGTCGACACGCCCCGCGCCACGCTGGAAGTCCGGCCCATGGGCAAAGGCCAGCTCGCCGACCAGTTCCCGCCCTTGGCCGATGCGCTCCGGCGCGACGCCTATGATGGCGTAATCTCCTTCGAATCCGTCTATCACCCCGGCAACGGCGATTTCGAAGCAGGGTTCCGGCTTTGCATCGACCGCTTCCGCGAGCTCTTTGGCTAGGTCGCATCCCGGCGCATGGCGTTTACTGTTTTGCAGCACTCTGCGCCCTCTTTGCGGGTGGTTCCCGAAACAGCACTGCGCGGTGCCTCTTTATCCTGCTCAAAATACGCAAGATCCTATGGTCGCCGTCCGCTCGCCCCCAGCATCCGCGCACCGACGCGATACCGACAGGGAAGTTCTTCGATTTTCAGCGCGTTGGGCGAAGAGCTCCCGTTTCCGGGACTACAAGCGCACGAGGGCGCAAAGTTTCGGCACCCTCCTCTCCCTTGCCCGGTCGGCGGATACCGATTATGGCGCTCCCATGCTTGATGAGTCCGACGACATCCACCCGCTGTTCCACGGCGCTCCGGCCACGACGGAGTTCAAGAAGCTGCGCAAACGGATCATCCGCTACGTGCGCGAGGCCATCGAGCAATACGGCATGATCGAACGCGATACTCGCTGGCTCGTTTGCCTGTCGGGCGGCAAGGACAGCTACACGCTTCTGGCTGCCCTCTACGAACTCAAGTGGCGTGGCCTCCTGCCCGTCGACATTCTCGCTTGCAACCTCGACCAGGGCCAGCCCGGCTTTCCGGCCACGGTACTTCCAGATTTCCTTGAAAAAATGGGCGTGCCTCACCGGATCGAGTATCAGGACACCTATTCCGTCGTCACCGATAAGATCCCCCAAGGCCGAACCTTCTGCGCCCTCTGCTCTCGCCTGCGCCGGGGCCACCTGTATCGCGTCGCGCGTGAGGAAGGCTGTTCCGCGGTGGTCCTGGGCCACCACCGCGATGACATCCTCGAGACCTTCTTCATGAATCTCTTCCACGGCGGGCGACTGGCCACGATGCCGCCCAAACTGGTGAACGAAGAAGGCGATTTGTTCGTCTATCGCCCGCTGGCCCACGTGGCCGAGGCCGATTGCGAGAAATTCGCCAGTGCCATGAACTATCCGATCATTCCCTGCGACCTTTGTGGCAGCCAGGACGGCCTGCAAAGACAACAGGTAAAGCAGATCCTCGATGGTTGGGAAAAGAACAGCCCGGGCCGCCGCCAGGTCATGTTTCGCGCGCTGATGAATGCTCGACCGTCGCACCTACTGGACCCGAAACTGTTCGATTTCGCCGGGCTGGAAAGACAATCAAAGCGCGATTAACCGGTTGTAGACCGGGCGCTGATAATCCCACCGCATTGATTTAAAAGATGGATGCGTGGCCAGATGCCGACCCAGAATCAGCCAATCTCCAAGGCTTCGCTCTACGGGATGCTGGGCGGACCGGCGATGCTGACCGCTATCCCTTTCCTGTTCCTGGCGTCCTATTGGGTCGGCGGCGAAATGGCCATGCTTGCAACCTCTGTCGTTTTGCCGCTCGCCATCTTTCTTGCCAAGATGATCAGCCCGCGGTCCAGCCTGCTGACGGCGGAAAAGGACCCGCTGACAGGCCTGGTGATGCGCGACGGCCTCATCGCATGGATGGACGGCGTCCTGTCGAACCGTGGCAAATCGGAAAATCAGGCAGCGGTGCTGACTCTCGCGATCGACGATCTGGACGAGTTGGAGGATCGTTTTGGCCGCTCCATGCGCAACACTGTCCTGCGCGACGCGACTGAACGGCTGCAACGCCATCTGCGCGACAGTGACATTCTTGCGCGGCTCAGCCCGGGCTTTGCCGTCGGTCTGAGCCGGGTGCGCCCGCCTGAGACCGAAAATCTCCTTCAGATGGCCAGACGCCTGCAATCCCTATTTGACGAGCCGTTCAGCGACGGATCGACACGCACCTATTGCTCGCTGTCGATCGGCGTCGCCGCGGAAAGCCATGTCAAGGGCGGCGGTGGATCGAACCTCGTTGCCGGGGCGCAGCGGGCCTGCGAACTGGCGGTGATATCTGGCCAGGGGTCAGTCAGAGTTTATAACGACGGGCTTTCCAGCCGCCGTGCCCATGACCGCGACACGGCGCAGGAATTGTCCCATGCCCTGGAAACGGGCGAGATATTTGCCTGGTTCCAGCCCCAGCTGGAAACCCGGACCGGCACAGTCACCGGGTTCGAGGCCTTGGCCCGGTGGGAGCACCCGGAACGCGGCCTGGTGTCGCCGAACAGCTTTCTGCCCGACATCGAAAAGGCGGGTCTGTCGCAGCGACTGGCCGAGGTCATCCTGAAACAGTCGCTGACAGCACTGAACGCCTGGGATGCCGCCGGCTTCAACGTCCCCAATGTCTCGGTCAATTTCTCCAGCGAGGAACTGCGCAACCCGCGACTGCCCGACTATGTCCGTTGGGAACTCGACCGCCATTCGCTCGCACCCGAACGCCTGGTGGTCGAGGTTCTGGAAAGCGTCGTCGCCGAGTCCAGTGAGGACGTGATTTCCCGCACCCTGACCTCCCTGTCCAAGATCGGCTGCCATATTGACTTGGACGATTTCGGCACAGGCTATACCAGCTTCATCAACATTCGCCGTTTCACTGTCAGCCGCATCAAGCTGGACCGCTGTCTTGTCAGCCATATCGACACTGACGAAGAACAGGCCCGGATGGTCGCCGCGCTTCTCGCTTTCAGTGACAAGCTGGGCATCGATGCCCTGGCCGAGGGCGTCGAAACTCAGGAAGAGGTCGACAAGCTGGTCAGCCTTGGCTGCGAGGAAATGCAGGGTTATGTCGCCGCCAAGCCGATGGCGCTCGGCGAAACTTTGCTCTGGCTGGAAGGTCTTCCAGTCACCGGCGCGGCCTTTGCGACCCCCAAAATGGCAGCGTCCAGCTAGATTCGCCTGGTTCGACGGCCTTGGCATACCGGAAAACGCCTTGACCTTTTGGCCGCTGGAGGATTGAACCACGGGCGCAAATCCAAGAAACCCGGGTGCGGCTTATGGACGATCAAAACAAGAACCTGATTCTGGCGATGGTGCTCAGTTCGCTGGTGCTGGTGGTATGGATGATCCTCTTTGCGCCGGACCCCGCCGAGGTGCCTCAAACCGAGGTACAGGACACTGAAACGGCCCTCTCCGTTCCCGCCGCCGATGCCCCGCAGGACAACGCCGCGCCCGAGAACGAAATCGCAGCCACCCCCGAGGCCGAGCGCGTCGAGATCACGACACCCAGCCTCGAGGGTTCGATCTCTCTGGCCGGCGGCCGCATCGATACGCTCAGTCTGCGCCAGTACAACCTGACCCTGGACGACAATTCCGAGCAGGTCACGCTTCTGTCTCCGGTCGGCTCAAGCAACCCCTATTACGCAGTCTTCGGCTGGGTTCCCGGCGGGACGCTTTCCCCCGAGGCCGTGCCGTCGCCGGACACCCCCTGGACTGTGGAAAGCGGTACGACGCTGACCCCCGACAGCCCTCTGACCATTCGCTGGGACAGCCCTGCCGGGCTGATCTTCCGCCGCACGATCGCGGTCGACCAAAAGTTCATGTTCACCGTCACCCAGTCGGTCGAAAACCCCACCGACGCCCCGGCCCGCCTGGCCCCCTATGGCCTCGTCGCCCGCCATGGCGAACCCGCTGATCTTTCCGGGTTCTTCATCATCCACGAGGGCGCCGTCCGCCGCACCGATGGTGAATTGGAGGAAATCGACTACAAGGATCTTCCCGATCTCGAAAGCGACGAGAATTGGGGTGCACATGCCAGTGTGACCGAGGCGGAAACCGGTGGCTGGATCGGATTTACCGACCACTATTGGATGACCTCGCTGATCCCCGAACAGGGCAAGCCCTTTACCTCGGTGATCCAGTACGTTGCCGATAAGGACATCTACAGAACCGCCGCGCGCATGCCCACCGTCGACGTCGCCCCGGGAGCCACGGCCTCCTCGACGACGCAGGTCTTTGCCGGCGCCAAGGAATGGGAGACCATCCGCAACTATGAGGCTGGCGAAACGATCAAGGGCCTCGGCCCCTCGCTGTCTTATTTCCTGGGCTTCAGCGGAGAGGAAGAAATCAACGGCTTTACCGACGCCATCGACTGGGGCCTGTTCTATTTCCTGACCAAGCCGATCTTCTTTGCCCTGCACGAACTGCAGAAACTGATCGGCAATATGGGCATCGCCATCATCTGCCTGACCTTCCTGATCAAGGCGCTTTTGTTCCCGCTGGCCCGTAAATCCTACGTCTCGATGGCCAAGATGAAGGAACTTCAGCCCGAGATGGAAAAGCTGAAAGAGCGCGCAGGCGACGATCGCCAAAAGCTCCAGCAGGGTATGATGGAGCTTTACAAGAAGGAAAAGGTGAACCCGGCCGCGGGCTGTCTGCCGATCCTGATGCAGATCCCGATCTTCTTCTCTCTCTACAAGGTGATCTTCGTCACCATCGAATTGCGCCATGCGCCGTTCTTCGGCCCGTTCCAGGACCTGTCGTCACCCGACCCGACGTTGATCTTCAACTTCTTCAACCTGGCGCCCTGGGGCGTTCCGCAAGGTGACATATTCCAGTTGGTCTTTATCGGCATCCTGCCGATCCTTCTGGGCATCTCGATGTGGCTGCAGCAAAAGCTGAACCCGGCCCCCGCCGATCCGACCCAGCAGATGATCTTTGCCTGGATGCCCTGGATTTTCATGTTCATGCTGGGCGGCTTTGCCAGCGGCCTGGTGGTCTACTGGATTACCAACAACACGATCACCTTTATTCAGCAGTACACGATCATGCGCACGCACGGGTATAAGCCGGATATCTGGGGCAACATCCGTGGTGCCAAGCAGCCCGACAGCAAAGCCGAGAAATCCGGAGAAGCCTCGGACAAGGGAAAATGACCGCAACGCTCGCTCAGATCTGGCGCCATCCGATCAAAGGCCACGGGGCCGAGGCGCTGGACCGGGTCGAGGTGATCGCGGGCCAGACTCTTCCCTGGGACCGGACCTGGGCCGTGGCCCACGAAGCCTCGAAAACAGACGGCAGCGCATGGGCGCCCTGCGCCAATTTCTCGCGCGGAGCCAAGGCACCCGCCTTGATGGCGATCACGGCGCAGCTTGATGAAGACAGCGAGACTGTCACGCTTGCCCACCCGGACCGGCCGGACCACAGCTTCCGGCCCGACAGCGCCGACGACTGGCGCGCCTTCCTGGATTGGACACGCCCGCTGATGCCCGCCGACCGCGCTGCCTCGACGCGAATCGTTCGTGTCCGGGGTCGCGGCATGACCGATACGGATTTCCCCTCGATCAGCCTGGCCAGCCTGTCGACGCTGAAAGCTCTCGCCGACCGTCTCGGCCAGCCCATGGACCCGCGCCGATTCCGAGCGAATTTCTGGGTCGAAGGGCTTGAACCCTGGGCCGAGTTCGACTGGATCGGCAGGACCGTCCAACTGGGCGACGTAATTTTTCGCGTCGAAGAGCGCATCACCCGTTGCCTGGCGACCACGGCGAATCCCGACACCGGTGAACGCGACGCCGACACTCTGGGTGCCTTGGAAGGCGGCTGGGGCCACAGGGATCTCGGGGTCTACCTGACCGCGACCGGCAGCGGAACGGTATCTCGGGGCAACGCCGTCAAGGTGATCGAATGAACCTGCCCTTCCCAATAGCCGAAGTCGAACCCTCCGAGATCGAACAGGGACGCCTGTTGTTTGCACGCGGGGCCGAGTTTCTGAAGGGCGTCGTCGCAATGGACGGCCTACCCCCTGCCGACAGGATCGAAGTCTGCTTTGCGGGCCGCTCAAACGTCGGAAAGTCAACGCTGATCAACGCGCTCACGGGCCGCAAGGCACTGGCCCGCGCCTCCAACACGCCCGGCCGCACGCAAGAGATCAACTATTTCACGTTGGCCGAGGACCGCTACCTCGTCGACCTGCCCGGCTACGGCTTTGCCAAGGCCCCGGTCAAGACGGTTGAAAAATGGCAGCGCCTCTTGAAGACCTATCTCTCGGGTCGCGCGACCCTGCGCCGCGCCTTTGTCCTGATCGACGCCCGCCACGGCATCAAGGATGTCGATGCCGATATCCTCAAACTTCTTGACACCTCTGCCGTGACTTTTCAGGTCGTGCTGACCAAGGCCGACAAGGTCAAAGCGAAGGACCGCGAGGCCGTCCTTGCCCAGGTCCGCGCAAACCTTGCCAAGCACCCCGCCGCCTTCCCGGAGATCGTGCTGACTTCGTCCGAAACCGGCCAGGGCATCGAAACACTTCGCGCCATCATCGCTGCGCTGGCTTGAGCCAGACGCCGCTCTGGACTATCGAGGAACCTTAAGAGGGACCTCATGAGACCTAGAGACATGAACCGCGACTGGATCGCCACCGCCCGCACACTGAACGAGGCTCTGCCGTATATTCAACGCTATGACGATGCTGTCGTCGTGGTGAAATTTGGCGGCAATGCCATGGGCGACGCCGAGGCGATGGCCTCTTTCGCCCGCGACATCGTCCTGATGCGCCAGATGAACCTTAACCCGGTCGTGGTCCACGGCGGCGGCCCGATGATCAACGATCTGCTAAAGCGGCTCGGAATCGAGTCGCGCTTTGTGCGCGGCAAGCGTGTGACCGACCAAGCCACCGTCGAAGTGGTCGAGATGGTGCTGACCGGTCTCGTCAACAAGCGCATCGTGCAGGCAATCATGGACGAGGGAGGCCGCGCGGTCGGACTCTCGGGCAAGGACGACGACCTGATGGTTTGCGAGGCCGACGACCCGGAACTGGGTTTTGTCGGCAGGCCGGTCGAGATGAACGTTCAGGTGCTGCGCGATCTCTTCAAGGCCGGGATCATCCCGGTGGTCGCCCCTGTCGCCACGGGAATGAGCGCGCTGGAGACTTTCAACGTCAACGGAGACACGGCTGCGGGCGCCATCGCTGGCGCACTAAAGGCCGACCGGCTGCTGCTTCTGACCGACGTCGAGGGCGTCAAGAACAAGGACGGCGAAATCATGACGCAGCTGACCCCCGAAGAGGTGCGCGCCATGACGGAAGATGGCACCATCGCGGGCGGCATGATCCCCAAAACTGAAACCGCGCTCAAGGCGGTCGAAGAAGGGGTCCGTGCCGTGGTGATCCTGGACGGGCGAGTGTCGAACGCCTGTCTTCTGGAACTGTTCACTGAACACGGCGCCGGGTCGCTGATCCGGCGCGCGGATCTGCCGCCGCACCGGCCCCGGACGCGCGGGTGACACGGCCCGCCGGGGGCATCCTGGCAGAACTGGCGGTGCGCGTATCCAAGGAGCGATTGGCGGTCTTCGGCCTGTGCCATACCGAGCACGAGGACGGGCTGGGCGATGGCACGCTGGCACTCCTCGGCCCCGCCGAACCTGGGTATTGGAATCACGTGATTGCACAGCCCGAGTTTCGCGACGGAGCGCGCGACCCGGTGGACCGCTGGTCGGCGCGTGTTATCTCGGATGCGGCAAAGGACCTCGGGGGACAGGCCCTCTTTCCCTTCGGCACCCCGCACCGGCCTTTCATCTCCTGGGCGCTGCGCGGCGGCTGCTACGTCTCCCCGGTTTCACTGCTGGTCCATCCTCGCGCCGGTCTCTTCGTTTCGTTCCGGGGCGCGATCCACCTGCCAGATCGCCTGCCCCTGCCCGACCCGGTGCCGAACCCCTGCGATACCTGCGCCGACAGCCCCTGCCTCACAGCCTGCCCGGCATCGGCGCTGACCGCCGACGGCTATGACCTCCACGGCTGCCACGCCTATCTCGACACTGGACCTGGCCAGCACTGCCTGTCACAAGGATGTGCAGTACGGCGTATATGCCCGGCAGGAGCCGCCTATCAACGCGCGCCCGAACACTCGGCCTATCACATGGAGCAGTTCCACCCGTGCCCCTCACTCTGATTCTGATGCGCCACGCCAAATCCACCTGGGACGACCCCCTGCTCAGCGACGAAGAACGCCCCCTCAACGACCGGGGGCGCGCTGCGGCGCCGCGCGTCGCCGACTGGCTGGTTCGGAAGGGATATGTGCCGGCAAAGGTCGTGACCTCTGCCGCCGTCAGGACCCGGGAGACGTGGGAGCGTATGGCGGCCCGGACGCCGGGAGAGATTCCCTTTGAAAGCACCCCGGCGCTCTATCTCGCAGGTCCCGAGATGATTTTGAACGTCATCAAGACGCAGACCGCATCGCCCCTGATGATCCTCTGCCACAACCCCGGCATTGCCGAGTGCGCCGAGCGCATCGCCAAGACGTCCCCCGATCACAAGGACTTCCGCCGCTATCCGACGGCCTCCACGACCGTCATCACGTTTGATGCGGAAACTTGGCAGGACGTCACATGGCACAGCGGCGACGTTGCCGATTTCATCGTCCCGCGTGACCTGATGACCTGACCACTTTATCTTGCTCAAAGTACGCAAAAAACGCGCCGCCCAATGGGCGGCGCGCTGTTCGACTGCCAAAGGCAGGCGAAATCGGGATCAGTGACCCAGGATCTGGCTCAGGAACAGTTTGGTCCGGTCCGACCGCGGGTTGTTGAAGAAGGCTTCCGGCTCGTTCTGTTCGACGATCTGACCGGCATCCATAAAAATGACCCGGTTCGCGACCTGGCGGGCAAAGCCCATTTCGTGGGTCACACACAGCATGGTCATGCCCTCTTCGGCCAGCTCGATCATCGTATCCAGAACCTCCTTGATCATCTCGGGGTCCAGGGCCGACGTCGGCTCGTCGAACAGCATGATGCGGGGCCGCATGCACAGACTGCGCGCGATAGCCACGCGCTGTTGTTGGCCGCCCGACAGCTGGCCGGGATACTTGTTGGCCTGATCGGGGATCTTCACCTTTTCCAGGAAATGCATCGCCGTTTCCTCGGCTTCGCGCTTTGGAATCTTGCGCACCCAGATCGGCGCCAGCGTACAGTTTTCTAGGATCGTCAGGTGCGGGAACAGGTTGAAGTGCTGAAAGCACATGCCAACCTCGGACCGGATCTTGTCGATGTTCTTCAGGTCAGACGACAACAGGGTCCCGTCGACATTGATCGACCCCTTCTGGTGCTCTTCCAGCGCATTGATACAGCGGATCAGCGTGGATTTCCCCGACCCCGAGGGGCCGCAGATGACGATGCGTTCGCCGCGCATGACCGTCAGGTCGATGTCGCGCAACACGTGGAACGTCCCGTACCATTTGTTCATGTTCCGGATCTCGATAGCGACTTCGTCCGAGACCTGCATTTGTGATTGTTGGCTCATTTCTAAAGGCCCTTCTTAACGGTGATCGGTGCGAAGCTGACGCTCCAGCCACTGTGAGTATTGCGAGATCGAGTAGCAAACGATGAAGAATAGCATGGCGCC
>JBNKHH010000033.1:0-145539 GCA_050290245.1 Silicimonas sp.
TCCTTCGAGGTGCGCCAGACCGACGATCCTATGATCTGGACAGTCGAGGAAGAATTCGCCACGCGTGCAGACTTTGACGCCCATCAGACACGGACCCGCGCCAGCGCATGGGGCAGGAAGACCGAAGAGATCCCGCGTGACTACAAGATTCTGGAAGCCTGACCTTGCTCCGAGGACACGCTTGAGATTTCATTGGTCACGTCGCGGTCATTTGGCTCGCTGTCACTTGGTGTCTTCTGGTAACCTTCACGCAATGTTTCTGCATTTGGAAAACTCGATATGGCATTGATACGCTGGATATTCTCTATCGCCATTCTGTCGATCTGGCTCGCCCTGATCGGAACTGCGCTCTATGTGGCGATGTACGCCGCAGACGCCGAGCCACCGACCGGAGAGGCCATCATCGTACTGGCGGGCAACGCGGGCAAGAATGGCGGCGGGTTGTCGGGCGAGACCGAAGCGCGCCTTGCCACCGGAGTGGCTTTGTATGAAGCCGGTGCGGCACCTATCCTGATTGTGACCGGCGGCGGCGAGCCGCCCGTGGCCGAAGCCATGCGTGACGCCGCCATCGCCGCAGGCATCCCGGCCGAGGCGATTCTGGTCGAAAACGCCTCGCACTCGACGCTGCAGAACGCCCTGTTCACTGCCGATATCGAATCTCTGGACAAGGATGCCCCGATCATCCTGGTGACTCACCGTTATCACCTGCCCCGGTCGAACGCGTCGTTCCGCTGGGCCGGGTTCTCGGATATTACCAATGTGGCCGCCGATCCCAATGCTGGCTTCCAGGTCACCGCAGGCTTGTTGTGGGAATCCCTGAAATGGCCCCTGAACGCCCTTCGCGCCGCTGCGGCCTCCATTGCCATGGCCGGTGACGTGCCTCGCGAAAACTATCTGAAATACCTCGAATGACGCAGACATCGCGGCCCTTGCTGGCCGCGCTCTGGATGTCCGGGGCTGTCATCAGCTTTTCAACGATGGCGGTCGCCGGGCGCAAGGTGCTGGGCGAACTCGATAGCTTCGAGACCATGATGTACCGTTCGCTGATCGGACTGATCATCGTGTTGGTCGTCGGTCTGACCACCGGCAAGATACGCGAGGTGCGTTTCGACCGCCTGCCCCTGCACGCCCTGCGCAACATTGCCCATTTCACAGGTCAAAACTTGTGGTTCTCGGCGCTTCCCATGATCACCCTGGCCCAGGTTTTTGCACTTGAGTTCACCTCGCCAATCTGGGTCGTCATTTTCGCGGTTCTTTTTGCCGGAGAAAGCCTGACCCGCTTTCGCGTCCTGGCCGTCGCTCTCGGCTTTGTCGGCGCGCTGATGGTCGCGCGCCCCGGTGTCGGTGGCGACCCTTTGGGACTCGCTCTCGCCGCGGCCTCGGCTATCGGCTTTGCGGGGTCCATCGTGACAACCCGGATGCTGACGCGAACCGAAACCACTCTTGGCGTGTTGTTCTGGCTGACAGCGATGCAGGCGGTGTTCGGCGTCGCGGCTGCTGGCTTTGATGCCGATATCGCATTTCCTTCGACCGCGAACTGGCCCTGGATCGTACTGATCGGCTGTGCAGGGCTTTTCGCGCATACCTGCGTCACCAGCGCCCTCGCCGTTGCCCCTGCCATCGTCGTGACCCCGATGGATTTCGTCCGCCTGCCGGCCATAGCGGTGGTTGGTGCGCTGTTTTATACCGAGCCACTCGATCTCTGGGTGCTGGCGGGTGCAGCATTAATATTTTTCGGTAACTACCTGAATATGTTTAAGGAATCCAGAAACCGCACCGCCAGGTGATAATTCCGTGACGGTTTGCCGCCAGACCTCCCTTTACGTTTGGTCATTAATTGACGGTTAACGCACCCGCCGTACAATCTTAGCACGAGTAAATATTGTACGATTGTCGGGAGGGGACATGTTGAAATTGGTATCAACGGCGGTTTTGATCGCCGCTGCGGGCTCGGCAACTATTGCCGGCGGAATAGAACGCCACACTTTTTCATCTGCATTTTTGTTCGAGGATGGAAATTACGTCGAACTGGGTTTCGGACTGGCTTCTCCCTCTGTCAGCGGTATTTCAGGAGCAAACGCTTCGGGCGACATGGCGCCGTCCTTTTCGAACACCTACCTGGCCTATAAACGTGACATCAACGACCGCCTGTCTTTTGGTCTATTACTGGACCAGCCCATGGGGGCCAACGTCGACTATCCGACCGCAGCGGCACCTTACCCCTTCTTTGGCACGACTGCGACGCTCGAAACCACAGCGCTAACCGGTGTGCTCAAATACAATCTTGAGGATAACGTCAGCATTTATGGCGGATTGAGGACCGAACAGGTGTCAGGCGCTGTCTCAATCCCTCTCCTGTCTTATACTCTGGACACATCGACCTCGACCGAGATCGGCTATCTTGCCGGGATTGCGTGGGAAAAACCGGAAATCGGGGCGCGGATCGCCCTGACCTACGAGTCCGAGCGCAACCACGAACTGGACGCGGTGGAAAACAACACACCGACCTCCAGCTTCCTGACCACTTTCCCGCAGTCCCTGACCCTTGAATTCCAGACCGGTGTCGCCAAGGACACGCTCCTGTTCGGATCGATCCGTTGGGCCGAGTGGAGTGTGTTTGAAATTGACCCGCCCGTTGGTCCGGAACTCGTGGCGTATGCGGACAATCGCGTCACCTATAACCTGGGCCTCGGTCGTCGTTTCTCGGATACCTGGTCCGGGGCCGTGCTGATCGGGCACGAGCCATCTACCGGCTCGATCACCGGAAACCTTGGCCCGACCGATGGCTATTCCTATTTCGGTCTCGCCGCGACATACTCCATGGGAAACACCAAAATCACCGGCGGTGTGCGCTATACCGATCTTGGGGATGCGACAACCCAATTGATTGGGGCCAGCTTCGCGAACAACTCCGCGCTCTCGGCCGGGGTGAGGATCAGCTACAACTACTGATTGGCCGGACCAACAAAAGCGGCGCACCACAACATGACGCGCCGGCTCTTTTTTCGCATCTTTCGGGTCGCATGGATCGGCATGCCTGTTCTAGCAGATCGCCATGGCCGATCAGACTCTCCCTTTGAAAACCTGGGGCGCAATTGCGCTCCTCGCCCTGATCTGGGGCGGCTCTTTTTTGTCGATCCGCGTTGCCCTCGACGAGGTGCCCGTCTTTACCGCCATGGCGCACCGCGTCTTCTGGGCCGCCGTCGCGCTCTGGGGGGTCGCATGGGCGCGCGGGGTGGCATCACCTCGTCGTCTGCGCATCTGGGGCGCCTTCCTTGTCATGGGCCTTTTGAACAACGTGATCCCGTTCACGCTGATGGCCTGGGGGCAATTGCACATCGAATCCGGCCTGACCGCGATCCTGAACGCGGCGACGGCCATCTGGGGGGTGCTCGTCGCCGCGCTGGTCTTTTCGGACGAACGCCTGACGCCGCGGCGCCTTATCGGCGTTTGCCTCGGCTTTCTCGGCGTCGCCACCGCCATCGGCCTGAACGCCCTGGCCCATTTCGATGCCCGGTCTATGGCCCAACTGGCGGTCATTGCTGGCACCATCAGCTATGCACTTGCCGGAAGTTGGGCGCGGGCAACCTTGAAAGACCAACCGCCCGTGATGGCCGCTGCGGGAATGCTGACCGGCTCAGCGCTGGTCCTGGTCCCGCTTGCCTATATTTTCGACGGCCCGGCAACGTTCGCCCTGGCCCCGGTTACATGGGCCGCGATTGCCTACTACGCGCTTGCCGCCACCGCCCTCGCCTACCTTCTCTACTACCGCATCCTTGCCGCCGCCGGGGCCGGCAACCTCCTCCTTGTCACGCTTTTGATCCCCCCGGTGGCCATCGCTCTCGGAGCCGCCATACGCCACGAGGCGCTCGCCCCGCAGGCCTTTGCCGGTTTCGCCCTTCTTGCCCTGGGCCTCTTGATCCTCGACGGGCGGCTCGGCCACGGACGCCGCAAAAACGCACGGCGCCCGATTGACCCCTCGGCGCCGCCGCCGTAACCCGATACCGGGGATTTAGCGAGCGACGGGACCACAATGATCTACAAGACTGCCGACGACTGGCGTAATGCGTCCGAGAAACGGATCATGCTCTTTGCCATGTCCGGCCTCGGCAAAACCCACATCTCGGCGATGTTGCGCGAGGCGGGCGACTGGTTCCACTATTCGGTCGATTATCGTATCGGCACGCGCTACATGGGCGAACACATCGCCGACAACTTCAAACGCGAGGCGATGAAGATCCCGCTTCTGCGCGAGCTGCTGCTGACCGATTCCGTCTACATCGCGTCGAACATCAGTTTCAACAACCTGGCCCCCCTGTCGACCTATCTCGGCAAACCCGGCGACCCTGCCAAGGGCGGCCTGCCCTTTGACGAATACATGCACCGCCAGGAGCTGCACCGCGCCGCAGAGACGGCCGCCATGCTGGATACGCCGCATTTCATCCAGCGCGCAAAGGACCTCTACGGATACGGCAATTTCATCTGCGACACCTCCGGCTCGATCTGTGAGATCGTCGAACCAACGGATCCGAACGATCCTGTCCTGTCAGCGCTTTCAGATGCTGTCCTCATGGTCTGGATCGAAGGTTCCGAGGCCCACACAAAGGAACTGATCCGCCGCTTCGACAAGGCACCGAAACCGATGTGCTACCAGCCCGATTTCCTGAATGACGCCTGGACGACCTACCTTGCCGAAACCGGAGAGGCCCCCGACACTGTCGACCCGGACGCCTTCGTTCGCTGGACCTACGCCCGCGCCCTGGCACATCGCCAACCCCGCTACCGCGCCATGGCCGAAAACTGGGGCATCACGGTCCAGGCCGACGACGTTGCCAAAGTCAAAACCGAAGCCGATTTCATCGATCTGATCGCCGAGGCGTTCCCCTAGGCATCTTCTTCTTGGCTGAAATATCCCGGGGAGCGCGAGGAGCAGCGCACGTCACCCGCCGCACTGCGCTGCGCAACACCTTGAGAAACCGACAAACCACCGCTATCTCGGAACTTCCATCTCGGAGTAGGACCAATGCCGATCAGATTGCCATCTAACCTTCCCGCCTATGACGTGCTTTCGCGCGAAGGCGTGATGGTAATGGACGAGGAATTGGCGGCCCATCAGGATATCCGGCCCCTGAAGATCGGGCTGTTGAACCTGATGCCGAAAAAGATTCAGACCGAGAACCAGTTCGCCAGGCTGATCGGCGCGACCCCCTTGCAGATCGACCTGCAACTGATCCGCATGTCCGAGCATCAGACCAAGAACACCGCTGCCGAACACATGGCCGAATTCTATCGCCCCTTTCAGGAGGTGAAGAACGAGAAATTCGACGGCCTGATCATCACCGGCGCCCCGATCGAGCACCTGCCCTTCGAAGAGGTGACCTATTGGGACGAGTTGACGGAGGTGATGGACTGGACCCAGACCAACGTTCACCGCACCTTCGGCGTGTGCTGGGGCGGTATGGCAATGGCCTATCACCACCATGGGCTGGAAAAACACATGCTGCCGCACAAGGCCTTCGGCTGTTTCCGCCATCAGACCCTGGCGCCGGCCTCGCCCTACCTGCGCGGCTTTTCCGATGACTGCGTCATCCCGGTCAGCCGCTGGACCGAGGTGCGACAGTCCGAGGTTGACGCAATCCCGGCGCTCTCGACGCTTGTCGGCTCCGAAGAGGTCGGCCCCTGTCTGATAGAAGACCCCGATCACCGGGCGCTCTATATTTTCAACCATTTCGAATACGACAGCGATACCCTGAAACAGGAATATGACCGCGACGTCGCTGCAGGCGACGCGATCAACGTGCCGGTTAACTATTATCCGCAGAACGACCCAAGCCTGACACCGCAAAACCGTTGGCGCAGCCACGGACACCTGCTCTATGGCAACTGGGTCTCGGAGATCTACCTGACCACGCCCTACGACCAGTCCCTGATCGGACAGGCCTCGACGGATCTGCGCCGCTGATGCGGGGGGCGCGGACGAACAGGCCAAAGTGACGCTGCAGGCCATGGTCGTGACGCTTCTGTCCCTCGCCGTTCTGCTGATTGGCTTCACCATCTACGTCGAACGCCGCGCCGACCTGCGCGAAGCGGCGATCGAGGCGCGTTACCCGCCCGAGGGGCAACTTGTTCAGGTCCGGGGGCGCACCGTCCACGTCGTCGTGCGCGGAAGCGGCCCCGACCTTGTCCTGATCCATGGTGCAGGCGGGAACGCGCGCGACTTCACCTATCGCTTCATGGACCAGCTGACCGACCGCTACCGTGTCTTTGCCGTGGACCGCCCCGGCCTTGGCTGGAGCGAAAGCATCCGACCGTACGGTCCCTTTGCCTCGACAACGGACACGCCCCGAGATCAGGCCCGGCACCTGGCTGAAGCCGTGCGCCTGCTTGGCGCCGAAGATCCGATCGTCCTTGGCCATTCCTACGGCGGCGCCGTCGCCATGGCCTGGGCGCTGGAACAGGACGACGTGGCTGGCCTCGTCATTTTGTCCGGCGCAACCCTGCCCTGGCCGGGTCCGCTCAAGCGCTTTTACCGCACGTTCGGCTCACGGCTCGGCGGCGGCCTTGGTGCCCCCCTCGTGTCGGCCTTTTCGACCAACGAACACCTTGCCAACTCCGTGATCAGCGTTTTTGAACCGGACCCGGTCCCGCATGGCTATCTCACCGGAGCCGCCATCCCTCTGGCCACCCGCACTGAACAGTTCCGCATCAGCGCACGCCAGGTCAGAACCCTGCGCCCCGAGGTCGTCGACATGTCGCTGGGCTACGGTGACCTGACCCTTCCCGTCGAAATCCTGCACGGCACATCCGACGACACCGTTCTGGCCGGCATCCATGCCGTCCCGCTTTCCAATATACTCGAAAACGCAAACCTGACCCTTCTCGATGGCATCGGCCACGCGCCGCACCATGTGGCGCCAGAGCCAGTCGTCGCCGCAATCGACCGCCTCGCCGACCGCCTCGGATTGCACTGGGACCCTCCGCGCCCTAGGTAGAAGACAAAAGTGAAAGAGCGTTACATGACCCTGCCCTTCGACGGCGAGATCTCTCGCTACCACACCGAGGACGCTCCGGAAGACGTGCGCAACGCCATCGCCGGGGCCAAAAAGCGCGAGATCCTGTCTTCCAGCTATCCCTACGACGAAGAGATGGACCGCGAAGACTACGAGGAGCAGATTGAAGCGCTGCAACTCGAACTCGTCAAGCTTCAGGCCGACGTCAAGGAAGCCGGTAAACGCCTGATCGTCGTCTTCGAAGGCCGCGACGCAGCCGGCAAAGGTGGCACCATCAAGCGCTTCCGTGAAAACCTGAACCCGCGCGTCGCCCGTGTTGTGGCCCTCTCGAAACCCTCGGACCGCGAACAGGGCCAGTGGTACTTTCAGCGTTATATCGAACAACTCCCGACCGATGGCGAAATCACCCTGTTTGACCGTAGCTGGTACAACCGTGGCGTGGTCGAGCATGTCTTCGGCTTCTGCACGCCCGAGCAACGTGGGCATTTCTTCAACCAGGTCGGGGATTTCGAGCAGATGCTGATCGACGAGGGCATCATCTTGAAAAAACTCTGGCTGAACGTCGGTCGCGCCGAACAGTTGAACCGCTTTCTCAAGCGCGAGAAAGATCCCCTGAAACAGTGGAAACTTTCCTGGATCGACGTCGAAGGCCTCAAGAAATGGGACGCCTATTCCCAGGCTATCGCCGAGACCTTCGACCGGTCTCATACCGATCACGCCCCCTGGACCATCGTGCGCTCAGACGACAAGAAGCGAGCCCGCCTCGCCGCGATCCGCTCGGTTCTCTTCGATATCGACTATGCCGGGAAGGGCAAGGTCGCTGCTCCTGACGACAAGATCTGCGGTGGCCCGGACATCTGGGATGTCTAAACGCGGGTATCATCACGGCAACCTGCGCCAGGCACTGGTCGACGCTGCCCTCGAACTGATCGAAGAAAAGGGTCCGACCGGTTTCACGCTTTCCGAAGCCGCCAAGCAGGCCGGTGTGACCCCGGCCGCCGTTTACCGTCATTTCGAAGGCCGCGAAGACCTGATCGCCGAGGCCGCGCGCCAGGGCTACGAGATCTTCGCCGACCTGATGCAATACGCCTACGACACCGGCCAGCCTTCGGCACTCGCCTCGTTCGAGGCCACGGGCCGCGCCTACCTCGCCTTCGCACGCCGCCATCCGGGCCATTACGTCGCCATGTTCGAAAGCGGTATCTCGATCAACCGCACACCGGAACTTGCCATGGTGGCCAACCGCTCCTTTGCCGTGCTGGAAAAGGCCGCCACCAAGCTCTCCGAAAACATTCCGCCCGAAAAGCGCCCGCCGCCACAGATGTTTTCCGCCCATATCTGGGCACTCAGCCATGGCGTGGTCGAGCTCTTCGCCCGTGGCTCGCCAGGGACCAAGTCGCCTTTCCCGCCCGAGGACCTTCTGGAAGCCGGCATCGGCATCTACCTGCGCGGGCTCGGATTGATTGACAAAGAAACCTAAATCTTAATTTAAACTGGACATGGTTTCGCCGCTTTCCGGCGTTAGACATGATCCTGTAGTTGTTGTTTTGTTAGTAGGTACTGCTCATGTATGAGTTTCTGGCTCCCTGGGGCGTTCTCGTCCCTGCCCTGTCCGCGACCCTGTCGTATTACATGGTCCAGCGGTTCAAGCGCGAGCGTCAATTCTCCACCTTTCAGGCCCCTGAATCCTTGGCTCTATTGCTGGGTTCGGACATGATTTTCGTGGATGAATTCTGAGGGACCTTCCGGTCGGGGCCTTTTGTCCCTATCTCTTGATCATGGATAGTGCAGACCTTCCACGGCTGATTTATCTCGTGATCCTGGGGACGGCCCTGGCCGGCTGGCTCCTGGCCGAAAGCCGCGCGAACCTGTCGCGCACCCTGCGCATGATGATTGCCTGGGGCCTGATCTTCATCGGTATCATCGCCGGTTATGGCCTGTGGGAGGACGTCAGTCGCGACCTCGCACCACGCCAAACCGTGCTGGAAAACGGCGCGCGCATTGAGGTCCCTCGTGGCCCTGGCGGCCACTACCACCTGACACTCGACCTGAACGGCACGCCGGTGACCTTTCTCGTAGATACCGGCGCCACCGACGTGGTGCTGACCATAGAGGATGCACGCCGCGTTGGCATCGACCCCGACAGTCTGGCTTTCTTGGGCTCGGCACGCACAGCCAACGGTTCGGTGCGCACGGCCTTCACAACGGTCGACGAAATGTCACTCGGGCCGGTGACCTTCAATCGTGTTCGCGTCGCCGTCAATGGCGGAGAAATGGACGACTCGCTTCTCGGGATGAGCTTCCTCAACCGCTTCGAACGCCTTGAAATCACGGCCGACGGTCTTGTGCTTGAACCCTGACATTTTGGCCAAGATCGACCGCCCGGGGTCGGCAGGCTTTATCTTGCCCTAAATACGCAATTTCCCGGCCGCACCGGCGCAAATCGCTGCGAGGATCAACCGCCCTTTTCGGCCTTCTTGATCCAACGCCCGCCATCTTCCGCCCAATACTGGGCCGCAGCACCCGCATCTGTCAGCCGTTTCCACTGGCCGCGCGCATGTTCAACGGCCTCGGCGTTGCCGCCGTCAAACAGGATGCACACCCGCTCTGCGGACGCGATCTCTTCGGCGCTGACCTCGGCGCCGCCGACACTCATCACGCAGGCCGCCCCGATCCCGTCACCGCCCTCAGTCAGCAATACCGGCTGCTCGTCATCGTGTTCGCCTCCGGCAAGCCCGTGCGGCACGAAGCCATCCCCCAGCCAAAGCTGGCGGTCCAGGAACTCCAGCAAACCGCGATCCCGGCCCCGCACTTCGATGCGCCAGCCCGCCTCCATCGCCTTGCCGACCAGAACGGGCAAAGTCGCCTCGATTGGCCGCTCGGTCAGGTGATAGAAGTAAACCGCCCCCATTCTCAGCCCTCGTGCGCCTCACGGATCATCCGGTCCAGCGCCAGCACGCCCCACCCCGTCGCGCCCTTGGGCGCAAAAGTGGTCGCAGTCTTACGCGACGCGACCCCGGCAATGTCCAGGTGAATCCAGGGGGTCTCGTCCTTGACGAACCGCTTCAGGAATTGTGCCGCGCTGATCGAGCCCGCTGGCCGTCCGCCGATATTTTTCATGTCGGCCACCCGGCTCTTCAACAGATCGTCATAGCCCTGGCCAAGAGGCATCCGCCACGCGCCCTCGCCTTCCCGCTCGGCGGCGCTGAGGAACGACTTTGCGAACCCGTCATCATTCGAAAACACACCCGCGTTCTCGTGGCCAAGCGCCACCACGATGGCCCCTGTCAGGGTCGCAAGGTCTACCATCCCGACGGGTGAAAAACGCTCCTGCGCGTACCACATCACGTCGCACAGAACCAAACGCCCCTCGGCGTCGGTGTTGATGACCTCTACCGTGTCTCCCTTCATTGACACGACCACATCGCCGGGACGCTGCGCCTTGCCGTCGGGCATGTTTTCCACCAGCCCGACGATTGCGACAACATTGGCCTTGGCCTTGCGCAGGGCAACCGTCTTCATCACACCGGCGACGGTTCCGGCCCCGCCCATGTCCATGGTCATGTCTTCCATACCGGGGCCGGGCTTCAGCGAAATACCTCCGGTGTCGAACACGACACCCTTGCCGATCAGGGCGACCGGAGCCTCGTCCCCGCCGCCCTTCCATTCCATGACGACGACCTTCGACGGGCTCTCGCTGCCCTGTCCCACGGCCAGAAGTGTGCGCATCCCCAATTTCTCAAGTTCTGGTTCTTCCAGAACCTCGACCCCTACGCCCAGATCTTCCAGCGACATCAGTCTCTTGGCGAATTCTTCTGTCGTCAGCACGTTTGACGGTTCGTTGACCAGGTCGCGGGTGAACCAAACGCCCTCGGCCCGCGCTTTCAGATCTCCCAGACCGGCGCCGGCTTCCTCGCCAGCCCCCATGACCGTGATTGGCCCGCGCGCGTCCGCTTTTTTGCTCAGGTGCTGGTCAAAGGTATAGGCCCGCAACAGTGCCCCCAACACGATGTCGTCAATGCCCTTCAGCGGTCCGCTCAAGACCAGTGCACCTTTGGGCCCAAGACCGGCACCGATCGCGGCGCCTGCCTTGCGCGCAGATGCCCCGGTTGTCCGCCGCCCCAGCTTCACGACCTGGATCGCTTCTGCCGCAACGCCCGAAGGAAACGAGAGCACTGCCGATTGACCCTCCTTCAGCTTTCCAAATGCTTCGCTTTCAGAATACCGCAGCAAAGCCCCCTTGGTCAGCCGGTTCAGTCTCCGCGCCAGCCGGTCCAGCTTGCCCGCCTCTGCCATGAAGACCACGATCCGCCCGCCAGCGACGGCAATGTGATCCAGGTCGGCGTCGATAAACTCTACGGATGGCATCTGGGGCATGGGGCTGGCACCTTTGTTGCAGCTTCGGGGTGCCCCATTGCTAATGGCTTGGCCTGCGGCTGACCAGCGCCGATCTGGTTCACAACAGGTTTTCCCGGCCAGCGCGATGGTTTAGGGTCCGGCAGAACCCGCCAACACAACGGCATAGATGACCGGACGATTCGACAGATACATCCTGGCGCAGCTCCTGATGCTGTTCGGATTCTTTGCCCTGGTGCTGGTCCTGGTCTACTGGGTCAACCGGGCCGTGGTTCTTTTTGACCAGTTGATCGCGAACGGGCAATCAGCAGCGGTCTTTCTGGAATTTACGCTTCTTTCCCTGCCAAAGGTCATCTTCACGGTCCTGCCTGTCGCGGCCTTTGCCGGCACGCTCTACGCGGTGAACCGGCTGATGTCGGAAAGCGAACTTGTCGTCGTGCAGGCCACCGGTTTTTCGCCCTGGCGGCTGGCACGGCCGGTGGCGCTGTTCGGATTGATCGTTTTTGTCCTGGCGTCGATTCTGGCCCATGTGCTTGTCCCGATCAGCTCGGGCCGCCTGGCCGACCGTACCGCCGAGATATCCGAGAACATGACGGCCCGGCTCCTATCTGAGGGTCGATTTCTTCATCCCAGCAACGGCGTCACCTTCTACATTCGCGAAATCACGCCCGTGGGCGCTCTCAGGGACATTTTTCTGTCCGACAATCGGGTGCCCGAACGTTCGATAACCTACACGGCGCGCGAGGCACTTCTGCTTAGGGGCGACACAGCGCCCAGCCTTGTCATGATCGACGGCACTGCCCAGATCTTTAACACGACAAACCGCCGTTTGTCGGTCACACGGTTTGAGGACTTTGCCTTCGACCTGACCGGGCTTATCGAAGGCATCGCGTCAAAAAGACTGCGTCCCGAGAACCTGCCAACATCCCTCCTTCTCGAAGCCAGCCCCACCACGGCAGGACTGACCGGAGTTTCCCGAAACAGCCTGATCGCCGAGGCGCACGAGCGGTTCTCGGATTCGCTGAACGGCATGATGGCCCCGATCCTTGGCTTTGCCGCGCTGCTTCTGGGTGGATTTTCTCGCTTTGGAATCTGGCGCCAGATCATCGGCGCGATTTTTGCGCTGATCGTCGTACAGATGCTGACCCAGATGGGCCAGGGAGAGGTGCGCGGTGACGCCGATAGATGGTTCCTGGCCTATGTTGGCCCTGTCTTCGGCCTGCTCTGCGCTGCGGTGCTCTTGCTGATGGCGTCGCATCCGGCCCTGTTCCGGCGAAGAAGGCGCGCCGCGCCATGACGCTGCACCTCTATTTCGCCCGCCGATTCTTCAGGACATTTCTTTCGGTGCTGGTGGTCTTTTTCGCGGTCCTCATGCTGGTGGCCCTTATCGAACAGGTTCGCAAATACGGCGGCTCCGAAACGGGGTTCTCGACGCTTCTCTTGCTTGCTGCGCTTTCCGTACCAGAAAGCCTCTACCGCATCCTGCCACTGATCATGATCCTGGCCACGCTGGCCCTGTTCCTGGGGCTTGCCCGATCGTCAGAACTCGTGGTGACCCGCGCCTCGGGCCGCTCGGCGCTGCACAGCCTGGTTGCACCGGTCCTCCTTTCGCTTTTGATCGGCATCGTTGCGGTTGCCGCGGTCAACCCCATCGTTGCGGCCACGAAAAAGCAGTACGAAACCCAGGTCGCGCGTATCTCGGGCGTCGCTTCGACCCTTTCGGTCAGTGACGAAGGCCTCTGGCTCCGGCAAGGTTCGCGCGATGGTCAGACGGTAATCCGCGCTAGCCAGGCCAACCTCGACGGCACCGAGCTCTACGACGTCACCTTCCTCGGTTTTGCCCCCGACGGCCAGCCGACGTACCGCATCGAGGCCGAGAGCGCGGCGCTCGTCGTCGGGGCCTGGTCGATTACCAATGCCAAGGAATGGCGCTTTGATACCGACGCCCAAATTCCCGAAGTGGATTCCTTTGAAACCCGCAGCATGTCGCTGGCCTCGAATCTGACGCGCAACCAGATCCTGGACAGTTTCGGCAAACCTGCTGCCATTCCGATCTGGGAACTACCCAGTTTCATCGCCCGGCTTGAAGCGGCGGGGTTTTCGGCCCGCGTCCACCGCACCTTTCTGCACATGGAACTGGCCCTGCCAATCCTCCTCGCTGCCATGGTCCTCGTCGGAGCGGGCTTTACCATGCGCCACACCCGTATGGGACGCACAGGGATGATGGTGCTGATGGCCCTTGGCCTTGGTTTCTCGCTCTATTTTATCCGGAACTTTGCCGCGATTCTCGGTGAGAACGGCCAGATCCCCGTCCTCATGGCCGCCTGGGGACCGCCGATAGCGGCGCTCCTTTTGCCACTCGGGCTGCTCTTGCATCTGGAGGACGGATGATGTTCCGGCTCCTCCACTGTCTGCTTTTTGCCGCCCTGGCGTGCCTCGCGCCGCTCTCGGCAAACGCGCAAGACCTCGCTTCGCTGATCGCCGACCAGATTCAGGTTGATCCATCGGGCCGCGTTACAGCGACCGGAAACGTCGAAATATTCTATCGGGGTACACGCCTGACCGCGCAGGAAGTCAGCTATGACCAGACAGGAGATCGCCTGACCATCCTTGGACCGATCCGCATCACCGACGAGGACGGGACCGTCATCATCGCCGACCAGGCCGATCTCGACCGCGACCTGCGCGACGGCGTGCTGGTTTCGGCGCGCATGGTGCTGAACCAGCAGCTCCAGATTGCCGCGACCGAGATCGCCCGCGTCGACGACCGCTATACCCGTATGGACCACGTCGTCGCATCCACCTGCAAGGTCTGCGCCCAGTCTCCCACGCCATTCTGGGAAATTCGCGCCAGCCGCGTGACCCACGACGATGTCGGCCGCCAGCTTTACTTCGAAAACGCCCAGCTGCGATTCGTCGGCGTGCCGATCATGTATTTCCCGCGCTTCCGCCTGCCCGATCCGACGTTGAAACGGGCGACCGGCGCGCTGGTGCCGAGCTTGTCAAACTCGTCGGTCCTGGGAACAGGGGTCAAACAGCCATATTTCTTTGTCCTCGACGATTACCGCGACCTGACACTCACACCATATGTTTCGACCAAGACGACAACACTCGAATTCGGCTACCGTCACATGACGACCCGGGGAGAGATCACGATTGATGGCGCGCTGACCAAAGACGATCTGGAAGACGACCGCGCTTATCTCTTCGCCAACGCAAGTCACCGGCTGCCCAGGGGCTTTCGACTCGACGCCCAGTTCGAATTCGTCTCTGACCCCGGATACCTCTACACCTACGACTATTCGACCAAGGACCGCCTCACCAATGCCGTGCGTATCACGCGCGTGCGCGACAAGGATGTCTTCCGCGGCGCGATCAGCGAATTTCGCACCCTTCGCGAGAGCGAAATTCCGATCAGGGACACGCTCACCGACCAGTTCATAGAGCTGACCTACACCCGCGAATTGCCGGAACTCTCCTTTGGCGGGCGCACCACGATTACCATCGACAGTGAATCCCTCTACCGTCCGTCCTCTGACGACATCGACGGGCGCGACGTGAACCGCATCGGCACCGCGCTGGACTGGTCGCGCAGCTGGCTAGTCCCGCAAGGCATCATCGCACGCAGCGAACTGGGGCTGCGAGTCGATGCCTACGCTATTGGGCAAGACAGCACGTTTGACAGCGCGTTGACCCGTGTCGTTCCCCGTGCTGCCGCAGAGTTGCGCTGGCCGTTTTCACGCGTCAGCGCCTCAGGGTCGACCGATACGATCGAACCCATTCTGCGCTTCGATATCTCGGACACGGGCGGAGACAACGTTCCGAACGAAGACAGCCGTATTGTCGAATTCGACGAGGCGAACCTCTTCTCATTTACCCGCTACCCTGGCGTGGATGGCGTGGAGGACGGAGTTCGGGTCGCTGCGGGCGCCACGTGGCACCATGCAGACGCCAAGGGCTGGAACCTGGCACTGGCCTTTGGCCGGGTGGCCAACCTTGACGGCGATCTAGGATATGGTGACAACCTCGGCCTGTCGGGCGACCGGTCGGAATGGCTTGTCTCGGGACAGCTTTCCGTCAACGAAAATCTCTCACTCATTTCGCGCTCGCTTTTCAATAACAGCGGCGAAGTCACCCTGTCTGAAACCCGTGCAAATTGGCAGAGCGAGCGTTTTTCCGTCGGGTCAAGCTATGTCTTCGCGGTGCCCGAACCGGCCGAGGATCGTACGGATCGTCTGTCGGAATGGAATTTCGACGGCAGCTACGCGCTCACCCCGAACTGGACCGCCGACGCCTCCTGGCGCTACGACTTCAGCGCCGACCGCGCCGCCAAGTCCGGGCTGGGGTTGACCTACCGCACCGAATGCGCCGAAATGGCGCTTTCTCTCTCGCGTCGCTTTGCCACCTCGGCTAGTGTCACGCCGACGACCGAAATCGGGTTTTCCGTGGCCTTGCTTGGGGTTGGCAGTGGCACCCCGGCTCCGGCACAAAGTTGCAGAGGATGAACACGTGATATTTCGTTGTTTGCTGATCATAGGCCTGGCGCTGTTCGCACCGCTATCTCCGGCCGCGGCCCAGGGCAAGTTTTCCACCGCCATCCTGGTCGGCGAAACCACTATCACCGGCTACCAGATTGAGCAGCGCACACGTTTCCTCACCCTCCTCGGCGCCCCCGGCGACGTTCGCGGCCTAGCCCGTGAACAACTCATCAACGAAGCTATTCAGATGGCCGAGGCGCGGGCCAAGGAAAAACTCCCCACACCCGAGGCCATCGAGGAGGGCATGGCCGAATTCGCCGGACGCGCCAACCTTGACACCGAAAAGTTCCTTCAGGCTCTTGGCCAGCAAGGTGTCCAGCCAGAAACCTTTCGCGACTTCGTGACCGCGGGTCTGGCCTGGCGCGATGTCGTCCGTGACTCATTCCTGGACGATGCCCGCGCCTCGATCAGCCCTGACCAGATCGGCCGCAGCCTGGCTCAGACCGGAACCGACGGGGGCCTGCGCGTCCTGGTCTCTGAGATCCTGCTGCCCAGCACCACGCCCGAGGTCACGCTGGCCTCGCGCAGGCGCGCTGCCGAGATAGCCGCGCTGCCCGATGAAAACGCCTTTGCTGCAGCCGCCCGCCGCTATTCGGTCGCCCCCTCGGCACAGCGCGGCGGTGCCGTGAACTGGGTTGATCTCGACGGGTTGCCCGAAGCGGTGCGCGGCATCATCGGCGCGCTGTCCCCCGGCCAGATCAGCCGCCCCGTTGAACTGGGTGACACAATCGGCGTGTTTCTTTTGCGTAACGCCGAGAGGGTCAATGCGGGCCCGCCAGACTCGCTTTTGTTCGACTATGCCCTCTTCATCGTCGGCCCCGACCGCGCCATGGCCCAGGCTGTGGCAAGTCGCGTCGACACCTGCGACGACCTTTATGGTGAAGCCAAAGGCCTGCCAGAGGACCGGCTCTTGCGTGAAACCGAACCGGCCAGCGCTCTGGCCCCGGATGTTCGCGCCGCACTGGCCACGCTCGACCAGAATGAAACCACGACCAGTCTATCGCGCGGCGCCAACGCCACCGTGCTGATGCTGTGCGACCGCAAACCCGGCGGCGAAAGCACAGTCGACTTCGACATTGTTGGCAACCGCCTGATGAACGTACGCATGGGCAACCTGGCAGCCAACCACCTGGCCGCCCTTCGCGACGCCACTCAGATCACGGACTACACGCGGTAAGCCATGACAATCGGCGTTCTATCCCCCGTCGCCGTCAGCTGCGGCGATCCGGCGGGCATTGGCCTGGAAATAGCGCTCAAGGCCTGGGAAGTGCTTCGTGGTGAGGTTCCCTTTTTCGTTATTGCCGACCCCACCCATTTGCCCGACGGAGCGGCTTTCGAACTGATCGATACACCGACCGAGGCAGCGCGGGTCCTTGGCGACGGGCTCCCGGTCCTGCTCCATGCCTTTCCAAAGCCGGTCAAACCGGGCCAGCCGACGCCGGACAACGCCACCGGAGTTGTCGAGGTCATCGAACGCGCGGTCGCTCTGGTAAAATCCGGCCAGGCCTCGGCCCTCTGCACCGCGCCGATCTCCAAGAAACAACTGGTGGACCACGCCGGGTTCAACTTTCCCGGCCATACCGAGTTCCTGGCCTCCCTGAGTGGCGCTGACCACCCGGTGATGATGCTGGCCGCCAGCGAACTCAAGGTGGTGCCCGCCACGATCCACATTCCGGTATGCGAGGTGTCCAGGACCCTGACTGCGGACATTCTCGAAAAGACCGTCCGCATCACTGAGGCCGCGCTTCGCCGTGACTTCGCCATTTCCGAGCCGCGCATGGCCGTGGCCGGTCTGAATCCTCACGCGGGAGAAGGCGGGATGCTCGGAAATGAAGAACTCGACATGATCGCGCCCCTCTGCGATCGACTGCGTGACGAAGGAATGATCATCCTCGGGCCCCTTCCCGCCGACACGATGTTCCACGCCCGTGCCCGTTCCCAATACGACGCGGCAATCTGCATGTACCACGATCAGGCGCTGATCCCGATCAAAACGCTCGCGTTCGATCGGGGCGTGAACGTCACGCTCGGTCTGCCCTTCGTGCGTACCTCCCCCGACCACGGCACCGCCTTTGACATTGCCGGCACGGGCCAGGCCGACGCCACCTCGATGATCGAAGCCTTGCGGCTGGCCTGGACCATGGCGCAAGGCCGCGCAAAAGCATCCACCGCATGAGCGCGATCGACGATCTTCCGCCCCTGCGTGAGGTGATCGCGACCCACGACCTGCGCGCGAAAAAGTCGCTGGGCCAGAACTTCCTTCTGGACCTGAACCTGACCGCCAAGATCGCACGCTCGGCCGGTGACCTGACCGGCGCCGACGTGCTCGAGGTCGGCCCCGGTCCCGGCGGTCTGACCCGTGGCCTTTTGGCCGAAGGCGCGCGCCGCGTGCTTGCCGTTGAGAAAGACGCGCGCTGCATGCCCGCATTGGCCCAGATCGCGCAGGCCTATCCGGGCCGGCTCCAGGTCATCAACGCCGACGCTCTCGACATCAATCTTGCCGAGCACCTGACGCCTCCGATCAGGATCGTGGCCAACCTGCCCTACAACGTCGGCACCGAGCTTCTGACCCGCTGGCTCGACCCGCCCGACTGGCCACCAATTTGGGACAGCCTGACGCTCATGTTCCAGCGCGAGGTCGCCGAACGGATCACCGCACGCCCCGGTTCCAAGGCCTATGGACGTCTGGCCATCCTCGCTCAATGGCGCAGCGACGCAGAGATCGTCATGGAACTGCCGCCTGAGGCGTTTACACCGCCCCCCAAGGTACATTCCGCTGTCGTTCACCTGATCGCCCTGCCCGAACCGCGGTACCCGGCCGACGCCAAGACCCTGTTCGATGTCGTCGCCCGCGCCTTCAATCAACGCCGCAAAATGCTGCGCGCCAGTCTCAAGGGCGTTGCGCCCGATATCGAGGACCGGCTTCGAACAGCTGGAATCGAGCCGACGGCCCGCGCCGAGACGGTCGATCTGGAAGCCTTCTGCGCTCTGGCCCGCTTGCTTGAAGATCAGAAAATCAGACGCTGAAACGAAAAACGCGGCCTCTCGTGGCCGCGCTTGCAATCGTCTTATTCAGCTGCGTCCTTCGGAGGCGCGTCGCCCTCAGACTCGGTCGGCGCCTGTTCCGCCTTTGGTTCGGCCTTCCGACGTGTCCGCTTGGGCTTTGGCTTGCTCTCGGGCGTCTCGACAAGGCCCGTATCCTCGTTCGACGTGGTCAGGTCGATCACATCGGCGTTTCCTCGGTCAGCAGCCTTGCGTGGTTTGCTGACATCGGGCTGGTCTCCGGTGCCTGCCGCTGCTGTGGCGCCCTGATCCTCTTGAGTCTGATCGCCCTGCCCGCCGCGATTGTTCTGGCCGCGTCCCTGGTGCCCACCATTCTGGTCGTTGCCGCCGCCCTGATTGCTTGGCCGGTTCTGTTGTTGTTGCTGCTGCTGTTGCTGCTGCGCTTGGCGCTCGGCCTGCTCACGCTGCGCCACGGCCGCCAGTCGCAGGTAATGCTCGGCGTGCTGCTGGAAGTTTTCCGTCGCCACGCGATCATTGGACAATTGGGCGTCCCGCGCCAACTGGTTATATTTTTCAATGATCTGCTGCGGCGTTCCCCGTACCTTGCCTTCGGGACCCGAACTGTCGAACACGCGGTTCAGAATATTGCCCGAGGGGCGGTTACGGTTCGACTTCGACCGCGATCGTGACTTGGAAGATCTCATTCGGTAATGTCCAGCCTTTGGTCTGGTTGTGCACGTTTCCTGAACTTCTATCGGCCCATCCCGGGGCCAGTCTCGCGTGCATTTGGATTTGGCAGAATTCCGGGGGAGCTGGCATATGCTCCGCCGCCTGCAAAAACGGGTCTAGCCAGTGACCCGGGCCTAGGCAAGCAGTATTTGCCACCCAAAGGCGCAAAATGGGCGAAAAAACGCAAATAGGTGACGCTATTTGGTGATTTTGCGCTCGCCGGCTACAACCCGGTCACGCCCGTCCAAATCTTTATGAATCACCACGTCGATCAATCCGGCAGCGCGGAAGAGGTCCGAAACCGCGGCGCCTTGCGTCGGGCCAATCTCGACGATCAGGCGTCCGCCGGGTGCCAGATGCACCGGTGCCTGAGCTGCGATGCGCCGATAGGCGCTCAGCCCGTCTAAGCTGTCAGTCAGGGCGATTTTTGGATCGAAATGCTCGACCTCGGGCGCAAGATCGCGCAATTCGTCGGGATGGATATAGGGCGGGTTTGACACGATCAGGTCATAGCTGCCGCCAACGCTTTCGAACCAGTCGGATCGTTCGAAATGAACACGTCCCAGGACCTTCAGCCGGGCCGCGTTGACCCCGGCCGTTTCCAGCGCATCCGGCGAAATATCGGTGGCGATGGCCGTTGCCTCCGGCCGTTCCGCCAAAAGCGTCAACGCGATGCACCCCGATCCTGTGCCAAGATCCAGCACTTCGGAGAATGGCGCCCTCAAGGCAACCTCGATCAACGTCTCCGTCTCGGGGCGCGGGTCGAGAACATAGGGCGTGACCTTGAACGCACGTCCGAAAAACAGACGTTCACCCAGGATACGCGATACTGGCTCGCGTCCTGATCGCGCCGCGACGAAGCCGTCAAACGCCGCCTCGGCCTCGTAGCCCAATTCATCCCGCTCGTGCAAAATCAGCCGGTCGCGGCCGATCCCAAGCGCCGCTGCCATCAGGTATCGTACGTCGCGCCCGGCGTCCGGCACACCCTGCCGCGTCAGATAGGCTGCAGCGGCCTGCATGGCCCGCCCAACCGTTTCGTCGCTCACAACCCCTGCTCCGCCAGTTTCTCGGCCTGATCCGCTGCAATCAATGCGTCGATCACCTCATCAAGGTCACCGCCCATAATTTCGGTCAGCTTGTACAGCGTCAGCCCGATCCGGTGATCCGTCATGCGCCCCTGCGGGAAATTATAGGTCCGGATACGTTCTGACCGGTCGCCCGAGCCGACCTGACTCTTGCGGTCGGCCGCCCGCGCATCCGCCGCCCGCTGGCGCTCCATGTCGTACAGTTTTGCACGCAGGTGAGCCATGGCGATGGCCCTATTCTGGTGCTGTGACTTTTCCGAACTCGTCACCACGATACCGCTCGGAATGTGCGTGATCCGCACCGCGGAGTCCGTCGTGTTGACGTGCTGGCCGCCCGCGCCGGATGCACGCATCGTATCAATGCGGATATCGCCGGCGGGAATGTCGATATCGACCTCCTCGGCTTCGGGCAGAACAGCCACGGTGGCAGCGCTGGTGTGAATGCGCCCGCCCGATTCCGTTTCAGGTACACGCTGAACGCGATGCACGCCGGATTCGAACTTAAGCCGCGCAAATACCCCGTCGCCGGACACGTTGGCGGTTACCTCCTTGATGCCGCCCAACTCGGTTTCTGCCAGCTCGATCACGCTGAATTTCCAGCCTTTTGCCTCGGCATATCGCTGATACATCCGCAAAAGATCGCCCGCAAACAGGGCCGCTTCCTCGCCGCCCGTACCGGGGCGGATCTCGATGATCGCGGGCCGCGCATCTGCTGCATCCTTCGGCAAAAGGGCCAGCCGCAGCCGCTGTTCGGCTTCGGGAATGGCCGCTTTCAATTCCGACAGCTCTTCTTCGGCCAGAGCGCGCATCTCGGCATCGCCCAGCATCGCTTCGGCATCCTCGCGCTGCGCAAGCATCCCCTGATAGGCCTCGATCTCACCCACAACCGGCTTCAACTCGGCATATTCGCGCGCAAGCTCGGCGATTTCGCCGGCCGCAGCACCTCCAGCCAGCTTGGCTTCAAGAAACTGAAACCGCTGACGGATCTGTTCTAATGTTTCAATAGGAACCATGTCTGTGCATGTCACTCATTGCCCGGCTCAGGTCAAGCTGGCAGGTTTTTTCCTCTTGGCGAAAAAGCCATGGTATACTTTGTTATGATCAGGTTTATCGCACTTGCCGTGCTGCTTTCCACGCCTGCTCTGGCCGATGTGACCGGCCCCGGCGGCAAAACGATCGACTGCTATTGCACCGATACCCAGGGCGCGCGCGTAGAACTGGGCGAGATCATCTGCCTTTTCGTGGACGGTCGTGCCTTTATGGCCCAATGCGACATGTCGCTGAACGTGCCGATCTGGCGCGACATCGGCCAGGGATGCCTGTCTTCAGGCCTCCCCCAGTCTCAGCCGCATTTCCTGAAGCCAGCGATCAAGGCGCTCGGCGGCGGCATCACGGCTGGATAGGGGAAACCGGGGCCGCGAGGCAATCGACAGCTTCGTCTTGTGGCCTTCCGCCACGGCCTTGGCAGTAATCACTTCAGCCAGGCCCAGAACACGCGAACGGGCAACGAAAGTGATCATTCCCTCGTCAAGATCTCCCTCCAGCCGACGCGTGTTCTCATCGTCCAAAACGATCTCCTGAAAGTTCGCAAGAACCGTTTCTGTTTCGGCCGGATAGCGAGGCGCCTGAAGACCGATCAGGCGAACCCCGCGTCCGCTGCCAACCTCGGTCTCCGCCGGATCGACATGCCAGTCATCGCGGTCAATGGGGGCGAATCTCAGCCAAAGCACGCCGACAAAGGCAATAAAAAGAATTAAGAAAAGGGTCGAAAGCATCTGACTTCACTCGACAATATTTACCCCGTCGGTGTTTTACCACGGGTCAAAGAAAACCATCAAGGATTCTATACAACTCCGGGATTTTCCGGCCGGTTAACGCCGGTCCCAACCCCAAAGCGCGATCAGGTCGTACATCACGTGCGCTCCGGCCAGGGCTGTTACGCCGGCATGATCATAGGGCGGCGCAACCTCGACTACATCGCCTCCGACCAGGTTGATCCCCGAGAGCCCTCTCAGGATCACCGCCGCCTGGGCCGTCGACAAGCCACCCCAGACCGGGGTGCCGGTGCCGGGCGCAAAGGCGGGGTCCAGCCCGTCGATGTCGAAACTAAGGTAGACCGGCCCGTCTCCCACGGCCCGCCGGGCCACTTCTGCAGCCGCTTCCGGCCCCTCGGCGTGCACCTGGCGCGCATCCACTCGCGTCAACCCCAGTTGAACTTCGCTCTCCACCTCGACCCGCGTGCCGATCTGCACCGACCGCCTGGGCTCGATCAGCCCTTCCCTGATCGCCTTGTAGATGATCGTGCCGTGGTCCACCCGCTCGGGCGCGTCGTCTGTCCACGTATCGGGATGGGCATCCACCTGCACCAGCGACAACGGCCCGTATTTCGCAGCGTGTGCCCGCAGAGACGGCAACGCCACCGAGTGATCACCGCCGATCAGAAACACGCCCAGGGCTTTTTCCATCAGACCTTTCACATGGCCCTCGATTCGCTCCGGCACCTCGGATACGCGCGCATAGTCAAACGCCATGTCACCGGCATCGGCCACCCGGAACCGGTCCAGAGGAGAGTAGCCCCATCCATAGGGCGCATCGCCCGCCAGCAACGTCGACGCCTCGCGCACCGCTCTTGGCCCGAAGCGGGCACCGGGTCGATGCGTCACCGCCTGGTCGAACGGAATACCCGACACCGCCAGATCGAACCCGCTGACATCCTTGGCATAGGGGCGCCGCAGGAACGATACCGCCCCGGCAAACGGGTTCTCATAAGCCAGACCCCGGCCGTCGCCCCCAGCAATCGCCCGGTCTACCTCGCCACTTGCATCTTCCAGCGCCATTTCGCGTTCCCTCCGGTGGACTCCCGCCTCATTGCATGGAACCTAGACGCCCGAGGCAGCAGGCGAAAGAGGGCACGCGCGATGAAAGATCCGATCTTTGACACCCCCGATGGGCTGCCCCGGTTGATCGAAGTGATGCGCCGCCTGCGTGACCCCGACACCGGTTGCCCCTGGGACATCGAACAGGACTTTGCCACCATCGCCCCCTATACCATCGAAGAGGCCTACGAGGTCGCCGACGCCATCGAGCGCGAGGCCTGGGACGAACTTGAAGGCGAATTGGGCGACCTCCTCCTACAGGTTGTCTACCACGGTCAGATGGCCACCGAGGCCGGTCACTTCACCACTGACTCTGTCGCGCGCCGCGTCACGAAAAAGATGATTGACCGCCACCCCCATGTTTTCGGCAGCGAAAGCCGCGACAAATCGGCAGAGCAGCAGACAAAGGACTGGGAAGCCGCCAAGGCAGCCGAGCGCGCCAGTTCCGGCGTCTCCCGCACCCTCGACGGCGTTGCACTTGGCCTGCCCGCCCTTCTGCGCGCGCTGAAACTCCAGAACCGCCTGGCGCGCGTCGGCTTTGACTGGGGCGCAACCGGTCCCGTTCTTGAAAAACTGGTCGAGGAAGTCACCGAACTGAACGAGGCACGCGGCCTTGGCCCAGACGAAACCGAATCTGAATTTGGCGATCTTCTCTTCGTTATGGTCAACCTTGCCCGCCACTGGGGTATTGATCCCGAGGCCGCGCTTCGACGCACCAACGCCAAGGTCGAGCGCCGCTTTGCCGCTATCGAGGACATGCTGGCCGAACGCGGCTCCACACCCACCGACTCAACGCTGGACGAGATGGATGCCCTCTGGAACGTCATCAAGGCTGCAGAAAAGACAGCATGATCCGCGCTTTCGTCGCCCTGCCCCTGCCGGAAGAACTGGTCCTGACTTGTCTCAGAGCACAGGGCCACGCTTCAACGGGCCGCGCCGTTGCGCGCGGAAATCTCCACGTCACGCTGCTTTATCTTGGCGAACAGCCCGCCAAAGAGTTGGAAGCTTTTGCCGACGAACTCGACGCCGTCCGGTCCCCGGCGATCGACCTGCGCCTGACCGGAATCGATGTCATCGGCGGTTTCAAGGGGGCCCGCCACATGGTGGCCTCGGTCGAGCCAGTTCCAGCGCTCCTCGAGCTTCAGGCCACTGTTGCCCGCAAGGCCCGTACTGTCGGATTCAACCTGGAGCGCCGCCGTTTCCGACCTCATGTCACTCTGGTGCGCGATTTTCGGGGCGATACCTTGCCGCCCTTTTCCGGCGACCTACCCGCTGCCCGGGTTGATCATTTTGTTCTGTATCGCTCGACGCTGAAAACGACCGGTGCCGAATACGACATTCTGGCCGATTTTCCGCTCGCCAGATGACAAAGTAAATTACTCAGGTATTGACCCGAGTAATTTAGTCGGATTTAAAACCTCCAGTTTCAACGACGGAGAAAATCCATGATTCGCCGCATCGCCACATTGGCCATGGCCGCAACGCTTTCAGCTCAGGCCGCCACAGCCGACGAGGTCAACATCTACTCTTATCGCCAGCCCGAATTGATCCAGCCGATCCTCGACGCCTTTACCGAGGCGACCGGGATCCAGACCAACGTCGCCTATATCGACAAGGGGTTGGTCGAGAGGCTCAAGGCCGAGGGCCGTCGCTCGCCGGCCGACATCATCCTGACCACCGACATTTCGCGTCTGACCGGGGCCAAGGATGCTGGCGTGACCCAAACGGTCGAAAACGAGGCTTTGAATGCCGCGATCCCCGACAACCTGCGCGATCCGGATGGCCATTGGTTTGCCCTGACCACCCGCGCCCGCATCGTCTATGCCTCGAAAGACCGCGTACCAGAGGGCGAAGTCACAACCTACGAAGACCTGGCCGATCCCAAGTGGAAGGGCCGAATCTGCACCCGTTCGGGAACCCACGTCTATACGCTCGGTCTGATCGGAGCGATGCTGGCCCACAACTCGGTCGAAGACACCGAAGCCTGGCTGAGGGGCGTCAAGGCCAACCTCGCCCGTCAGCCCGAGGGCAACGATCGGGCGCAGGTCAAGGCGATCTGGGCCGGTGTCTGCGACATCTCGCTGGGTAACACCTATTACATGGGCGCGATGCTGGACGATCCCGAGCAGGCAGAATGGGCCAATTCGGTTCGGCTGGATTTCCCGACTTTTGCCGACGGATCCGGCACCCATATTAATATATCTGGCGTTGCCATGACCGCGGCAGCCCCGAACCACGATGCGGCGGTGACATTCATGGAATACCTGGTCTCGCCCGAGGCACAGGCGATTTATGCTGCCGAAGTGTCGGAATACCCTGCCCGTCCCGATGCCGCGGTGTCCGAACGGGTGGCCAGTTGGGGTCAGTTCGCTGCCGACACCACATCTCTGGCCGAGATCGCTGCAAACCGGCCCGAGGCCCTGAAACTGGCGGAGCGAGTTGACTTCGATGGCGCCCCGGATTGAACGAAACATTGCCGGTGTGCCGCGGGCGCACCGGCGTGATGCCGACGTCCGCACCTGATCATATTTTGCACCCCGCGACGGGCGCGCAACATTCCGCGCGCCCGTCTTGTCATTGCCAGTGCCAGAGGTCATGGTCGCCGCGAAACAGGGACGATTTTCCATGGCACCACGCAAGATCATCATCGACACCGATCCCGGTCAGGACGACGCAGTGGCGATCCTCCTGGCGCTTGGATCGCCGGAGGACATCGATCTTTTGGGCGTCGTCGCGGTCGCTGGCAACGTGCCTCTGCCGCTGACGCAAAAGAACGCCCGCATTGTCTGTGAGTTGGCTGAGCGGTCCGACGTGCCGGTCTTTGCGGGGGCTGAAAAACCCTTGAAGCGCAAGCTGGTTACGGCCGAGCATGTCCACGGCAAGACTGGTCTCGATGGCCCGCCGATGGCCGACCCGACCATGCCGCTTCAGGATCGTCACGGCGTCGATTTCATCATCGAAACCCTGCGCACCGAACCGTCGGGCACCGTCACGCTTGTTCCGATCGGACCGCTGACCAATATCGCGATGGCGTTCCAGCGCGCGCCTGACATCATCGGCAGGGTGCAGGAAATCGTTCTGATGGGCGGTGCCTACTTTGAGGTCGGAAACATCACGCCAACGGCCGAGTTCAACATTTACGTCGATCCGGAAGCCGCTGAAATCGTGTTTAAATCCGAGGTTCCTCTGACCGTTATGCCCCTCGATGTCACGCACCGCGCCCTGACCAACGCCGAACGTGTCGAAGCCTTTCGCCGCCTCGACACCAAGGTTGGCCATATGGTCGCTGCATGGACTGACTTCTTCGAACGTTTCGACAAGGAAAAATACGGCTCCGAAGGCGCGCCCCTGCATGACCCCTGCACCATCGCCTACCTGATCAAGCCCGAACTGTTTTCGGGCCGTCACATCAATGTCGAGATCGAAACCACCTCCGACCTCACGCTTGGCATGACTGTCGCCGATTGGTGGCGCGTTACCGACCGCACCCCGAACGCGACATTCATGGGCGCCGTGGATGACGCCGGATTCTACGACCTTCTGACCAAACGACTTGCGCGCCTGCCATGAGCCAACTTCTTCACCTTGCCACTTCTGCCGATTTCGACCGGCTGATGCCCATGGTCGCCGCCTATCATGCCGAAGAAGGGATCCAGAGCGACGAGGCGCACCGGGCCGAAGCTATCCGTCCTCTTCTGGACGGTTCGCCCCATGGCGCCATCTGGCTGATAGGCCCCAAGATGTCGCCCGTCGGATATGTCTGCGCCTGCTTCGGCTGGTCTATCGAATTGGGCGGGATGGACGGGTTTATTGATGAAATATGGATCCGCGAAAAGATCCGAGGGCGCGGCATGGGGGGGGAGGCTCTGCTCGCTCTACAGAAAGCCCTTGCCCAGGCGGATATCCGAGCGCTCCATCTAGAGGTCGGCGATGCAAGCCCCGCCGAACGGCTTTATCACCGCGCCGGGTTCCGGCGGCGGAAATTCAATCTGATGACCTGGGTTGCCTGAAGTGGCGCACCCGGGGGCTTTGCCCCGGACCCCGAAGTATTTTTTAAAAGAAGAAGCCGGGGGCTGGTTCAGGGAGGAATCGGGCTTACCTTTGATACGATGATCGACTTCGACACGACATACGGCCAGCTACCGGATCGGTTCTACACCCGAATGCCACCGACGCCCGTTTCGCGCCCCGGCTGGATTGCCTTCAATGACAAACTGGCAGACCGCCTCGGACTGGACGCGGTGGCCCTGTCCGGTGACGCGGGGTTGCAGGTCTTTTCAGGCAACCGGGTGCCTGAGGGGGCCGACCCATTGGCACAGGTCTATGCTGGCCACCAGTTCGGCAGTTTCAGCCCGCGGCTTGGGGATGGGCGCGCGCTTCTGCTCGGTGAGGTGATTGCACCGGACGGCGCCCGCTTTGATATTCAGCTAAAGGGCTCGGGTCCCACTCCCTACAGCCGGAACGGCGACGGCCGTGCCTGGCTTGGCCCGGTCCTGCGCGAGTATATCGTCTCCGAGGCCATGGCGGCCCTCGGCGTGCCGACGACCCGCGCGCTGGCAGCCGTAGCGACTGGTGAGCCTATTCAGCGCGAAGTCGTCTATCCCGGCGCGGTTCTGACACGTGTCGCCGCAAGCCATATTCGCGTCGGCACGTTCCAATACTTCGTTGCGAAGAACGACCGTGATGCCCTTGAGGCGCTGGCCGCCCATGTCATCGCCCGTCACTACCCCGACGCCGAGACCGCCCTGGACCTGTTCAAGGCCGTGATCGACCGCCAGGCCCGGCTGATTGCACGCTGGCTGTCGCTTGGCTTCATCCACGGTGTGATGAACACTGACAACATGACAATCTCGGGCGAGACGATTGACTATGGGCCTTGCGCCTTCGTCGATGCCTATCACCCGATGCGTGTCTTTTCCTCGATCGACCATCAGGGCCGCTATGCCTATGGCCGCCAGCCTGACATGGGCCTGTGGAACCTTGCTCAACTTGGCACGGCGTTGATGCCGCTGATCGACGACCTCGAGGCCGCGCAGAGTGCACTCGACAGGTTCGCTCCAACATTCCAAGGCGAATGGTTGCGCCTTTTCCGCGCAAAAATTGGCATTTCGACCGAAGAAGAAACCGACGGTGACCTGATACAGGCGCTTTTGGCCGCGATGGCCGAAAACCAGGCCGATTTCACCAACGCGTTCCGCGCCCTAGGGACCGCCAGGGCACGCGACGAGTTCCTGGACCCGGAGGCCTATGACGCATGGGAGCGCACCTGGCGCGACCGTCTCGCCCGTGAGAGTACGACGCCCGAAGATCGTCTAGATGCCCTGCGCGCCGTCAATCCGGCCGTGATCGCGCGCACGCACCGGATTGAAGAAGCAATCCAGGCAGCCATGCAAGGCGATCTCGCACCGTTTCACCGCCTGAAGACGGTTCTGCAAACCCCCTTTTCGCTCGCCGAAGCGGATACCGACCTCGCCCGCGCGCCGAGCGCGGACGAAATTGTTCCCCGCACATTTTGCGGCACCTGAAAATCAGCCCCTTGCCGACTGGTGAGAGCGGGTTCTTGTGGTAAATAGCGCTCATGGACCTGTTACAACTCACCTCCTTCCTCATCGTGCTCGCCGGGCTTTTCGGTGCGGTAAATTACCTGTTTCTCCGGCTACCGACGGCAATCGGCATACTGGTGGTGTCGCTTTTGGCCTCGATTCTGATCCTGATGCTGGACCTGTTCGTTCAGGGTTTCACCGTCGGTGATGAAGTTCGCTCGCTGGTGGGCAGCATCGACTTTTCCGACGCACTGCTTGAAGGAATGCTGGGCCTCTTGCTCTTTGCCGGGGCGCTGCATGTAAAGGTTTCCGACCTCAGGACCCAATGGAAACCGGTGGCGTTGATGGCCACCGTCGGCGTCGGCCTGTCAACTCTAGTCGTTGGCGTGGGCTTCTCCTGGCTGACGGGTATGCCGATCCTCGCGGCAATGGTTTTCGGCGCGCTTATCTCTCCGACCGACCCCGTCGCGGTACTGGGTGTGTTGCGCGAAGCCTCCTTGCGAAAGTCCCTGGAAACCAAGATCGCGGGCGAAAGCCTTTTCAACGACGGTGTCGGATACGTGGTTTTCCTGATTCTCGTCGGTCTCGCCTTCCCGCATGGAGACGCCCATGGGTCTGGCCTTGCCGGCGCGGCCAAGCTTTTCCTTCAGGAAGCAGGCGGCGGCGCGATCCTGGGTATCGTTCTCGGCTGGCTGACTTTCCGCCTGATGGCCCGCATCGACGACTATTCGCTCGAAGTCCTTCTGACCCTGGCGTTGGCGTTCGGAGGCTATCAGCTTGCGGTATCGTTGCACTTTTCGGCCCCGATCATGGCCGTCTGCGCGGGCCTTCTCATCGGCGATGTCGGCACAGTCCATGGTATGAGCGAGGAAACCCGCAAGTACGTCGACGCCTTCTGGAAACTGATCGACGAGATCCTGAACGCGGTCCTGTTCCTGTTGATCGGAATCGAGGTTTTTGCAGTTTCCTTCGGTATGGATGCCTTCCAGACCGGACTTGCCTCGATCGTCCTTGCACTCATAGGTCGCCTTGCCGCCGTCGCTATCCCGATTCTGATGCTGAAGCCCTTCCACGATTTTTCGCCCGGCGTGATCCCGATCATGACCTGGGGCGGACTGAAGGGCGGCATTTCGGTCGCGCTTGCGCTATCGATCCCGGACAATGAATGGAAGCCCGTCATCCTTACGGCCACCTACATGGTCGTTGTCTTCTCGATCATCGTGCAGGGTCTGACTGTTGCCCGCATTGCCAACCGTCTGGGCCGCGAGCCTGACCTGGTTTGATGGACGATCTCACCCGAAGCCTGGCAAAGGCACTTGTCGACGAAGATCCCGTGGACAAACTGGTTTCGTTGCTGGACGCCGGGGCCGACCCCAACGGGCGCGACGACGAAGGCAAGCCCCTTTTGTTCAATGCCGGCGGCGGTGTCCGGTTGCGGACGCTGATCGAATATGGCGGCGACGTCAACGCCACCTGGGACATGGGGCAGATCGACTACGGGCCGATTGCCCGCCTCTCGACGAAACTCATCCCAAAGGAATACCGCCGCGACCCGAGCGAACCCTTCGTCATGCGTCTGACGGACATCGAGCTTGAACCGGACACCATCCGCCTGATGGTCGCCAAAGGCGTTGATCCTTTCGCGTTCGAACGCCACTCCGACCCCAGCGAGATCGCCATCGCCCTCGGCAACGATCTGATTCCGGAAACGCCGCTTTCCCGCGAAGACCTCGACCGCAGCGGCACCGCCCGCGCCGGCGCGGCAAACCCCGAACCCTACCTGCCCGCCTTTTGGCGCGAACAAATCCGCACCATGCGCTCCGGCTACGCCGCCGAAATCGCTCTTGCTGGAAAACGCGACTACTCTGCACGCTCCGTGCCCGTCTGGTCCTTCGACCGCTTCGGCCAAAGCGTGACCCGCCTGCCCGATGGACGCCTCGTCCTGATCGCGGGCGAGCACGAAGACCACTACGATCCGGATTTCTGCATCTATGCCGACGTCACCGTTCTCGACGGAAAAGGCGGCGTTGACCATTATATTTATCCCGCCGACGTCTTCCCTCCGACCGACTTTCACACGGCAACGCTGGTCGATGACGCCATCGTTGTGATCGGCGCTCTCGGCTACAAACACCAACGCCGCGAGGGCTATACCCAGGTTCTCCGCCTGAACCTCGCCGACTTCTCGCTTGACCCCGTAGAAACCACCGGCACCAACCCCGGCTGGATCAACCGACATCGCGCAGACCTCAAGGGACGCGAAATTCACGTCAGCGGCGGCAAGATCGAGCCCGGCTTTCACGATAACACCGAAATCTTTATCCTCGACCTCGACACACTGGTTTGGCGCAAATCACCGCAGGAGGCTTCATGATCGAGTTCGTCACCTACGATGTCTTCACCGGCCAGACTTTCGGCGGCAATCCCCTCGCTGTCATCCCCGACGCGCGCGGCCTGACCGAGGACCAGCTCACCAGTATCACGCGCGAGTTCAACTATTCCGAGACCACCTTCGTTTACCCGCCAGAGCACCCGGCGCACGACGCCCGCGTGCGAATCTTCACGCCTTCGATGGAACTCCCCTTCGCGGGCCATCCCACCATCGGCACCGCGCTTGCCCTTCATGCGCTTGGTCGCGCCGGAGACGATATGGTTCTTGAACTCGGCGTCGGTCCCATCCCCGTATCCATCGGAAACGGCCAGGCCCGCTTCACCACCCGAGTGCCCCTGGCACAGTCCGTAGGTCCCTCGGCCGAGGACGTTGGCCGTATGATCTCGCTAGGCCCCGAAGCGGTACGCATCGACAACCATGCCCCCACCGTGGCCGGGGTGGGCGTCGACTTCGTCCTCGCCGAACTCACCGGACCAGCCGCGCTCGCCACAGCCACGCCAGCCGTGGACGCCTTCCGCGCCATCGGCGGCCCCGACGCCGCCCGCCTCGCGCTATTGGTATATATCCGCGAAGACAAAGCGATCCGCGCCCGCATGTTTGCCCCTCTTGGCGGCATCATGGAAGACCCTGCCACCGGCAGCGCCGCCGCCGCTCTCGCGGCCTTTCTCGGCTATCTCGACGGCGAATCCGGATCGTTCGAGATCTCGCAAGGTATCGAAATGGGCCGCCCCAGCCTGATCGGTGCCGAGGTGACGGTCGGAAACGGAACTCCTGTCGAGGTCGCGATCTCAGGAAAGGCAGTCAAGGTCATGGAAGGCCGCCTGTCGCTCTGACCAAATTTCGGATGACAGCGGCAAGCCTTCTGACCAGACTGACGCCATGAACCACGCTGCATCCGATCTCACGCCTCTGCCTGATGTGATCAGCATCCATTTCGACGGGGCCGGCAAGGGCTTTCCGCTCGACGCCCTGAGTCCTGCCGCCGATAGGGGGTTCACCTGGGTACACCTCAGACGCGACGCGCCGGGTGCCGAGGAGGCCTTGGATCAACTCAACGTCGACGCAGCGGTGCGCGAAGCCCTGACTGCCGAAGAAACACGGCCCCGATGTACCGTCCACGAGGATGGCATCCTGTTGAACCTGCGCGGCGTCAACCTCAATCCCTCCGAAGAGCCGGAGGACCTTGTGTCCGTTCGCTTCTGGCTGACCGAATCCCGAATTGTGGGCGTCTGGCTCCGCCCTCTTATGGCTGTGCGCGACATCCTCGATGCGACGGAGCGCAACCAGGCACCGATTTCACCCGGCGACTTCGTTTCCAAACTCGCCGTGCGGCTGGCTGACCGCGTTGAGCCATCTATCGCCGCCCTGAACGCCGAAATCGACAATCTGGAAGAGGCCGTCGACGATCCGCGAGCTGATGGCCTGCGCGATAACCTTTCACGCGTGCGCCGCGCTGCAATCATCCTGCGCCGTTTCATGGTTCCGCAGAAAGATGCGCTCTCTACGATGCAGATCGAAGATATCGACTGGCTGCGAGAACGCGACCGCGTCCGTCTGCGCGAGGCGACCGAACGTGTGGTCCGGCTGGGCGAAGACCTTGACCTGATCCGGGACCGCGCCCAGATCGTTCACGAACAGATCATGGCCAATCGATCGGAACTTCTGAATCGGCGCATGTTGCTTCTTGCGGTCATCTCGGTGATCTTCCTGCCGCTGTCGCTGATTACCGGCCTGTTTGGCGTCAATCTTGCCGGCATTCCCGGCGCCGCGAATCCCTGGGCGTTCGGGACCATGTGTGCGGTTCTTGTCGGCATTGGGGGCGGTTTGTACCTGTGGATCAAACGCACCGGGATCGACAGGTAGCGCCGCGTCAGCCTGCCTTTTTCAAAGCAAGAACCGCGTTAAGCCCGCCAAAAGCAAATGCGTTCGACAAAACGTAGTCCACCTTTGCCTCGCGCGCCTCGTTGGGCACAACATCCAGCGCGCATTCCGGGTCGGGTTCTTCATAGCCAATGGTCGGTGCGATCACGCCATCCTTCAGTGCCATAAGACAGGCCAAAAGCTCGACCGCCCCGGTTCCGCCAATCAGATGTCCGTGCATCGACTTGGTGGACGAGATCATCACCTTGTCGGCATGGTGGCCAAAGACCCTCGCGACGGCGGCACATTCGGTCTTGTCATTGGCTGCCGTGCCAGTGCCGTGAGCGTTGATATATCCGACCTTTTCCGCCGTAATCCCAGCGTCTTTCAGAGCCCCTTCGATGGCCCGCGCCGCGCCCTTCTGAGATGGCATGACGATATCCGCCGCATCCGAAGTCATCGAAAAACCGACCACCTCGGCCAGTATCTCGGCGCCACGCTTTTTCGCGTGCTCATAGTCTTCAAAAACGAAAACACCCGCGCCTTCGCCCTGGACCATCCCGTTCCTGTTGGCACTAAACGGGCGGCACGCGTCCTTGGACATCACGCGCAGCCCTTCCCAAGCCTTGACGCCACCGAAACACAACATTGATTCCGATCCACCGGTGATCATGGCCTTGGCGACGCCCATGCGGATCAGCCAGAAAGCCTGACCCATTGCGTGGTTTGAACTGGCGCAGGCCGTGGCAACCGTGAAGGATGGTCCCTTCAGGTTATAGGTTATCGAGACGTGGCTTGCGGCGGCATTGTTCATCAGCTTGGGAACAATGAACGGATGCACCCGGTTCTTGCCTTCTTCATAGACGGCCCGGTAATTCTCGTCCTGCGTGTTCAGTCCGCCGCCCGAGGTGCCCAGTACAACCCCGGCCTCGGCGGCCAGGCGGCCTGTGAACTCAAGCCCCGACTGCTGGATCGCCTGCTCGGCCGCAATCAGAGTGAATTGTGTGAACCGGTCGTACAAAGCCTGTTGTTGGCGATTGAATCGGCTGTCGGGTTCATAACCACGCACCTGGCCTGCCAGCTTGATCGACAGGCGTTCGACATCACGGATCTCCAGAGGGCCGATGCCGCACCGTCCCTCTCGCATTGCTTCGAAAGTTTCGCCAACGGCATGACCCAGCGGATTGATCGTCCCCGCCCCCGTGATGACAACGCGCCGCATTCAGCCCTACTGCTCGTTAACGAGCTTTTCGACTGCCGCAACAATCGCAGCAACAGTCGATATATCGAACTCGGACTTCTCAGGCTCGTTGGCGTTAAAGGGAACCTGGATATCAAAAGCCTCTTCGATGGCGAAAATCGCTTCGACGAGGGCCATGGAATCGATACCAAGGTCGTCAAGAGATTGCTCCATCGTCACGTCAGACGGTTCAAGAACCGCCTGTTCAGCAATGATTTCTATGATTTTTTCTTTGATTTCGCCGCTCATGATCTTGTGCCTCTGCCGGCTTGTTCCACCGGTATTTAGTCGTCATTGTCCCTCAATGGAACCGATTTCTTTAACGTTTTTATGTCCTCCATCAGACGAGGCAGACGGCGCCAGTTCTGTCCGGCTTCGATAAACTGCTCCATCTTCATCGCAGGGTAGCCAAGAACAACGCGACCGGCAGGAACCTTGGACAGGATCTTGCTGGCGCCACCGGCAACCACGTCGTCCCCAACAAAGATGTTGTCCGACACGCCCGTCTGGCCGCCAAGGACCACGCGATCCCCGATCCGGGTCGATCCGGCGATCCCGGCCTGGGCACAGATCAACCCGTCTTCTCCCACGATAACGTTGTGGCCCAGGTGCACGAGGTTATCCAGCTTGGTACGGTTTCCGACCTGGGTCGCGCGGATCGTGCCGCTGTCGATGGTCGAATTCGCCCCAACCTCGACATCGTCACCGATCTCGACACCACCCAGCGAATGAATTCGCGTCCAGCCCTGGTTTTTCGCCTCGGTCTCCCGCCCAAGTGAGCCTCGCGCCTCCTCGACCCGGCTCTTTTCCGGCGTGACAAAGCTGAAACCGTCCGCCCCAATGGTGGCGCCGGCCTGAACAATGAACCGATCCCCGATCCGCACCCTCGGCCCGATGTGGACACGCGGATGGATCAGAGCATCCTCGCCAATCGTGACGTCCTCGGTAATGGACACGTGCGAGCCGATCCGGCACCGGACCCCGATCCGCACCCGTGCTCCGATGACTACCAGGGGTCCGATGGCGGCCCCCTCGCCGATCTCTGCCGAGGGATCAATCACGGCGGTCGGGTGGATGCCTGGCGCAATTTCCGGTCCCGGGTCCATCAACTTGGTCAGCCCCGACAGCGCATAGCGCGGCCGCGGAACGATGATCGCGGCTTCAAGGCCGAGGGACTGCCAGTCCGCCCCGTCCCAGACTATTGCGGCGCGGGCACGGCCCTCCGAAAGGCCGGCAGCGAATTTGGAACTCATGGCAAGGGCCAGATCACCGGGCCCCGCCATGGCTGGTTCTGCCGCGCCGGAGATGGAAATATCAACGGCGCCGTAGGCCTGTGCCTCCAGCGCCGCTGCGATCTCTTTGACGGTAAAGCTCATGGCATAGGCCCCCTTCAGGCCCAAGCCTTAGCCCCGAACCGTGCGAAGCGAAACCCCGGCCTGCTTCAAAGCGGCCCAGATCCGCGCATCACGGCCATAGACGTCGTCACGGAACTGTACCTTGCCTTTGGCCGGCGCGATTGCCGTGCGATAGACAATGTGCACCGGCACATACTCTTCCAACTCAACAATCGTCTCATGACCAGTCTGAAGGCGTTCCCTGAAGAACGCTTCGGGGTTGCGTGTCTGTTTTGCCAGCAGCGTATAGGCAAAATCGAAGGGATCGTTCAGACGAATACAACCGTGGCTGAATGCGCGGGTCTGTCGGCCGAACAGCCTCTTTTCCGGTGTGTCGTGCAGGTAAATGTTGTGCCGGTTCGGGAACATGAACTTGACCAGCCCGAGCGCGTTGCCGTCGGACGGCGGCTGCTTGAGATCGAAGGGAAAGGTCGTTTCGTCAAACTCGGTGAAGTCAATCGCGTCACGGGGCACCGACTGGCCACGGGCGTCCGTGATTTTGAGATGACCCGCGGCAAAGGGATTGTTCTGCAACAATGGCAGATATTCCTTGATTGCGATCGAGCGCGGCACATTCCACGTCGGATTGATGACCATGTGTTCCATCACGTCGGAAAATTCGGGCGTGCGACGGTCACTGGCATTCGCGCCCACGACCGAGCGCGTCTCAAAAGAGACCTTGCCATTATCGATGATCTTGGCCTGGTAGTCCGTGATATTCACCCAGATATGGCGCTTGCCTCGGGGCATGTTGGTCCAGCGCTCACGCTCCATCGCCACGATGACCTGGGTCAGCCGTGTCGCCGGCTCGATGTTGATCGCTGACAGCGTTCCGGCCCCGGCGACACCATCGGTGTGAAGCCCGTGATCGCTTTGGAACACCGCAACAGCCTTGCGCAGCTTGTCGTCATAGGTCGAGCTTGACGTGCGGCGCATGTATCCCATGGCGATGAGCCGGTTGCGCAGCTGGACCACGGCCTTGCCGGAATCGCCCAGCTCCAGTTTGCTTGCCTGCACCTTGTCGCCCCAGCCGCCCTTGCCGATGACCTTTTCCAGCCGCAGTTTTTCTTTCATGAGCCGCGCATACTCAGGGTTCGAAGGCGGAAGGGACCGGATAAAGCCCTTGGGAGAGGATTTGGAAAAAGCCGTCAGGATAGACGTCCGGTCGCGATAGGGCACTTCGCGCACGATGCCGCTGTCAATGCGCCCTGGCACCAGGACGCCCGTTTGAATGTCGCGGGCATATTGCAGGAACAGCTTGGAAAGCATCACCTCCAGGCGTCCAAGATCCCGCTCGGATTTGACCGCCCTGAGATTGATTTCAAGATTTGCGGTGTCATAGGCAGGAAGGCCGTGCTCCGGAGCTTCCCTGAGTGCCCGCAACAGGGCCTCGCGACGCTGTTTTGACTTGCCGCCCCTCTCGGTCCAGATCGCCGCGTATCCGTTCGCCTTGTAGAATTTGGCGATGTCCCGATCCGATGCTGCAGTTTCGGCGACCGATTGCATAAAGGCGGTGACCTGCGCATAGGCCGGGGCGGTCCATGAGACGGCCAGCAGGCTCAACGCAACTGTTGTAAAGATCGTCAGTTTTCTAAGGAAAGACGTGGCAGTCATCTCGATTCCAATACTTTTGAACCCCCAAAGCACAGTCGTTTTGTCACGGAAACCATTAAGGGTGTCTATTCACGTTTAAGCTAGTTTGCGTCTCTGTCGCCTTGCTGCAACGCTCTGTAAACCTCAATGTCACAGTTCGGTTCCAAATGGGGCATTGGCGAAAATTTGCCGATTTCAGGCCACAATACCTAAAACCCTCCTAACACTGTTTATCCCATTAACCTTTTGGGCCATAAAAGCCTCGCACCGGGGGATTGGGGTGTTCTTCACGACCGCGTCACAAGCGGCGGAAGACTCGAAATGGGACACGTGACTGATGACTGCATCCAGTAAAATGGGCATGACACGCAGAGGCTTGCTTTCTGCATTCGCAGCAACAACCGTGGCAGCGGCACCGACATTTGCCAACGCCTTCGGCCTGCTGCGCGGCGCCGGCGATATCCGCAGCATCAACATGCACTCTGGCCGCACCGGTGAACGCCTCAACACCATTTACTGGATCGAGGGTGAATACATTCCCGAGGCCATGGCCGAGATCAACAAATTCATGCGCGACTGGCGCACCGGCGGCGTGGTCGACTTCGACAACCGCACCGTAGACATTCTCGCCGCCTCGCACCGCCTTCTCGACTGCGATACCCCCTACCTGCTCCTTTCAGGCTACCGTTCGCCAAAGACAAACGCCATGTTGCGGTCCAAGTCTCGCGCAGTTGCCCGCAACTCGCTGCATATGAAAGGCCAGGCTGCCGACATCCGCCTGCCGAACCGCAGCGTCAGCCAGATTTCCCGCGCCGCAATCTCGTGCTCTGCCGGCGGAGTTGGCAAATACTCGGGTTCGAACTTCGTCCACATGGACTGCGGCCCGATCCGTGTCTGGGGCCGCTAGACCTCACCTTCAACGTCCCTCCCCCTCACCGCGCGCGTCCCTCAGGGGCGCGTTTTGCGTTTTGGAGTCTCTGCTGCACATGCCGCTTTGTAGCGTCGACATAGTCAGGTGCACGACGACGATCAGCAGGTATAGTTCATCGCCAGCCGTCCCGCATCGACATAGATCGTCTCGCCGGTAATATAGCTTGCCTTCGGACTCGCCAGGAAAGCCACAACATCGCCTATCTCGCGCGCGGTACCGATCCGCTTCAACGGCGTCCGCGACATCACCATGGCCATCGCCTCGGGGCTGGCGTTCACACTGGACAGCATATCAGTGTCGATCGAGCCCGGCCCCACGGCATTCACCCTGATGTTATGAGGCGCCAGAGCGAGCGCCGCCGACTTGGTCAATTGCATGACCCCGCCTTTCGAGGCGCAGTAAGCTGGTATCGACGGGATCGCCACCTGCGCGTTGATTGAGGACATGTTTACGATTGCGCCTTCAATCCCGGCATCAACCATGCCCCTGGCCGCGTGCTGAATCGCCAGAAATGAACCCGTCAGATTGACGTCAATAACTTTCCGGAAATCAGCTGCATCCAAGGTCAGGACGTCGCCCGCCAAGGCTATCCCGGCATTGTTCACCAGGGCACTCAACGGCCCATGATCCGCATGGATCGCAGCGAACATTTCGGCCACTGCCGCCTCGTCTCCCATGTCGCAAACATAGGACCTGCCGCCCAGTCTTTCAGCCGCCTCGGCAACTTTGTCGCCCTGGATATCCGAAAGTATGATCTGGTATCCATCCTCGGCCATCGCTTCGGCGCAGGCATATCCGATGCCCTGTGCGCCGCCTGTTATCAATGCGCTACGCGTCATTTCTGGCTGTCCACTCCATAGTCATCCTTTGCCTGTTTCGCGGTGATCAGCCCGGCCTCCAGGTCGCTGCGCACCGCCTCTGGCGCGCGTTCGCCTGCCAAACCATAGCCACCACCGCCGGGAAGGGACAGCCTGAGCCGCTGCCCCCCAGAAACCTTTTGGCGGCCTTTGCTCTTCAACTTCGTCCCATCGGCAAGCTCAACCCGACCCTCTGCCCCCGCGCCTCCGCCGTCACGGCCGCGTGCAGGGTTGTCACAGCGGTCGAACATGGCATTGAACCAGATATCATAGCCTTCACGCGGCTCGATTTCGATCACCTGCCCCAAGCCGCCGCGCATCCGTCCGACCCCGCCGGAGCCTTCGCGCAACTCCTTTCGCCAGACCGTGATCGGGCCAACCTGCTCGGTCGCCTCCACACTCATGGTCGAAACCCCCGAGGGAAACGCGGTCGCGCTCAACCCGTCCAAGCCGGGCCGGGCTCCCGTCCCGCCCGAGTTGAACATCAACACCTCGCGCGCCGCCAAACCGGGCTTCGCCTCGACGGGACGGCAGGATATCTGGATGTTCCACAGGGCGCTGGCCCCTTCGGCGGGCACCGTATCGGGCAGCGCCTGATGCAGCGCCCCCAACACGACGTCCGGAACCAGATGACCCATGACATGGCGAACCGAGACCGGCGCAGGCCGTTTTGCTGCCAGTATCGAACCCTCTGGTGCCGAGATTTCGAAGGGTTCCAGCGCCGCCCAGTTGTTCGGAACCTCCGGCGCAATCGCGCATTTCAACGCATAGCAGGCATAGGCGCGGGTATAGACCTCGGGACAGTTCACGCCAAAGGCGCTCATGCCGGAGGTGCCGTCGAAATCGGCCGCGATCCGGTCTCCTTCTTTCGTCAACGTCACCACCATCGTCACCGGCGCGTCATAGCCGTCGACCTGCATCTCGTGCCGCCAGGTCCCGTCCGGCACCTTGGCAATCGCCGCCCGCGTGGCGCTCCGGCTCGCTGTTGCGATGAAGTCCGAGAGCGCTTCGAGGTCCGCCGCGCCGAATTCGTCCAGCATCGCCTGAAGCCGCTTGTCCCCCGCCGCGTTGCAGGCGGCCAGCGAGTACATGTCGCCCACCACCTGAACCGGCTCGCGGACGTTGGCCCGCACGATGTGCAAGAGCATCTCGTTAACCTCGCCGCGCTCGGCGAACTTCATGATCGGGATCAAGAGCCCCTCTTCAAAGACCTCGCTGGCATCGGGACCAAACCCGCGTCCGCCAACATCGACCACATGAGCCGTACAGGCAAAGAAACCGATCAGGAGACCCGCGCGAAAGACCGGTGTGACCACCGTAATATCGTGCAAATGTCCCGTGCCATGCCAGGGGTCGTTCGTCAGGTAGACATCGCCGTCGTACATGTTCTGCCGCCCGATGGCCGCAATGAAATGGCCGACGCTCTCGGCCATGGCGTTCACGTGTCCCGGCGTGCCCGTTACCGCCTGTGCCATCATCCGGCCGCGCGCGTCGAACAGCCCTGCCGACAGATCTCCGGCCTCGCGCACACTGGTCGAGAACGCCGTCCGGACAAGCGTCATTGCCTGCTCTTCCACCACGGCGATCAGGCGGTTCCACATGATCTGGTTGTCTATGCCACTCATGACACGCTTCCTTTCCGGATCAGCAGGAGGCAGCCGTCGCTTTGGGCGACAAGCCGGAACGCAGTGGTGACAATGGTTGTCGTTTCTTCCTCGACCACCACAGCGGGCCCCTCGACCATGTCGCCGGGGACCAAATCACTCCGCGCGATCTCGATGGCCCTGACGGTCTTGCGCAAAGCGGCGTCATAAAAGTCGCGCGTCTTTCCGGCCTTGGTCGCCCCCTCGATCCGCATCGTTACGGGTGCACGTCTCGGACGCGGACTGGCGACGGAAACAGTCCAGTTGGTGACCTCGATCTCGAGGCCCTCGATGATGCGCCCGAACAACCGGCGATAGGCCATCTCGAACGCGTGCTTCAAGGTCAGGTCCGAGCCTTCGTCAAATCGGTTGATCGCAAGGGGCACCGGGATCTCCCAGCCCTGGCCCGCGTATCGCATATGCGCCGTCAGCCGGACTTCGGTCTTGCCTGTCTCGGCGCCAGCCTCGACGAACCCTCGGGCTTCATCCTCCATGGCCGCGATGGCCCCATTGACCGTCCCGGCGTCGAAGGCCTGCAGAGACTGGTACAACCCGCGCGCGGTTTCATAACTGAATGGCGCCTCGAGGAACCCGATGGCCGACCCCACGCCAGCCCCCGGCGGGATCAGAACTGCATCCAACCCCAGCTTCTCGGCCAGCCGGGCCGCATGCAGTGGCGCGCCGCCGCCAAAGGCGACCATTGTGAACCGCTCGATCTCGCGCCCGTTTTCGACCGTGTGGACGCGGGCGGCGTTCGACATCTGCTCGTCGACCATCTCGGTCACGCCAAAGGCCGCATCACCCGCTGTAATGTCCTGCACCTGCCCGATCCGCGCGATCAGGGCCGCTTCCGACGCGGCCGCCTCCAACGGGATCTTCCCGCCCGCGAAATTTTCGCCGTCCAGACGTCCCAAGACGAGGTTCGCATCTGTTACCGTCGGCTCGTCCCCGCCGCGCCCGTAGCAGGCCGGTCCAGGCTCGGACCCTGCCGAACGCGGCCCGACCTGTATGCGTCCAAGGGCATCGACGCTGGCGATCGAGCCGCCGCCGGCCCCGATCTCGACCATCTCGACCACGGGCGTCGAAACGACCATCCCCGAGCCCTTCTTGAATCGGTAGGTTCGCGCGATTTCGAAGCTCGACGCTGTCTTGGGGGCGCCCTCCTCGATCAGACATATCTTGGCCGTCGTCCCACCCATGTCGAAACTCAAAGCCTTGTCCAGACCGAAGGCGCGCGCATAGCCGGCCGCAAAGATCGCGCCACCCGCTGGCCCGGATTCCAACAGCCGCACCGGCTCACGCGAGGCCGTCTCGACCGAGATCAGCCCTCCGCCCGAATGCATCATGTAGATCGCACCCCGTATGCCCTCATCCTGCAAGGCTTCGACCAATCGACCGAGGTAATTCGCCACCTGTGGCCGCACGTAGGCGTTCGCGATGACCGTGTTGAACCGGGGCAACTCCCGCATCTGAGGCGAGACCTGGGACGAGATCGACACCGCGAGATCGGGAGCAACCCGCGCGAAAACTTCGGCCACGAACCGCTCATGTGCGTCGTTGGCATAGGAATGCAAGAACCCGACCGCCACAGTCGCGAAATCCTCTGCGACGATCCGTGCCACCAGGGCCTCAACCTCGTCCTGGTCCAATGCCAGCAGGACGTCGCCCTCCGGCGACATACGCTCGGCCAGTGTGAAGCGATCCTTCCGCGGCACCAACGGCTCTGGCAGCCTGAGGTTCAGATCATATTGCTCGAACCGATTCTCGCTCCGCATCTCGATGACGTCACGAAACCCCTCGGTCGTCACGAAAGCCGTCCTCGGTCCCGAGCGCTGGATCAGCGCATTGGTCACCAGCGTCGTGCCGTGAATGACCTGCCCGATCTCCGCCAGGGGCACGCCGGCCGAAGCGGCTACACGGCCTATCCCCTCAAGGATCGCGGCCTCGGGCCGAGCGTAGTTTGTGAGAACCTTGGTCGTCGAGCGACCGCCCGGATGGTCCAGTACAACGTCTGTGAACGTTCCGCCGATATCGACACCACACCGGATCATATCACCCCTTTCGCGAACTGGTTCAGTGCAAACCCCAAGGCATAAAACCGTTCACGAAGACCGTCCAGCGCAGGCCGCTTCTCAAGCGTCGTCACCGCCAGGGGCAAGCCTTCCGCATCGCCGCCGGTCAGCAAACCGGTGATGGACGCGCCAAAGATGGTCCCCGTGATGATACCACGGCCATTATACCCGATCGGCGTGTAAAGTCCCTCGTCCAGCCGAACGATACGCGGCAGGTGGTCCGCAGTCATGGCGAGTTGACCGTCCCAACTTTCTTCGAAGGCGACGGCGCCCAGATCTGGAAACAGCCGCCGTAGTTCGCGCTTGGCCCAACGTTCGGTCACTGCGCCAAGGTCGCGCCCCAGTGTACCGATGATCAACCGTCCCCCTGCGTCCCTACGCACCGAGGTCATGATCGGCGCCGTGGTCCAGACCCCCTGCAACCCCCTCAAAATGCCCGCTCCACGGTCTTCCAAAGGTTCTGTCGCCAGCTGAACGAAGTGCATCAGGTGGTACATCCGGCTCAGCCCCGGCCAGAGGGAGTCCGTATAGGCGTTGGTTCCAAGCACGACATTCCGCGCTTCGAATGCACCGGCACTCGTCGTGACCCGCCACACCTGCCCCACGCGCTCAAGATTGGTTACGCGCACGCCAGACGTCAGCCGAGCCCCGGCCCCTCGCGCCGCGCGCGCAAGACCCCGGCAGTACCCCATCGGGTTGATCGTTCCTGCCCGCATGTCCAACAGGCCGCCGTGAAAACTCGGACTGCCCGTACGTTCCCGCACTTCCCCCGCGGAAAGAATTGACACCGGCGCGCCGAATTCGGCCCAACCTGCATGCCGGCTTTTCAACTCGGCCATTGCACCCGGCGCATGGGCCGCGTGGATCGTGCCTTCCCTCGTCGCCTCGCATCGGATCTGGTGCTTTTCGATCAGATCGAACACCCGCGCCGGCCCTTGTCCGAACTCGTCCAGAAACCGCCGTCCACGCGCTTCGCCCAAGGTGTCGATGACTTTGCCCGGTGGCAACCAGACCCCGGCGTTGACAAGACCGACGTTCCGCCCCGACCCGCCGAAGCCAATCGTCTCGGCCTCGCATAACTGCACCGACAGCCCAGCCTCGGCCGCGTGCAGCGCTGTGGACAAGCCCGTGAACCCGCCGCCCACGACGGCGAGATCGACCGGTTCCGAAGTCAGAGGAACGCTGTCCATGCGGCTTTCTTCGGACGAAATGTCCCAAAGCGATACGGGGTCATTGATGGCTGTACTGCGCGTCATTAAAGTCGAGTCACCTGCTGTTCGTCGTGGAACCCTTCCACGCTTTGGAACCGCTCGCCAGAGGAAAGCCGCACAGAATGAAAAAGCTCAAGAAATCATCCGCTCAAATGGTCGCCGAGGCCCGCGCAAAGATCGAGGAACTGACGCCCGCCGAGCTGATGGCCCGTCAGGGCAACGACGCCATCGTGATCGTCGATATCCGCGACGTGCGCGAGCGCGAGAAACTGGGTATTATCCCCGGCAGTGTCCACGCACCGCGCGGCATGCTGGAATTCTGGGTCGACCCGGAAAGCCCCTATTATCGCGACGTCTTTGGTCAGGACAAGAAATACGTGCTCCACTGCGCCTCCGGCTGGCGTTCGGCATTGGCCGCCGCCACGCTCGGCGAAATGGGCTTCGAGGCGGCCCATCTCCTTGGCGGGTTCAAAGGCTGGGTCGAGGCAGAGGGTCCGGTGGAACAGGTGGCGCCGGGCGACTGACTGTTTCCGGCTGGCCACGCGTGCCGCACCCCCTGTTGACAGTTCAGCCTTCGTTCCGGATCAGCGGCAGCAAGAGATCGGCCATGGTCTTGTAGTCGTGTTGGTCCGGCACCTGCGCTCCTGTTCGCGCGATGCGTCTCTGCCAGTCTGCCGTCGCCAGCGCCATGGCATTGGGAAGCCCCAGATCGGCAAGGGTCTTCGCAACTTCATCCATCTCCGCCGCACGGCGTTCGCCATGTACGAGGCTGCGCTCGAAGTTGTAGCCCGCCCGCTCGGCCATATCGAGGTTCGGGCTGGCGTTCAGCATCGAGGGGAAGACTTCGTCCACCACGCCGGAGGCCACCGCCGCCAGCGTACACTCGGCTGTCAACGCCTCCATGCCCTTGACCATGACCGAGCGGACCATCTTGATCGACGATGCGCGACCGACCGGCCCCTGGATGACCCGCACGGACATTGGCAATTCTTCAAGCAGTCCGATCAGTTGGTCCGCATCCTGCCCCGACACCAGGCAGGGCACCATGTTCCGTTTCGGATAGACCGGAGCCATGACGGCCACGTCGAGATACCGCCCCCCGGCTCCGGTCACGATGCCCTCCGAGACCTGTTTCGATCCCGGCGCGCAGGAGTTCAGATCGCAAAAAACCGTGCCCTGGTTCAGGTGCTCGGCCGCCGCCGTCGCCGCGATCACCGCCTGGTCTGCAGTCACGGTCGAGAATACCAAATCGGCCTGTGCCAGCGCTTCGGCCAGGGTCGCGCAGACCGTCACCCCAAGACTTTGACCGCGCTCAAGAATTTCTCCTGCCGTCGACGGGTCTTCGGTCTTGATATCATAAGCGGTGATATCGCGGCTATGAGCGTAGCCCCAGCCCGAAACAAAAGCGCCAGCGGCCTCACCCAACCCGATGAATGCGATCTTCATGACATCTCCTTTTGCCACGAGCTATACCGTGTCATCCACCACGTTCAAGCGTCAGACACCGCCGCGCAGGATGCATCCAGCCGGGCAAGTGCGACTTCGACCAATCCTGCAACCTCTGCCACATCGCCCGCTCGTGCGGCCGCCTCGATTTCGCGGCAGGCATCATGGACATCCGACATGCCTACAAGCCCAGCTGAACCACAAAGCCGATGTGCCAGCTCCGCAATTCTGGCGGCTCCACAGGTCTCGCTATCGCGGTCACGTAGCGCCTCTAGTCCACCACGAATATCCGCCTCGACACGGACTCTGACCTGATTTGCCCGATCCGCCCCAATAAGCGCGGACAGTTCTTGCGCAGCGGAACCGGTCATCTCGCCGCGTACCGGAGGCCGGCCATCGAGGATTTCCGAGATCGTATCTCTCAGTGTTACGATTGAAAGAGGTTTGGTGAGGATTTCGTCAAATTCTGCGCCCGCCAGGGAGGCGCCAACCTCGATTCCTGCGTGGGCCGTCAGGGCCACGATTGGCGTCGTGCGGTTTGGTCCGTCAGACACCTTGATCTGCCGGCAGGCCTCGATGCCGTCAACTTTGGGCATGCTGATATCCATCAGGATCAGGTCGAATGCCTCTCGCGCGGCGATCTCTATACCCATGGCACCATCGACCGCCTCGGTCACCTGGCACCCCATTCGGCTTAGCATCTCGCTCACGACCAGGCGATTGATCTTGTTGTCCTCGACGACAAGAACCGAGGCACCAAGTGCAGGCATGTCGTCGTCCAGCGCCGCAAGTGACTGCTGACTGGCAGCCAGGGACATCTTGGGCAAAGGCAACCGAACCCAAAACACCGCCCCCTCGCCCACTTGGCTTTCAACCCCGACATCACCGCCCAGAATCTGCATGACCCGACGCACGATTCCCAATCCCAGCCCAGTGCCCTCCATCTCGCGCTGGTACGAGGTATCCAACGTGACGAAATCCTCAAAAATGCGCTCAAGTTCTTGTTCCGGAATACCAATTCCAGTGTCGGCGATCCGGAAAGTAATTTCGTCACTGCCATGCTCGGCCTCGACCTCAACCGAAATACTGCCGTTTTCCGTGAACTTGATAGCATTGCCCAAAAGGTTCGTCAGAACGCGCTGAAGAAGATAACTGTCACCGAAGACGAGCTTGGGAACGAGGTCGTGTCGGGTGACCGAGATCTCATTTCCCCGTTGCCCGGCTGAATACCGCAATCCGTCGACCGCAGAGTTTACAACTTCCATGACATCGAATGTTCCGGGCGTGGCTTCCGCCTTGCCGCCGTCCACCCGCAACATGTCCAGCACGTTGTTCACGTGTTCAAGCAAATGCTGCCCGGACGTCGACATGGCCTCGACCAGTCTGGTTTGTTCGTCCGTGAGTTCAGTCGCGGTCAATAGCTCCAGCGTGCCGAGTACGCCGTTCAGAGGTGTGCGCATCTCATGCGACATGACACCCAACATATCGGACTTTGCCTTTTCGCCTTCGACGGCGCGGTCGAGGGCGTCGACCAACTCATCCTGGGCAGCCACCCTCACCGAAATATCGCGGATGAAGGTCACAACGACCACTTCGTCCGGTGTCTCCACCTGGGACGCAGAGAATTCGATCGGAAAATGGCGCCCGGCCATGTCCACCGCTTGCGAACTCAGGGATTCGCGCAACTCTAATGGAATATGCGAAGACAGAAGAGCTTTTGCGTCCCGCCGAAAATCGGCTCGCGCTGGCTCGGATATCAGCAACTGGTCCACACGGCAGCCAATCGCAACGTCGCGGGTGTATCCGAAAATCCGCTCGGCGGCTCCGTTGAAATCACGTATCGTACCGTCTTGTGTCGTTACGATAATGGCGTCGATCGAACTTGATACGATGGCCTGCAAATGGCTTTCAGCCTTGGCAATTTCGCGAGTCTTCCTTTGCGACGCGGCAGAGATCCTTTGCAGAACGACGACGGTACACAATAAAAGCGCCAGCAACAGAGCGGTGGACCATGCGAGCTTGTAAAGCACACCGCTTACCTGATCGCGCTGAACGACGGAACGCTCCGCAAAGACCCGCACACCAGCCAAAGAAAGCGCGCGTGCGTGCGGTTTTAGCGCAGCGAGCTGGGACGCCATGTCCGGGAGGGCCGCACGAAGGGCCTCGTCATCGCCGTCGATCAGGTCCACGGTCGAATCGATAAAGCGCTGAAGGTCTTGGATGGTGGATACGACGCTTGGGATTTCCCGAATTAGTTTCAGCGCGGCCGCGGTTTTGGCGATCTGAAGACGGGAGTAGTAGATATCGTACCGCTTTCGGACCTCGGAAAGATCTTCGGTCCGTCCGGCAAGAACAGCTAACACCGCGGACTCCAGCGCCAGGAACTCGACCTCGGTTTGAGCGAGCGACCATTGGCTGCTGTCGCCGCTTGCTGTCGCCAGGTCGTCGATCTCTCGCCGAGCGTCCGTACCAAGGACCCATATAGCCATCCCTGCCGTTGAGATCACAACGACATAAAGAATCGCGCCGATCCAAAAATTCGGCCGAAAATTCCGAAGCTTCCAGCGTTTCACGCGAAAAAGACTATCAGGCCCGCATCAAGGCAACAATTCAAAGCGGACCAATTGCCAGATGCTGCGCGAGTATACCACCTCAGTCTGCAACGACTCGTCGGAATCAAAGGGGTAGATCAACCACAACGGCCCGTTGTCCCGCACTTTCATGTGTTCGCCGTTGCGTGAGAATGCGATCACGGCTGCCTTCGACGTTGGATCATCAAGAGGAATATCCACCGAATATTCGTTCAGCGCCGTTGCCTTGAGTGTTCCGGACTGTATGTCCAAGTGTTCAAGAAGCGAGGAGAGTTTAACCCCCTGAAATAATTGTATTCCTTCGGTCCAGATGGTAGAAGTTTCAACTGTCGTCACACCCAGTTGCTCGAGGCCTTTGCGATCGAAAGACACGCTTTCATCGCCGGTCACGACAACCAACAAACCGTCTTCGGCAGTCGCCATGGCCGGAGCAAACAGTGCCCATATGGCGACGAACACAACTCCCACGATCTTCATATTCTCTCCCGGTACTGTACCGATCTTGTGGATCCTACGTAAAGCTGTGCTAAACTTTCATAATATATGTAAAGTGTCGCCGCTGCGAAGGCATATGAAACCTATACCAATGTATGGTTTTTGAGTGCGCACTCCGCCGTGTACCGTTTCAACATGACGTCGGGTCATGGTGGGGTTCGACACAGACAGAATATAAGGGGCTTGTTGTAATTACGAGCCATCGATGACACGCAATTATCTTTTCACGAAGATCATTATTGATGCACTGACACCATGCGGATCCTGATTGCAGATGACCACGACCTCGTCCGAGAGACCGTAGCGGTCTTTTTGAACGCTGAGGGGTTGGAAGATGTTACGTGCGCGGACAATTTGGACGTCGCTTTGAGAACGATTGAGGACGAGGGGTCTTTCGATCTTGTACTCTTGGACTACAGCATGCCGGGCATGGACGGGCTAAACGGTCTGGAGAAAATCAGGCGGGCCAACCAGGACAAGCCGGTTGCGCTTTTGTCGGGGACGGCCTCGCCAACTGTCGCCAACGCGGCAATCGCGTCGGGTGCTGCGGGGTTCCTGCCAAAGACCATGGGAGCGCTGTCCATGGTCTCGGCAATCCGCCTCATGCTTTCCGGCGAAATATTCATTCCCTACGAGTTCCTTCGACAGGCGACGGCCAAGACCGTCGGAAACCTGACGCCACGCGAAACCGAAGTCTTGAGAGCGCTTGCAGAGGGCAAGTCGAACAAGGAAATCGCGCGGGACCTCGATTTGCAGGAAGTCACGATCAAGCTGCACGTCAAGACCCTGTGCCGCAAGCTGGAAGCCAGGAACCGGACTCAAGCAGCCATGATCGCTCGCGACCGCGAGTTGATCTGACACGCCGGGCTAACGGCACCGCCCACGGCGTGACCAGCATTTGCCAGGAAGGCCAGAGCGCCAAGGCATAGCGCCGACTGGCGCACAAACGATCAAACCAGGCATCCGGCGCACGTCACGGCACCGATCACAAGCGGAAATTAAAGAGACGTGGCGCACCCGAGAGGATTCGAACCTCTGGCCTCTGCCTTCGGAGGGCAGCGCTCTATCCAGCTGAGCTACGGGTGCCTGCGGGGTGCTATAGCGTCACGTGCGAAGGGACGCAATCCGCATTTCGGGCGCCGCGGCAACCACGGCGCCCAGAGGAGGCAGGGCCTTAAACGCGTCGGTCGTCGATCAAGTCACCGGCGCGGAACCCGTGCTCGGAGTGCCAGGTGTGGTTCGACCGCCAGAGCTGGAGTCGTCGTCGTCATCGTGGGGCCGCCGGGATGGCGGCGGGCACGGAATTGGTGCGCCGGTGCTGTCGACGGCGGCATCGCAGTCTTCCTCACATACCGGAGGCTGATAGGCAGTGCCGGGTTGGTAGATGTATCCTTCCTCGCAGGAGCCACCACCGTATTTGTCGAACACCGGTTCAGGAGACACCATCGTGCGTGGTTCTTCCTGCTGTGCGCAGGCGGCCAACATGGCAGATAGCGCAACGGCCGTTCCAAGTTTGAAAATCTTCATTTCATGTCACCGTCCTTGAGGATCACGCAGCCAGATCTTGGCGTGCTAGCGCCAGAGATACCGCGTCATAGGCTCGACAATAGCTGAGATACTGCATAATAAAAATGGAAAATTGCAGGATTTTTTTGTCTTGGACTGGGATCACCTCAAAATAGTTCTGGGATTGTATCGCGGTGGCTCGATGACGGCGGCAGCCACGCTAGTAGGTATGGACCAGACGACCGTCGGGCGCCGGCTGACCACTCTGGAGCGGCAACTTGGCACGCGCTTGTTTATTCGGTCGAAACGCGGCTTTGTCGCAACAGAGGCAGGTCAAATTGTGCTGGAAAAAGCCATGCGGATCGAGGCACAGGTCGATCAAATGGCCGAAACACTGTCTGGGGCGCGCAGCGGTACGGCGGGCCTGGTGCGCCTGGCGGCAAACACCTGGATGCTTGGGCAGCTTGCCGAGAAAGCCCTGCCGGATATTCTGAAGGTCAACCCGGAACTGGAGCTGCGCCTGACGGGGCGGCTGCCCCCTACCCCGCTTTTCGGAGAACCCACCATTTCCTTCTGGTTCGACGTCCAGGCCAGTGGATCGGTTGCGGCACATCCGTTCTGCACTGTCCCGTATGCGGCCTATCAGTCGCGTCTGAGGCCGCCTGCGCCCGGAAGCTGGGTACAGTTTCGCGACGACCTTGCCAACGGTCCGTCCTTTACGCGTCAGCTTGCGCGCCGGTTGCCCGAAAATTCACAGGTGAGGATGACCGCGACCGACGCAGGCGTCCTGTCCGCGGCTGCCGTCGCAGGAGTCGGGATTGCTACGCTGCCCGTCGTCATCGGCGATACCAATGAAGATCTCGAGCGTGCCGACGTCGCACATCCGCATATCGACCGCGTCCTCCATCTGCACGTAAGCACTGACGATCAATCGTTGAAGCGTGTCAAGCTCCTGATCGCGCGGCTTGCGGAAATGGCCCCCGCACTCTTTGGCGGAAGGCTTTTGATGGATGTCGACGATCTTGGGACCGTTTCAGGCTAACGTGATCTTTAGTTGTCGGGACTAACAGGCACCTCGGTGATTAGTCATTTGAGGTGGCCGACCGTGGCGAGTTTGGACAAAGACGATCTGGAGCGCGTCGTATTCGCGTTGGAACAGTTTCAGCACAACCCCGATTTCTGGCAGACCCTGGTCAAGGTGCGCGCGCTGCTGGACAAGGCCCCCTAGACTCGGACGACCGAGACATCACCCCAACAGATCGTGGCAAAGCTCGAGTGCGTCGACCAGCACGTCAACCTCGTCGGTCGTGTTGTAAAGGCCAAAGCTTGCCCGCGCCGTCGCGGTCAGGCCGAGGTGATCCATCAGCGGTCCGGCGCAATGGTGGCCGGCCCTGACGGCGATGCCTTTCTTATCGAGCACGGTAGAGATGTCATGGGCGTGCGCCGCGCCATCGAGCGTGAAAGAAAAAATCGCGGCCTTGTTGCGGGTCGTTCCCTGCACCTGAAGCCAGTTCAGCCCGTCCAGCTTCTGGCGCGTATAGTCGCGCAGGGCTTCCTCGTGCTCAGCGATCCGCTCCATGCCGATGTCCATCAGGTATTCAAGCGCAACGCCGAGACCGATCTGCTGGACGATACCGGGGGTGCCCGCCTCGAATTTCATCGGCGGATCAGCATAGAGGATGCCGTCTTTGTGGACCTCGCGGATCATGTCGCCGCCGCCCATGAACGGCCGCATCTCGGCCAAGCGTTCGGGACGGACATAGATCGCGCCCGACCCCGAGGGCCCATAGAGCTTGTGGCCGGTGATGGCATAGAAATCACATCCGATGTCCTGGACATCGACGGGCATATGGACTGCGCCCTGAGAACCGTCCACCAGGACCGGGACGCCCTTGTCGCGGGCACCGGCGCAGATCGACTTGACGTCGACGCGGGTGCCAAGGACGTTGGACACATGAGTCACCGCGATCAGTCTGGTTTTTGGCCCGATGGCCGCCAAAACCTTTTCGGGATCCAGCGCGCCGGTCTCATCAACGTCGATCCATTTCAGCACAACGCCCTGACGCTCGCGCAGAAAGTGCCAAGGCACGATGTTGGCGTGGTGCTCCATCACTGACAGGATGATTTCGTCCCCGGCCTCGAAACGCGGCATGGCCCAGCCATAGGCAACGGTATTGATGCCCTCGGTGGTGCCGGAGTTCATCACGATATGATCTTCGGAGGGCGCATTCAGAAAGCGGGCGATTGTGCCGCGCACGGATTCGTACTTTTCGGTAGCGAGATTCGACAGAAAGTGCAGGCCGCGATGGACGTTGGAATATTCCATCGCGTAGGCCTGCGTGATCGCATCGATGACAACGCGGGGCTTTTGTGCCGAGGCGCCGTTGTCGAGATAGACAAGCGGCTTGCCGTTTACCTCGCGCGAAAGGATGGGGAAATCGGCCCGGAGCTTTTGGACATCGTACATCAGGGCGCTCCTCCGGCTGCCACGAATGAAAGAATGAGAATGCCGACGACATATGTGGCAAACCAGGACAGGGCCACGACGCCCAGGGCCTTAAAAACCGAGGGGAAACCAAAGGCCTCTGCATAGAACGCGCCGAGGAGCCACAGCCAGAACAGCGAAACGCCAAGACCCATCATGCCCGCCAGGAATGGCAGGACGAACAGCAGAACCAGCATGATGGCAAGGCCTGCCGACAGAACCAGTTCGAGGTAGGCGAAGACCAGGTAAGCGTCTGCCAGGCTGGCTTTTCCGCCAAAGGCCGTCCCAACCTTCCAGATTGCTACGACGACTGCTGCGCTAAATAGCGCCGTCATGATGAAACGTGTGATCGGCGGCAAAGGCGGTCCGAAGGTGTCTTCCGGAACAAGGGCGATCAGGGGTTCGGTCACGATGATTGATAGTATGATCGCCACGACAAACCCCATGGCGACGGTGTTTCTGGGCAGGTCGAGGTTCAGCAGCATTGCCGCGGCCTTGCGAGGTGCCTGGAAAGTCAGAGAGATCAATGTTGCGAACACTAGGCACCTGCCTCATTCGGTGCACCCAACCTGAGACCTGCCCGCGCAAAGACGACAATGGCGGCGAGGCAGAGGGTGCTGATGATGGTATCGGCTGCGCCCGTTCCGACAAAACCCGCGGTCAGCCCAGACAGCAGCCAGAGCGGAACCGAAGCCAGGAGCGCCCAGAACAACGCTGCGCGTACGTGATACGCGTTTACGCCCTGGTCAAACAGGCGAAGGATCATGAACAGGACGAAGGCGAAGATATAGAAAGCGAGCGGCATGACCATGACCCAGGCAAAAAGCGCCCCGGCCAGACGAGCCTGAAGGTCGATGTCCGGCTGAAGCGCCGCCTCGCGTGCGAGACGCGGCCATTGTGACACGAAGATCAAGACGCAGGCTGCCACGAGGTAGGCCAGCGCCCGATCCTCGCGCCGGGCGCCACCGACGCGGTGCGCGGCCACATCACGGGGTGCGCGGTACATCGCAAGTATGTCCCGGACGACGCTCATGTCCGGCGGCGGGCCAGCCAGCCTTCGAGCCGCGAACGGATGTCATCGGCTATTTCTGCGTCTTCGATCTCTTCAATCGCCTCCGCAAGGAACGACAGGACCAACAGGTCCTGGGCGTCGCCCTCGGGCACCCCACGCGAGCGTAGGTAGAACAGCGCCTCTTCATCGATCGCGCCACTGGTGGAGCCGTGAGAACAGGCCACGTCGTCGGCATAGATCTCAAGTTCGGGCTTGGCCAGAAACTGGGCATCCTCATCCAAAAGCAGCGATTGACTGATCTGATAGCCGTCGGTCTTCTGTGCGCCCGCCTTCACCAGGATCTTGCCCTGAAAGGCCCCGACCGCGCCGTTGCGCAACACCTTCTTGAAGACCTGGCGGCTTTCGCAACTGACCGCGTCATGGGTGATAAAAACGGTGTCGTCATGGTGAAAATCCCCGTCGCCCATGGCCGCGCCGGCGACGTGAGCAACGGCGTCATCCCCTGTCAGGTCGATGACCACCTCGTTGCGCGTCAGCTTCCCGTTGGCGGTCAGCGTGAACGATTTGAAGGTACTTTCGGCACCGAGACGCGCGAAGAGATGGGTTACCGCCAGCCGTTCATGGTCGCGGCCCTGGGCGCGCACGTGATGGAACACACCACGATCAGCGACATCGACCTCCATGCACTTGTTGAAGCGGGCAGCCGCCGGTCCGTTTTCCAGAAGCGTGAGGCTGGCGCCGGGATCGACCCTGACCACGAAATGCAGGATCGCATCGCTGTCGGTCTTTTCGTGAAGGTAGCACAGATGCACCGGCCGGGCGACTTGGCCGGTCGCGCGGATAACGAAACCATCCGAGGCAAAGGCAGTATTCAATGCCGCGAACGGGCGCTGAACCGGCTTCTGGCCGGCAGCTTCGAGCACGCCGTAGAGCCCCTTGGCCCAGTGAATATCGCTCGTCTCGGCATCGCTGAGCCGATCAATTTCCAGATTCGCCTCGCTGAGGTCGTCAGAGGCCTCGGCATCGAAAACGCCGTCGCGGAACACGATGCGGATGCGGTCCAGCTGATCGAAAACCGGCGTCTCATTGGCGTCAAATATCGCTGCATAGGGCGCTTCTGGCGCATTCAGCGCCTCGGGGCGGGTGAACCGCCAGTATTCGTCGCGCGCGCCGGGCAAGCCCATTGCCGTCAGCCGGTTCAGCGCGTCCTCACGCGTCGTGCGGGACCAGCCGCTGACCTCAGGCAGGGTGAGCGCGCCTATGCGGGCCTGTGTTGCGTCCTGTTTCGATTGTGCCAGGGCCATCAGGCCACCTCCGCCAGGATGTCAGCATAGCCGTTCTTTTCGACTTCGAGGGCCAAATCCGGGCCGCCCGACTTGATGATCCGGCCATTGGCCATGATGTGCACGACATCCGGCTGGATATGGTCGAGAAGCCGCTGGTAGTGCGTGATGACCAGGAAGGAACGGCCCGCATCGCGCAGCGCGTTGACGCCTTGCGACACCAGCCGCATGGCATCGACGTCAAGACCGGAATCGGTTTCGTCCAGAATGCACATCTTGGGTTCCAGCATGGCCATCTGAAGGATCTCGTTGCGCTTTTTCTCACCGCCGGAAAAGCCGACGTTCACAGGGCGCTTCAGCATGTCGGCGTCGATTTCCAGCGCCTTGGCTTTTTCGCGGACAAGCTTCAGGAAATCGCCGGCGCTGAGTTCGTCTTCTCCACGGGCCTTGCGCTGCGCGTTCAGCGCGGTGCGCAAGAATGTCATGTTGCCGACACCGGGAATTTCAACAGGGTATTGGAAGGCCAGAAAAAGACCCGCAGCGGCCCGTTCTTCGGGATCCATGTCGAGGAGGTTCTTGCCGTCGAGCGTGGCTGTGCCCTCGGTGACCTCATAGCCGTCGCGACCAGCCAGAACGTAGGACATGGTGGACTTGCCCGAACCGTTCGGCCCCATGATGGCATGGACAGCCCCGGCGGGAACTTCGAGGTCGACGCCTTTCAGGATCTGTTTCTCTTCTTCCTCAAGTTTGACGTGGAGGTTGTTGATTTTAAGCATTTTTGCCTCGCAGAACGCAACGAAGGGTATCGCCGGAACGGCGATACCCTTGATGATGATGGAGATGTTGAGTGGCGCTTAGGCCTGGCCGAGCGTCTGTTGAACGAAGGCCTTGGAGAAGAACGCCTGGTAAAGCCCGGGCGCCTTTTGAACGATATCGGCCTGGTAGTGAACCATGACCGCCAGACCGCCGACCAGCGCCAGAATGCGCAAGCCGCCCATCATGCGGAACGTCCAGGCGAAGAGGAGCGCCAGAACGCCGCCGAATAGGAAGTGGGCGTAGGGCAGATAGGGTTCGACCGCCGTGATCGAAGACAAGTCCAGCTGGATCAGGCCGGTGTCGGCAAAGAAGTGATAGGCCGCGGACTGGCCGACGAACATCGACATGGCGCCAAAGATAAAGGCCAGAGGCACGAGCGTGATGCTCGACCCCTCGCCCAGCTTGACGCTTTTGGTTTTCTTTTTCATGCGCACCGTGTTGTTCGGTTTGCGCTTTTCGCCCGCACGCACCTCTTCGCGCGGTCCGATGTGGACCTCGCCCATGGTGTTGTCGCCGCCGTTCTTGATCCGGGACAAACGGTCCTCGAACCCGCGACGTTGTGCATTGGATAGAGACATTCGGCTCACCCCTTTGGTCGGTTTGCTGCGTAAAAAGCAGCCGATCGTGACCAAATAAGGGCAAGTCTGAGGTCAAATCTGCGCGAAACTTCAAGGAATCGCGCGGAACGGATTGATTTCGCTGAGTCATCGGACGCTCACCGCTGTTCCCGAGGCGGAAACCATCAGCATGTTGTTGATCACTTCGTAGTCGAGGTCGACACCAACGACGGCGTTTCCACCCGCCGCGCGGGCGCGCGCTTCCAATTCGCGCAGGGCGATTTCGCGGGCCTTGCCCAGTTCTTCCTCATAGGCGCCCGAGCGTCCCCCAACGATATCGGTGATCGAGGCAAAAAGATCCCGGAAAACATTCGCCCCCAGAATCGCCTCGCCCACGACGACACCGTGGTAGGTCTCGATGGTTTTGCCGTCGATAGAGGGTGTGGTGGTCACGATCATCGTCCTGTCTCCCCGGGAATTCATTCTTTGGAACCGCGCCATCCAGCCAGCACGGCCTGGCCGAAGAGGCTGCCGAGAAAGCCTGAAACAAAGCTGACGGCGATTATCTGATTTTGCTCAAGCATGTTCGTCGCCCAGTCTATGACGACAGCGAAGACCGCGCAGAAGATGCCGGTCAGCAAAGCAGAGGAAAATACGCGCGCCATAGGTCCGCTCACGCTTCCGCCGGTTTCGAAACAACTGCACCGCCCGTGATGGCGATGAGCGGAAGAAGCGCCGAGGCTCCCACCGTCTGCAAACGCTCTGTCGACGACGGCGAAGACCATTCAAGGCTCTCGATCACCCCTTCGAAGTAAAAGGCCAAAATCTCCACCATCGGATCAGCCCACCGAGCCTTCCAGAGAAATCGCCACAAGCTGCTGCGCCTCCATGGCGAATTCCATCGGCAGGGCTTGCAAGACTTCTTTGCAGAAGCCGTTAACCACGAGCGCCACGGCTTCTTCTTCGTCCATGCCGCGCTGCCGGCAATAGAAGAGCTGGTCGTCGTCAACCTTGGAGGTTGTCGCCTCGTGCTCGACGCGCGACGAGTTGTTCTTCACCTCGATGTAAGGAACCGTGTGCGCCCCGCATTTGTCGCCGATCAGCAGGCTGTCGCACTGAGTGTAGTTGCGCGAGTTCTTGGCACGCGGGTGCATGGACACAAGGCCGCGATAGGTGTTCTGCGCCTTGCCGGCGCTGATGCCCTTGGAGACGATCCGGCTCTTGGTGTTCTTACCCAGATGCACCATCTTTGTACCGGTGTCGGCCTGTTGCATGTTGTTTGTGATAGCGATGGAATAAAACTCGCCCTGGCTGTCGTTGCCGCGGAGGATGCAGGATGGGTATTTCCAGGTGACCGCCGAACCGGTTTCAACCTGTGTCCACATCACCTTGGAGCGGTCGCCCCGGCAATCGGCGCGCTTGGTGACAAAGTTATAAATGCCGCCCTTGCCTTCCTCGTCGCCCGGGAACCAGTTCTGAACCGTGGAATACTTGATCTCGGCGTCTTCGAGCGCAACCAGCTCGACCACGGCAGCGTGAAGCTGGTTCGTATCGCGCTGCGGCGCCGTGCAGCCTTCAAGATAGGAAACATAGGCCCCCTTGTCGGCGATGATCAGCGTGCGTTCGAACTGGCCGGTGTTTTCGGCGTTGATACGGAAGTAGGTCGACAGTTCCATCGGGCAGCGTACGCCCGGCGGCACATACACGAAGGAGCCGTCCGAAAAGACGGCCGAATTCAGCGTGGCGTAAAAGTTGTCGGACACCGGCACGACGCTGCCGAGGTATTTTCTGACCAGTTCGGGATGCTCGCGGATCGCCTCGGATATCGAACAGAAGATGACGCCCGCTTTTTCAAGTTCTTTCTGGAAAGTCGTACCAACGCTGACCGAGTCAAAAACCGCATCCACGGCGACCTTGCGGCCCTCGGCAGGTGCGTTTTCTGCCCCTTCGACACCGGCAAGAATCATCTGTTCCTTCAGCGGGATGCCAAGCTTGGCATAGGTCTCCAGAAGCTTGGGGTCGACCTCGTCAAGGGACTTGGGCTTTTCCTCCATGCTCTTCGGCTTGGCATAATAATACAGATCCTGGAAATCGATCTTGGGATAATGGATCATCGCCCAGTCGGGCTCGTCCAACTGCTGCCAGCGCCGGAACGCCTCGAGCCGCCAGTCGGTCATCCATTCGGGCTCGCCGTTCTTCTCCGAGATCAGACGCACGATGTCCTCGTTGAGGCCCTTCGGTGCGTATTCCATCTCGATCTCGGTTTCCCAACCGTACTTGTACTTGCCGGAAAGCGAGCGCACGGCTTCGACTGTCTCCTGATCGACGCCTTCCTTGACCTCGTTGTCCAATGCAGCCATTTCCGCTTCCCTACTCAAGCCGCCCTCTGGCGGAATTTCTTCTCGTGTTTCAACCATGCCTCGGCGAACCGCATGATCTCGTCTTCCGTCGTTGTCGGCCCCAGCGACACGCGCAGAGCGCTTTCCGCCGCAACGGGGTCGAGCCCCATGGCGCTCAGGACGCGCGGCGCCTTGACCTTGCCCGACGAGCAGGCAGATCCCGATGACACCGCAAACCCGGCAAGGTCCATTTGCATCACCTGAGTTTCGCCTTTCCAGCCGGGCGTGACAAAACAGGAGGTGTTCGGCAAGCGCGCCGAGTCTTTCCCGACAAAAATAGTCTTATTTGCGCCGGACGCCAGAGCAGTTTCTAGAATATTTCTAAGTTTTTCGATTTTGTCCCAGATTCCGCCGTCCAGATCGGCCCGCGCGGCGTCACAAGCGGCACCGAACCCGGCAATGCCAGCGACATTCTCGGTGCCCGAGCGCCGTCCGAGTTCCTGCCCACCTCCGGGTTGAATGGCCGGGATGTCGACACCCTGGCGCACGATCAATGCGCCAACCCCTTTGGGACCACCAAGCTTGTGGGCAGACAGAACAGCGAAATCCGCTCCCGACCAGGAAAAGGCCCAGGGAATGCGACCGACGGCCTGGGTTACGTCAAGGAACAGCCGTGGGGCGCACAGGCCGTTGAAGAGCCAGCCTTTTTCAGATTTGTCGGGCGGCCCGGTAATTACACCGGTTTCTGAGTTCGCAAGCCCCATGGCCAGGATTTCAGTCCCACCATTGTCATGCGCAAAAACGGCGTCATGAGCCGTGGTTTGTGCGGTGACAGAAAACCCATCTAGCACCCGCGCGGCCTCGGTTGCGCCCGATGTGAACACCACTTCACCGGGGGCACAGCCGACGAGGGCTGCTACCTGAGCGCGCGCACGCTCGACGATGCCACGCGCCGCACGCCCCTCGGCATGAACCGAGGACGGATTTCCCACGACATCTAGAGCCGCCAACACCGCCCCCCGCGCCTCGGACCTGAGCGGCGCGGTTGCGTTCCAGTCCAGGTAGATCCGTTCCATCACCGGTCCTCAAATATCCTGGGGGAGCGCGAGGGGGCAAAGCCCTCTCGCCCGCCGCGCTGGCACAGACCGGCGCCATCCGTCCTGCACAGCCCGAGTCTCATCCTTCGTCCACAACCTCGAACAGGGCGGGCACGGCGGGGCACGGAGCCAGTTCATTGGCCACCACGTCCGACAATCGCGTCTGGTGCAGGAAGACATAGACATGGGCCGACAGCCCCTCCCACAAGCGGTTTGTCATGCTTTGGGCGCGCGAACCCGACACCGCGCCCGAGGCGCCTGCCCCGGTGTGCATGGCGCTGACGGTTTCGTCGACGGCGGCCAGAATATCGCTGACCCGAATTTCCGCGGGCGGCCTGGCCAGTCGGTAGCCGCCACCGGGGCCCCGCACGGATTCAACCAGATTTGCCCTGCGGAGTTTGACAAAAAGCTGTTCGAGGTAGGGCAGCGAGATATCCTGCCGCTTGGAGATCTCTGCCAGTGAAAGCAGCCCGTTTTCCTTGGCCATCGCAAGATCGGTCAGCGCGACCATTGCATACCGGCCCTTTGTACTGAGTTTCATCCTGGGATATCCCGCCTAAATCATTGACCTTTGCGCGTGCGACGCTTACCTCAGCCCTTGTCCATCGGGAGGGTGGAGCCGAATTAGAATGTTTCTAAAGACCCTGACCAAATCCGTCAACTATGGCTGGGGCGTCGGCAGAAAGTAACAAAGGTGAACGCTACAATATGCCCGAGGTGATCTTTCCTGGCCCTGAGGGGCGGCTCGAAGGCCGTTATCATCCGCAAAAGACCAAGGACGCGCCGATCGCGATCGTCCTGCATCCGCACCCCCAGTTCGGGGGCACGATGAACAACCGCGTGGTCTACAACCTGCACTATGCCTTTCATAACATGGGCTTCAACGTCCTGCGGTTCAATTTTCGCGGGGTCGGACGCAGCCAGGGCGAATACGACCAGGGGGTCGGTGAATTGTCCGACGCGGCATCGGCGCTGGATTACCTGCAGTCGATGAACCAGAACGCCAAGCATTGCTGGGTCGCCGGGTTCTCTTTCGGCGCCTGGATCGGTATGCAGTTGCTGATGCGCCGACCCGAGATCACGGGTTTCATCAGCGTGTCGCCGCCTGCGAACATGTACGACTTTTCCTTCCTCGCGCCATGCCCTTCTTCCGGCCTGATCATCAACGGCACGGCAGACCGTGTCGCCCCGCCGCGTGACACGCACGCGCTGGTGGACAAGCTGCACGAGCAGAAGGGCATCACGATCACCCACACCGAGATCGAGGGCGCCGGACACTTCTTCGAAGACCCGCACATGGAAAACATGATTGGCGACGTAACCGAATACGTACAGCGCCGCCTTACCGAGACGACCCGCTAAGCGTCGAGCTCTCGAAAGTAAATTTGGCACTTCTTTTTCTGGCCGGACTTCCCAATCCGGCCGAAAAAAGCCCGGAAACGGGCCATTTTTCGTCTCCTGAACAGAAACACAGCGTCTAGCGATCCGGCCAAACTGCACAAGACCTGCGGACGGCTGCCCTATTCGTCTTTTTTCCGCCTCAATTGCGGCGGGATTTTTGCCTATGCCCAAGCTGCATTGAATTTTCCTTCGCCTGGGACACAAAAATGTACCGTTCGATCGCCCGCATGTTTTGTCCCCGTTCCGCTTTTTTGAAACGCGAGGACGGAACCGCCACCGTGGAAGCCGTGCTGTGGATGCCCATCTTCATGGTGGTCTTTGCACTGATGGTCGACACTTCGATGGTGTTCAACGGCCAATCAAAAGTGCTGCGCGTCATCCAGGACGCCAACCGAAATATGTCCATTGGCCGGTTTACGACCGAGCAAGAGGTGGAAGACTACATCAATGCAGAGCTTGGGAAATTCGGCGTCTCTCCGAAAACGACGAAAGCGGTTTCGGGCAATGGTGTCGTGCTAACCCTGGTTACCGTGCCGGCAAGCCAGATGCAGGCCATCGGCATCTTCAGCGCCATCCTTGACCTCGACATCGACGTCAGCGCCGGACACCTGCTGGACAACATCCTTGAAACAGATCTCTCCACGATGGTGTCGACGATATGAAACGAGCACTCTTGAACCCGTTCCTGCGCCGCCAGGATGGCACGGCAACCGTCGAGACGGTTCTGTGGTTTCCGTTCTTTATCGCGGTGTTCGGCCTGATGTTTGACACTACCATGGTCTTCCACACCCAGGCAAAGATCATGCGTGCCATCCAGGATGGTAATCGCAACTACTCCGTTGGCCGGATAGCGAGCAGATCCGACACCGAAGATTTCATCGAAAACAAACTTGCAGGCATCAACGTCACGGCACACGCGGCGACCACTGTAACGGCCGGTGTCGTCACGACAGTGGTGACGGTCAAGGCGCCCGAGCTGGACCTTCTGGGGTTCTTCACCGCCATCCGCAACGTCGAATTCAAAGTCTCGGCCGAACACATGGTCGAAAACTGGGAGTCCTGAATCATGTCCATCAAGCGTGTCTTCCAAAATTTTGTACGCAAGTGCGACGGCGCACTCACGGCTTTCGGCCTGTTTCTGACGATCGCTATGATCTGCGTCGGAGGTCTGGCCATGGACGTGGCTAACGCGATCATGGTCAAGACGCACTTGCAGGTCGCCGCGGACGCAGCCGCCCACGCAGCCCTCGTCGCCCGGGAATACAAATCGGAAAGCGAGTCCCAGGATATCGGCGTGCAAGTGGCCATGGCCTCGTTGCCGCAGAACAAGTTCGGCCTTACCATCAAGGCCTCGGACATCAAGTTCGGCAAATGGGACCCGGTTAAAGAAGAATTCCAGATCGTCCCCGGATCGGACGATGCCGTTCTGGTCGACACTCAGCGCATTGCGTCACGCTCCAACGCGGTTGGCACATATTTCCTGCGTTTCGTTGGGTTGAACAGCTTTGATCTGGTTAGCCAGTCGGTTTTTGAGACCTATTACCCTACCTGTTTCCGCGAAGGCTTTGTCGCCGAAAACCGTGTCGATGTTCAGTCGAACAATACTTATGATCAGGGCTTCTGCATCCATTCCAACGACCACGTCGAAGTCAACAACGGCAATCAATTCACTTCGAGCGTGATCGTGTCGATGCCGGATGTCCGCGACCTCGTCATTCCTTCGGACGGGTTCGACAAGAACCCCGGACTTCAGGATGCCCTGCGCGACGGCTCGTACCGCTTGCGCATCCTGCAGCGCGTGAATGACATCATCAACGGCGTAGACAATCCGAATTCTGATTACTTCCGCGACGACTACGTCACATGGGACGGCGTCGACGCGTCAACCATTCAGCACGTCATTCTGGACCGGAAGAACAAGCTTTCGAACGCCTATTGGGTGCCCGGCGCGATCCACGAGGTTTACTGCAACGCGGCCAACCAAAAGGTGATGATCCCGTCGAACGAAATTTTGACCAAGGGCGTGTTAATCACCAACTGCACGATTGATTTCGGCGCGAAATCGGAAATACGCGACGTCATCTTCGTGAACAAAAACACATCCGACGACAGTTTTACCGGCGCCTCGGGCTTCACTCTTGGCCTGGATGACAACTGTGCAGCAGGCGGTGGCGCGCAGCTGGTCACCCTGGGCGGCATGTCCTTCCCTTCGGACCTTCAGATATATGGCGGGCAACTGATCGCGGTGAAGACCATCGACTTTGCCGCCCGCGCAAACGGCATCGAAGGGGTGTCCATGGTTTCAGGCGACGAGATCGACGGCACGTCACTGATGAACATGGGTTTTTGCGGGGGGTCAGGCCTCGAGAACAACTTTATGGCTGAATACTTCCGCCTCGCGATTTAACCAGGCAAGGCACAGCAACCAAGAGCAGTCACAGGGGAAAAGCCCGGCCTAGGCCGGGCTTTTTCGTGCGATGGTGCGCGATCAGTGCGCGATATCCGTTGCCAGCCGTTCCAGCATCTTCCTGTTTCGGCAATAGTCGGGAATATCCGTGCCGCCGTCGTCCAGCAGTGTTTCGCAGGCTTTTGGTCTTGTGCATATGCTGCAGGACAGGACTGCCGAGCGGAAGTCCTCGGGCACCAACAGGCCCGACTGCATCGCCACATCCACATCCGCACCCGCACGGTCGGCCATGCGGGAGAACAGGCGTTCGTGCCGGGTGAGCTTTGACCAGAAAGACATATGTCGACCTCCTTGATGTTGCGCCACTGTTGCACGACGAAGGCCCGGTCTATTTGACCTAGATCAAGCCTTTACTGCGCACCCACGCTTTGGCGGACGATGCGAATCCGGTCCGAGTTAGGCGGGTGCGTACCGAGGAACCGGTCTCCGGGATCGTCGGCGTCCTGAAAGTAGAGCACGCCCCGAAGCGGGTCATACCCGGCCCTGAGCGCAATCTTTGCGCCAAGCGAGTCGGCTTCGAGTTCAAAACCCTTGGAATAGCGACGCGCGCCGACCGTCCCGCCGATATTGGTGGCGAGGTCGACGCCATTCGCATCAAGCCCCGCAAGCGAGCCAAGCACCGCCCCAAGGACAGCCCCTGTCGTGGCAGAGACCTGAGTCTGCGAGATATGCCCCTCGATATGGTGCGCTGCCTCGTGCGAGAGCGCGAAAGCCACCTCGTCGCGGTTTTTCATCTCACGCAGGAGCGCGGGCGTGAAGGCGATGATGGGTCGGCCTGATTTGTCGTAAGTCTGGTAGGCGTTTGGCGGCAACCCCGGGCGATCGTCGACCAGGATATTAAAATCGCAGTTCTCGCCGGGGCGCATTTGGCGGCAGACACGTTCCGCAACAGGCTCTACGCGCGCGGCCACCACCCGGAAATCGCGGACGGACTGGGCAGACCCGGTCCGGGGCGTCTTTGTGATCGGTTCGGACGATGGCGGCACCGTCGTCGACGTCTCAACGTCGCAGGCTCCCAGGGACACGACCAAAAGGACGGATGCCAGATACCGGAGTTTCATTTATTTTGCCTCGCTCGTAATACGCTGCCACACCCCATCAACACGCTATAGCTTTAGTGGTTCCCTCAGGAGCCGCAACAAGGCTTTCAACGTACTGCGGGATTTCCGCTTGTCTTGTTCCGGAACTGCCGCCAGTCTTGACCCATGTTCACCATCGAGCACGAATTTGACGCCACCGTTGTGACCCTGGTCGATGATCCTGCCACGCATCGCCAAGAAGATGTCACTGTCACCGCCTTCGAAGACTGCGTGGTCATTGAACAGATCGATCCGTTGGACGAGTCAGTGCAGACGATCACGTTGTCTCTTTCGCAGGTGGCGGATTTGACGGCAGCACTGAACCTTCCCGAAGGCGTCTATCGCCGCAAACCCTAGGGGCGTGGTGCAGCAGCACGCCTTAGGCGGTCGTTGATGGCCTTGCCAAGGCCTGTGTCCGGGATCGGCGCAACGGCGATCCGGTCTTCGCCTCGACGGTCAGCCTCGTGAAGCATGCTGAACAACCGGGCAGCGGCCTCGCGCAGATCGCCGGTTGGTGAAAGGCTTGCGTCGCCTGTCACATTCCCGAACCCGAGATGATATTCGCCGGCGCGCTTTTCGCGGGCATTCAGCCGGACGGACCCCTTGGGCGCGTAATGCGAAGACAATTGGCCCGGAGCGGTGACGGCTTCAGAAGCCGCAGGATCGAGCCGATACCGTGGCAAATCGTCAGGAACGACAAAGGCCCCTTCCCTAAGGACGACAGCGGTGCCCTCCTTGAACCCGATGATGGTCGATTCCAGTCCCGCGGTTGTGGCGCCGCCATCCAGGACAGCGGCGATGCGGCCATCAAGCCCGGCCAACACATGACGGGCCTCGGTCGGGCTGACACGGCCGGAAATATTGGCCGAAGGCGCCGCGACAGGGCCGCCAAAGGCTTTGAGCATGGCCTGCGCGACAGGTGACGATGGAACCCGCAGCGCCACGGTCGGCAGACCCGCTGTCACGAGGCCGGACAGGCCGGCGTCCTCGCGAACCGGAACGACGAGCGTCAGGCCCGCAGGCCATCCATCATGAAGGAACGCGTGGGCGGCGGCAGGGAAGTCGCCAATTGACCCGGCCGCCTCCAGGTCGGCCACATGCACGATCAGCGGATTGAACCGGGGCCGCCCTTTGGCTTCGTAGATGGCAGCCACCGCTTCGCCGTTGCGGGCATCGGCGCCAAGCCCGTAGACGGTCTCGGTTGGAAAGGCAACGAGCCGTCCCCGAGCCAAAAGCTCGGCAGCCCGTGCGATCCCGTCGGGCGTGTCCTTCAGTCGTTCTGTCACCTGGCTGGCCATATCCGTGACGCCGCGTTTGCCTTGCGGCGGAATTTCCCTACTTGCATGTTTCAAAAGCAATCCGTTACCGAGACACAAACAAATTGCCAAGAACAATTCAGGGGAGCGCAGGGTGAGCTATACGTCACCGATTCGGGATTTTCTGTTCATATTGAACCAAGTGACCGACTTTTCCGATGTCGTCTCCGCAGATAAATATACCGAAACGACCCCGGACCTTGTCGAAGCGATCCTGGGAGAGGCAGGCAAGCTTTGCGACGAGGTTCTCGCGCCACTGAACCGTGCGGGCGACTTGTCTCCTGCGGTTCTTGAGAACGGCGTGGTGCGGACGTCGCCAGGATTTGATGACGGTTTTCGCGCCATAGCCGAGGGCGGCTGGATCGGTCTCATGGCCGGGCCGGATCACGGCGGCATGGGGCTTCCCGTAGCGCTTGGGACAGCTTTGAACGACATGATGTCCGGCGCTTGCCTTGCCTTGCAGCTGAACCCGCTTTTGACCCAGGGTCAGATCGAGGCACTTGAAGCTCATGCCGATGAAAACCTTCGGTCGATCTATCTTCCCAAGCTGATCAGCGGCGCGTGGTCGGGCACCATGAACCTGACCGAGCCGCACGCGGGTTCGGACGTGGGGGCGCTGTCGTCCAGGGCGGTGCCAAACGGCGACGGCACCTATGCCATCTCGGGCCAGAAGATCTTCATAACCTGGGGGGATGCGGATTTCATGGAGAATATCTGCCACCTGGTTCTGGCGCGCCTGCCGGATGCCCCTGCGGGCACCAAGGGCATCAGCCTGTTCCTGGTGCCCAAGTTCCTGCCCGATGACACCGGGGCGCCGGGCAGGCGGAATTCCCTGCGCGTGGTCAGCCTGGAGCACAAGATGGGCCTGCATGGCTCGCCGACCGCCGTCATGGAATACGATGGCGCCACCGGTTGGATGGTTGGCGCCGAGAATGGCGGCATGGCGGCGATGTTCACCATGATGAACAGTGCGCGCCTTGGCGTTGGAACCCAGGCCATCGGCGTCGCCGAAGCCGCCTATCAGCATGCGCTGAGCTATGCCCGCGAACGCAAGCAAGGCAAGGCTGACGGCACCGGCACAATCATCGAACATGCCGATGTGCGCCGGATGCTGACCTCGATGAAGGCTGATATCTTTGCCGCCCGCTCAATCGCCCTTTCCTGCGCCGTGGCAATCGACATGGCCAAGGCAAGCGGAAGCCCCGAGTGGATTGCGCGTGCTGCGCTTTTGACGCCCATTGCAAAGGCTTTCGGCACAGAGACTGGCATTGCCGTGGCAGAGCTAGGCATCCAGGTGCATGGCGGCATGGGCTTCATCGAAGAGACAGGCGCGGCCCAGTTCCTGCGGGACGTGCGTGTCACCTCGATCTATGAGGGCACGAACGGCATCCAGGCCATGGATCTTGTCGGGCGCAAGATGATGGACGGCGGCGAGGCGATGTATCGCATCCTTGACGAAATCGAGACCGTGGCCGAACAGGCCAGAGCGGCCCTGCCCGATTTGGCCGGCGCACTTTGGGCTGCCGCAGAGACCCACCGGGAATGCACCGAGTGGTTGGTCGAACAGTCGCTTGACGAACGCTTTGGCGGAGCCGTCGCCTACCTCCAGGCCTCGGCGCGGGTTCTGGGAGGATATTACCATCTGAAAGCAGCGCTGGCAGAGCCTGAGGGACGGCGACGCGCCCTGGCGCACTACTATATGACCCGACACCTGCCGGAACATTCCGCGTTCGTGGCGCAGGTTCAGGCGGGGACCACGGGCCTCTATGACCTGTCTGTCGAAGACCTGGCCCTGTAATGGAGGACGCTGTTCGTCATATCCGTTATCCGATCGAAATCCCGCCCGCCAACGGCGAGGCAATCGAGGTCGCTGCCGGCATTCTCTGGGCCCGGTTGCCGTTGCCGATGGCTCTGGATCACGTCAATATCTATGCGCTGGACGACGGTGATGGCTGGACGATCATCGATTCCGGGATCGACACCCCCGACTGCCGCGCGGCCTGGACCCAACTTTTGAAAGGGCCGCTGGCGGGCAAGCCAGTGCGCCGCATCCTGATCACGCATCATCACCCCGATCACATCGGCCTTGCCGGCTGGTTTCAGACAGAGCATGGCGCCGAGCTTTTGATCACGCGGACGGCCTGGCTGTTCGCCCGGATGCTGTCGCTGGATGTTCAGCACAAGGCGGATCCTCTTTCCGTTGCGTTTTGGAAGGCTGCGGGGATGCCCGACGACATGGTGAAAGAGCGTCTTGCCGAGCGGCCGTTCAACTTTGCCGACATCCTGGCACCTCTGCCCCTGGGATACTCGCGTATCGCCGAGGGCGACGTTGTCACCATGGCGGGCCGCCGGTGGCGGGTACATGTCGGCCATGGCCATGCGCCCGAACACGCAACCCTTTGGTCGCTGGACGACGACCTTGTCCTCGGCGGCGACCAGTTTCTGCCCTCGATATCGCCCAATCTCGGGGTCTACCCGACCGAGCCGGAAGCCGACCCGGTCGCAGAGTGGCTGGACAGCTGTCGCCGTTTCCAGCCCATGGCCATTGAGCAGCATCATGTCCTGCCGGGGCACAAGCTTCCTTTCCTGGGGCTGCCGACACGGTTGGATCAGATGATCGAAAACCATGTCTCGGCACTGGACAGGCTGGAAAAGGCGCTGGTGACGCCGGCAACCGCCGTTGAATGCTTTGTTCCGGTCTTCAAGCGCGAGATTCGAGGATCGCAGTTCGGTCTGGCGATGTCCGAAGCCATGGCGCACTGCCTGCATCTGTGGCACGAAGGACGTGCAACCCGCACGATCCGCGACGACGCCTGGATATTTGAGACGGTCAGGAAAGATGACTAAACCCGAAACCAAGGACAAACCATCAGCAGCAACGTCGCATAGCGGCAAAAAACCCGGCGCCGCTGTCCATGCCAATCCTGCCGATGTGTCGGTCGAGCAGGAACCCCTTCCTGAAGCAGTCGCCAAGACGCCGGTCGAGCACAAAACGCCCGCCGAATGGGCCTATCAGCGCCTGATCCTTTACATTCAGAACTTTGAAAAACTTCTTGATAGCGAACATGAAATCGCCATGGGGTTTACTGACACGGGTGGCGGGTTCCTGAGGATCGAGGGACTTGGGTATTTCGATCCCGACATCGTGACATTCTATGGCACCGACCAGACCGGCGCGCGGGTACAACTGGTCCAGCATGTCTCGCAACTGAACGTTTTGCTGCGCGCCATGCCAAAGGAAAGCGGCGAGGATGAACCTCGCCGCATTGGTTTCCGCCTGGCCGAGGCCCTGGACCAAGAGAACTGAGGGCCGCCTGCCCCGGCGCTACAGAAAGAAGACGTCGTCGACGTAAAATTCGTCCCCTGCGCCCGCGATCACATTGAACTGGAAGACATCGGTCGCATTGGTGAATTCGACCACATTGTTGGCGTCAAGGTCGGCGCTGGTGACCGTAACTTGGCCGATCGCGTTGCCACTGCCGTCCGAGAAAACGATCAAGGCCTCTTCACCCGCGTCGAGGCCTTCGAGCGTCATTCCGCCGAGGTCAAAGGTCACCGGGTCCCTGTGCGTGATGTTCATCTCGTGGGTGGTTCCGTCGGCCTCGGTCCAGATGCGGAATTCGTCGTCGCCGTCCAAGTCGTAGTCGAAGCTGGTTGCCCCGACATCCCGTTCTTCGAAGGAGTTTGTGCCCGAGGAAAGCTGACTGACCCAGTAAGTGCCGTCAGGTCCATCCTGATAGATCCAGAGCCCCGTGATCTGAGACACGATCGGATCATAGACCGGGGTCATGTCTTCGAACGTGATGTCGCCAGGTTGCGCCGGGTAGACGACCTGGAAAGTCACGTCGCCAAATTCGGTAGCCCCGGCGCCATCGCTGGCTTCGTACCAGAAATGCACGACCGGAGCGTCTTGGCCGGCGCCCGGTTCGACGTCATACATGCCGTTCGGATCCCAGGTTACCGTGCCGTCGGACAACACCGTCAGCAGGGAGCCGTCGTTCAAAAGGCCGCCAGTGGCGAAATACGACAGGTCTACACCGTCCGGGATCAGGTCGACATCGTTGATTCCGTCGTTGTTCACGTCGATCTGGACATCGGTAATGCCAACCACCGTCAGTCCCACACCTGGCGTGCCGCCTTCGAGATAGTCGTTGGCCAGTACGTTCAGGGTGCCGGTGCCATCGAAAGCCGCGATTTCATAGTCGCCCTGAGTGATGATCGACCCTGCCGGCGGTAACTCGATAAAGACAACGCTGTCCACATTGGTGATGTAGTCGATATCGCCCGAGCCGTCCAAGGCCAGCACCTCAAAGCCGACGACAACCTCCTGTGCCTTTTTGCCGTTGCCCTGGGTCTCGGTCAGAACAGTGACGCTGTAGTCCACGTCTTCGACGCCGTAATAGATGACGGTGTCGATACTGCCGTCGGAACCGCCGTCGATATAGTCGGTCCCCGCATCGCCGATGATCACGTCAGCGCCGTCGCCGCCATTGATCGTATCGTTGCCGTCGCCTCCGGTCAGGGTGTCGTTGCCGGCCCCGCCTTCGATGACGTCGTTGCCTTCACCGCCGTCGATTTCATCCGCGCCACCAAGGCCCCAGATCACATCGTCGCCGGGCGTGGAGGCCAAGGCAGAGGTCGGAGTGATGACGTCGTCCTGTTCCGAACCGACGATCGCGCCTGCGGGCGGCTGCGGCGTGGTGTTCTTTCCACCACCGGCATTACTGGGTTTCGGCATGGCTCATCCCTTAACTTTCTGCCCACCACGAACACTGTATTTGCCACGTTTGTGTCACGGCGCGCACAAAACTCTGTCATTTTTCGGCTATTGAGGATGCGCACCGATCAATGGGCCAACTCGAGCGAGATTGTCGCGCAAAACGCTGGGAATTCCCGGAAGTTCGGTGGGAAAAAATGCGCCTTATTCGGCGGCGGCCAGAGGTGACTCGTCACCTTTTTCCTTTGGTGCGCGCCAGATGGCGTCCGGCAGGGTCGGGTCGGTGATCGCCGCATAAAGTGCGCGGTATTCCTCGGCCTGCAGCAGCGTGTCGATCCGATCTCGATGCCAGGCGACAGAGGCCAGATGGAGGTCGAACAGCTGCTTGTCGGACAGGAGGTTGGCCAGAACGTCCTTGGCGCGCGGCAGGTGTTGCTGAATCGACGTGTCGGTCTCGGTCGCATAGTTGCGGGTGACCCAGTAATGAACACCCTGGTCCTGGTCGACGTGATTGATGCGTCCACGCTGGCGCTTGACGAGAAAGCTTTCGGCCGAGCGCAGCACATAATGGTTCAGCGTCACCATATCATAGCCGATGGTGTCCTTGCGAGAGAACCACTCGTTCTTGTGGCGCACGCGTTCCGGCATTTCGCGCCCCGCACCGTTGACCCAGCGAACCTCATGTGAGCGTTCGGGATCGAGATCCAGCGGCCGGTGCACCCCAAGTTTTCCGAATGGCGCGTCGGGGCGGTGGAAGCTTTTGAACCCCCAGCCAAGACGGGGCTTTGGGATGTAAAGCGGTGCGCAGGCCGTGAATAACTCGGTCTGCCATTTGTCCTCGAAGCCGTGCACGCCCCGATTGCCGAAGAACCGCCAAGTCATCGAAATCACGTTGGGGTGGCTTGCCGCCTCGAACAGCGCGGAAAAGGTGCCGTCTCCCACGTGGATGTTCACGAACTCGTCCACGTCGATCACGCCGACCCAGTCGGCCCCCTGCACGACGGGCTGAAGGGCAGCGTCGTTCAACGCGCCGCGTTGCGGTTTCTGGCCTGCCTCGCGGTTGAACGGGTTGTTGCGCCGGGTGACATGGCCGAGGGCCTCAAGCCGGTCCAGAACGGCATTCGTCGGATCGTCACAATCGTTGGTGTAGACGAGGAAATGGTCCACGCCGATCGACATATGATAGGCGATCCATTCCAGGATGAAGCAGCCTTCGTTCTTCATCGAGGTGACGACAACAATGCGTTTCGAAGTGGGTGTTTCTGCCGGCGAACTGAGAAGACTTTGGCGGGCCTGTATGCGCGACATCAGCCCGGTGAACTGGTCGCGCGCCGCTTGCCCGGTTGCGGGCGGATCAGACCGGATCTCCATGACCGGGGCATGTAGCGGGCTATCCGGTGGAGGCGTTTCGGTATGCTCGGGTAGTTCGATCTCGGCAAGTTGGTGCGACTTCGGCTTGCCGGCGATGTGCAGGAAGAAGGCGGATTCGCGCGGCGAGGTCTTCAGCGCGTCGATCCGGGCCCTGTGCCAGTCGACGGCAGCCTGGTGCAGAGGTCCAAGGACCGGGTCCAGTGCGAAGGCCCGGCGGAGGGGTTCTGCGCGTTCGAGCCTTGGCAGGATCGAGCGGTCTTCTTCGTCGTTGCGATTGTAGGTGTTCCAATAGGCGACGCCCTGCGGACGGGCGATGTGGTTCGCGCGGCCCCGGTCGCGTTTCACGAGGAAACTCTCGCAGGACCGGGTTGCATAGTGGTTCAACGTCACCAGGTCATAGCCCCAGCAGTCGATCCCAGAACGCCACCCGGCCTTCAGGTAGCGGTCGGGCATCTGCTGTCCCGAGCCGTTGACCCAATGTGGCATCTCTCCGGCCGGGCTATGCGGGCGGTGGACGCCGATGCCGTCGAAGGGCACGCCACGCCTCTGGATGGTCTTGAAGCCCCAGTTCTGGTGCGGCTTGCGGGTCAGAAGCGGCGCCGCCTGGGTGAACTGTCGCGGTACCATCTCGTCTGCGAAATCAGTGATGCCCGAGGTGCCAAACAGCCGCCAGGTCATCGACACCATGTCCGGGTCGCCCGCTGCACGGAACAGGTCTTCCAGCCTCCCCTCGCCCACGTGGATGTTGATGTATTCATCCACGTCCATGACGACCCAGGCGTCGGCCTCTTGAACGCGGGGGTGGCTGATAGCCTTGTCGAAAGCAAGACGTTGGGGTTTTTCGCCCTCCTCCACCGGGTTATCGACCCGAGTCACCAGTCCGCGCATTTGCAGCGCGTCGAGGATGGCCACGGTCTGGTCATCGCAATCGTTAGTATAGACAAGGAAATGCGAGACACCGACGCCGAGGTGATAGGCCACCCAGTCCAGGATGAACGGCCCTTCGTTGCGCATGGTGGTGACCACGGTCACGTCGTCCAACGGGCGCACATCTGTTGTTGTTGGTACATCTGGCGTTGCCGACGCGTACTGCTTGCCCACGGCCTCTTCGCGATAGCGGCGCGCGAAGGCCGCGTCCCGGTCCGGATTGGGATATCCAGCCAGCGGCGCCTCGCAGGGGTCGATCTTGTGCTTTAAAAGAAGCTGGCCAATCAGACTTTTCGGATGCGGCAGCCCGTGGTCTTTCTCGGCCAGCCGCTTTCGGATGCGGCGTCCGTAAAGATGGATCGACTGGGTGTTCTCGGTGATAGCCGCGGAATGGTCGAGGCGGGGGCGAAACATCTTGCGGCGTTCGCTGAAGGAATAGGGATAGAGCACCTCCTGGGGATAGGCATAGCGGATTTCCCCGGTCTCCTTCAGAAAATGTGTGATCGCGTGCGGGCCCCAGACACCCCATGTCTGCTCTCCGGCATGAACGGGGGTTCCGGCTTCGCGCAGCTCTTCCATCTCGCGACGGCGGGCCTCGCTTTCCCAGGGCGGGATTGCGAATTCGTCGCGCGTGAATTCAAGCAAGGCGCCGAGAGTTTCACTGTCGCGGGGAAGCCCAAGGACACCTCCGTTCACGTGTTTACTGCTTTCCCAACCGTGCATATGCCCCTCGACCGGCTGGAAACGGCGCAGGCAATAGGCGTCTGTATCCGCCCAGATCATCCGGTCTGCATTTTCCAAAAGCCGATAGCGGAAGACGTCTGAGTGCAGTGCCGGAGAACCAGTACGCTCGTGGACCAGAAAACCGGTTTCGGGGAGGATGTCGGCGGCGTCGCGCAGTTCGACCCCCTCGGGCACATGGTCCACAGTGTCATAGATGTAAAGGATGACGTGATGCCCGGCGTCCAGGAAAGACTGCGCACACAGCTGTTCGACGAAGCTGAATCTTCCCCGCATCCAGAGCATCGCAATCTGGTGGTCCATGTCACTGCTCGCTAGTCTTTTGCGTATGTTAGACCAGCACGGCGCGCGGGTCCATCGGCCAGCGGCCGCGAGACCCGCGAGATTCAAACGTTCTACTTCAACGGCAAACGGCTTTCGGCCATTTCAACGTACCAGGAACACCCCGCAGGGATTGCCTCGTCGTTGAAATCGTAGTCAGGGTTGTGAATCTTGGCGGTATCGCCGTTGCCGACAAAGATATAGGCACCGGGCCGCGCGTTCAGCATGAAGGCAAAGTCCTCGCCGCCCATGGTCGGTTCGGCCAGGGCGCAATCGCCCGAGACGCGCCGGGCCGCCTCGGCGGCGTATTCAGTTTCGGTCTCGCTGTTGACCATGATCGGGTAGTTCCGCGTGTAGTCCAGCGTGGCGGTGCAGCCAAAAGCCGCGGAGACGCCCTCGGCGATCTGGCCGACGCGGTCTTGGACCATATCCTGCGTGTCGCCATTCAGTGTGCGAACGGTTCCCTTGAGGGTCACCCTTTGAGGGATGACGTTGAAGGCCGTCGAGGAGGTTTCGAACGAGGTGACCGAGACGACCACCTGGTCGACCGGATTGGCATTGCGGCTGGCGATCGTCTGAAACCCGAGAACCACCTGAGCCGCCGCCACAGTCGGGTCGATGGTCTCGTGCGGCTTGGCCCCATGGCCGCCCTGCCCTTCGATCACGATCTCAAAGATGTCGGTTGCGGCAAAAAAGGCACCGGCGCGGATCGCGAAGGTCCCCGTCGCCTGCCCCGGCCAGTTGTGCATGCCATAGACCTCGTCGATCCCGAACCGGTCCATCATGCCGTCGTCCACCATCTCGCGACCACCTCCGCCGCCTTCTTCGGCTGGCTGAAAGATCACCGCCACCTTGCCATCGAAGTTCCGCGTTTCGCTCAGGTATTTGGCCGCCCCAAGCAGCATCGCCGTATGCCCGTCGTGGCCGCAGGCGTGCATCGCACCGGGGGTTTTCGAGGCATAGTCAAGCCCCGTCACCTCTTGGATCGGCAGAGCATCCATATCGGCACGCAGCCCCACCGTGCGCCCTGACCCCTGCGCCTTGCCATTGATGATGCCGACAACGCCAGTACGACCAATCCCGGTCACGACCTCGTCGCAACCGAACTCCCGCAGTTTTTCGGCAACCACGGCGGCGGTCCGGTGCACATCGAAGAGAATCTCGGGGTGAGCATGGAAGTCCTGCCGCCAGGCGGTGATCTCGCCGTGCAGCTCCGCAAATCGGTTTCGTACGGGCATATTGTTCTCCTGGGTCTGTTCTATAGCTTTCAACGCCGGGCGGGAAATTCAAGGGCCAATCGCCGGACCTGCTCCTGCGTCAATCGGCGCCACGCTGTCGTGTCTTGAGAGAGCGCTCCGTGACGGTTAGGTAGTGGGCATGTCGATTTGGGAATACGCCAACCCGCGCAAGTTCATGCAGACGACCGATCCGCTCGTCGTCCCCGCCTTTGTTCTGGCAGGGGCCTGTCTGGCCGTGGGCTTGATCTGGGGCTTTTTCCTGACGCCGGACGACTACAAGCAGGGATCAACCGTCAAGATCATCTACCTGCACGTGCCGTCGGCCATGATGGCAATCAACATATGGGCGATGATGCTGGTGACATCGCTGATCTGGCTGATACGGCGCCACCATGTCTCGGCCCTTGCCGCAAAGGCCGCGGCGCCGATTGGGGCGACGATGACCCTGATGGCCCTGTTCACCGGCGCGGTTTGGGGCCAACCCATGTGGGGCACTTGGTGGGAATGGGATCCGAGGCTGACCTCATTTCTGATCCTGTTCCTGTTCTACTTGGGCTACATGGCGCTGTGGTCGTCGATCGACAATCCCGACACGGCGGCTGACCTGACATCCGTGTTATGTCTCGTGGGATCGGTCTTTGCTATCCTGTCGCGTTATGCGGTGAACTTTTGGAACCAGGGGCTTCATCAGGGTGCCAGCCTATCGATCGACAAGGAGGAAAACGTCTCTGACGTCTTTTGGGTGCCGTTGCTGGTCTGCCTGGCAGGCTTTGTGCTGTTGTTCATCGCACTTGTTCTTCTCAGAACCCGCACCCAGATTCGCCTGCGCCGTCTTTCGGCCCTTGAGTTGAAGGAGCGTATGGGCTGATGCCTGATCTTGGAAAGTACGCCCTTGAGGTTTCTCTATCCTATGCCGGATCGCTCGTGCTCTTGATCGGGCTGGTGGCGCTGAGCATTCTGCAATCGCGAAGAGCACGCCGCATGCTCCAAGAAGCCGAGGACCGCAAGAAGCATGGCTAAGATCTCGCCGCTGGTCCTTGCGCCCCCAATCATCTTCGCGGCCCTCGCTGGCCTGTTCATGGGCGGCATGTTTCGCGAAGATCCCGATGCGCTGCCCTCTACACTGGTCGGAACGCCCGCACCGGCACTTGAAGTCACTTCGCTTGGGAACAAGCCCGCCTTTGCACCCGCCGACTTTTCCGACGGCAATGTGACGCTGGTGAACTATTGGGCAAGCTGGTGTGCTCCCTGCCGGGTCGAGCATCCCCAGTTATTGAAATTGAAAGAAGATGGCGTTGAGATCCTTGGCGTGAATTACAAGGACGATGCCGACAAGGCTCTCGCCTTCCTCAACGAGTTGGGCGATCCATATACCTCGATTGGAGCCGACGAGGACGGACGCACGGCCATTAACTGGGGCGTCTATGGTGTGCCGGAGACCTTTGTGATCGACGGCAACGGCAATGTGATCCTGCGCTTTGCCGGGCCGATCACGGAAAGCGTTATGATCACGCGCATCTTGCCGGCCATCGAAGCGGCGTCAACCGAATAGCCAGACCACCATAAGCGCGATCAGCAATCCACCTTCCAGCGGCGGCAACGAAAACGGCATGGCGCGGGATATGACCCGCAGGGTATCACTCGTACGGTCCATTCTGACCCCCGAAACTCATTAACCAGTTCATCTTGCCCTAAATTTGCCTCAAATTGAAGAATTTCGGTGAAACTCTCGAGGATCAGCGCTGCAGAGACGACAGTTGCGGCCGCATCTGGCGATTGTTCCCGGTCCGGCTCTCGAACCGCAAGAATCAGAAGGGCCCGGTGCGATACCGCACCGGGCCCCCTGAATAGGTGTGCGCTAGCGGCCCTACGACTTGGCGAGGTCGCGCAGCACGTAGTGCAGAACGCCGCCGTGCTCGATGTATTCCTTCTCGATGGCGGTATCGATCCGGCACTTGAGCGTGATCTCCTTCACCGATCCGTCGGCATAGGTGATCTGGCATGGCACCTCGGAGAGCGGTTTGAGGTCACCTTCAAGACCCGTGATGTTCACGGTCTCATCGCCAGTGAGGCCAAGGCTCTTGCGGGTATCGCCACCGGTGAATTCGAACGGAATGACGCCCATGCCAACCAGATTCGAACGGTGGATACGCTCAAAGCTCTCGGCAACAACGGCCTTGACGCCCAAGAGCGCGGTGCCCTTGGCGGCCCAGTCACGCGAGGACCCTGCGCCGTACTGCTCACCAGCAAAGATCACCAGCGGCGTGCCCTGCTCCTGGTAGGCCATCGCGGCGTCATATATCGAGGTCTGCTGACCATCGGGGCCCTTGGTATAGCCCCCTTCGACGCCGTCGAGCATTTCATTCTTGATGCGGATGTTGGCGAAGGTGCCGCGCATCATGACCTGGTGGTTGCCGCGACGCGACCCGTAGGAGTTAAACTCGCGCACCGAAACCTGGCGGTCGACAAGGTACTGACCGGCGGGGGTCGATTCCTTGAACGAACCTGCCGGGCTGATGTGGTCGGTGGTGACCATGTCGCCCAAGAGCGCAAGAACGCGCGCGCCTTCGACGTTCGAGATCGTGCCGGGCTCGGACGACATGCCCTGGAAGTACGGCGGATTCTGGACATAGGTCGAGGTGGCCGGCCAGTCGTAGGTCAGGCTGTCGGTGGTCTTGACGCCCTGCCACTTGTCGTCGCCCTTGAAAACATCGGCATATTTCGACTGGAACGCCTCGCGCGTTACGGTCTCGTGTACCAGGTCGGCGATTTCCTTGTTGGTCGGCCAGATGTCTTTCAGATAGACGTCGTTGCCGTCCCTGTCCTGACCAAGCGGCTCGGAGGTCAGGTCGATGTTCATGTCGCCCGCGATGGCATAGGCCACGACCAGCGGCGGCGAAGCAAGGTAATTGGCACGCACATCGGGGCTGATCCGGCCTTCGAAGTTCCGGTTTCCCGACAAGACCGCTGTGGCGACCAGGTCGCCGTCGTTGATGGCCTTGGAGATCTCCGGCTGGAGCGGGCCTGAGTTGCCGATGCAGGTGGTGCAGCCGTAACCAACCAGGTTGAAGCCGATGGCGTCCAGATGCTCTTGCAGGCCGGCGGCCTCGAGATATTCGGTCACAACCTGCGAACCCGGGGCCAGCGATGTTTTCACCCAAGGCTTGCGGTTCAGACCCAATTCATGCGCCTTCTTGGCCACGAGACCCGCACCGATCAGAACATAGGGGTTCGAGGTGTTGGTGCAGGAAGTGATCGACGCGATTACCACCTTGCCCGAGGACATGGCGTAATCTTCGCCCTCGACGGGCACTTCCTTGTCGAGTGGCCGCTTGAAGGTCTCGGCCATTTCCTTGGCGAATGCCGCTTTCGACGCGGTCAGGGCAAGGTAGTCCTGGGGGCGCTTGGGGCCGGAAATGGCTGGCACGATGGTACCCATGTCGAGCGTCAGCGTGTCGGTGTAGATCGGCGCATAGTCCGCACCACGCCAGAAACCGTTTTCCTTGGCGTAGGCTTCCACCAGGGCAATACGATCTTCGTCCCGGCCCGACTGGCGCAGGTAGCGCAGGGTCTCGTTGTCAACCGGGAAGAAACCACAGGTCGCGCCGTATTCCGGCGCCATGTTGGCGATGGTGGCACGGTCTGCCAGCGGCAGGTGATCGAGGCCCTCGCCGTAGAATTCGACGAACTTGCCGACAACACCCTTCGCGCGCAGCATCTCGACAACCTTCAGCACCAGGTCGGTGCCGGTGGTGCCTTCGACCATCTGGCCGGTCAGTTCGAAACCGACGACCTCGGGGATCAGCATCGAGATCGGCTGGCCCAGCATGGCGGCCTCGGCCTCGATCCCGCCAACACCCCAGCCCAGGACGGCCAAGCCGTTGACCATGGTGGTGTGGCTGTCGGTGCCGACAAGCGTGTCAGGATAAGCGACCTCGTTGCCGTTCTGGTCCTTGTCGGTCCAGACGGTCTGAGCCAGATACTCAAGGTTCACCTGGTGGCAGATACCGGTGCCCGGCGGCACGACACGAAAGTTGTCAAACGCGCTCTGACCCCACTTGAGGAAGGTATAGCGCTCCATGTTGCGCTCATACTCGCGGTCGACGTTCATCTGGAAGGCACGCGGGTTGCCGAACTCGTCGATCATGACCGAGTGGTCGATAACCAGATCGACCGGGTTCAGCGGGTTGATCTTTTCAGCGTCACCGCCGAGAGCCACGATACCGTCGCGCATGGCGGCCAGGTCGACCACGGCCGGAACGCCGGTAAAGTCCTGCATGAGAACGCGCGCCGGACGATAGGCGATCTCGCGCGGGTTCTTTCCGCCCTTGGCGCCCCATTCCGAAAATGCCTTGATGTCGTCGACCGAAACCGTCTTTCCGTCCTCGAACCGCAACATGTTTTCCAAAACGACCTTCAGGGAAGCAGGCAATTTCGAGAAATCGCCTAGACCGGCAGCCTCGGCAGCCGGGATAGAGTAATAATCTACAGTTTTGCTACCGACGGTTAGGGTCTTGCGAGTACCTGACGTGTCGTGGCCGACAGTGATGGGCATATGGGGCCTCCATTGGGTCAGACGGGGAGTTTGGCCGTGGCATACCCCTCATTCCATGGGTGGCGCAAGAGGGTGAGGGAAGTTTTTGTATACCATTGTGCACAATAATGGGAGAATCCGGCGCAGCCGTTGCGAAACTGCCCGGAATACATTCGTAACACCGACTCGCTAAACGGTGATTGGCGCAATGTGCGAGAGTGCGCTAGGCAGGTTTACGACAGTAAATTGACGGACGATATCCTATGACGCGATTGATCCTCGGCCTGGCATCTCTTTGGCTGGCGGTTGCCGCCCCGCTCAAGGCAGAACCGGTCGCCGTGGTCGAATTGTTCACGTCCCAGGGCTGTTCCTCCTGCCCGCCAGCCGACAAGATCTTCAAAGAGATTGCCATGCGTGACGACGTCGTTGCCTTGGCGTATCACGTCGATTACTGGGACTATCTCGGCTGGGTGGACTCGTTTGCCGATCCCGCCTTTGTGGATATCCAGCGAGCCTATGCCCGGGCCGCGGGCGAACGTACCATCTATACGCCCCAGGTCGTTATCGGCGGCACAGACCACGTGATCGGCTCGCGTCCGATGTTGATCGCCAACACTCTGCGCCAGCACCTTAAAAAACCGCAGCCAGCAACGATCACCCTGAGCCGGAACGGCTCGGCCATCCAGATTCGTGCCCAAGCCAAGGGGCCGTTTCGTAGCGCCGCGGTTGTACGTTTGATTACCTACCTGCCCGAAGCAACGGTCGAAATTCGCCGAGGTGAAAATGCAGGCCGCACGCTGAGCTATGCCAATATCGTGCTCAGCCGCGACACCATCGGAAGCTGGAACGGCGCCGGTGACTTTCAGGCCAGTGCCAAGGTTTCGTCTGACGCGCCTGCGGTTGTTCTGGTGCAGGAAGGCGAGTCTGGTCCTATTTTGGCGGCAGCTCAGCTGCGCTGAGCGCGGAGGCCACACCGGCCCCCAGCTTCCAGCGTTTGTGAATCCAGAACCATTGTTCGGGATGGGCCCGCGTCATGCGCTCCACTTCGTCGTTATAGGCCTGCATCATGGCTTCCGGCGTGGAATGTTCGATTGGCTCTGAAACATGGATCCGAAAGGACATGCCGTCGGGTTCGCGAATACCAAAAACAGGAATCAGCAGGCCGTCGCATTTCAACGTCCACTCGGCCGCCGAAAGCGCCGTGTGGGCAGGCTTGCCGAAATAGCTGAGATCGGGCGCCCGGGTCAACGCGATATCGCATAGAATGCCCGCAACGCCCCCCGCCTTGAGGTGACGTAAAAACGCCATCAAACCGCGCCCATCAGCGGCGAAGACTGGTTCCGCAATTGCCGAAATGGCTGCCAGATAGTGCTTGTGAAATGCGGGGTTCGCCATCGGCCGGTATAGTGCGGCCATGGGGAAGCCGTCACGACTGAGCTTGCCGCGAACCACATCGTAGTTGCCGAAATGGGCCGTCGCGAGGATCACAGGTCGGTCGGTCCCGCGCGTGGCTTCAAGTGCGGCCAGTCCGGGTCCCTCGATCGGTGTGTCTTTGATATGATCGAGGAAGGCACGGCCCGAATAGATTTCGATCAGCGTACGGCCAACGTTGTCGGCCACGTCACGTACAAGATTCCGCCGGTCGTTTTCGGGAAAATCGGGCCAGGCATAGTCCAGATTGCGCCGGATCCGTGCGTTCCAACCTGCCAATGGAGCGACGACCCGCGACACCACCCACCCCATGACCGGCACACGCACACGGTACGGCAAAACCAGCGCAAGCCCGAGGATCGCGCGGGCAGCGGCGTTTTGCGCCCAATCCTTCAGTCCGCTTCGCTGCGCCGCCATGCAATATCCAGCCCCAAGAAATCAAGGCCTAGATGGCGCGGCTACTCCTCATTTGCAACGAAGAATATTTCGTTGGCGGCTTCAAGCTCGCGGATGACCGAGACCACACGGATCATGGCGGCCTCGGCATCTGCCTGCGTGGTGTTCGGCCTTTCTTTGGCCTCCTCACGGATATTCTCAGCCATTCGCTTGGAAATATTGTTCAGGATAAAGTCGACTGCCGCCTGATCGGCGCCAATAGCCACCGCGGCGATAGTCTCAAGGTCGCCCTGTTCGATGCCGCGCTGGATGCGGGGCACGTCGCGGGGCGCGATGCGTTCTGGAATGTTGGCGAATGTGAAGATCGCCGCGCGCACGTCGTCAGCGAATTCCTTGTCCTCGTCATCAAGGCCGGTCAACACGTCGTCGCGCACCGACGACGGCGCATAGTTCAGGATCGCGCCAACCCGGCTGACGGGCGCCTCGGAAAAGGCGGTGATCGGACGCGACTGGAGCTGTTCTGCAAGCGAACTGCCAATCCGGTGCACAACTGCGGGCGACACGCCACCCGTGGTCGAGATGGCATAGGTGATCCTGCGGCTGAGTTCGCCGGGAAGCTTGCCCAGGAGTTCCGCAGCCCTGGCGACCTTGAGCTTGGACAGGATAACGGCAGCAACCTCTATCGACTCATTCTCGATGATCGGAACCAGGCGCTCAAGGTCAGCCTTTTCGACGTCCTCCCAGGGATTTCCCCGATACTGGCTGGGTGCCATCTTGCGCAGGCGTGCCGAAGCGCTTTCGCTGATCACCCCTTCCAACAAGCCGAGTGCACCATCGACCCCGGTCGGAAATGACAGGCAGATGCTTTCGATGGCATCGGCAAATTCGTCAGCGACGGCGGCGACCGTTTCCTGGTCGACCGGCGCCATCCGCGCAAGCTGGATTGCGAGTTCGGTCTGTTTGCGTTCGGACAGGGATGTCAGTGCTGGCACCGCACCATGGGACAACAGCAGGCGCACCACGATGGCCGCCTTTTCCCGCGGCGTCAGCTTCGGCCTTGGGGGATCCAAAGCCGGCAATGTACCAAGAATGTCTTCCATGTTCGCGTCGAGCGGCATCCGCTGCACCAGAGTTCTTGTATTGTTCTACAAGGTGCCAGGTAAAAAAATTCCTACAAATCGGATGACCAAAAAAAAACGGCCCCTCCGGCGAAGGGGCCGCGAAGATCGAGGGAAGTCTAAAAATCAGCCGGTTGGCGTGATGCAGGTCTTTGTCTCGGGATCAAAGTTCTGCCCCTGGGGGCAAGACATCGTCACCTTTTCATGACCGCCGTAGCATTCGGCCAGCGCCGCGGCCGGCAAACTGCCGACAACCAGTACCGCGAGAAGCACTTTCGCTTTCATGTGATTTCTCCTCAGTCGGACGAATGCCTGCAATGATAGCATCAGCCCGCCCGATCCGTCCTCACGGTTTCGTGAACGTCACGCGCCGAAGACGCGTTTGAAAATCGTGTCGACGTTCTTGGTATGATAGCCCATGTCGAATTTTTCGTTGATCCCCTCTTCGCCCAAGGCGGCGACGACATCGGGATCGGCCAGAAGCTGCTCGCGGAAATCCACGCGATCTTCCCAGACTTTCAGGGCGTTGCGCTGAACCATGGCATAGGCGTCTTCGCGAGACACACCGGCTTGCGTCAGGGCCAGTAGCACGCGCTGGCTCATCACGAGACCGGGGAACTTGTTCATGTTCTCCAGCATGTTCTCAGGGAAAATCAGCATCTTGTCGATCACGCCCGTCAGCCGGTTCAGAGCAAAGTCCAGCGTGATGGTCGCATCGGGGGCGATGCCGCGCTCGACGGAGCTGTGCGAGATATCGCGCTCATGCCAAAGGGCGACGTTTTCCAACGCCGGAACAACGGTCATCCGCACAAGCCGTGCGAGGCCAGTCAGGTTTTCCGTCAGAACCGGGTTCTTTTTGTGCGGCATAGCCGACGACCCCTTCTGTCCCATCGAGAAGAATTCGGCCCCCTCAAGCACTTCGGTACGCTGCATGTGGCGGATTTCGATCGCGACGTTCTCGATCGACGAGGCGATAACACCGAGGGTGGCAAAGAACATAGCGTGGCGATCGCGCGGAATGACCTGGGTCGAGATCGGCTCGGGTTTCAGGCCGAGCTTGGCGCAGACATGCTCTTCCACGGCGGGATCAATATTGGCGAAGGTGCCGACGGCGCCCGAGATGGCCCCGGTTGCGATTTCTTCGCGGGCGGCGGCCAGACGGGCCTTGTTGCGGTCCATCTCGGCATAGAACCGGGCAAAGGTCAGCCCCATGGTGGTCGGCTCGGCGTGGATGCCGTGGCTGCGCCCGACACGGACGGTGTCCTTGTGCTCAAAAGCGCGTTTCTTCAATGCTGCCAAGAGCGCGTCCATATCTTCCAGGAGGATATCGGCGGCGCGGGTGAGTTGAACGTTCAGACAGGTGTCCAGCACGTCTGACGAAGTCATGCCCTGATGAACGAACCGCGCCTCTTCGGAGCCAACATGCTCGGCCAGGTGGGTAAGAAAGGCGATAACGTCATGCTTTGTGACCGCTTCGATCTCGTCGATGCGGGCGACGTCGAATTCGACGTCCTTTGCTTTCCAGACCGCCTCGGCGTTCTCACGCGGGATCACCCCCAGATCGGCCATGGCATCGCAGGCGTGGGCTTCGATTTCATACCAGATTTTGAACTTGGTTTCCGGCGACCAGATGGACACCATGGGAGCGCGGGCATATCTCGGGATCATTCTTGGGGCCTTTCGTCTGTCGGTCCCGGCTTTAGACTGCTGCCGCGCAGAGAACAAGGAGGCGAAATGCCCGGGCTGAGTTCGCTTGCCGCACTGGAAGGGTGCTGGTCGCTGACCCGCCAGATCGTCCACGGCGACGGCCGCGTCGATCATTTCGACGGCGAGGTGCTGTTTCAGCGCTCGGGCGCGCGGATGATCCAGAACGAAAGCGGTGTGCTACGGGTCGGCAACCAGACGTTCCAGGGCCAGAGGCAGTATATCTGGGACCACTCCGACGGGCTGCTGCGCGTCTTTTTCGACGATATGCGCCCCTTTCACACGGTTGCCCTGGGGCTTGATCGGGTCGAGACCACTCATTTGTGCGACCCGGACCGGTACAATGTCGTCTATGACTTTCACGACTGGCCAAACTGGACCTCGACCTGGACTGTTGAAGGGCCCCGGAAGGACTATGTCATGACCAGCCACATGCGCCCTGTCCGTACCTGAGAGATTCCAGTCCATCTTGCGTGCGCAGCATCCGTTGTGCATAAGCTGAGGCAGAACACAAAGAGGAAGAGGGATCACCCAGATGACCACACTCGCCACACGTCCGGTTCTGACGGACATCTTCATGAACGGGACGGACAGCCAGATCTGGACAAAACGCCTCGTTCTCCTGGTGGCCGGCATCGCCGCCATGTGGATTTCGGCCAAAACCCAGATCGCGACGGTGCCGGTGCCCGTCACTTTGCAGATGCTGGTCGTCATGGTGATCGGCGCCGCCTACGGCCCGCGCCTTGCTGCAGCCACTATTGCAGGCTACCTCGCCCTTGGCATCCAGGGCATGCCCGTCTTTGCCGGAACGCCGGAAAAGGGCATCGGTCTCGCCTATGTGATGGGCCCGACCGGCGGTTACCTGCTTGGCTTTCTGATCGCGGCTTACACCGTCGGCCTCTTGGCCCGCGCGGGCTGGGATCGCTCACCGGTTTCGATGCTGGGTGCAATGGCCGTCGGTCTGATCTGCGTCTACGTCCCCGGCGTTGTCTGGCTCTGCTCGGCCTTCGGCGCCGGTGCAGGCTGGGAGAACTGGTATGCCTGGGGCGTCAAAACCTTCATCTGGGTCGACGCGCTGAAACTGGTCGTTGCCGTCATCGCCTTTCCGACCATCTGGAAAATGGTTGGCAACGCCCGCGTCTGACGCGACGCCAAAAACTGTCGAAAACAACAATCGCGGTCCCATTCCGGGCCGCGATTTCTTTTTAGGAACAGCGGCTTCTTAGCGCAGGTTGATGCGCAGGGCCGCAGCCCCCGCAAAGGGTAGAATTGCCAGGCTGCCCAACGTGATCAAAGCGACCAGCAAGATCGGCGTGGTCGCTTCTTGCCCTTCCGCCGCGCGCCTGACCGCATCCGCGCCAAAGATCAGCGTCGGCACATAAAGCGGCAATACAAGAAGCGACAGCAACAACCCGCCGCGCTTCAGCCCCACCGTCAGCGCGGCTCCGAAAGCGCCGATGATGGACAAGGCAGGCGTGCCCAGAAGAAGGCTTAGCATCAGCGTCAAGTAGGCCGGTTCGGGCAGGTGCAGCAGCAGGGCAAAGACCGGGGCCGCCAGCGTGAGCGGCAGGCCCGTGGTCAACCAGTGTGCCACCGCCTTCACCGCCACCAGAGCCTCCATCGGCAGGGGCGCGGTCGCCAGAAGTTCAAGCGAGCCATCCTCGAAATCCGTCGCGAAAATACGATCCAGCGACAACAGGCAGGCAAGCAGCGCGCCGATCCAAAGGATGCCGGGTGCGATGGCCCCAAGGATGTCAGATCCCGGTCCGACGCCGAACGGCACCAGAACGCAGACGATGAGGAAAAAGGCGAGCGCCAGCCCAAAGCCACCGCCAGCACGGACGGCAAGTTTCAGATCGCGTGTCAGAAGCCGGATCACAGAAACGCCTCGTCAAATGCCTGCGTCGTCGCGGCCTTGGGTTTGAAACGTGAGACGTCGATCACTTCAGCCTCCAGACCAAGGTCGATATGGGTGGCCATCAGTGCCGCGCCGCCACTGGCCAGATGTCCCCGGACCGCTTCGGCAAACAGGGCCGTCGAGGCCTGGTCCAGTGAAACGGTCGGTTCGTCCAGGGCCCAGACTGCGCGGCCCGTCACCAGCAAGCGTGCAAGGCCCAATCGGCGCTTCTGGCCTGCTGAAAGCGCCTGCGCGCGGCGTGTGCGCAGTTCGACCAGATCAAAGGCGGTCAGGGCAGTGCCAATATCCGAAGTCCCAAACAGCGCGGCCCAGAACTCAAGGTTCTCGGCAACGCTCAGCGTCCCTTTTAACCCGTCGGCATGGGCGGCATAGGCAATGCTGTCAGGTTCCGCCTCGATCACGCCCGCGGCCGGCGGTTGCAGCCCGGCGATGGTCCTCAAAAGCGTCGTCTTGCCCGAGCCGTTCGGCCCGCGCAGGACCTTGGCCTGGCCGGCCTGCAATTCCAGGCTAAGACCATCCAGAACGATCAGCCCGCCGCGTTCGCAGGCCAGGTCCGTCAGGCGTAGAAGCGCCATCGCATTCACACCGGCAGCAGGGCCAGGGCAATCCGCCGCCCCTCTCCAAGCAGAACGTTGTAGGTTCGGCAGGCCTGGGCCGAGGCCATGATCTCAACTCCGAGGCCCGCGCCTTCCAGGCGATTGCGCAAGTCAGCCGGGATGTGGGCGATTTCCGGTCCGGTTCCAATGAGGATGACATCGGCCGCATCAGTTGCCTTGAGGAGCGTCTCGGCGTCATGGAACCCGCCCCAGCCTGTCACCTCGCCCCCGAGAACCGCGAGCGGCGCTTCGTGCACCTGTCCGCCGATGCGAAAAAACCCCTCGCCATAGCCGTCGATGGGCTGGGCGTCCGAATAGGTAACTTCGTTCAACTGCATGGCCGTCTTTCCAACATTCAATCCCAGATCGGCAGGCCGACCACGGCGGACCCGGCGATGATCGCATAGGCTACCCGGCGATACCCTACCTCGGCCTCGGGGCGGAACAGAAGAGCGCCCACCCAGTTTCCCGCCATATAGGGTGGGATCAGCAACGCTCCCAGCACCAACGCCGAGTGTACGAGATAGCCTTTCCAGCCAATCACCGCCAGCATCAACACATCGGCCAGTATGAGGTAGAGCATCAAGTTGGCCCGCACCACCGGCGCCGGAAGGGTAGACGCGAGGTAGAGCATGATGACCGGCGGACCCGGCAGACCGACGAACCCGCCAAGAAAACCGCCGAGCGCGCCAGCGGCATAGACCAGTGGCGCCGTCAGCCGGCCCGGATAGCGAAAGCCGCTGGCCAGAAGCACCAGCAACACCAGGGCGATCAGAGAAACACCCCAGCGAAACCCCTCGGGCGTGACCAGAGTGAGAACCCAGACCCCCATCGGCACAGCGAAAAGCGCCCCAAGCCCAAGGCGAACCACGTCCCGTGAATCGCCCTCACGAAAGGCCCTTGGCACATGGATCAGGGGCCCGACCAGGTCCTTTACGATCAGAGTCGTCAGGGCCTCGAAAGGGGTTAGGAACAGGCCTGCGACGGGCAAATAGACCATGGCGGTGCCAAACCCGGTAAAGCCCCGCACGATTCCGCCGGCAAAAGCTGCCAGAACCACCAGCCAGACGCCTTCACGCGTGAAGACATCGGACAGGATGTCAGGCATCAATATTGGCGAACTGCGTTCCCGCTCCACCGCCATCCGTGGGCTTGGACCAGTCGCGTTTGACTCCAAGCATGAGGACTACATTTTTGGCGACATAGACCGAGGAATAGGTACCGACGACCACGCCCCAGGAGATCGCGAAGACAAAGCCGCGGATGACGTCACCTCCAAAGATCAACAAGGCGATAAGAGCCAGAAGGGTCGTGCCCGAAGTCATCAGGGTCCGGCTCAGTGTCTCGTTTACCGATTTGTTCATGACATCTTGCAGCGGCGTTGTCTTGTACTTGCGCAGGTTTTCCCTGAGCCGGTCAAAAATCACGACGGTGTCGTTGATCGAATAGCCGACGATGGTCAGCAAGGCCGCTATTGTGGACAGATCGAAACGCATCTGGAGAACACTGAATATTCCGATCGTCAGGATTACGTCGTGGAACAGTGCCGCGACCGCGCCGACAGAAAACTGCCATTCGAACCTAAGCCAGATATAGACCAGGATCGCCGCAAGGGCGGCCAGAACCGCCCACATCGCCGTCTGAATCAATTCGCCAGAAACCTTCGGGCCCACGCTTTCGACTGACGAGAAGGTGATCGTGGGATCAATTCCGGCCAATACGGCCCGGACCCGGTCGACCGTGTCCCCGGCCACACTTTCCTGGCCGTCCTGGGCCTGGATGCGGATCATCGTCACGTTCTGATCGTCGCGGAAGTTCGGATCGAACACTTCGATCACCGAGACTTCTCCCAACTCCAGGGTCTCGACCGCCGAGCGATAGGCGCCGACGTCGACGGGCTGGACGGCCTCGGTGCGGATGGTCGTGCCTCCGCGGAAATCGATGCCAAAGTTCAGCCCCATCACCATCCAAAGGATGATCGAGGCAACAATGGCGACCATCGAGATACCGAACGTCAGCGTGCGGTATTTGAAGAAATCCCAGTTGGTTTCCTGGGGGACAAGTCTCAGCCGCATGTCATCAAACCTCGATTGTCCGGGGGCGTTTGCGTTCGAACCAGATGATCACGAACAGCCGTGTGACGAAAATCGCCGTGAAAACCGACGTCACGATGCCCGCCATCAGCGTGACCGCGAACCCCTTCACCGGGCCCGATCCCAAAATAAAGAGAATAAGCGCCGTGATGAAAGTGGTGATGTTGGCGTCGATGATCGCCGAAAGCGCGCGTTCATAGCCCTGGCTGATGGCGCGGCTCGGTCCCTTGGCAGTCTTCAATTCTTCGCGGATGCGCTCGAATACCAGCACGTTGGCATCCACCGCCATGCCGATCGTCAGGACGATCCCCGCGATACCCGGCAGGGTCAGCGTTGCGCCAAAGACGGAAAGAATACCAAGCAGAAGCGCGACGTTCAAAATCAGTGCCAGGTTGGCGAAAATTCCGAACAACCCATAGGACAGCGCCATGAAGACCATGACCGCAAGGAAAGCGACAACACAGGCGATCCGCCCCGCGTCGATCGAATCCTGGCCCAGGCCCGGGCTGACGGTACGCTCTTCAAGGAATGTCAGTTCGGCCGGCAAAGCCCCTGCCCTGAGAAGAACCGCGAGATCTGTCGAGCTTTCGACGCTGAAATTGCCGGTGATTTGACCAGAGCCGCCGGTGATGGCCTCTTGGATGCGGGGCGCGGTGATGACCTTGTCATCAAGGACCGTCGCAAAAAGAGCGCCGACATTTTCAGATGTGTACTGCCCAAAAATGCGAGCCCCGGTCGGCTTGAAGCGGAATGAAACAGACGGGCGGCCGTTCTGGTCGAACGACGGTTGCGCGTCCTTCAGGTCTTCGCCCGAAAGAATGGCCCTGTTCTCGATGATGTAATACTGATCGGGATCGTCGAGGTCCTGGACGACGACATTGCCGGACCCGGCGGAGGCCTGGGGATCGGCAGTCAGGCCAACGACCGGGTGGAAGGTCAGGCGGGCCGTGGTTCCGATCAGTTGTTTGAGTTCTTCGGCCGACCCGATGCCCGGCACCTGGATCAGGATCCGGTCCTTACCCTGGCGCTGGATCGTGGGTTCGCGCGTTCCGACCTCGTCGATACGGCGGCGGATGATTTCGAGCGCGCGTTTGACGGTGCGGTCGTCGGTGGCGACCTTTTCCTCGGGCGACAATTCGATGGTGACGACATTGCCCTGCCCGACGACGGCCAGATCCACGGCGCCGACTGCTGCAAGGCTGCTGACAGGTTGGGCCAGGCCACGCACGGCTCTGAGCGCTTCCTGCATCGAGTCGGCATTCTGAATGCGCACCTGAAGCGTACCCTCGGGCGCCGTGTCCAACCGCTCAACGAATCCGACCTGGTCGCGAATGTTTACAAGGGCTTCACGCACATCGGGCCAATAACCGTCCATCCGGTCGGCATAGACATCTTCGACATGAACCTCGGCCAGGAGATGCGCACCTCCGCGCAGATCAAGCCCGAGGTTCACCAGGGTCGATGGCAGGAACGAGGGCCACTGGGCTGCGTCGGCTTCACGTTGGGAACTGGATCCCAGAACCTCGATCTCGGCAACCGCGTCGTTGTGGGTTTCGACCTTAGAATAAAAGGCGTTCGGGAAGGAAAACAAAATCCCGGCGGCACAGACCGCCAGGATCACAAGGCGTTTCCACAGGGGAACCTGTAGCATGTTCTGCCTTTACTTTGCGGGTTCGGTCTTGGAGCGAACGGTCTGGATAGTGTGCTTGAGCACGCGGACGTTGACGCCGGAGGCGATCTCGACCTCGACCTCGCCGTCGTCGCGCACCTTCGAGACCTTGCCGATCAGACCACCCTGGGTCACGACTTGGTCACCGCGGCGCAGCGCGTCGACCATGGCCGCGTGTTCCTTGGCTTTTTTCTGCTGAGGGCGGATCAGGAGAAAGTAGAAAATGGCGAAGATCGCGATGAAAAACGGCAGCTGGCTGAGAAGCGGTGCTGCACCACCAGCCGCCTGGGCATAGGCAGGTGTGACGAACATGGGCGGGTCCTTGTCTGTTGTCCGGGGGCCCGGCCCCCAACGATTTGGCGCACCCTATCTATGGGCGCAGACCTTGGCAAGCAACCCGCCCGGAGGTGGTTCTCGGCAGGGAATTTCTCGGCCAAGTCGTGGAACATGCCCTGCGAAAACGCGCGCTGTTTTCGATCCCCTCTCGCCTTTTTCCGCTTAAGTCTCTGAAAATACGCCAAAATAGCCTTCGTCATCGCTTTGGCATTGCGTTGCAATAAAATCGGTGCATGAGACACAGGAGATCAAGTCAGATTTCGAGAGAACCCCGACGCACCGGCCGCGCCCGAGTCGCTTCGTCCCGCCGACCGATGGCTATGAACGATCAAACCCGACCCGCGACGTCGCGGCTGTTGCGTGACATGTCGAAATAAGGCATCGGAGAGGGAAAATAAGCAGCTATCAGGGCGTCAGAACAGGAGCATTCATGACCGCTGTCACCATCGTATACTGGCGCGATATTCCCGCGCAGGTGATCGTCGGGAAAGGCCGGCGCGGGGCCAAGGCGGCCCTGCCTGAGCGTTTCGAACAGGCGATCGACCGCGCGGCAATGAAGGTTGGCGCGAAGGACAGCGATGCCTACCTGTCAGAGTGGCATAAAGTCACTAACGACGATATAGATGCACCGGCAGACGAGCTGGCGCGCCAAACCGCAGACCGGATCGACCGGGACTATGACCAGAACCGGTTGAAGACACTGATCGAGAACGACGGATGGGCCTGACGCCCCGCGATATAGGACAAAGACTGATGGCCTTGCTGAACTTTCGCAAAAAGACAGACGCCGCTGCACCCGTGGATCCCAAGGTCGCGGACTTTTTGCAGGACTTTTCGATCGAGGTGATGCCGCGCACCGCCGAGAAGGTCGAGGATTTCCGCGCTATCCTGCCCCAGGGCACGCGCGTCTATATTGCCCATATCGAAGGCACGCCGATCGAGGACATGGTCGCCACCGCCAAACGTCTCAACGCCGACGGTTTCCAGGTCATGCCGCATTTCCCGGCCCGGATCATAAAGGATCAGGCGACACTGGCAGACTGGATCGCCCGGTATCAGGGCGAAGCAAACGTGCGTCAGGGCCTGATCCTGGCCGGCGGCGTTACAAAGCCGCACGGAGATTTTGACAGCTCGATGCAACTGCTGGAAAGCGGTGAGTTCGACAAGGCCGGCTTTGAACGCCTGCATGTCGCCGGACATCCCGAGGGCAACAAGGACATCGACCCGGACGGTGGAAAGCTCAACGTCGAAGCGGCGATGAAGTGGAAGGACGACTTCAGCTCGCGCACCGATGCCAAGATGGCCATCGTCACACAATTCGCCTTTGACGCCGGTCCGATCATCGAATGGGCCAACGCGGTGCAGGACTCGGGCATCGGCCTGCCGATCCATATCGGCATTGCAGGCCCGGCCAAGCTTCAGACCCTGATCAAGTTCGCCGTGGCCTGTGGCGTCGGTCCCTCGCTCAAAGTCCTGCAAAAACGTGCCATGGATGTCAGCAAGCTGTTGTTGCCTTACGAGCCAGACGATGTCGTCACCGCTTTGGCGGATTACAAGGCGGCCAATCCTGACTTCGCCATCACCCATCTGCATCTGTTCCCGCTTGGCGGCATCAAGACCTCGGCCACCTGGGCACAATCGCGCGGAGCGGCTCCGGCTGCCGCCAGCCTGCCGTCGTGACACTCAGGGCCATTCTGTTCGACATGGACGGGACGTTGATCGACAGCGACCCGATCCACGCCTCGGTCTTTGTCGAGTTCCTCGCAGAGCGTGGCGTGGATCTGGACGAAGACGCGTACACCGCACGCATCCACGGTCGACAGAACCGCGAGATATTCGCCGAGCTTTTGCCGGACCACGACCCCCGCGAAATGGACGCCGCCAAGGAGGCCGCCTTTCGTGCACGGGTAACGCCCGAGTTGCCGATGATCGCCGGGGCGCGCGATTTCGTTGCCGCGCTGGCCGCCGGGCCACTGCACCTGGGTGTCGTCACCAATGCCTGCCGCGCCAATCTGGACGCGGTGCTTGAAGCCCTTGATCTTGGCAAGAGCTTTGATCACCGCATCTCGGCGGACGACGTCAGCCACGGCAAGCCGCACCCGGAACTCTATCAAAAAGCCATGGCCGCTCTGGGTGTCACGCCGGATCAGGCCATTGCCTTCGAGGACAGCCCATCGGGCGTCCAATCCGCCCGCGCCGCAGGTCTGCCAGTCATCGGCATTACCTCAAGCCTTTCCGCGTCTGAGTTGATCGAGCTTGGCGCGACCCATACCATCGGGGATTTCACTGATCCCTCGCTGACCCAACACCTCGCCATTCCCGAAGGAGCGACTTCATGACCCGTACGGTCCTCGAATCCAAATCCAAGACCGCCATCATCGGCTTTGACGCGCCGTTCTGCGTCATCGGCGAGCGAATTAACCCGACAGGCCGCAAGATCCTGAACGCCCAGCTTGAGGCTGGCGATTTCTCGACCGTGGAAAAGGACGCCCTGAGCCAGGTTGCCTGTGGTGCCATGGTGCTGGACATCAACTCCGGCGCGGTATTCTCGAACAAGATGGCCGAGGATCCGCGTTACGCAGACAACAACTTTGTCGAGCCGCCGCTGATGCGACGGCTGATTGAGATTGTGCAGAATACGGTCGACGTACCTCTGTGCATCGACAGTTCGGTCCCTGCCGCGCTGGAGGCCGGTCTCTCGATCGCCCAGGGCCGTCCGCTGGTGAACTCGGTCACGGGCGAAGAAGACCGGCTGGAAGAGGTCCTACCGCTGGTCAAGAAGTACAACGTGCCGGTGGTGGCGATCTCGAACGACGAGACGGGGATTTCCGACGACCCGGACGTGCGATTTGCCGTCGCCAAGAAGATCGTTGAGCGCGCTGCCGATTACGGTATCCCGGCCCATGATATCGTCGTGGACCCGCTGGTCATGCCGATCGGCGCCAAGGCGGACGCAGGCACGGGTGTGTTCGCTCTGGTCGGACGTCTGAGAAATGAGCTTGGCGTCAACACCACTTGCGGAGCCTCGAACGTGTCCTTCGCCATGCCGCACCGGCACGGCATCAATGCGGCTTTCCTTTCGATGGCCATCGGCGCCGGCATGACCAGCGCGATCATGAACCCCGTGCGCCCCGTCGAGATGGAGGCCATCCACGCCGCCAACCTGATGATGAATCACGACCCGAACGGCGCGACCTGGATCAACTTTGCCCGCGTGCTTGACGCCGTTGCGGAAGGCACGGATTTCCCGACCGCAAGCGCCGCCGCGGCAGCAGCAGGTGGCGGAAGTGGCCGGCGCAGCGGCGGACGCCGTCGGCGCGCCTGACAGGAACACCGGGCGGCGGAGAAATCGCAAAAAGCGACAATTCGCCGCCCGTTTCCCCTTTTTGGCCGTTTCGCTCGCCTGGTTTACGCGGCATAATCTGCTCAAATTCATAGGCATATGGAGAGAAACCCAATGAAACAAGCATTTGCAGCCGCTTCGCTGGCCCTTCTGGCCTTGGCGGGCCCTGTCCTGGCCGACGGCTCGGCCGAAGACGGCGAACAGGTCTTCAAGAAGTGCAAGGCCTGCCACCAGGTCGGCGACAATGCCAAGAACCGCACAGGCCCAGTTCTGAACGGTGTCGTCGGTGCAGCAGCCGGCGCCGTTGACGGATACAAGTATTCCAAGCCGCTTTTGGCCGCCGCCGAAGGCGGTCTGGTCTGGACCGAAGAAAACCTCGACGCCTGGCTGGCCGATCCCAGCGGCTTCCTGAAGGAGGTCACCGGCGACAGCAAGGCGCGCTCGAAAATGACGCTGAAGCTGGCAGACGAGGACGACCGCGAGAACGTCATCGCCTATCTCGGCAGCCTCTGAAGATCCGGACGGTTTTACCGTCGAATACGTTTGACAAAGTGCGGGCTTTCGAGCCCGCGCTTTTCTTTTGGAGCTGACGCAAAATGCCTCCCAGAGGCCGCGCGCGGGCTTTTCACTCATTCCCAAAGCTTTATGGTGCGCCGAGAAGGAGACCGCCGACGATGGACGACACCGCCCTTGTAATCTTTACGCCCTCGGGCAAGCGCGGACGCGTCGCCACGGGGACGACGGTGCTGGACGCAGCGCGCCAATTGGGCGTTGATCTGGATTCGGTTTGTGGCGGACGCGGCATCTGTTCGAAATGCCAGGTCACGCCCGGCGTCGGCGCGTTCTCAAAGCATGGCGTCACCGTTGCCGAAGATGCCCTGTCAGAATGGAACGCGGTTGAAGCGCGCTATGACGAAAAACGTGGCCTGCCCAAGGGCCGACGGCTGGGCTGTCAGGCGCGCATACAGGGCGACGTCGTCTTGGATGTCCCCCCCGAAAGCCAGGTCCACAAGCAGGTCGTGCGAAAGGCCGCGACGGCCCGCTCCATCACAATGGATCCGGCCACGCGGCTCTACTATGTCGAGGTGCGTGAACCTGACATGCACGAGCCGACAGGCGATTTGCAACGACTGAGCGAAGCGCTGAAACGGGACTGGAAGATCGAAAATGTCCAGGCAGCGCCAACGTTGTTGCGGAAGCTCCAGCCCGTTCTGCGGCAAGGCAAATGGGCCGTCACGGTTGCCGTCTGGCAGGACCATCGGGGTGGCGCGCCTGTTCTGGTCGACATTTGGCCCGGCTATTTCGAAGGCCGCCTTTTCGGGCTGGCCATAGACCTTGGATCGACCACTATCGCAGCGCACCTGTGCGATCTGAGAAACGGCCAGGTCAAGGCCTCGGCCGGCGTCATGAATCCGCAAATCCGCTTTGGCGAAGACCTGATGAGCCGGGTGTCCTATGCCATGATGAACCCGGGCGGTGATGTCGAGATGACTACTGCCGTGCGCGAGGCCCTGAACGGGCTGGCGCGCGACCTCGCCACCGAGGCCGAGGTTCCGCCGGATCAGATCGTCGAGGCTGTCATCGTCTGCAACCCGGTGATGCACCACCTGCTGTTGGGCATCGACCCGGTCGAGTTGGGTCAGGCCCCCTTTGCGCTGGCCACGTCCGATTCCGTCACCCTGCCCGCCGTTGCGTTGGATCTGAACACCATCAATGCCCAGTCGATGGCCTATCTTTTGCCATGCATCGCGGGGCATGTAGGCGCGGACTGCGCCGCGGTGGCCCTGTCCGAAGAGCCCTACAAATCCGACGACCTGGTACTGATCTGCGATGTCGGCACCAATGCCGAGATCCTATTGGGTAACAAGACCGGAGTTCTGGCCTGTTCCTCTCCCACCGGGCCGGCCTTTGAGGGAGCGCAGATTTCCTCGGGCCAACGCGCCGCCCCCGGCGCCATCGAGCGGATCGAAATCGACCCGGTCTCGAAAGAACCGCGCTTCCGCGTGATCGGCTCGGAGCTCTGGTCGGATGAAGAAGGGTTTGGCTTGGAAACCGCCGTCAGCGGCATCACCGGCATCTGCGGCTCGGGTATCATCGAGGCGGTGGCCGAGATGCGCATGGCTGGTCTGTTGGACCCTTCGGGGCTGATCGGCTCGCCCCAGCAGACAGGCACCGAACGCTGCGTCCCCGACGGGCGCACACATGCCTATGTGGTCTTTGACGGGCGCGCCCAGGGCGGTCCGCTGATCACTGTCACCCAGGGCGACATTCGTGCGATCCAATTGGCCAAATCGGCGCTTTATGCGGGCGCGCGCCTGTTGATGGACGAACTGAACGTCGACGCGGTTGACCGGATCGTCCTTGCAGGGGCATTTGGTGCGCATATTTCGCCAAAGCACGCGATGGTGCTGGGCATGATACCCGACTGCAAGCTGGAGCAGGTGACCTCGGCAGGGAACGCCGCAGGCACCGGCGCTCGCATCGCGCTGTGCGATATCTCGGCGCGGGCGCGGATCGAAACCGAGGTGACACGCATCACAAAGGTCGAAACAGCCATCGAGCCGCGATTCCAGGAACACTTCGTGGCCGCAAATGCCATTCCACACGCCACTGCAACCTTCCCTGAACTGTCGCAGGTCGTCACCCTGCCCCAGGTCTCGTTCAACACCGGTGGAGGAGAGGACGGCGGCCGGCGGCGCAGGCGGCGCGGGTGAGCGCCGCGCGCGACCCGGTCTATCTGGCGGCCTTTGCCGCATCGCTGATCCTGACTGCACTGTTGCTCCACCGGGAACCGGGTATCTTTCAGTGGCTGCTCGGCCCGTTACCTGCCCTTGCGGTGGTTGTCGCGGCAGGACTCGCCGGATGGCTGGCTCTGTCCCTGACGGGCGGCGGAGATACCCGTGTCCCTTGGCGGCACATCGTTCCCGTGGCCGCGCTATTTGTCGTTCCACCCGTGTTGATCGACCTCTTCCTGCCATTCCCGCGCGACATCAACGTGCCACTGCCCCAGGCCCTGGCGTTCTATCCCGTCGCCGGGTTCGTCGCCGAAGCGCTGTTCCACCTGGTGCCACTTGCCGTCATGGTCGTGCTCCTGCGGCGGCGCGACTTGCCGGTCTGGGCCTTTACGCCAGCCGCATTCGCCGAGCCGCTGTTCCAGGCGGCCATGAGTGGCGGAATGACATTGCAGGGAATGCTGGTCGCGTTTCACGTGCTGGCCTTCAGTTCGGTCCAGCTCTGGATGTTTCGCCGATACGGCTATGCGGCCATGCTGGCCCTGCGGTTGGTGTTCTATTTAGGCTGGCACCTGATCTGGGGCGTCCTGCGTCTTTCGCTGATGTTCCCCGCTTGACCGGCCCGGTGCCATCGCTTACCTGAAAGCTCAGGCGCGCGGGTGTAGCTCAATGGTAGAGCAGGAGCTTCCCAAGCTTAAGACGAGGGTTCGATTCCCTTCACCCGCTCCACTTTCCCTGCGACTCAGGCGCCAAATGCGCCTTCGACATCATCAGGTCGCATGCCACAATTCATCCCCATTCGGCGCTGCGGCATGAGGGTCCGCGCAAAATCGCATTCGTGCAGTGCGGATTGTTTCGGAAACGTTATCGCGCAAACCGCCAGCGAAATTCGGCCCCCCCGGCGCCTTGGTCTCCATCAGGCCGGGCCATGCCAACCAACAAATCACTGCAAGATATTGAAAATCAGAGAATTCCAACAGCTTGACTAAGCCAACAATTAAACTTGCCAAAAATTTTCGACGACCATTAACTGACTGAAAACGTGTATTTTTTCGATAGACGAATGCATTTCAAATTTTGAACGAAATTTTCTGCAACCCTTGGTGGTGAGGGCCTCTGTGCAAGCCAAACAAACATGGCCAGGCAAAGTCCTCTGGCAAAACGTGCGAACCACTCCCTTGCCGCCCAAAGATAAGAGGAAAACCCATGATTTTCAGAATTGTAGATTTTTCGCTTTTCAGCACAGCTTTTTTCACACCCGCATTGGCGATCGAACTTGATATCGGGGCCGATCTTGGCCGGGTAGAGGCCGACGCCAGCGCATCGGTTGGCCATGGCGAACTGGCCGAAATCGATGCCAGCCAGCCGGAATTGCGCCTTTCGATGAAGCGCGCAGAGTCTTTAAACAAAGTGAATTAGATCGTAAGGGCAATTTGGTATTTCGCCCTGCACGGGAGCCGCCTGGGCCTTCAGGTGGCTCCCGGTTTTTCCGGTGATGCGTCAGGCGGAATGATCGCGGATGAAAGACACCAACTGCCGGGTTGAAGCGTCCTTGTTGTCACCCGTTTCCTCGCCAGCCACGACCGGTTCCAGTGCCACGGCCAACTCCTTGCCCAATTCGACACCCCATTGATCATAGGAGTTGATGCCAAGCATCACGCCCTCGACAAAGACGCGGTGTTCGTAAAGCGCAACGATCTGGCCCAAGACAAAGGGCGTCAGTTTGGGATAGACCAGCGTGGTCGACGGCCGGTTGCCGGGGAAAACCCGGTGGCGGGCCTGCCGGTCCAATTCGGCCCCCTCGAACTTGCCAACCATCAGCGCGCGTGCCTCGTCCAAGCTGCGCCCTTTCATCAGGGCTTCGGACTGTGCCAGGCAGTTGGCAACCAAAAGCCGATGCTGGTGTGCCAGTTCCGCTTCATGGCCCTCGGCACCGACCATGAATTCGCACGGCACGACCCGCGTGCCCTGGTGGATCAATTGGTAAAAGGCGTGCTGTCCATTGGTGCCCGGCTCGCCCCAGACCACCGGCCCCGAGTGAACGACAAGGTCAGCGCCGTCCATCGACACGCGCTTGCCGTTACTTTCCATCTCGAGCTGCTGCAAATATGCAGGAAGGCGTGACAGGCGTTGTTCATAGGGCAAGACAGCCCGCGTGGCATAGCCAAGCCCCTGGTTGTGCCAGATGCCGGTCAGGGCCAGCATGACGGGGATGTTTTCGAGCGGTGCGGCGGCGCGAAAATGGGTATCCATCGCCTCCCCCCCCGCCAGGAACGCGCGGAACGCCTGTCCCCCGACAGCTATCATCAGCGCAAGTCCGATCGGCCCCCACATCGAATAGCGCCCGCCGACCCAATCCTCGAACCCGAACACCCGCGACGGATCGATACCGAAAGCAGCCGTCTTGTCGGTGGCCGACGAGAGCGCCGCGAAATGCTTGCCGGCGTTGTCTGCGCCCACTCCCTGTGCGATCCATTTCCGCGCGGTTTCGGCGTTGGTCATGGTCTCGATTGTGGTAAAGGTTTTCGAAGCGACGATCACCAGGGTCGAGGCCGGGTTCAGCGGCAACAACACGTCGTTGATGTGCGCACCGTCCACGTTCGACACGTAGTGCACGCGGGGCCCGTCGTGATACGGCGCAAGTGCAAGCGTCGCCATGGCGGGGCCTAGGTCGGAACCGCCGATGCCGATATTGACCACGTCCGTAATCGGCCCCTGTCCTTCGGCTGTACCGTTGCGCACCTGCTCGGCAAAGGCCTCCATCCGCTTCAGCGTCTCGCGCACGCCAGGGATCACGTCCTGGCCGTCGACCAACACGGCGCCGCCGGAGAGGTTCCGCAACGCCGTGTGCAGGACAGCACGTTCCTCGGTTTCGTTGATCTTCTGGCCCGAAAACATCGCCTCGCGCCGTGCCGGCACGTCGGCGTCCTCGAACATCGAGATCAAAAGATCGCGGGCACCCGCGTCCATCGCCGTCTTGGAATAGTCGAATAACAGATCGCCCGCCCGGACCGAGAACGCGCTCGCCCTGTTTGGGTCGTCAAAGCGATCAAGGATCGGCGTTTCGGCGGCGGCCTTGGCGGTCTTCGAAAGGGTATCCCAGGTCATGGCAGCTCCTTCAGGGGGCCCAGTGAATTTCTGCCTGGCCCAGTACAATCGACACCGGGGCTTTCTCGGCAGGCAGGGATCGGGCGTTTTCGAGCGCGGCGCGTTTATCCTCGCCGGTGATCAGAATATGGCTTGCCATGGCGCCCGAGAGGACTCGCCCGGTCAGAGTAATACGGGGCTCCGGTGCGCCGGGCGCATCGACCAGCATCAGGGGCGGCGCGTCACCAGCCAGTGCCGCCGGCAAGGCCCGGGCGCCGGGAAAGAGCGAGGCGGTATGCATATCCGCGCCCATGCCCAAAAGCAGCACATCAACCGGCAGGCGGCCGGATAGGTCAGCACAAAGATCCTCGATCGCGTGATCGGCGTCCGGCACATAGCGCAGGAAGGTGGCCGCAGCGGCCCGACCGACCAAGAGGCGTTCGCGGACCAGACGTTCGTTTGAGCGGGCGTGGTCGGCGGGCACAAGACGCTCGTCGCTCAGCATCACATCGACGCGGGACCAGTCGATATCGGCGGCAGACAACTCGTCGAACATCGGACCCGGAGTCGTCCCGCCCGGTACGGCCAACGTCACGCGGTCCTGGCTGAGCAAGGCTGTTTCAAGCGCTTCGGCCAGTGCGTTGGCCAGCGAGATGAACAAAAGGTCCCGGTCCGGGTAGTCGTTCAACATCATGAAATTTCCCGCCAGCGGCGGCCCTCGCGGTGCAGGAGCATGGCGGCCTCCTCCGGGCCGGTGGAGCCGACCTCATAGGGTGCAGGCTTGTCCCCCCGCTGTTCCCAGCCCGCGATCAGCGGATCGGTCCAGGCCCAGGCAGCTTCGACCTCGTCGCCGCGCATGAACAGGGTCTGGTCACCCCGGATCACATCCATGATCAGCCGCTCATAGGCGTCGGGCACCTCTTCGGCGTCCGGTCCAAGTGCATCGGCAAAGGTCATGTCCAGCGGCACATCAACAAGACGCATCCCGCCCGGCCCCGGCTCTTTGATGGTGACCAGAAGGTCCATGCCCTCATTCGGTTGCAGCCGGATCGCCAGCACGTTGCGGTGACGCCCAAGAGCCTGGCCAAATATGGAATGGGGGGCGTCTTTGAAGACGACAGCGATTTCCGTGTGGCGGGCTTTCATCCGCTTGCCCGTGCGCAAGTAGAACGGCACCCCTGCCCATCTCCAGTTCGACACCTCCAGTTTCATGGCAATGAAGCTCTCGGTGCGGCTCTGCGGGTCATCCACCTGGTCAAGATAGCTTTCGCCATCCTTCGGCGAGACGTACTGACCACGCACCACGTCCTCAGGCTTGACCCGCTCAAGTGCGCGAATGACCTTCAGCTTTTCGTCGCGGACCGCATCGGGATCAAACCGCGATGGCGGTTCCATGGCAGTCAGGCATAACAACTGCATCAGGTGGTTCTGAACCATATCCCGCATTGCGCCCGATTTGTCGTAATAAGCGCCCCTTCCGTTCACACCGACGCTTTCGGCCACGGTAATCTGGACATGGTCGACATACTGCGCGTTCCACAAGGGTTCGAACAGAACGTTGCCAAACCGCACCGCCATCAGGTTCTGGACCGTCTCTTTGCCCAGGTAGTGATCGATGCGGTAGATCTGACCTTCATCGAAATGATCGCGCAGGGTCTTGTTCAGCGCGCGCGCGCTTTCCAGGTCTCGGCCAAAGGGCTTTTCGACGACGATCCGGCAGGCCGGCCCGGCACATTCATAGCCATGCAGACGCTCCGCCAAAGCGCCGAAAAGGGATGGCGCAACCGAAAAATAGAACGCCCGCACGACGCCCTTGCGCAACAAATTGGCAAGGTCCTTCCACCCGTCTTCGCCCAGGGCGTCGATGGCGACGTATTCTAGCCGATTTAGGAAGGCAGCGACGTCGTCTTTCGGGCGCTGGCTCGCGGGCACGAATTCTTCGAGCGCCGCTTTTATCTCGGAACGGTAGGCGTCGGGGCTCATCTCGCCCCTTGCGGCGCCGATGATGCGGCTGGAGTCGGTCATCTGCCCGGCACGGAAACGCCGGAATAGCCCAGGCAAGATCTTCCGGCGTGCCAGATCGCCCGTTCCACCGAAAATCACCAGGTCGAATTCCTCGACAGGAATAACGCGCGAGACCATGTGAACTCTCCTTGAACTGAAAATGTTAACGCTAACATCACCATTCACCGCGGCCATTACCCGGTCTTTCAAAACAAGTCCAGCCAAAGCCGACTGCGAAAGCTCCGTCGAAGCGCCCCTGTGCGAGCTGTTTTTTTCAATCCGCAGCCTTTCCATAGCCCAAGGCCGCTTGGATTTCAGCCAGGAAAGGAAAAGACATGCAAAAAAGTGAGGACAGAGAGGAACGGTCGGTGTCAGGGACGCGCATAGGCTACGAAGGCAAAACGATCCCCGTCCGGCGACCAGCTTGGCACGTTGATCGAGCCTTGACCGCCGAACAGCGACAAAAGCCTGCGTCCGGCACCACCCTGCGCCGGCATTATCCGCAATTCGACTTCGCGGTTGGCTGGATGCCCCTTTGTCCCGTTTTGATAGGCCAGGTAGACCACGTATTTGCCGTCCGGCGAGGGGTGCGGAAACCAATTCACCGCGGCGTCCCGGGTCATTCGCTCGACGGGTCCGCCACTCGGAGACACACGCCACAGATCGACAGCCCCATCCCTTTCACCATTGAACCAGATCCAACGGCCATCGGGCGTATAGTCGGGGCCGTCGCAGTGATCGAAACCCTGGGTCAATTGTCGTTCGGCCCCACCGTCAAGCGCCATAGTGCAAACCTGGAATTTTCCTCCGCGCCGCGCCACATAGGCCAGGGTGGCGCCGTCGGGCGACCAGCCATGCCAATAGGCTGGGGATTTGGCCCCGAGCGGTACCGGCGTGCCGCCGCTGGCGGGCAACGTATAAATCTCGCTTTTGCCTGTCCGGCTTGCATCGCTGATTGCCAGGAGCATGCCGTCCGGTGACAGCCCATGGTCGTTGTTCAGCCGGTGCAAAGTACCGGTGTCGATCGGATCGAGCGCCGGCGCGGCAAGATCGACGCGGAACAGTCGCCCCTCGCCGTTGACGATCAGTGCCCTGCCGTCACGGGTCCAGTTCGGTGCTTCGATCAGCTGGTCCGTTTCCAGCACGGTTTCAACCGCTCCGGACCTCGGATCGCAGACCTGCAGGCGGCTTTTCATCCCGGGCAGTACGAGAACCGCGCGAACCGGGCCTCGCGTGCCTGGCCCGAGATATCAAAGGCGACCATGCCGACAAAGGTTCCGGTGAAACTGCCATGCTCGCCGCGACCGCCCTCGTCAGAGATGACTGCGGCGTTCAGGACCGGACCGATTGGCTGCCAGTCGCCGTCCTGCCTCCAGAAGAACTGCTGCGCGGAGTGATCGACCTCGACTGCAAGCTCTACGGGGCCATCTGCAAGGGGCACGGGGCCGTCCAATGGATGGTCCAGGGCACCATCCGGCCAGTCCCCGGGACAGCTTAGGATGGTGAGGCAACGGCCCTGACCCGGCTCGTCGGTGACAAGCAGGGCGTGGAACTTGAACCGGTTGTAATAGGTCGTTAGCCCGGCAGCTTGCTGGTAGGACTCGGGGGCAAAATCGACTGTGGTTTCAGCGCGATAGGTCAGGTGCTCCTGACGGCGCGCAAGCAGAGATTGCTCGAACCAGCTGCCGATGCTTTCGCGCCCGATCAGTGTCAATCCGTCAGGACCAGTGCGAAACAGGCGGTCGGGATGGGGATGGCGCAACCATTGGAAGTCATGATGCACCCCGTCGGCAAAATCATAGTGGCTGTCCTTGGGCGCGGGTGCTGAGGCTTGCGAAGGGATCTCTTCGCGCACCAGCAAACCGCCCTGTTCGAGGTAGAGCCAGTCGTCTTCGCCCCAGACACATTTCTCGATACCGGTTTCGCGGCCCAGCGGGCAATAGCGCCCCTGCCCGTCCGGCCCGGCGATCGGGCGTCCCATCAGGAAACTGTGCCAGATGGTGCCATCGGGCGCTTCGACATACTGACCGTGGCCGGTGCGCTGGATCGGATGATCCGGCGCGTCGGCGGCGGACAATAGGAATTTCTGCGGGTGGACTTCATAGGGTCCCTGGATGTGACGGGACCTTGCAAGCGTGACGGCGTGGGCATAGCCCGTGCCCCCTTCAGCCGTGGTCAGATAGTACCAGCCGTTTCGTTTGAACAGATGCGGCGCCTCGGTCAGGCCTCGGTCGGTACCGTCAAATATATTAGTGCACTCACCCGTCAATCCCTGGTTTGGCGACCACTCCTGCAAGAGAATTCCGTCGAAACTTGCGTTTTTCGGGTTGCCGCCCGTGCCTTTTCCCCGATGGTTCCAGCGCATGTTCACGAACCATTTGCGCCCGTCGTCGTCATGGAACAGTGAGGGATCGAAGCCCGAGCTATTAATATACCAGGGGTCACGCCAAGGCCCTTCGATGCGCTCGGCGCAAGTGATGTAGTTGTGGGCATCCTTAAAGGCGCCGTCATAGCGTTTGACATCCGTATAGACCAACCAGAACAGCCCATCGGCAAAGGACAGGCAGGGTGCCCAGATGCCGCAGCTGTCGGGGTTGCCACGCATGTCCAGAAGTCCTTCGCGGTCGAGCGGTGCACCTGCGAACTCCCAATTGGAAAGATCGTCCGAGCGGTAGATGCGCACGCCCGGATACCATTCAAAGGTCGAGGTCGCGATGTAATAGGTTTCACCCACGCGGATCATCGACGGGTCCGGATTGAATCCGGGTAAGACGGGATTGCGGATCATTTCAGACTCCCGGCTTGGGGGCGACCCGGCGGACCGCCCCGGAGTGGTGTCAATTCAGCAGCGCCCGCGCGTCCTCGGGGCCCAAGGCCTCGGGGCGGTCGCAAGTGGTGGTCATCTCGACAAAGGCCCCTTTTTCGCCCGACTCCAGGAGGCTGGTCATCACCTCGACCACGTGGAGTGCAAGTTCCATCGAACAGCGATGCGCCCGCCCCTCACCGATGGCCACGGCCATATCGGCCAGACCGGCCGTGCGGTAGTTGGCCCGTTCGTCCTGGTTTGCCACGCCGAAAGGATGTGCCCAAGGCACGACCGTCTCGGGTTCGAAATTGGCCCGAGTCAGGATCAGGTCGCCACCGAAAAAGTTCGGATCGGGCACGTCGAGCGAAGCGCTCGTGCCATAAAGCTCCATTGGCTTGTGGCCATGCGCCCAGACATCCCACGAGGTACACAGCGTGATCACCGCGCCGTTTTCGAACTGCAAAAGGCCATGGATGGTGGTGGGCGTGTCGACGGGGATTTCTTCGCCTTTCCTCGGCTCGGACAGTATGGTGCGGGTTTTCGACGGGGTCGACGACAGCGCCGCGACACGGCTCACGGGCCCCAGAAGCTGTACGAGATTGGTGATGTAATAGGGTCCGATGTCCAGAACCGGCCCAGCCCCCGGCTGGAAGAAGAAATCCGGATTGGGATGCCAGTGCTCCATCCCGTGCGACATGACGAAGGCGGTGCCGCTGGTCACAACCCCGACCGTGCCGTCATCGATCAGTGCGCGGGCTTGCTGGTGGGTGCCCCCGAGAAAGGTGTCGGGCGCCGAACCGACGCGCAGCCCCTTTTCGCCAGCGATCCGCGCCAGTTCTGCGCCTTCTTGCAGGGACAGGACAAAAGGCTTTTCCGAGTAAACGTGCTTGCCGGCCTCGAGACAGCGTTTCGAGACCTCGAAATGCGCCGCCGGGATCGTCAGGTTAACGACGATATCGACGTCATTGGCCGCCAGAAGCCCCTCGACCGTCTCGGCCCGGACGCCGAATTCCTCGGCCCGCGCCTTGGCCACGTCCATGTTGAGATCGGATACCGCACGCATTTCGATCCCCTTGAACAGGGGCGCGAGCCGCAGGTAAGCCGCAGAGATATTGCCGCATCCAATGATGCCGACACCAAGTGAAGACATTGTCGGAACTCCTTAAAGCGACTTAATAAATTCGACAGTACGACGCGCAAAACGGGCGTCGTCGGACGGGTTGTCGTGCTCGGCCACAAACAGATCGCAGCCAATGTTCTTGAGACGGGCCATGAGGTCTGTCCAGTCCATGACGCCCGTGCCGACATCGGCCCAGCCGTCCTCATCCACGCAATCGCCCGCGGGTGCAATGTCCTTGACATGCGCCGCGCTGATCCGTTCGGCATAACGCTCGATCCAGGCCACCGGGTCCTGGCCGCCGCGTACCGCCCAAGCCACGTCGAATTCGAACGACAGGTCAGCGCCGCCTTCAAGGATGGCCTCGATTGGAAAGCTGCCGTCCGGCAGCGCCGCGAATTCAAAGTCGTGGTTGTGCCAGCCGAACCTCAAACCGGCCTCGACCAGCGGCGCTCCAGCACGGCCGAGGCGTTCACCAAAGGCACGCCAGCCAGCGGCATCCGTGGGGCGTTGATCGGCAACCAGATGCGGCACGTAGACGTCTGTCACCTCCAGAGTGCGCGCAATGTTCAGCACAGCGCCGACATCGTTTTCGACCATGTCCAGGCTAAAGTGGCCGCTTTTCATGTGCAGAGCGTTGTCCGCAAGCGCGGCCTTCAGCCCATCGAGATCGTCCAGCGTCGCATAAAGCGCGCCGTAGCCCTCAACCCGGGCATACCCCAGGTCGGCGACCATCTTGAGCGTCTCGGCCAGCGGACCGAAGTTGCGAGAAGAATAAAGTTGGTAGGAAAGTTTGGTCACTTTGGTAGGTTCCTTGGGAAGTAACGATCAGAGGCGTTCCTCGTCGCCGGTATCGAAAAGCGAGGCGTCGGCCGCATTGATTCCGATGGTCAGGGTGTCGCCGGCCTTGACTGTGGATTGGCCATCGAGGCGGATCCAGAAACGCGTCCCGGCGAGGGTCGTCAACACCAGTGTGTCCGACCCAAGGGGATCAACCACCTCGGCCGTGACGTCAAGCGTCGCGTCGGCGAATTTTGCGTCCTCGCCCACCACGATGTGCTCCGGTCTTACGCCGAACCAGGCCTCACCCTTGGCCTCGCGGCTGAATTCATATTTGTCGAGCGGCACCGACAGACCTTCGGCTGTAAAGCGGTTGCCGGCCACTTGCCCCTTGATCAGATTCATCGAGGGCGAGCCGATGAAGTCGGCGACGTAGCGGTTCGCTGGCCGAGAATAAATCTCGTCGGGCGCGGCAAGCTGCTGAATTAGCCCGTCTTTCATGATCGCGATCCGGTCGGCCAGGGTCATTGCCTCGACCTGGTCGTGCGTAACGTAGATCATCGTGTTTTCAAGACGTTGGTGAAGCTGTTTCAACTCGACCCGAAGGTCGGCACGCAGCTTGGCGTCAAGGTTCGACAAGGGCTCGTCGAACAGGAACACATCGACGTCCCGAACAAGGGCGCGGCCAATGGCAACCCGCTGGCGTTGACCGCCCGACAATGCGGAGGGCTTGCGTTTCAGCAAGGGTCCGATCTGGAGGATCTCGGCTGCGCGGTTCACGCGCTTTTTAATTTCATCCTTGGGCACCTTGGCGTTCTTCAGCCCGAACGACATGTTCCCTTCGACCGTCATCTGCGGATAAAGCGCGTAGGATTGGAACACCATTCCGATCCCGCGCTCGGACGGTTCGACCCAGGTGACGTTCTTGCCCTTGATCCACATCTGCCCGCCGGTCACATCCAGAAGCCCAGCTATGCAGTTCAACAGCGTGGACTTGCCGCAGCCGGATGATCCAAGAAGGACCAGGAATTCGCCTTCCTTGATCGACAGATCAAGATTTTTGAGCACTTGGACTGCGCCAAAGCTGAGGTTGAGGTTCTTGATTTCAACGGAATTTTGGGTGGCCTCTGTCATGGTAGTCATCCCTTGACCGCTCCGGCCGCAATGCCCCGAACAAAGAGGCGGCCAGACACGAAGTAGATTGTAAGTGGAACGAGGCCGGTCAGGATCGTCGCGGCCATGTTGACGTTGTACTCTTTCACGCCCTGGACCGAATTGACGATGTTGTTCAACTGAACCGTCATCGGATAGAGATCGGGCTTGGTATAGACGACACCGAAGAGGAAGTCGTTCCAGATGCCGGTGACCTGAAGGATCATTGCGACAACGAAAATCGGCAGGCTCATCGGCAGCATGATGCGGAAATAGATGCCCCAGAACCTGGCCCCGTCGACGCGGGCGGCCTTGAACAACTCTTCCGGCAGCGCGGAGAAATAGTTGCGGAACAAAAGTGTCAAAATTGGCATTCCAAAGACCGAATGCACCAGCACCAGCCCCCAGAGCGTGCCGTAAAGGCCCATCTCGCGCAGCAGAATCACGATTGGATACAGCATCACCTGGTAGGGGATGAAGGCTCCGAAAATCAGGATGGTGAAGAAGACATCCGCGCCCTTGAAGCGCCAGTTGGCAAGAGCGTATCCGTTGACGCTGGCAATTGCGATCGAGACGATCACGGAAGGCACCGTGATCCTGACCGAGTTCCAGAAGCCACGGCTAAGACCGTCGCAGTTCAGCCCGGTGCAGACTGTTGACCAGGCTTTGACCCAGGGCTCGAAGGTGATCTCAACCGGCGGGGCAAAGATATTTCCGACCCTGATTTCCGGCATACCCTTCAGCGAGGTCACAACCATCACGTAAAGCGGCAGAAGGTAGTAGACCGCCACCAGGATCAAGGTGCCGTAGAGGAAAATGTTTCGGCGCGAGAAGGTCCGGCGCGGCCTCGGGCCGGCTGGACCTTCCAGGCGGTCAGAAACCGCGTCGATAGAAGCGGCGGCAACTGCAAGTGTTCCTGGATTAGCCACGTTTCTTTCCTCCGAATTCCAGCATCGCCCAAGGAATAATGACGATGGCGACAGCCAGGAGCATCATCGTGGACGCCGCGAAGCCTTGCCCTAGGTTCTGTCCCTGGAACATGTAGTCGTAGACGTATTTTGCAGGTACTTCGGAGGCGATACCGGGCCCGCCCGAAGTCTGCGCGACGATCAGGTCATAAAGCCGCACGATGCCGGATGCGACCAGCACCAAAGTGGTGATGAAGACCGCACGCATCATCGGGATGACAATGAAGACGTAGGTCTTCCAGGCCGGGATACCATCGACGCGCGAGGCTTTCCAAATCTCCTGATCTATTCCGCGAAGCCCGGCCAGCATCAGCACCATGATAAGACCGGTGCCCTGCCACAGCCCGGCGATCAAAACGCCGAAAATCACGATATCCGCGTTGTACAATGGGTCGAACGTGAAACTCTCCCAACCGAGGCTACGAACAACATTCTGAATTCCGAACTCTGGGTTCAAAAGCCATTGCCAAACCAGACCGGTAACGATGAATGACAGGGCGAAGGGGTAGAGAATGATGGTGCGAAACGTGTTTTCGAACCGAATTTTCTGATCCATCAGCGCGGCCAGAACAAACCCGATGGTGAAACTGAAAACCAGCGACAACAAACCGTAGGTCAGCAAATTTTCGATAGAAACGACCCAACGGCTGGTTCCCCAAAGCCGCTCGTATTGATCAAGGCCGACAAACTTGGCCCGCGGCAACAGCTTCGAATTGGTGAACGAATAGGTGACCGTCCAGGCGGTCCCGCCAAGGAAGACCACAAGAGCTGTTATGATCATCGGAATAGCAGCGATCTTGGCCGACATATTCCTGAACAGTTCGATAGGCTTGCCTGTCGTGTCTGACACGCTGTCCCCTCCCCTTGTCACTTATTTCAAGGCCAGGGCCGAAATCTTGCGGCCCTGGCTGTTTACGAACGGATCACGTCAATCCTTGTTCTTGATAATGGAGACAAAGCGTTCTTGCGCCGCTTCCGGGGTGATGGAGAGATCTTTGAAGAACTCCACAAAGAGGTCATTCAACTGGTTGTTCGTGTCTTCGGTATTCAGCTGAGTCGTCGAGGGCAGCGTGTTGCCGGCTGCAAGAATCTCGAGTCCCTTCTTCATGCAGTCGTTGGCCGCCGACAGATCAATGTCTCCGCGGATCGGCAGAGACCCCTTCTTCAGGTTGAAGGCGACCTGCACTTCGCGCGAAACCATCAGCGACGCCAGCTCGGCCTGGGCCTGCTGGATTTCGGGATCGTCCACGACAGGGAAGTAGAATGCGTCGCCAGCAGTGTCGATCAGCTCGTTGACGCCAAGGCCGGGAAGACAGGTATAGTCCTGTCCGGCAACTTCGCCTGCGACCTGAAACTCGCCTTGCGCCCAGTCACCCATGATCTGACCGCCGGCCTGATCGGTGATGACCATGTTGGTGGCAAGGTTCCACTCCAGAACATTGGAGTCGCTTGACATTTCGCGTGCATCCGCCGCTGCCTGGAAGACACGGGCCAGTTCCGGACCTGCCGCCAGTTCCGTATCGCCGTCACCGTAAATCTTGACCAGAATGTCAGGACCGGCCAGCGCCACCATCAGCACGTTGAACGCACCTGTGGACTGCCAGGACTGTCCACCCAGTGCCAACGGCGTTTTCCCGGCGGCGCGCAGCGCGTCCGAGGATGCAACGAATTCGTCCCAGTTCTTCGGAACGGCGACGCCGGCATCTTCGAACGCCTTGTTCGACAGCCACAGCCACTGCCACGAATGGATGTTCACCGGTACGCAGTAAATGCGGCCATCAACCGTGCAAACGTCCAACAGCCTCGGCGGATAGACAAAGTCTCTCCAGCCCTCGGCTTCGGCGATGTCGGTGAGATCGCGCAGCAGGCCTGCTTCGATCAATTCCTCGGCCTGGCGGCCGGTGTTGAACTGAAACGCTCCCATTGGGTCGCCACCGATGATCCGGCTGACCATGACGGGACGGGCAGTGGGGCCGCCGCCAGCGATTGCACCGTCGACCCAGTTGTGTTCGGTCTTTTCGTTAAACGCCTTGGCGAACTCGGCAACGGCTTGGGCTTCACCACCCGAGGTCCACCAGTGAGTGACCTCGAGATCGGCAGCCTGTGCTGCACCTGCAGCAAAAAGCGCCGTCCCGCACAGAAGTGCACGCAACGATTTCATGAATTTTCCTCCCTAGTTTCTAAATCGTTTGCGCCGAGGTTAAATCGATTTAGAATTATTAATCAAGGAAAATGGAATCTTAGTGAATCCATACATTTTGACGACACCAGTTACATCATGACTGACGAACGAATCGAAAATCTGCTGTTGCCTGGCGAGCGCGAGCGCCCGACCCTGAAAACCATTGCGCGGTTATCCGGGTTGGCGGTTCCGACCGTGTCGCGCGCCTTGGCGGGCGCGCCGGATATCGGCGAAAACACCAAGAAACGTGTGCGCGCCCTGGCCCAGGAACTGGGATATCGGCCGAACCGCGCCGGCCTGAGGTTGCGCACAGGCAAGACCAACGTCATCGCCCTGGTCCTATCGACGGACCACGACGTGATGAATCACACCGCCCGCCTGATCAACGCAGCTGCCAGCGAACTGAGGGGGACGCCCTACCACCTGATCGTGATGCCCTACTTCCCCGACGAATCACCCATGATTCCGGTCGAGTACATTGTGCAGACCCGGTCGGCTGACGGCGTCATCCTGAACCGGATCGAACCCAGGGACGCGCGCGTCGAATTTCTGCAGGCGCGAAAGTTTCCCTTCGTCCTGCACGGGCGCACCAACGATTGCACCGCCATCCCCTATTTCGATTTCGACAACACCGCCTACGGCCGGAGGTCCGCCGAGAGGTTCGCCAGCCGGGGACGCAAGAACATCGTGGTCGTCGCGCCGCCTCTGAACCAGAGCTATGCCCAGCACATGATCCAAGGTGCGAACCAGGCCGTCGCCGGCACCGACATGACCGTGCGCGTTCTTGACGGTGCCACTGCCCACAGCCCGAACGCCGATATCACCGCTGCCCTGTCGGCTCACCTGGAGGCTCATCCCGAAACCGACGCCGTCCTGACGGCCTCTGCTCCGTCGGCTGTCGCCGGAACGGCCGCTATCGAGCGCAGCGGGCGGGTCCTGGGAAAGGATATCGACCTGGCGTCGAAAGAAGCGGTGAACTTCTTGTCGGCCTTTCGCAAGGAGATCCTCGTATTCCATGAAGACGTCGGCCACACCGGAAGATTCCTGGCCCGCGCCCTGATGCGCGCCATCGACTCTCCCGAACTGCCGCCAATGCAGAAGCTGGTCGGCCCCGACGACGAGCAGCAGGACGAAACATAGATTTTTCGTGATCGGGACCGCCGGCGATTAAATCTTTGGAAATCCCCGTGGCCTAGAAGCCCGGCAGACAACTCAAACTGCCAGGACATTCCACGCCATGAAATACATGACACTTCCATGCCTTTTGCTTGCCATTGCCGCCTCACCGGTTGCGGCCGACGACTTTACGCCCGCCATGCAGGACTTTCTCGACAGCGAGGCTAGCGTCTGGCTGGACTCGGACATTTTGGTTCAAGCCATCCGGACCCAGAACGCAGCCACGGGGGGCTATGACCAATCGCAGATTGACGCTCTGGATCTGGCCTGGCGCGCCGAGGTCGGCCATTCGGAAACCCCGACGATTACGCCGGTACTGAACAACGTCGCAGCCGACTTCCTGCGCCAGCAGGTAGCAAACTCAGGCGGGCGCATTACCGAGGTTTTCGTCATGGACAATCACGGCCTCAACGTCGCAGCCAGCGACGTCACTTCGGACTATTGGCAGGGCGATGAAGCCAAGTTCACCGAGACATACGGCGCTGGACCAGGTGCCGTCCATTTCGGAGATGTCGAATTCGATGAATCCAGCCAGACCTACCAGGGCCAGATCTCCGTGACGATCTCGGATCCCGACACCGGCCTTCCGATTGGCGCCATCACGATCGGCGTCGACGCCGAATCGCTTCTCTGATTCATCGGGCCTCAAATGCACGGGTGGTGACACATAATGACCAAAGCAAATCCGACAACGTGGAACGCGTTTCCCATATTTGTAAAATGCCTGATCATAATGTTCAGCACCTGCGCCATTCTGGTGGCAAGCCAGACGGTCCTTTCCGACCGGACCAGCGCCAAGGTCGCTGAAACCGCAGTCACGACATTGGGAAATAGTATCACCACGATATCGGCAAACCAGATCTCAGGCGCGGTCCGTTTTCAGGACATTGATGAGTTGCGTGACCGGGTCGGCTCGATTCTTGATGGAACCGACACAGCCGAAAGCGCGCTTGTTCTTGGTCAGGAGGGCAACGTTCTGCTCAGCCTCCCCGATGGCATCGGGGAGGCTGATCTTTCCACGCTCTCGCACCACGCCGCAACTGTCATCGAAAACGGGACTGCATTTACCAGCTCCGACGGCCTTCTGGTCATTGAGCCCATCCGTGCCGGCAAAGACAATACCGTGGTCGGCGCAATTGCCATTCGGTGGAACACGCAATCCCTGATCGAGGCTGTGAGCGACCGGCGTACGACAACGTTGCTAATCTCTCTCGCGTCACTGGCGGTCATGTCATTCCTGGCCATACTGGCCTTTCGCGCAATCATCTCCCGTCCTCTGGCTCGCATCACGGAACGCACCGAGGCGCTTGCTCACCGCGACTATGCGACAGCCATCCCGATGACACACCGAGGTGACGAAATCGGTAAGACCGCAGCGGCGCTTGAGACCCTGCGGGGCAAGCTCGAAGACGCAGAGGTCGCCAAGGTGGATGCCTTCTTCAAGGGCGCTGGCTTTCAAGCCTCCTCTGCAGCCATGATTCTTTGCGACGAAGACTTACGCATTTCGCACGTGAACAAGTCGTTCTACGACCTTGCACAGGAACATCTCGACGATTTTCGCAGCCGCATTACCGAGTTTGATCCAGATCGCCTAGTCGGGACGAGTGCGGATATCTTCCACAAAGACAAGGAATCCTCTCGCAGGATGCTCGCATCGGCCAAGTTCCCGATCAAGATGGACATCAAGATTGGTGGAATGCTGTTGAGCCTGGTCATCAACAGGATTGCCGATGCCGCAGGCGGCACGGCCGGATTTGTTCTGGAATGGGACGAAGTTACAGATCGGCGGAAAAGCACCGCCATTCTGAAGTCGCTCGAAGCTGCACAAATGCGGGCGGACTTTGCCCCCGACGGAAAACTCGTTGCGCTCAACCAGACCATGCGCGACAGCTTCCGTCTTCCCGCCGTCACCGTCCCCAATGCCATGCTGGCTACGTTCGTCAGCAGTGGGGAGGTAGACGATCTGCTGGCGACCGTCAGCGGCGGCCAGACAGTCTTCGGGAAATTCACAGTCGGCCATGGCGGCACTGAATCGATCGTGGACGGCAGCTTGAGCCCGATCAACGATCAGAACGGCCGACGCATTGGCTTTGTTCTTCTCGGCAGCGACGTCACCCAATCGGAACGCCGGTTGCGCGAAGCCAATGAAACGAACCAGCGTATGACCGCTGCGCAGGCCAACGTTGTCGCCGCATTGCAGGCCGCGCTTACGGCATTGTCGCAAGGCAATCTGCGTGTGCGCATCGACACCGAATTTTCCGGAGATTATGAAATCTTGCGCCGTGATTTCAATTCAGCCGTGATCGCCTTGGACGACGCCATCGGCAAGATTCTGGTCAGCGCGGACACAATCCTGGCTGAGACATCCAACGTCAGTGGCGCAGCCGACGATCTGTCCCGGCGCACTGAGCAGCAGGCCGCAACTCTTGAAGAAACGGCGGCGGCCATCTCCCAGCTGACGGCATCCGTCGCATCTGCGGCCTCGGGCGCGAAACAGGCCAACGATGTGGTCGTCGAAGCCCGCGACAATGCAGCAGCGTCGGGTGAAGTCGTACAGCAAGCGGTCGATGCCATGGGCGAGATCGAAAACTCGTCCGATCAGATTTCCCGTATTATCGGCGTTATCGACGAGATTGCCTTCCAGACCAACCTCCTGGCCTTGAACGCAGGCGTCGAAGCGGCGCGCGCCGGTGAAGCCGGACGTGGCTTTGCCGTTGTCGCCTCTGAAGTGCGCGCATTGGCGCAGCGGTCATCCGAGGCCGCGAGCGAGATCACCGAGCTGATTTCGACATCCGGCGAACACGTTAAGAAAGGTGTGTCTCTGGTCGACAAGGCTGGCCACGCTCTGACCGAGATTGTGGCCTCGGTCGGCGGTATAGCGGAACATGTATCGAGTATTGCCGCCTCTGCACGCGAACAGGCGACTGGCCTGGACGAAATAAACGCCGCCATGAACCAGCTTGACCAAGTCACGCAAAAGAACGTCGCCATGTTCGAAGAAACCACAGCCGCGTCCCAGACCATGACCTCGGAAGCGAACGCACTGGTGGCGGTCACGCAGCGGTTCGATTGCAGCGATGCGACAATCACCCTGCAATCAGAAACAACGAAACATGAAGCGCCGGCGACCATCCATGACTCTGCAGCCCGTGGCGACGACATGCGCGCTTTGCCTGCAGATCGGGACTCCCAAGTTCATAGTGAAACGCCGCGCCCCGAGCCAGATCGAAATAAACAGGACATCGAGCCCCCGGCAGATGTCGCCGAACCTCTGGACAACGCGCCAAAGACACACGGAAAAACTGGACCACAGCCGGCAATTTCGGGGAATCTTGCGCTCGCGCAGGACGGCCCCGACGAAGACGATTGGGAAGAATTTTAGGCCACGCCCCTGGCTCGGACATACTCATTCGGGCCAGCACAAGGCCCGCCCTCACCCCAAGGGAGACTTTTTTGAATTGATCACCCTGATCTAGCCGCGCATTCGGCGCCCATCGGGATCAAACAGAGGGGCGATGAGCCGCTTTGCCGGACGCATCTCGCCCAGAATCTCCACCTTCGCCTCCAGATCGTCGCACAGGCGGTCGACCGGTACAAAAGCAAAGGCGACGGATTTGCCGGTCCAATGGGAATAGCCCCCCGAAGTGCAGAATCCCGCCACCTCGCCGCCAATCCAAAGCGGCTCCCAGGCAACAACATCCGCGTCCACAGCGTCGACTTCGAAAGTGCACAACACGCGCGACGGACCTGCTTCCCGCGCCTTTTCTGCCGCAGGGCGACCAATGAAATCGGCGGGTTTCGAAAACGCAATGAATCGGTCCAGTCCGGTCTCGGCCGGAGTATAGTCGGGCGAGAACTCCCGCTGCCACGAGCCAAAAAACTTGTCCAATCGAAGCGACATCATCGCCCGCATTCCGAAGGGCCGCAGCCCGAGGTCTGCGCCAGCCTCCCACAAGGTGTGCCAGAGCTGACGCTGAGATGTCGGATCACAATAGATTTCATACCCGAGATCGCCGGTATAGCTGACCCGCTGGATGATACAGTCGGCCAAACCCACGGTCATGCGACGCACGGCCAAGAAGGGAAAAGCTGCGTTCGAGACATCGCTGCGCACCACCCGTGCAAGCAAGTCGCGCGCGCGAGGACCGGCAATCTGAAATCCTGTGGCGGCATCCGAGATGTTGCGCACCTCGACCTCATCCTCGCGGTCGACGTGATCAAGGAACCATCTCAGGTGATAATCCTGGCTGCCATAGCTGGCAGTAAGACGAAATTCCTCTTCGGACAGGCAGGAGACCGTGAAGTCGCCGATTAATTTCCCGGATGGCGCCAGCATGGGCGTCAGGCTCAGCCGGCCGACCTTCGGGATCCGGCCCGCCATGATCCGGTCGAGCCAGGCGCGCGCATCTTTTCCTGTGACTGAGAACTTGCCGAAATTATGCACTTCGTTGATGCCGACTCCCTCGCGCACGGCGCGCACCTCCTCACCCACGGCCGCCCAAGCATTGGACCGGCGGAAGCTGGGAACTTCAAAGCGCGGTTCGCCCGGCAGAGCAAAATAGTTCACAACCTCCAGGCCATAGTTCGCACCGAAGACAGCGTTCATGCCGTCCCAGATATCGTACATCGGCGTCGTCCGGAACGGACGCGCGGCGGGCAATTCCTCGTTGGGGTAGCTGACCGAGAACCGGCGCTGATAATTTTCGATGACCTTTGGCACCGTATATCCCGGCGTGGTCCAGCGGCCGAAGCGCGCGACATCCATGGCACGCGGGTCACGCTCCGTTTCCCCCTCGATCATCCATTGTGCAAGCGAAAGACCGACGCCGCCGCCCTGGCTGAAGCCGGCCATGACGGCGCACGCGGACCAATAGTTGCGCAGACCCGGCACCGGCCCGACCAGGGGATTGCCGTCCGGTGCAAAGGTGAAGGGGCCGTGAATAACGCGCTTTATTCCGGCGCGTTCCAAGACCGGGAACCGGCGATAGGCAAACGCGACGCTGTCCTCGATCTTTTCGAAATGATCGTTCAGCAACTCGTGCCCGAAATCCCATGGCGTGCCGTCGACCGACCATGGCTCGCAAGGCTGTTCGTAGAAACCGATGACGAACCCCTGTCCCTCCTGGCGCAGGTAGCTTTCGCCGCCCGGATCGATCACGTGGGGTATCTCCTCCTCGCGCGCAACGATCTCGGGCACGTCCTCGGTCACCAGATACTGGTGCGCCATTGGCAGGAGCGGCAGATAGACGCCGGCCATGGCCGCAACTTCGCGCGCCCAAAGCCCCCCGGCATTGACCAGGTGTTCCGCAACGACCATACCCTGCTCGGTCACCACATCCCAGCCGCCATCCGCGCGCTGATTGGTCTCCAGAACCCTGCAATGGGTCACGATCTCGGCCCCGCCCATGCGGGCCGCTCTGGCATAGGCGTGCGTCGTTCCCGATGGATCAAGGTGACCATCCAGCGGGTCATAAAGCGCCCCCAGAACGCCGTCGGTATTTACGAAGTCGGCCATCTCGGTGATCTGATCGGGGGTCAGAATGTGGGTGTCGAGCCCCATGTACCGATGCTTGGCGCGCTCGGCCTTCAACATATCGAAACGCTCGGGTGTGTCGGCGAGCGTCATCCCGCCCGAGTGGTGCAGGCCGCAGGACATTCCCGTTAGCTCTTCCAACTCCTTGTAAAGCCCGATCGTGTAGCCCTGCAGCGCCGCCATGTTGGTGTCGCCGTTCAGCGTGTGAAAGCCTCCCGCCGCGTGCCACGTCGACCCGCTTGTCAGGTCCGACCGCTCGATGAGCATCACGTCTGACCAACCAAGCTTGGTCAAGTGATACAGCACCGAGCATCCGACGACACCACCGCCAATCACAACCACGCGTGCATGAGCTTTCATCGTTCAATCCACCCTGCCAGTTTCATTCAGTTCCCGCCGTCCTTTGATGGCGCCATTTTCATTTGGCCCAGTTGGTCATCCCGTGTTGCACCCGTACACGACCAGCCGGGCCTCAAGCTCGCCGGCCATCGGACTTCCCGCCTCCAGCGCGAAAACCCACGCCTGGGTCAGGAAGAAACACGCACGCTGTATGTCGCCCGATTCCTCGGCACGATCGGCAACCATCCGATAAAGGCGAGGCAACGCGGCAAAGTCGGCCGAGGCATGCGCCGCCAGCAATCGCTCGTGCAATGTGTCCACGCCCTGGTTCATCAGGCGGTTACGCCATCAAGGCATCCTGCGACCCATTGATGGAAAAGGTACGTCGGCCCGTCCATCGCCGGCGAAAACCGTCCACCGTCGAAATGAATGCCGTGCCGCCCCTTTTGCATACCCTCGACGACAAAGACATCTTCTGCCAGTACCTCCCGCCACAGACCCGTGTTGCGCTGCCGCATCGCGGCCCAGTCAGGCCCGACCGACTTGGCATCCGCGTAATAGATTTCGACATGCTCGCGTGTACGATCCACGGCGAGCGGCTCAAGCACGAGGGCGAAGGCATGGTCGCGGTGGACCCCGAAAAGCACGTTGGGAAACAGAGCGATGTATTCCGCGCCTGCACTCCATTTCTCCGACAGGTCTTTGAAATCGGGAAAGGGCTTCCCCGCTTCCCCCAAAAGCGGGCGATAGACCCGCGTGCCCTGCCCTGCGAATTTGCCGGGTGCCTCGATATGATAGTGATCCTCAAGCCGTGAATAGCTGTTCAAGCCAGGGTGTACCCAGGGCAAATGATAGCTTTCGCAGAAATTCTCGACCGCCAGTTTCCAGTTGCAGGCCAGGTCAAAGTCAAAGCTCGAATCCGTGCCCGCATGGTAAAGAGGCTGATCGGCGAACTCGCTCCATCGGGTGATGGCCTCGGCGGCATACTCTTCAAACGGCGGCGCCGTGCCGCTGACATTCACAAAGACGACGTCGCGCCAAACGTAGCTCGGAATCTCGATCAGCCCGAGCCGTTTCCTGTCGATCCCCGAGCACGTGTTGTGTCCGGCGCCGCCCACATGGGGCGTCGCAACCAACTCGCCGGTATGGGCATAACACCATGAATGGTAGGGGCAGCGCAGCACTCCGCCAACGCGCTTGGGACGATCCACAAGGATCATGCCCCGGTGGCGGCAGGTATTCTGAAAGACGCGGACCTGCCCGTCTTTGCCGTGGACAATGACCAATGGCATCCCCAACAGCTCGACCGGCTTGGCGTCGCCCGGCTCGGGCGTGTCCTTGGCAAAGCCGATACCGACCCACGACTTGAACAGAACATGGTCGCGTTCCAAGGCGAACATCTCTTCGGACACGTAATGCGCATTTGCCAAACCGGTCGCTTCCTCGATAGGGCGAAGGACGTCGGCGAGATCAGATTTGGTCATTGTTGCGCCTCCTCTACCGGGAAGCCTGCGAGTTGGTTCGCCACGGATCGCGTCGTTTTCCGACATTGCGCGGTCCGGCTGCGGCATCCCCTAGAGGCGAACGACACGTCCTTCGCGCGCCGATGTCTGCGCCGCAAGACCCATTTCGACCGCCTGCGCGCCGTCCCGCAAGCCGACCTCGACCACGCCATTTCCGCGCACCACGTCCAGAAAGCGCACATGTTGATAGAAGGTGGCACCGTTGTGATCGCCGGCGGCGGCGATTGTGGGATCGACCGGCACCTCGACGCGCTGCGGCCCCTTCGGATGTCGCGGAGAAACCTCGACCTGGGCCACCGGTGGCGTGCCAAGGTGCGTGGGCCAGAACCGGGCGGGACCGGGCACACGGGCCTCGATCTTGCCCGTCGGTCCAACGGCGGTGATCTCCTCCTGGAAGGCCGACCCCTCGGCGTACATGCACAATTCGAGCATCGCGCGCGCGCCGCTGGCAAAATCGACAATGACGAATGCGCCATCCCAGATGTCCGGCACCTCGCCGTCGTAAACCTCGTCCTTGTGGTTTACGTCCTGGCCTGCCGAGGCCATGATCTTTACCGGTTCCGAGCCGAGTATGTGGCGCATCAGGTCAAAAAAGTGACAACACTTTTCAACCAGAGTCCCGCCGGTGTTCCGGTTGAACCGGTTCCAGTCGCCGACCTTTTGCAGGAAGGGAAAGCGGTGTTCGCGGATGGTCAGCATCGTGACCCCGCCAGTAGCAGCCTGAACTTCGGAAACAAAAGTCTGGATCGGCGGCATGTACCGATACTCCATTCCCACCCAGACCGGCGCGCCGTAGCTACTCTCAAGCTTGGCAAGCACCACAGCATCTTCCGGCGCAGTATAAAGCGGCTTTTCGATCAGGATGGGAAGCGGGCGGCGCTCGGCGATCTCCTGGAACTGGGCTACGTGAAGGTGGTTAGGCGAGACGATCAAAAGGCAGTCCAGCTCGGGCATCGCCAGAAGATCTGCGATCGAGTCACATAGCCGGGCATTGGGCGTGATCGCCTTCGCCGCATCGGCCATATACCTGTCCGGCTCAAAGATTGCCGCGACACGCGCACCGGGCAAAAGCGCGATATTGCGCAGATGTTCCTGCCCCATCATCCCGCATCCGATGATTCCATAGTTGATCATTTCCGAAATTCCGCCCTCTACCTGACACGGCTGACATAACGGCACTTGTCGGAATCGAACCAAGTGCGCGAAAATTCAGGGATTTCACCCTCGGCCGAGATACCAAAACGTTCGACCAACCCGCAGGGGTGATGTTCCATCATCACCTCCGCCCTGCCCCAGTCCGGGCAGCGACCGACGCCGATGCGGTCGTCGGCCCGCACGATCATCAATCCAAGCTGTTTGCGATATGTGAGGTACAGGGATTCCGACAGGTCCGCACCCTCGAGGCCTGCGCCCCAATGGCAGTCCAGCCAGATCTCTTCCAACGCCACCGGAAGACCCGAAAGATAGCGCACCCGCCGGATCCGGCAGGCGTCACCGCTGCGGCCGAATTCAGGCAAGCCACCAGGTTTGATCATCCGTGTGCAGTCCAGCACCCGCGCCGTCGGCAAGCCGCCGCCCTCGATTAGCTCAAGCCTGAACAGCGCGTAGATGCTGGCGATATCGGGCCTGTGACGCACATAGTTGCCTGAGCCGTGGATGCGCTCCAACAGCCCCTTGGCCTCCAGATCGGCCAGCGCCTTGCGCAATGTGCCAACAGCCACGCAAAGGTCGCGCGCCATAGCCCGCTCGGGCGCCAAACGCTCGCCATCCATCAGCCGTCCGGCCGCGATCTCGCGGATCAGCATCTCGGAAAGCTGCACGTATTTCGGAAGAGCGGTGGTGTCCTGAGCCATGACGACTTTCTAAATTGATCCACTATTGATGCAAGGCCTTTCCGATGCTACCCAAAACAAAATTCCCACCCGAGGATCCACCATGACCATAGTCCCCATCACCTCGCCCGATCTCGATGCCGTCGAAGTCAGCTGGTTCTCGGCGCTTTGTTCAGACGACTATGAATTTCTCGGAGTGCCCGACGGTGCATTGCGCTCCTCGTTCGAGCATTGCCGCGACATCGTTCTTGAGGCCGAAGCCCAGGGTTTCCGCAACATCCTCTGCCCGTCCTCGTACCAAGTGGGCCAGGACACGCTGTCCTTCGTCGCCGGCATGGCACCCCTGACCGAAAGGATCAACATGCTTGCCGCCGTGCGCTGCGGCGAGATGCAGCCGATCATGCTGGCGCGCACCATCGCGACGCTGGATCACATGCTGAAGGGGCGACTGACGGTGAACATCATCTCGTCGGATTTCCCCGGCGAAGTTGCCGACAGTGCCTTCCGCTACCAACGGTCGCGCGAGGTGGTGCAAGTCCTGAAACAGGCATGGACCCAGGACGAGATCAATTTCAAGGGCGAGGTTTACAATTTCGAGGGCCTCACCACCGATCCCGCCAAACCCTACCAACAAAACGGCGGCCCGCTCCTCTATTTTGGCGGCTATTCCCCCGCCGCGCTGGACCTCTGCGGCGAACATTGCGACGTCTACCTGATGTGGCCCGAACCCAAGGACCAGATCGCCGAGCGCATGAAGGCGGTGAATGCCGCGGCAGAAAGGCATGGGCGTACGCTGGACTATGGCCTGCGAGTCCATGTCATCGTGCGAGACACCGAGGCCGAGGCGCGCGAGTACGCCGATCACCTGGTGTCCAGGCTTGACGACGAATACGGCCGGCTTGTGCGCGAACGCGCCCATGATTCCGGCTCGCTCGGCGTTAGCCACCAGGCCCGCGCACGCGAACTTGCCGACAAGTTCGGCTACGTCGAACCGCACCTCTGGACCGGAGTGGGACGCGCCCGCTCGGGCTGCGGCGCCGCCTTGGTCGGCTCTGCCGACCAGGTGCTGTCCGAGATCGAGACCTACCGGAAAATGGGCATCCGCGCTTTCATTTTCTCGGGCTACCCCCATATCGGCGAGTGCAAATCCTTCGGATCAAAGGTATTGCCGCAGTTGAACACCTGCTCGCTGCCCCATGTCTATGGCCGCGTGCCCGACATGACACCGCCGACCCCGCTCGGCAACGGAGAGCGCCGCTGATGGATCGTATCCAGATCACCAAGGACATTGCCTTTAGCCGCATCGTCTACGGCATGTGGCGTGTCGGCGACGACGCTGACACTTCGCCCGCTCATATCCAGGCCAAGATCGAGACCTGCCTGGCTCAGGGCATCACGACAATCGACCAGGCCGACATCTATGGCGGCTATAGTGCCGAAGCCTTGTTGGGTGCCTGCCTGAAACAGGCGCCCGCGCTGCGTGACCAGATCGAGATCGTCACGAAATGCGATATCGTTGCACCTGTCGGCCGCTACGCCGATGCGCGGGTCAAATACTATGACACTTCGGCCGATCACATCCGCCGCTCGATCGACACCTCGCTGTCCGAAATGGCCACCGATCGCATCGACCTTTTGCTGATCCACCGCCCCGATCCCCTGATGGACCACAACGAGACCGGGGCCGCGCTGGACGAGGCGGTCGCCTCGGGTAAGGTGCGCGCCGTCGGCGTGTCGAATTTCCGCCCCTGGGATTTCAGCCTGTTGCAATCGGCCATGGAGACGCCACTGGCCACCAACCAGATCGAGATCAGCCTGACTGCGCACGAAGCGCTGGTGAACGGTGATCTCACCTTCCTCCAGGAACACGAGATCCCGCCGATGGCCTGGTCTCCCCTGGGCGGCGGCGCACTGTTTGACGCCGCGAACCCGGCAACAGCCAACCTGCGGAAGACGCTTTCGCGGATTGCCGCCGATCACGGCGTGGACGAGGCAGCCATGGCCACTGCCTGGCTCTTGGCCCATCCGTCAGGCATCCTGCCGGTTATGGGCACGAATTCTCTGGAAAGGATTGCACGACTCGGCGAGGGCCTGTCCGTCAGAATCGACCGCCAGACCTGGTTCGAGCTCTACACCGCTGCCTTGGGACGCGAAGTCGCGTGACATGACCCAGTTTGTCCCCGGCCCCGACACGCACCGCGCCCTGCGGGACGCCTATGGCACCTTCACCACAGGGGTGACAGTTGTGACCTGTGCGTCGCCGCTGGGGCCACTCGGGATCACAGCAAACAGCTTTTCCTCGGTTTCGCTGGATCCGCCGCTTGTGCTCTGGTGCCCGGCAAAATCCTCGTCGCGCTATGACGCTTTCATCGCCGCCGAGCATTTCGCTATCCACGTCCTGGCCGCAGATCAACAAGATATCGGTCTTGCGTTCGCGCGCGACGGACTGGCCTTTGACGGGCTCGACTGGCAGGCAGACGACCACGACGTACCACAGATTGGCGCGGCGCTCGCGCGGTTCGACTGCACCCGACACGCAGTCCATGACGCCGGCGACCATGTCATCGTGGTCGGTCGCGTGCTGCAGGTGACGCGCGCCGAAGGTGCAGCTTTGGTTTTCAACCGCGGCCAGTTCGGTGAATTGGCGCCGAAATAGAGCGTCAGGCCATTTCCTGAACTTCGACGACGCCAGGCAGAGATTTCAGCGCTCCCTTGATCTGGGGTGAAACCGGCCAACCGTCTCCGATGTCAACGGGGACGTCCTGGACCGTATCCTGCAAGGGCACGTTCAGCGCCGTGATACGTACCGGCCCGCGCATCTTTGTCGAACCATCTTCGCGGAAACGGTTCAGCACCGATTGGATCAGCCCGGCCGCGTCCGGCGCGTCGATCATCACGTTCAGCCCCGCCGCAACGCCCTGAGCAATTGCACCTTCAATGGGTGAAACCGAGCGCGCAATCGGATCAAACTGGCCTTCGTTGAACCTCGCCTCAAGCGTCATCAGCACCTGGTGGGTTTCTTCGAAAACCTTGCGGGTTTTTTCGAAATCGTCGGGGAACAGAGCCATGCCCGAGACCTGCCCGGTCGGGTCCGAGATATTCATGCGGAAAAACCGGGTGCCGCGCCCCGATTTGCGTTCCTGCAGGCCCGTCACGATGACACCCACGCGGCTGACCGCCGCACCGTCCCGCTCGGCCTTGGCCTCCAATTCGGCGAGCGTGAGCATTCCCTTGCGTTTAAGCGCCACGGCGTAATCGTCCAGCGGATGGCCCGACAGATAAAAGCCGATCGCGGCCTGTTCCTCGGCCAGCCGCTCGTTCGCCAGCCAGTCCTCGACCGGCGACAAACGTGGCTCGGGCAGATCGTCGCCCGCCTCGCCAAAAAGCGAGACCTGCGCCGAGGCCCGCTGTTCATGGATGGCCGCCGAATAGGCCGAAAGTGCATCGAGCGAGTTGAAGATCCGCCGCCGGTTCGGGTCGAGCTCGTCGAACGCCCCGGCACGCGCCAGCATCTCCAGGGGCCGTTTTCCGACCCGTTTCAAATCGACCCGGCGGGCGAAATCAAAGATGCTGACGAAAGGCGTCGCGCCCCGCGCCTCGGTGATCAGCCGCATGGCTTCAAGGCCGACGTTTTTCAGTGCGCCAAGGCCATAAACCAGCTTGGCATCCGCGACCGAGAACCGCGCCGCGGACCGGTTCACGCAGGGCGGCACAATCTCGATCTCAAGACCCCGCCGCACCTCGTTGGCATAGGTATCCAGCTTGTCCGTCAGGTGGATATCGCAGTTCATGACCCCTGCCATGAACTCCACCGGATGATTGGCCTTCAGCCAGGCAGTCTGATAGCTGACCACCGCATAGGCGGCGGCGTGGGACTTGTTGAAACCATAGTTGGCGAACTTGTCCAGCAGGTTCCAGACCTCGAGCGCCTTCCTGTCATCGACGCCGTGCTCCTTGGCACCTGCGATGAATTTCGGCCGTTCGGCGTCCATCGCCTCCTGAATCTTCTTACCCATGGCGCGCCTGAGAAGGTCGGCGCCACCAAGGCTGTAGCCGGCCATCTCCTGTGCGATCTGCATCACCTGCTCCTGGTAAACGATGATGCCCTGTGTTTCGTCCAGAATGTGGTCGATCGAAGGGTGCAGCCGTTCGCGTTCCGCGCGTCCGTTCTTCACATCGCAATACTGCGGAATGTTTTCCATCGGACCCGGACGATAGAGTGCAACCAACGCAACGATGTCTTCGATGCAGGTCGGCTTCATGCGCCTCAGCGCGTCCATCATGCCCGAGCTTTCCACCTGGAACACCGCCACCGTCTTTGCGCGGGTATAAAGGTCATAGGTCTTTTCATCGTCCAGAGGGATCAGACCGATGTCGTTTTCGGTCCCCGGCTCGGGGTCATATAGCCGTGTGCCGTCGGCAGCTTCGTGCAACTGCCGCCCGCCGCCGAGGATCTGTTCAATGGCGTTCTGGATCACAGTGAGCGTCTTCAGTCCGAGAAAGTCGAACTTGACCAGCCCCGCCTGTTCCACCCACTTCATGTTGAACTGGGTTGCCGGCATCTCGGAGCGCGGATCTCGGTAAAGCGGCACCAGTTCGTCCAACGGTCTGTCACCGATCACGACACCGGCGGCGTGGGTCGAGGCATTTCTGAGCAGGCCTTCGACCTGCTGGCCATAGGTCAGCAGACGGTCGACCACTTCCTCGGCGCGCGCTTCTTCGCGAAGGCGAGGCTCTTCGGCCAGCGCCTTCTCGATCGACAAGGGCTTGACGCCCTCGACCGGGATCAGCTTGGACAGGCGGTCCACCTGCCCGTAAGGCATCTGCAAGACCCGGCCAATGTCCCTGACGGCTGCCTTGGACAACAGGGCACCAAATGTGATGATCTGCCCGACCTTGTCGGCACCGTATTTCTCCTGAACATAGCGGATCACTTCTTCCCGCCGGTCCATACAAAAGTCGATATCGAAGTCGGGCATCGAGACACGCTCTGGGTTCAGGAAGCGCTCGAACAGAAGCGAATAGCGCAGCGGATCCAGATCGGTGATGGTCAGCGCATAGGCCACCAGGCTGCCTGCGCCCGATCCCCGCCCCGGCCCCACCGGAATGTCGTGATCCTTGGCCCACTTGATGAAGTCCGCAACGATCAGGAAATAACCGGGAAACCCCATCCCCTCGATAATACCCAGCTCGAATTCCAACCGCGCATCATAATCCTCGCGCGGACCTGCCGGCTCGATAACGGCAAGGCGCGCATCCAGCCCCTCCTTGGCCTGGCGGCGCAACTCCTCGACCTCATCATCGGCGAACTTCGGCAGGATCGGGTCGTGGCGGGCCACCGCAAAGGCACAGCGCCGCGCGATCTCGACAGTATTTTCCAACGCCTCAGGCAGATCGGCAAACAAGGCTGCCATCTCGGTCGGCGACTTGAAAAAATGCTGCTGCGTCAGCCGCCGCCTTTCGGCCTGCTGATCGACATAGGCACCCTCGGCGATACAGATCAGCGCATCATGCGCCTCGTACATGTCGGGCTTGGGGAAATAGACGTCATTGGTCGCGACCAAAGGCAAGTCCATCGCATAGGCCATCTCGATTGTGGGCCGCTCGCTCAGTTGCTCGGCTTCAGGCAACTGACCCGTCTCCATCGGATGACGCTGCAACTCCATGTACAGCCGGTCGGGGAAAATCTCGGACAGCCGCTGGACCAGCGCCTCGGCCTTGCCGCGCGCGTTCTGTCTCAAAAGCCGCCCAACCGGCCCGTCCGGCCCGCCCGACAGGCAGATCAGACCCTCGGCATACTGCTCTAGATCTTCCAGGGTGACATGGGGCCAATCCGCTTCGCGCAGGTAAAGGCACGAATTCAGCTTCATCAGGCTCTCGTAGCCCGCGCGCGTCTGCGCCAGCAAAACCACTGGCGCAGGCCGGACCGGTTTCTCGCCCGGCGTTGCCTCATGATAAGCCACATCGACCTGGCAACCGATGATCGGCTGAACACCAGCGCCCAGGGCCGACACCGAAAATTCCAGCGCCGAGAACATGTTGTTGGTATCCGTCACCGCGACCGCCGGCATATCCAGGTCCGCGCAAAGACTAGGCAGCTTCTTCAGCCGCACCGCCCCTTCCAGGAGCGAATACTCGGTATGAAGGCGCAGGTGAATGAACTTGGGGGGCGTGCTCATGACGACACCTTAAAAACACCCGCCCCGAGTCGAAAGACCAAACTCTGCCACGACGTGTCTTTTCGCCTCGTGAATTTCCACCTGACCGGTCTACATTACGCCCATGCTTCTCGATGCCCGCGACATCCGAAAGACCTTTCCCGGCCCGCGCGGCCCTGTCACCATTCTGGATGGCCTGTCCCTGACCCTCGAGGCCGGTGAAATCGTCTCCCTCACAGGAGAAAGCGGCTCGGGAAAATCGACTCTCCTCCATATCATTTCCGGACTTGAACCATGCGACAGCGGCAGCGTCACCATCGACGGTGTCGAGATCACGAACCAAAACGATGCCGGGCGCGCAGCCCTCAGACGCACCACCGTTGGTATCGTCTTCCAACAGTTCAATCTGATCCCCTCGCTGACAGTCGCCCAGAACCTTGCTTTCCAGGCCCGGCTGGCTGGTAAGAGACCCGAGACCGAAACCATCGCCGAAGCCCTCGGTCTCGTGGACCACCTCGAAAAATACCCCGAAGACCTCTCCGGCGGGCAGCAACAACGCCTCGCCATCGGCCGCGCCGTCGCGGCCGAGCCGCGCCTTCTTCTGGCCGACGAGCCCACCGGCAACCTGGACGAGGACACCGGCGATGCGGTCTTTGCCCTGCTATTGCGCCTTGCCCGCGACCACGGCACCGCCCTCCTGATCGCAACCCATTCCGCAAAACTCGCAAATAGAACCGACCGCCACCTTCATCTCAGCCGTGGCCACCTGGCATGATCCGCGCTGCGCTTCTTGCCCTCCTTTCCCACTGGCGACGCAAACCCTTTCAACTCGCCACGCTGATCCTGGGGCTTGCGCTCGCCACCGCACTTCTGTCCGGCGTGCAGGCCATCAACGCCGAGGCCCGCAAGAGCTACGCCACCGCCGCAGACACTCTCGGCGCGGGCGGTCTTTCCGATCTTGCCAGCCCGTCCGGTGCCCCGGTAACCAATGCTCAGTTCATTGCGCTCCGACGCGCGGGCTGGCTCGTCAGCCCCGTGATCGACGGTTGGATCAGGACCGAAGGAGCGCGCGTCCGCCTCATGGGACTTGACCCTTTTACTGCGTCGCGCGGAGGAGGCCAAAGCCTCAGCCCCGCCGAGACGGTTGGGATCGACCCCGGCAAACTGACGCTCGTCGCCAACCCGGCCACCGCCCCGCGCCTCGAAAACGCAGGCTTCATCGTCCTGCCGCGCGACAGTCTCGCCCCCGGCATCGCACTGACCGATATCGCAACGGCGCAGCAAATCACCGGCACAAAGGGCTATTCCCGCCTTCTCCTTCTGAAGAACCAACCCTTGCGCCAACCGCCCCTTGACCAGATCGCACCCGACCTTGAAGTGAACGCTCCCGAAACCGCCGAGGACCTTGGCCGCCTGACCGAGAGCTTTCATTTGAACCTGACTGCCTTCGGCCTCCTGTCCTTCGCCGTGGGTCTTTTCATCGTCAACGGCGCCGTCGGCCTTGCCTTCGAACAACGCCGCCCGACGCTGCGGACCCTGCGCGCCCTCGGTGTGCCCGCCCAGACCCTGGTGATCCTCCTCGCCCTCGAACTGCTGATCTTCGCTGCTGTCGCCGGGCTAATCGGCATCGCACTTGGGTATGTCATCGCCGCTGCCCTCCTGCCGGACGTTGCCGCCACTCTTTCCGGTCTCTACGGAGCCACCGTTGACGGTGCGCTGACGCTTTCGCCGGCGTGGTGGCTTTCGGGAATTGCCATCGCCTGTCTCGGCACCGCCGCCGCCTCGGCCACAAGCCTGGCACGCATCGCCCGCATGCCGCCTCTCGCCCCGGCCCGGCCCCGGGCCGGGGCCATGGTCGACGCAGCCACCGCCCGACGTCAGCTCGCACTTGCCGCGGCCTGCGCCGTCTTCGCCGCCTTGGGCCTGAAGGCCATCGGCGGCCTTCTCGGCGGCTTCCTCCTTCTTGGCGGTGCGCTTCTCGCCGCCGCCCTCGCATTGCCCAGCCTGCTCGGCCTCTTGCTCCGCGCCGCCGCCGGCCTCGCTCGTGCGCCCGTGCCGCAATGGTTCTGGGCCGACACCCGTCAGCAATTGCCGGGTCTTTCACTGGCTTTGATGGCGCTGCTTCTCGCACTTGCCACCAACATCGGCGTCACGACCATGGTCGCAAGCTTTCGCCTGACCTTCACCGGCTGGCTCGATCAGCGGCTGGTCTCGGACATTTACGTCACCGTCGAAGACCCGGCCGACGCCCCCGCTCTCATGGCCTTTCTCTCTCCCCGCGCGGAGGCCGTTCTGCCCATCTGGGACGTCCGCGCCGAGGTTCTCGGTGACCCGGCCCAGATCTACGGCGTTGTCGATCACCCGGTCTATTCCGAGAACTGGCCCCTTCTCGATGCGCTTCCCGACACCTGGAAGATGCTCAACGAGGGCGAGGGAGCGCTGATCAACGAACAACTTGCCACGCGCCACGACCTCAGCCCCGGCGACACCCTGCCCCTCCCCGACGGATGGGAGACCGAAATCCTCGGCATCTATAGCGACTACGGCAACCCGCTCGGCCAGGTCGTCCTGCCCCTGCCGGTCCTTCTCGAACGATACCCCGAGACCGACCGCCGAGATTTCGGCATCCTGGCCGCGCCCGAAGACCGCGACGCCCTGAGAACTGCGCTTATCGACGACTTCGGCCTGTCACCCGACAACATCACCGACCAAGCTGCGCTCAAGGCCTTCAGCCTCGCTATCTTCGAACGCACCTTCGCCGTAACAGCCGCCCTCAACGTGCTGACCCTTGGCGTGGCAGCCATCGCGATCCTCACCAGCCTCCTGACACTCGCTTCAATGCGCCTGCCCCAACTCGCCCCGCTCTGGGCGCTTGGTCTGACCCGCGCCACGCTGGCGAAAATCGAACTGTTGCGCGCGCTGATCCTTGCCGCTCTGACCTTCGCCCTGGCCTTGCCGGTCGGGCTCGGCCTTGCCTGGGTCCTCCTCAACGTTATCAACGTCGAGGCCTTTGGCTGGCGCCTCCCCCTGCACATCTTTCCGGGCGACTGGCTCTGGCTCGGCCTTTTATCGCTGGCTGCCGCCACGTTCGCCAGCGCCTGGCCCGCCCGCCAACTGGCCAAACGCCCGCCGGCCGACCTGATCCGGGTTTTCACCCATGAACGTTAAGGCCTTGGCTCTCCTGGCCCTGCTTTGGCCTTTCACAGCCCTGGCCCAGGGCTTCGCAGGTCTCGGTTCCTCCACTGAGGGCTACAGCCTGCCGGACCCCGAAACGCAATTCACTTTTCCCTCCGACTTCGGGGCACATCCGGACTTCCGTATCGAATGGTGGTACATCACCGCCAACCTGACCGACGCAACCGGCACGCCATACGGCATCCAGTGGACGCTGTTCCGCAATGCCCTCGCCCCCACGGGCGCGCCCGGGGACCAGGCCTGGATGGGGCACGCTGCCCTTTCGACGCCCGACCGTCACCACCACACCGAACGCCTTGCGCGGGGCGGCACGGGCCAGGCGGGCGTCACATCCGAACCCTTTGAAGCCTTCATCGACGAGTGGCGCATGGCGGGCGAAGTTCTGAACAATATCACGCTGTCCGCTCAGGGAACCGACTTCGCCTATGACCTTACCCTGGCAACCGACCACCCCTTCGTGCCGCAAGGCGACAAAGGTTACTCGGTCAAATCCGAAACCGGCCAGTCCAGCCACTACTACTCCCAACCGTTCTACACAGTCTCCGGATCCATCACCCTTCCCGACCAGATCGTACAGGTCACCGGCCAGGGCTGGCTCGACCGCGAATGGTCGACCCAACCCCTCAGCCAGACCCAAACCGGCTGGGACTGGATCTCGCTCCACTTGGACACGGGTGAAAAACTCATGGGTTACCGTCTGCGCGACGAAACAGCGCCGCCCTACACGGTTGGCACCTGGATCGCCCCGAACGGCACCCCGACGCCGCTCGGAAACGGTCAACTCGCGATGACCCCGGCCCGTACGGCACGGGTGGCAAACCGCGACATCCCCGTCGCCTGGCACGTTACCCTGCCCGAATTCGGCCTCGCCATTCGCGTCGAGGCACTGCGCGACGACAGCTGGATGGACACTCTCATTCCCTACTGGGAAGGCCCCGTGGCGGTCACCGGAACCCACGCCGGTATCGGTTACCTCGAAATGAGCGGCTACCTCACGGATTAGGCGTCGCTCAGGACCAGCCGCGACGCCAAGGACGGTGCAACCCCATTGCAGGGCACCCCGCGAAGCCCTTAGGTAATCCCATGCAGATGCCATCCCTTCCGCTTGCGCAAGACGTCGTCCTGATTGGCGGGGGCCATACACACGCCCTCCTCTTGCGCATGTGGGGCATGAACCCGCTTCCAGGCGCGCGGCTGACCGTGATCAACCCTGCCGCAACCGCGCCCTACACCGGGATGCTGCCGGGCTTCGTCGCGGGCCACTACGGGCGCGACGACCTGGAAATCGACCTTGTCCGCCTTGCCCGTTTCGCCGGTGCCCGCATAATCCTTGGGCGCGCCACTGGCATCGACCGCACCGACAGGCGCATCACCCTGGATGGCCACCCACCAATCCGCTATGACCTCGCCTCGATCGACGTCGGCATCACCTCTGCGATGCCCGAATTGCCGGGCTTCTCCGACCATGGCATCGCCGCCAAACCCCTCGGCCCCTTTGCGAGCCGCTGGAGTGCTCATCTCGCCGGACAGGCCGGTCCCGTCACCGTCATCGGCGGCGGTGTCGCGGGCGTCGAACTGGCGTTTGCCATGGCCTACGCGCTCAAGGGGCGTGGCAAGGTTACCGTCATCGAATCCGATACGGCCCTCAGCGGCATCGCCCACGCCACCGCCCGACGTCTGCGCGACGAACTTGCGCGCCAATCCATCGACCTGCTGGAACATACGAAAGTAACAGAGGTCGCCGCCGATCATGTCGCCCTCTCGACCGGAGACGCCCTTCCCTCGGCCCTGACCGTCGGCTCGGCAGGCGCGCGCCCCTTCCGATGGCTGTCAGAGACCGGCCTCGCGCTCACCGACGGCTACCTGACCGTCGGCGAAACCCTGCAAACATCTGACCCAGCAATATTCGCCACCGGAGATTGCGCGCACCTCAGCCACGCCCCGCGCCCCAAGGCGGGCGTCTTTGCCGTGCGCGCCGCCCCGGTGCTGACGAGGAATATCCGGGCCGCGCTCCAGGACAAGCCCCTGGCCGCCTTCCGCCCCCAGGCCCACTACCTGAAACTGATCTCGCTCGGGCGCAAAGCCGCGCTGGCCGACAAGTGGAACCGCTCCATCGGCGGTGCCTGGGCCTGGAGATGGAAAGACCGTATCGACCGGCGCTTCATGGACAATCTCGCCGACCTCGCACCGATGGCGCCGCCGCCCCTGCCGGTCGAAGTCGCGCGCGGCACGGCCGAGGCGCTCGGCCCCAAGCCGCTCTGCGGCGGTTGCGGCGCAAAGATCGGCCCCGATATTCTGTCCGGCGTGCTGGACACCCTGCCCCAGACGCCGCGTGCTGATGTGGAAACCGGGACCGGAGACGACGCCGCCGTCCTGAACTTTGGCAAGTCCCGCCAGGTCATTTCCACCGACCATCTCCGCGCCTTCTGGGACGACCCCTACACCATGGCCCGCATCGCCGCGCTCCACGCCCTTGGCGATGTCTGGGCCATGGGCGCCGCGCCACAGGCTGTGCTGGCCCAGATCAGCCTGCCGCGGATGGCCGGGCCTATGCAGGCCGAGTGGCTGTCCGAAATCATGACCGCCGCGACCGAAGTCTTCGCTGCCGAACACGCCACCATCGCCGGCGGGCACTCCACGCTAGGCGCGGAACTCGTCATCGGCTTCACCGTCACCGGCATCGCGGCCAGGCGACCTCTGACGCTCGCCGGGGCACAGGCGGGCGACGCCCTCATCCTGACCCGCCCCATCGGCTCGGGCACTCTGTTTGCTGCCGAGATGGAACTGAAAGCCAAAGGCGATGACATCGCCGCGGCCCTCGCCGTCCTGAACAGACCGCAGGGCGACGCCGCCCGGCTCCTTGCGGACACCGCCCACGCAATGACCGACGTCACGGGCTTTGGCCTTGCCGGTCATCTCGCCCGCATGGCCGAGGCTTCAAACCTCTCCGCCGCCCTCGACCTCGCCGCTATCCCGACGTTTTCCGGTGCCGTCGACCTCGCGGCCCAGGGCGTCCGCTCTTCGATCTGGGCCGGAAACCGCGCCGCCGTGTCGGCCACACTGGCCGAGACGCCGATCGGCACGCTCCTGTTCGACCCTCAGACCGCCGGAGGCCTCCTCGCCGCCGTCCCGGCCGACACGGCCGAGGCGACGCGCGACAAACTCCGGGACATGGGCCACGAGGCCGCCTTGGTCGGCCAGATGACCCCGAAAGGCGCCGTCACCCTGACCGCGCGTTGACCAACGCGGCCACCCGGTCGGCCAGCGCCTCAATGTCACCCGGCTCCAAGGCGGCGGCCTCGACGACCTGAACCGTCGTCCCGCCAATGCGCGCCCGCACCTTGCGATAGCCCGGATCGTAATGCCCGCAGATCAGTTCCTCGGCCAGTTCCGCATGGGACCCCGCCGTTGCAAGGGCTTTCCAGGCCTCTACCCGCTCTCGGCCCTGTAATTTCACCAGCCGATCCAACCGTTCTTCAAGTGCCAGGCGGTCTTCGACCAAATCGCGATAGGCCCGCGTCAGATACCGCGCCCGCGCCGCGACCGGCGCCGAAATCTCGATCCTCTCGGCCGCCTTCATCGCTTTGAACAGGCTCGGCGGAACGCCCAGGGTACCGACTTTGCTGCTCTCGGCCTCGACCACCACGGGACGTTCGGGATCAAGCGCGTCGATGGCCGCCGCAAGCCGAGTTTCGAACAACTTCTGGCTGGGCTGTTCGCCGCGCCCACCCAGGGCCGAGCCGCGATGGTTCGCGAGCCCCTCAAGGTCGATCACCTGCACGCCCCGTTCGGCCAGATGGGCCAGAACCTCGGTCTTGGCCGTGCCGGTGTTGCCGTCCAGAAGGATCACCCGAGTCGGCATGGGATCGTCGTACAAACGTTGCACCACCAACCGCCGATACCGCTGATAGCCACCCTTCACCACCTCGGTGCGCCAGCCAATCTGGCTCAGAATCGAGGCAAATGATCCCGACCGCTGCCCGCCCCGCCAGCAATAGACCAGCGGCCGCCAACCCCCATCCTTTTCTGCCAGGGGGCCCTCGATATGGTCCGCCGCATTGCGCGCAACAAGCGCCGCGCCGATTTTGCGCGCGAGGAATGGACTTTCCTGAACATAGATCGTGCCGACCCGAGCGCGCTCCTCGTCGGACAGAACCGGCAGGCTGATGGCTCCGGGAACGTGATCCTCGGCGTACTCCGACGGCGCGCGCACGTCGATGATCGTATCGAAATCCGACCCGTAAAGATCGCCAAGAGATGATACCTCATACATGCCTCCCGCTTAGACCGGATCGCGGGAAACGAAAAGGCCCGCGCGGCCGGCCGATCTTGCCTTGCACGCGATGTCAGCGCCTTGACTCGCGCCCCAAGCTGACGCTCTCTAGGCTCATCCGAAGATCGCCAGACCAGCCCGTCACGGGGGCTCAGAGCGTGAAACACTCACCGAGGTCCGGCAATAGAAGACACGCCCAAGGCCGAAAGGATCCTGCACCGTATGCAAAAGCGCCTGGACCGCAAACTCGCCGCCATCCGCGAAGGTCATTACACCTCCAAGGACTTCATCATCGCCGACGCCAAGGACGGCGACATGGCCTTCGGTATGCAGACGCCAGGCAAGGACGCGTCGGGCCGCTGGAAACCGCTGCGGGCCTACCGCGACGACATGGTTGCGGTCACGCGTTCTGATCTCGTGGACATCATGCTGATGTCATTGTCGACAGCCGAGATCCTGATCCGCGACGGTGTCTTTGCCCGAACCCAGGTTACGCCCGCGGTCCGCCTCAACGACGCCTCCGATATCTGGAACATGCGGAGCGGCACCTATACCTCCGAACCGGCTCTGCCGTTTTCAACCGCCCGCCTGCCGCGCGCCCGCGCCGTGGCCGACCTCGGCCTCTATGCCATCACCTTCTACAACGATCTTGCCCGCGACGCTGCCACGCTCGAAGCCTACAACCGCTTCGCGATCGAGGCCCAGGGCGCGGGCGTGCGCCACTTCCTCGAAGTCTTCAACCCACAGACCGAGGTCAACACCCCCGACTTCTGGGCCTTCAACAACGACGCCATCGCGCGTTGCCTCGCCGGAATGTCGCACCATGACCGCCCGATTTTCCTGAAAGCCGCCTATAACGGGCCAGCGGCCACCGAGGAAATCGCCTCCTACGATCCCGAGAACCTGATCTTCGGCATTCTTGGCGGTTCGGCCGGCACGACGCGCGACTGCCTCGAACTGATCAAGCAGGCAGAGAAGTACGGTGCCCGCGTCGCGCTCTTCGGGCGCAAGATCTACTACGCCGACAACTCGGTCTTGATGGTCAAGGCGATGCGTCGCGTTCTGGAAGAGGGCCTGACCTCGGAAGACGGCACAAAGGCCTATCACGATGACCTGACAAAGGCCGGGATCACACCGCAGCGCCCGCTCCAGGACGACATTGACCTGACCGATCCACTCCTCAGGGCGCACATGGCCTGAGACCATGAACCGCCGGGGCTTTCTGACCGCGGGCACATGGTGCCTCGACCGCAATCTGACCATTGGCCACTGGCCGCGCGAAGACACCGTCGCCCGCGTCAGCGGCAAGGAACTGTCGGGCGGCGGCAACGGTTGCAATTTCGCCTGCGACATCAAACGTCTGGACAACAGCGTTCCGGTCGAAACACAGGGCGTGATCAGCGACGACACCGACGGCCACTACCTTCGCGCCGTGGCCCGTGACCACGGTATCATCGACGGTCTGACGATCCTGCCCGGCGCGCAAACCCAGGTCACCGATGCCTATCAATCTCTCGAAAGCGGTCTCAGGACCCACATTACATCCCTCGGCGTGGCGGACGACCTCTGTCCCGACCACTTCGACTTTTCCACGACAACGGCCCGGGTCCTGCACCTTGGCCTGCCCGGTATCCACAAGACCATGGACGCCCGCTGGAATGATGACGAAAACGGCTGGGTGACCACGCTGAAGGCCGCCCGCGCCGTCGGAATGGAAACCAACCTGGAACTGGTCTCCGTCGTCCCCGAGCGCCTCCGCCAGATCGTCCTGCCCTGCCTGCCGCACCTGACCACGCTGGTGGTGAACGATTTCGAAATCGGAGCCCTGACCGAACATCAAACCCTCCCCGACGGCACGACGGACCTCGCCGCCTGTGAACAGGCCGCCCGCAAGGCCTGCGCTCTCGGCTCGGTCGAACTTTGCGTGGTGCATTTCACCCGTGGCGCGCTGCTGATCCGCCCCGGAGAAACGGCGGTCCACGTCCCCTCAGTCAATGTTCCCGACCGCGAGATCATCGGCGCCAACGGCGCGGGCGACGCATTTGCCGCCGGATTCTTTCTCGGCCGGCACCGCGACCTGCCCGATGCCGACTGCCTCCGACTTGGCCATGCCGCCGCCGCAACCAGCCTCCTTGGCCTCGGCACCTATTCCGCCATGGAAAACGCGGGCGCCTGCCTTGCTCGTGCCGAGGCATGGGGCTGGCGCGGCTAGACTCCGCACCACCTCCGGCAATTCAAACCAAATTGCTATTCTTCTTGGCAAAAAAAATATCCCGGGGTCCGGGGCGGCGCCCCGGTTCCTCAGTCCGCCAGCTTCACCAGCGCATGGCGCTTCTTGCCCGCCGAAAGTTTTACCGGCGAGGTCAGGTCACTTGCTGCGAACATCCGTCCCGCATCGGTCAGTGGCGCGTCGTCGATACGCGCGCCATTCTCGGCGATCAGCCGCTTGGCGTCCTTGCCGGACTTGGCCAAACCCGAGCGCACGATCAGCTGCGCTGCCGAAATGCCGTCGCCGACCTCTTCCGCGGTCAGCTCCAGTGTCGGCAGATCGTCCCCGACGCCGCCCTTCTCGAAGACCTCGCGCGCCGTGGCCTCCGCTGCCGCCGCCGCCTCCGCCCCGTGCAGCAGCGTCGTGACCTCGTTGGCCAGCCGGATCTTGGCCTCGTTGATTTCCGAGCCTTCCAGGCCACCCATCCGGTCGCATTCGGCCACCGGCAGTTCGGTGTAAAGCTTCAGAAACCGGCCCACATCCGCGTCCGTGGTATTGCGCCAGAACTGCCAGAACTCGTATGGGCTCAACATCGCCTCCGAGAGCCAGATCGCCCCACCCTGGCTCTTGCCCATCTTGCGCCCGTCGCTGGTGGTCAAGAGCGGCGTCGTGAGCCCGTAAATCTCATTGTCCAGCACCCGACGCGTCAGGTCGATCCCGTTGACGATATTGCCCCACTGGTCCGAGCCGCCCATCTGCAACAGGCAGCCATAGCGTCGGTTCAGCTCAAGAAAGTCGTAAGCCTGCAAGATCATGTAGTTGAATTCGAGGAAGGACAGCGACTGCTCGCGATCCAGCCGCGATTTCACGCTTTCGAACGACAGCATCCGGTTGACGCTGAAATGCCGCCCGATGTCGCGCAGGAACTCCAGATAGTTCAGCTCGTCCAGCCACTCGGCGTTGTTCAGCATCAGGGCGTCGCTCGCGCCCTCGCCGTAATCGAGATAGCGGTCAAACACGACCTGCATGCCCGCAATATTGTCGTCGATCGCCTCGGGCGTCAGCAGAGGCCGCTCTTCGGACCGGAACGAGGGATCGCCCACCTTGGTGGTGCCTCCGCCCATCAGCGTGATCGGCTTGTGCCCTGTCTTCTGGAACCAGCGCAGAAGCATGATGTTCAACAGATGGCCGACGTGCAGCGACTTGGCGGTGGCGTCATAGCCGATATAGGCGGGTACGACCCCCTTGATCAGAGCTTCGTCCAGCGACTGAAGATCGGTGCAATCGGCCAGGAAGCCGCGCTCGATGATCGTCGCGAGAAAGTCGGATTTAGGATGATAGGTCATTGCGTTTCCGTCTATGCTGGGCCTTGTTGAGCCGCGCCCTCTATAAAGGCGCTTCGGGGGAAGGAAAAGCCATGTCCACAGAGGGTCCGATCTGGGCTTTGGGATGCATGTCGGGCACCTCGCTCGATGGTGTCGATGCGGCCATGCTCCAGACCGACGGTAACCGCATCCTTGCCTTTGGCGAGACCGGCTTCCGGCCCTATTCCGAGACCGAGCGCGACGTGCTGCGCGGCGCTCTCGGCCATACCTCCGGCCGCGAAGTCGAGGCAGCCGCCGAGGTGGTCGAAATCGCCCATGCCGAGTTGCTCTCGGAGTTCCCCGAGGCCGAGCTTATCGGCTTTCACGGCCAGACCACCCTGCACCAGCCCGACAACGGCGTGACCTGCCAGATCGGCAACGGCCGCATTCTTGCCGAGGCGCTGGATCGCCCTGTGGTCTGGGATTTCCGCACCGCCGACATGCAGCTTGGCGGCCAGGGTGCACCGCTGGCGCCGTTCTATCATTTCGCGCTCGCCAGGATGCTCGAGATGTCAGAACCGGTCGCCTTTCTGAATATCGGCGGCGTTGCGAACCTGACCTGGCTCGATCCCGGCAAGGCTCGCCCGGAGACCCCCGGCGCCTGCCTCGCTTTTGATACCGGCCCCGGCAATGCCCTGATCGACGATCTCTGCAAGGCGCGGACCAACCGGAAAATGGACGTCGACGGGGCGCTGACCCGCGCGGGTGCCGTGCATGAAGACGTTTTGACAGGGCTTTTGTCCGGCTCTCATTTTTTCTCAAAAATGCCGCCGAAATCATTGGATAGAAATGATTTCGCCGACTGGAGCCATGCTGTCGGGCATCTTTCGACCGCCGACGCTGTTGCCACTTTGGCCGCTGCCAGTGCCGGGGCGATCGCCCTTGGACTTGACCATTGCCCGATGCCGCCAGAACGCATTCTGGTCACAGGCGGAGGGCGTCTGAATCCCGGATTGATGGAACTGATTGCCGGCCTTTCCGATTGTCCCGTCGAGCCTGTGGAAAGCGCCGGTCTCGACGGCGACATGCTCGAAGCCCAGGCCTTCGCCTACCTCGCGGTGCGGGTCTTGCGCGGAATGCCAACCTCCGGCCCCGGCACGACAGGTGTCGCAGCCCCCGTCGGCGGAGGTCAGGTCAGCCGCCCGAGTGGCACAGGTGGCCACTTGGCAGGCTGAGTCCCATCGGCAACTTTCCGTGCATTTGGCAATGGGCCATCACGATCCATATTGCCCGGGAACGCAATTCCTGAGAAATTCCTTGGCATAAAGACATTCAAACCGAGCAGGACACACAAATGGCACGTTTCGACAACCCCGCCCAAGAAGGGCTTCCCCCCGCAAACAGCCACGCCGAGGGCCATGAAGATGGCGCTCAGGCTCCTGAGATTCCCGGCGCCCCCGAGGGCCTTCCCATGATTCCGGTCGAAAACTTCGCCGAAAACCTACCGGAAGATGCCGAAGACCACCTCATGGATATCTTCGACCTGGTGTGACGGACAGACCCACTCAAAAATAAAAAGGCGCCCCTGATCGAGGCGCCTTTCTCATGTCTGGTGCTTGGACTAATGCGCAACCGCGCCCGAACCGCTCCCGCTCTGTGCCGCCAGGCGCTGTGCTGCAGCCGCGTCCTCTGCTGCCTGATCCCACTCGATGGGTTCGGGTTGGCGTACAAGAGCGTACTTAAGGACCTCGGATACGTGGGTGACCGGAATGATCTCCATCCCTTTCTTCACGTTGTCCGGGATCTCGGCCAGATCCTTTTCGTTCTCTTCCGGGATCAGCACAGTCTTGATGCCGCCCCTGAGAGCCGCAAGCAGTTTCTCCTTCAGACCGCCAATCGGCATGGCATTGCCGCGCAGCGAAACCTCGCCCGTCATGGCAATGTCCTTCCGAACCGGGATCTGCGTCAGAACTGAGACGATCGACGTGACCATGGCCAGACCGGCGCTCGGCCCGTCCTTCGGCGTCGCCCCATCCGGAACGTGGACGTGAATGTCCATCGTGTCGAACTGCGGCGGCTTGACGCCAATGCTCGGTGCGATCGACCGCACATAGCTCGACGCCGCGTCGATGGACTCTTTCATCACGTCACCAAGCTTGCCTGTGGTCTTCATTCGGCCCTTGCCCGGCAGACGCAACGCTTCGATCTGCAACAGATCTCCGCCCACACTGGTCCAGGCCAGCCCGGTAACGACACCGACCTGGTCTTCCTTCTCGGCAAGCCCGTAGCGGAACTTTTTCACACCCAGAAAATCTTCTAGATTTTCGGGTGTTACCGTGACCTTTTCATCTTCCTTGCGGATGATCTTGGTCACAGCCTTCCGCGCCACCTTGGCAATCTCACGCTCAAGATTCCGCACCCCCGCCTCGCGGGTGTACGTCCGGATCATCTCGGACAAAGCCTCGTCGGTCAGCTCGAACTCCTTGGGCTTCAGCCCGTGGTTCTTTACCTGTTTGTCGATCAGGTGCTGCTTTGCGATCTCGCGCTTTTCGTCCTCGGTGTAGCCCGCGAGCGGAATGATCTCCATCCGGTCCAAAAGCGGACCCGGCATGTTGTAGCTGTTGGCTGTGGTCAGGAACATCACGTTCGACAGGTCATATTCGACCTCAAGATAGTGATCGACAAAAGTGCCGTTCTGCTCGGGGTCAAGGACCTCAAGCATCGCCGACGCCGGGTCGCCCCGGAAATCCTGACCCATCTTGTCGATTTCATCCAACAAGATGAGCGGGTTTGTCGTCTTGGCCTTTTTCAGCGCCTGGATGATCTTGCCGGGCATCGAGCCAATATAGGTCCGCCGGTGACCCCGGATTTCCGACTCGTCGCGCACGCCACCAAGCGAGATGCGAATAAATTCGCGTCCCGTGGCCTTGGCCACCGATTTGCCCAGGGACGTCTTACCGACGCCCGGAGGGCCGACCAGACACAGGATCGGGCCTTTCAGCTTTTTCGACCGCTGCTGCACCGCAAGGTACTCGACGATCCGTTCCTTGACCTTCTCAAGTCCATAGTGGTCGTTGTCCAAAATTGTCTGGGCGCGGTTCAGATCCTTTTTCACGCGGGACTTCGTGCCCCACGGAATGGCCAGCATCCAATCGAGATAGTTGCGCACAACCGTCGCCTCGGCCGACATCGGAGACATCGACTTCAGCTTCTTAAGCTCGCCCTCGGCCTTTTCACGGGCCTCTTTCGACAGCTTCGTTGCAGCGATCTTTTCTTCCAGCTCGGCAATCTCGTTCGAGCCATCCTCACCGTCGCCCAGTTCCTTCTGAATGGCCTTCATCTGCTCATTCAGATAATATTCGCGCTGCGTGCGCTCCATCTGGGATTTGACGCGGGTCTTTATCTTCTTTTCAACGTGCAGAACGCTCAACTCGCCCTGCATCAGCCCGTAAACGGCCTCAAGCCGCTCGGCGACCGAAAGTGTCTCCAGAAGGCTTTGCTTCTTGTCGACTTCAAGGCCCAGGTGCCCCGACACGAGGTCGGCCAGCTTCGAGGCTTCCTTGGCTTCGGCGACCTGGCTCAGCGCCTCTTCGGGGACGTTCTTCTTGACCTTGGCATAGCGTTCGAATTCCTCGCTGACCGAGCGCAACAGCGCCTCGACAACGGCAGGATCGCCCAGTTCCTCATCCAGCGGCACGGCGTGCGCCTCGAAGAACTGGTCGTTCTCGAGGTAATCGGTCACGCGCACACGGCTTTTGCCCTCGACGAGCACTTTCACGGTGCCATCGGGAAGCTTCAAAAGCTGCAATACGTTGGCCAGTACCCCGACCTCGAAAATGCCGTCCTCGGTCGGCTCATCCACCGAGGGATCAATCTGGCTGGACAAGAGGATTTGCTTGTCATCCTGCATGACCTCTTCCAGCGCCCGCACTGATTTCTCGCGCCCCACGAAAAGGGGAACGATCATGTGGGGAAACACGACGATGTCCCTCAGCGGGAGCACCGGAAACGACGTGGAAAATGGTTCGTTCATATTCAGTCCTTAGCTGCAAGAGAACCGGGCCCCTAAGGTCGGCAGCCAGCGTTCTCTCCTGGTCTTCGCCTCAATATGTGGTGGCGCTTTGCGGCGCTTCAACCACCTGCTCTGGTTTGGCACTGTGCCGAACCGCCCTGCCGGGGGCAAGCTCCCTTTCGGAAAATGGCATTCCACGCCGGGATTATTCCGGGAATCCGGGCAAATTCGGCGTCGCTGCTAATTTTGTTTCCGTAACAATTAATTAACAACTTTGCCCAATTTTTGCCGGAAATCGCTTCTAGCGAGGGGATGGTTGTGGGGGCGCCGCTGTGCGGAGCCTGTTTAATGTTCAAGGGCCTCTGGTCTTCTATTTGTCTCGAACGCAGGCGTCTGTTGTTCGTCACTTCACTCGCTTTCCTTGCCGGGGCGCTCTTCTACCTGCGCAGCGATCTCGATATCCAAGGTGTTCACGCCTCGGTCGTGATCGGCGCAATCTATGCCCTTGTCGTGGGACTCGCCGCACTCTTGGTCTGCCTGTTTCTGCCGTCCCTGCGCTTCATGGTCGAAGCAGTAGCGGTATCGCGCCTGCTGTTCTCGTTCTTCGTGCTGGCGCAGCCGGCAATCGGGTACAAGATCCTCGCCATGCCCACGCTGAACGCCGCCATCGTCGTCTCTGGCGGCCTGATCATCAGCCGCCTGTTGCACGGCAGGATTGTTCGGGAAAAGACCAGCGGATGGCGCGACCGGGTTCTGCCGAGGGGTGCCTTCAATCGCCAGCCTGTGCGCCTGCAAGGCACGCTCTGGCAGCATCGTTTCGTCGGCTGGCTGGACGATACCGCCCCTATCCCGGCCTAGAGCGGTTCGATATCGCCCTCGGAGCGTTCGGCATGGAACTTCGCCTCGAACCCGGCGAAATCGCCCGCCGCGATCGCCGCGCGCATTCCCGCCATCAGGTCCTGATAATATTGCAGGTTGTGCCAGGTCAAAAGCATCCCCGAGATCATCTCGCCAGCGCGGAACACGTGGTGCAGATAGGCCCGTGAATAGCCACGACACGCCGGGCATGTGCATCCCTCGTCCAAGGGCCTGGGATCGTCCGCATGGCGTGCGTTCTTGATGTTCACCACGCCCCGGCGCGTAAACGCCTGGCCCGTCCGTCCTGACCGCGAGGGCAGAACGCAATCCATCATATCGATCCCGCGCTTCACGGCACCGACGATGTCGTCAGGCTTGCCGACCCCCATCAGATAGCGCGGCTTGTCGGCGGGCAGCATGTCGGGCGCATAATCCAGCACCCCGAACATCGCCTCCTGGCCTTCGCCGACAGCCAGCCCGCCGACGGCATAGCCGTCGAACCCGATCGCTTTCAGCGCCCCGGCGCTCTCGGCGCGCAGCTCCTCGGTGACACCGCCCTGCTGGATTCCGAAGAGCGCATGACCCGGCCGATCCCCAAAGGCATCCCGCGACCGCTGCGCCCATCTCATCGACAGCCGCATGCTCTTGGCCACCACCGCGTCATCGGCGGGCAAGGCCGGGCATTCGTCGAAACACATGACGATGTCACTGCCCAAAAGTCTCTGGATCTCCATCGACCGTTCGGGGCTCAGCATGTGCTTGGAGCCATCAACGTGGGACGAGAACTTGACACCCTCCTCGGTCAGCTTCCTCAAGCCCGCCAGGCTCATCACCTGGAACCCGCCCGAATCCGTCAGGATCGGCCGGTCCCAGTTCATGAACTTGTGCAATCCGCCAAGCCGGGCCACCCGCTCGGCCCCCGGCCGCAGCATCAGGTGATAGGTGTTCCCCAAAAGGATATCCGCCCCGGTTGCGCGCACGCTCTCGGGCAGCATCGCCTTGACGGTCGCCGCCGTGCCCACCGGCATAAAGGCGGGCGTACGCACATCGCCCCGCGGCGTCCGCATCGTCCCGGTCCGCGCCCTGCCGTCGGTCGCGGCCAACTCGAATGAAAATCGCTGTGTCATCGCGCCCGATTAGGACGCGCGCCGCAAAAAGACCAGCCCCGGTGTGCCGCAGCCCATTTCCTGCTGCCTGCCCTTTACGCCCCATGCCGTAATCCTTATATAATCGGTCAACAAATCGGGACACATCATGACTGCCGAACCTTCGGAACACTTGGAAGGCACACCGCTGATCAAGCCTTCGTCGACGGACCATCCGCTTCACGAGTCGATCGTCGAGGCCTGCCGCTCGGTCTATGACCCTGAAATTCCGGTCAATATCTACGACCTTGGCCTAGTCTATACCATCGAGATTACCGAGGATAACGAAGTTACCATCCTGATGACCCTGACCGCACCCGGCTGCCCTGTCGCGGGCGAGATGCCTGGCTGGGTCGCCGATGCAGTCGAGCCATTGCCCGGTGTGAAACAGGTCGACGTCGAACTGACGTGGGAGCCGCCTTGGGGCATGGAGATGATGTCCGACGAGGCGCGTCTCGAACTGGGCTTTATGTAAGAC